>CAMDZW010000014.1 GCA_945911015.1 uncultured Propionibacteriaceae bacterium
CTGATGAGTTCCACCCTGAAGCAGGACGAGAGCGGCAAACCCTTCCACGTCCAACAGGCTGAACAGATCCAGGCCTTCCGCGACGCGTGGGCCGAGGCCGGTTGGGAGCGGGAGCCGCGGGTCTCGGTGAGCCGGTCGATCTTCGCCATCACCAATGAACTCGACCGGGCCTACTTCGGCCTGAATCGTGAGGGCAGCGACCAGGTCGGCACCATCGACAACATGCGCGCGATCTTCGGTCGCTCCTATGCCGCCGAACCGGATGAGCTGGTCGAGCAGCTCGGGGAGGACGAGGCGATTGCCGCCGCGGACACGCTGCTGCTGACCGTGCCGAACCTGTTGGGCGTCGACTACAACGCCCATGTCATCGAGTCGATCCTGACTCACGTTGCACCAGCACTGGAGTGGAAATGAGCACCATCACCGTCATCGGCGGCACCGGATACACCGGCCGCAATCTCGTCAGCGAAGCCGTACGGCGTGATCATCAGGTCACGGCGTTCAGTCGCAACCCACCGCGCGAGCCGGTCGTCGGCGCACGCTATGTCCAGGGCACCGGGACCGATGGGGCCGACCTGGTGCCCGGCTCCGACGCAGTGATCGCCACCCTGTCCCCGCGCGGTGACAGCCAAGGAACCCTGCTGGCGACCTACCAGGCCCTCGCCACCGCGGCGGTCGAGCACGGCGCCCGACTCCTGGTCGTCGGTGGATTCAGCTCATTGCGACCGGCACCGGGTGAGCCACGGTTCGTCGAGGGTGACCTCGACGCGCAGTTCGCCCCGGAGCTGCTCGAGATGGATTCGGTACGGGAATGGCTCCAGACCTCTGCCCCGGCCGCACTCGACTGGACCTTCGTCAGCCCGGCCAGCGGGTACGGGTCGTGGGCCCCGGGGTCGCGCACCGGTCACCACCGGGTTGGTGGCGAGATCGCGCTGTACGACGCAGACGGCAGGTCCGAGATCTCCGGCGCCGACCTGGCCGTGGCGATCATCGACGAGATCGAGCACCCGGCTCACCGCGGCGAACACATCGGCGTCGCCTACTGAACACCGCCGTCCCAGCCACTGGCCAGACGCCAGACTTCGCTGGTCAGTTCGTCGGCGTAGCCGCCCAGCGCTCACAGTGAACCGTCATGGACCAGCTCACCCTGGGAGTCCCGCGGCCGCCAGGGCGCCACAGTGAGCAGCTCCCAGTCGTGACTCGTCACCACATCGGCAGTCATGGAGTTCATTGTGGACGATCACCGATGGCGATGGCCGGCACCACAGTCAGGTGTCCTGATCCACCCGGGCAGCCAGTCCCCCCAGGATGATCTCCAGACCGGCGACGAAGTCGCGATCACGTCCGTCGAGGTCGGCCGTCTCGGCGGCGAGCACCTGGGAGGCGAGCATGGCCGCGGTGTGGGGAAACCTCTTCGGATCCACCAGGTGATGCAACGTCTCCCCGTATGCCCGCTCACTCTCGGACTGGATCTGGCCAGGATCGCGCCCCGCCTCCAACTCTTGCTGGAGCAGAGCGGACTGACGCACGAAACCGCTCAGCAGGGTGAGCGCGGCGAGCTTGTCGTTCCAGCCGAGTGAAGTGGCCGCCAGCTGCTCGAAGCCCCGCTCGAGCCAGGCGATCTGATGGGGACCCGATGGCGCACGGTGGATCGGGACCCGAGGGATCCACGGTCGAACCCGGTAGAGGGACCACAGGTCGGTTGCCCATCGCCGCAGCCCGGCACGCCATCCAGGGGCCTCGCTCGGTGTGGGCGGACACGGCTCGCTCGCCGCGTCCATCATGAGCTGGAGCATCTCGTGCTTGGACCCGACAGGGCGGTACAGCGACATGGCCGTCACGCCCAACTCCTCCGCCACCTTGGGCAGCGTTGCCGCCTCCAGGCCGCCCTCGTCGGCGAGCCGGACGGCCGTGCTGACCACCGCATCGACATCCAGGGTGGACTTGCGCCCCAGTCGGTGCTGCGCGGCCGGCAGCCGCCACAGCCGCCGGAAGAAGTCAGGCACGGCCACGTCATTCATGCCTCGATCCTACGGCAGCCCTGAGACCTCTCTCGTACAAACTTTATGGCATATAGTTTATGTGCTATTGTCTCCCGCATGACTGACCACGCAACCGCAACCAAGCCTGTGACGACCGGGCGGGTGCACGACGTGGACGCTGTCCGCGGGTTCGCCCTCCTGGGGATCTTCGTCGTGAACATCACGTTCATGGCATCGGCCCACCCCGGCAATCTGGTGGCCAACCCCTCGTTCACCTCCCCGCTCGACGACATCGCCCGCTTCATCGTGTCGGCGCTGTTCTCGATGAAGTTCTACCTGCTCTTCTCCTTCCTGTTCGGCTACAGCTTCGTGCTGCAGATGGACTCCGCCGAACGCGCCGGCACCGCCTTCGTGCCACGGATGCTGCGCCGATCGGTCGGACTGTTCGTGCTCGGCGTGGGACACATCGTCCTGCTGTACGGAGGTGACGTGCTGACCACGTACGCGGTGGTGTGCCTCATCCTGCTCGCCATGCATCGGGTACGTGACACGACCGCACTGCGCACGGTCGCGGTGATCTACGCGGTGGTGACGGCCTCCCTCGTGGGCAGTGCCCTGTTCCTCGACCGCTCAGCATTCATGCCTGGGTACGACGAAGCGCTCGCCACGGCCACAGCCCAGACCCAGGCCATGCTCGGATCACCGGCCGACATCATCGGCCACAACGTCAGCGGGCTCGACCTGCTCGTGCTCCAGGCCGTCTCCCTCCAGGGGCCGACAGCGTTGGCGATGTTCCTGCTGGGCATGGTCGCCGCGCGGAGGCGCCTGTTCTCCGACCTCGGTGACCGCGGGACCCTCCTGCGGCGGACGCAGTGGATCGGCTACCCGGTGGGCCTGGCCGGCGGCGCCGCCTATGCAGCGATGGGTGCCGATGGGAGCACCTGGGCCACGACAGTGAGCGTGGTGACCGCCCCATTCCTGACGGCCGCCTTCGTGGCGACGCTGGTCCAACTCATGCACCGTCCGGGCGCAGCGTGGGTCCGTACGGCCCTGGCGCCGGTCGGACGCATCGCACTGACCAACTACCTGGCACAGTCGGCGGTCGGCATCCTCCTGTTCACCGGGGTCGGCCTCGGCCTCGCCGGCCGGGTGTCACCACCGGTGCTGCTCGGACTCGCCGTCGTCATCTTTGCCGGCCAGGTTGCCGTGAGCACCTGGTGGCTGAAGAAGCACCGGTACGGCCCGGCCGAGTACCTGCTGCGGTGGTTCACCAACTGGCGTCGACCTGTGCGCTGAACGGGTCGGCCCACCCCCAGCGCCGCCTGCGTGAGGAGCATCGCTCAGCCCGCCGTGGCCACTCGGCCAGGCGAGCACACCCCAATGCGGGGCAGCGCATCCAGATGCTGGCCAGCCTGCCCCCGGGGCGGTGCTGGCCCACCGCCGCCTGTGCTGACCTCAGTCCTCGCATGATGCAGCTGCTGGATGCCGACCTGAAGAACTGCAATCTGCTCAACCGAGCTCCTGCGAAATGCTGTACGGATTTGTTGCAAACTGCTGAACAAAGATATTGCAAAGTGCTGTACGGTGTTGCCATGGTCTATCGGGAGCGCGCGGTCGACGATCGAGTCGAGCGACTGCTGTCTGCGATGGGAGGCGTGGTCCTGGAAGGACCCCGGGCCTGCGGCAAGACGTCGACGGGCCTACAGTTCACCAACAGCTCGGTGCGCCTCGATGAGTCTGGGGCAATGGTGGATCTGGCGGAGCTCGATCCAGCTGGGCTTTTGACTGGCGACACACCGCGCCTCGTTGATGAGTGGCAACTCGCGCCATCGCTGTGGAACGTGATCCGGCACGAGATCGACGCCCGGCAGACGCCTGGTCAGTTCATTCTGTCTGGATCGGCAACCCCGCCGGACGACGTACGGCGACACTCCGGAGCAGGGCGGTTCGGCCGGGTTCGAATGAGGCCGATGTCGCTCGGGGAGGGCGACCGGTCGTCCTCACAGGTGTCACTTCGTGAGCTCGCCCATGGCGAGCCCCTCACGGGAGTCAGGAGTCCACTCAGCTACCGCGAGCTGGCGGTCGAAGCGGTACGTGGTGGATGGCCAGCATTGCTGGATGGGTCCACGGCGGATGGGATCGAGTTCAACGCTTCCTACTGCAGCGACATTGCCTCGACGGACCTGCCACTGGCAACTGGCACGCGACACGATCCGGTACGAGTGCGTCGGCTGCTCGGCAGCATCGCACGCAACATCGCCACCGAAGCAGGCGCGGCGAAGCTCGCGGCGGACGTGGCGGCTGACGGCAGCGCAATCGATCGCAACACTGTCCGCAGTTATCTGGATGCTTTGGGAAGTGTTTTCGTCTTCGACGAGCAGCCAGCGTGGAGCGCCAGCCTCCGCTCCCGAACTCGACTACGGAGTTCACCCCGGATCCACCTCACCGATCCCTCACTGGCCTGCGCCGCGCTCAGCCTGACACCACAGCGACTTGCCGGTGATCCCGAGTACTTCGGGCAGGTGTTCGAGTCCATGGTGATCCGAGATCTCGAGGCGTATCTCGGTGGAAGCAACGGTCACCTGTACCACTACCGTGACAACACCGGTCTTGAGGCTGATGCGGTTCTGGAGTTCGCCGACGGCTCTTGGGCGGCTATCGAGGTCAAGCTCGGCTCGCGTCAGATCCCTAATGCCGAAGCCAATCTGCTCAGGCTGCGTGACGGCCGGATTGATCTGGAACGGATGGGTCAGCCCCGCTTCCTCGCTGTCGTCACCGGCGCCGAGCACGGATACACGCTTCGCTCAGGCGTGCATGTGGTTCCACTGGCTACCTTGACTGCCTGAGTCAACTACTCACTTTGCCGGTGTACAAGGAGTCCCCGTGGATCGGATCGGGATCAACTTGACCGGTCTCGGTGAAGCCGAGCTTGGCCAGCACACGCCGTGAAGCGGTGTTCCACTCCCGTACGGTGGCCCAGATCCTGTGATGCCCACTGGCGTGGGCCCAAGCGACAACAGCGCGGGCAGCCTCGGTGGCATACCCGTTGCCCCAGGACGCGGTGAGCAGCTCGTACGCCAGCTCCGGCTCCCCCTCGGGCACTTTTGCGTTGACCACCAGGCCGCAGTACCCGATGACCTGCCCGGTGGTGACCACTTCGACCGCGGGGAGGCCGAAGCCGTACGCCCGTTCAGCAGTGCGGATCCATCTGGTGAGGTCGGCGAGAGTGGGACGTCCGTCAGCATCAATCCGCCGATGAGCTGGCACGCGAGGGTCGCGCTCGGTCCACAGTTGACGTTGGATGTGTGCCTCGGACTCCTGCCACCACCGCAGTCGCAACCGCTCGGTCTCGAGGCGCACGGTCTCACTCCGGTGCGTCGCCGGCCAGGCGCCACACTTCGCTGGTCAGTTCGTCGGCGTACCCGCCCAATGCCCACAACGCGCCGTCGTGAGCAAGCAAGGAGTGTTCGTGGCGAGGGGACCAGTGGTGGGCGGTTTCGACCTGGGCCCAATGCTCGCCGTCCTCACTCGTCCAGGTGTCGCCGAAGTTCCCCTGTGCTTGGGAATGTCCACCGGTGACCCAGATCCTGTTCTGGTGGACAGCGGCGCCGTGCCACATCCGCGGCGCCCACGTCGCATCGGCGTGCCGCTGCCACGAGACACCGTCAACGGTGCTCCAGACGTCCTGGTGGGCGGCACGCGGTGCGACCTGTCCGCCGCCGAGCAACCACAACCGGTCGTCGAACACGACCGCTGCCGCATGCGCTCTCGGTGCCCACGGTGCGTGCTGCGACACACAATCCCAGGTGATGCCGTCAACCGAGGACCAGACGTCATGGCGAAGGTTGGCCTCGCTGTCGTCGTAGAAGTTCTCGGTGCCACCGAGCACCCAGATCCGGCCGGCAAAGACCGCATGTGCCGCACCCACCCGCGGTGACCACCCTGCCGCAGCGGACACGAGCTGCCAGTCGCGTCCATCCTCAGAAGCCCAGACCTGGTTGGTGTTCTCGGCGCCCGGCAGCCGACGGCCGCCCATCATCCAGATCCTTCCGGCATGCGAGACGGACACCGGGAGGTCGCTGAACTCCCATGGCGCTTGATTGGTCATGCAGTCCCACTGCCGACCGTCAGCCGAGCTCCACACATCGCGCCCGTTCGGCTGATCTGCGGCATGCCAGCCGCCCAGGATCCACATCCGACCGTCATGGACCAGCTCACCCTGGGAGTCCCGCGGCCGCCAGGGCGCAACAGTGAGCAGTTCCCAGTCGTGGTTCGTCGCCCCATGTGTTGCCATGTGGTCCATTGTGACCGATCAGCGATTGCCACGGTGGCACCGGGCGGGTACAACTGTGGCTGTGACCAAGCACCCACTGCGTGTTGGCATTGCCGGCGCCCGCGGCCTCAGCACGATCAATGGTCTGCGGTCGGTCGAGGGGGTCGAAGTGACAGCGCTGTGCGACCTGCACGCCGGTGTCCTCGCTGAACGTTCCGCCGCCCTGGGCATCGAACAGACCTTCCGGGTGTACGAGGATCTGCTCGCCTCTGACATCGATGCCGTCGTCATCGCGACGCCCATGCAGTTCCATGTGCAGCAGACGATCCAGGCCCTCGAGGCCGACAAGCATGTGCTGTGCGAGGTGACTGCCGGTGTCACCATGGATGAGCTGTGGTGGTTGACCGAGGCCGTCGCGAAGTCCGACCGCACGTACATGATGGCGGAGAACTACTGCTACATCCCGGAAGTCCAACTGGTCACCGAACTTGCTGCCCAAGGGCGTTTCGGTGAGCTCTATCTCGGCGAAGGTGAGTACCTCCACTCAATCCGTCACCTTGCCCATGGCTACAACCGCCGCGCAACCGACGAGACCGCCATTGACGAACAGGCGATCGCCACCACGAGTTGGCGCGCCTACTGGCAGCTCGGCAAGCGTGGCAACTTCTATCCCACCCACAGTCTCGGGCCGGTGATGCAATGGCTCCGGGCCGGTCGCATGGCGCGGCACGGCGCCGATGCCCCACCGGATCCGATCGTGTCGGTTTCGTCATTCGGCACGGGGTGGCACACTGCGCCCGAGCTGCGTCAGGAGGACTCCTCGGAGACCATTGTGAAACTGGCCAGCGGAGCCATGATCCGATTGCGTACCGACTGTCTTTCCCACCGGCCCCACACCGTCTACTACGCGCTCCAGGGCACCGGAGGTGCTTTCGAGGCGCCGCGAGGGCTCGGCGACACCCACAAGGTCTACTTCCACTCTCCGGGTGACGACGTCGAGCAGGCCGAGTGGCGGCCACTGCTCGATTTCGCCGACCAGGCATCGCCCGAGCTGCGGGAGATTCTGGCTGGCGGCGCTGCCGACGAGCACTGGGGCAGCGACACCCTCATTGCCCAGGACTTCGTCCGAGCCATCCGTACGGGGCAGTCACCGGCGATTGACGTGCACGATGCCTGCGAGTGGACCGCAGTCGGACTGTTGTCGGAACTGTCGATCATGAACGACGGGCGCCCGATCACCATGCCGGACTTCCGCAGTGCCGGTCTGCAGACCCCCGAATCACGTCGAGCCCAGGAGCTGCGCCTCCTGTGACCGGCGCGGCCACTCGCTAGAGTGTCCGGACGCCGACCTGACGAGGAGGTCACATGCCCGCGAGCCCGACGCCCGTCCAGCAAGCGCCCACCCTGCGACACCGCATCCAGGTGCTGATCATCATTTTCATGATCGGCGGGGTGGTCGGTTTCCTCTACGAGGAACTGTTCTACCGGATCAACGACGGCTTCTGGAGCAAGCGCGGGACGACCCTGGGACCGTGGGTGACGATCTATGGCGTCGGCGCATTGCTCATCCTTGCGATCACTCACAAGGTCCGAAGCAATCCGATCCTGGTGTTCCTGATCTCGACCATCACCACGGGTGTGCTCGAGTTGGTCGTCGGATACTACCTCTGGACGTTCCACGGAGTACGCCTGTGGGACTACAACACCGAGATCTGGAACTGGGGCAACATCGGCGGGTACGTCTGCGCCCGGTCCTATCTCCTGTTCGGGTTGATGGGGCTGCTGTTGCAGTTCGGGATCCGTCCCAGGGTTGAACGGATCGCCGATCGGCTCAAGCCAACAACCTTGACGATCGTCGCCTGGACCGCGGGCGGTCTGTACGTCGTCGACCTCTTGGCGACCGCACTGCTCATGCTGTCATGATGTCCGGTCAGTCCGCAGCATGCAGCTGCGCGATCCGGATGTGGTTGCCGAACGGGTCACGGAAGCCGAAGTCGATCCCGTACGGCTGATCGGTCGGCTCCTCGGGAAGCTCGACACCCTTGGCCTTCAGGGCAGCGTGAGTGGCCGCCGCGTCGTCGGTGTTGAAGAAGAGGGTGCCGCCGGAGGCTCCCTTGGTCACCATCTCGCGGATGGTTTCGGCCGTGGCCGGGTCATTGCCGGGCGGGCCAGGCTTCTCGAGCAGGATCTCGCGGTCGGTGCCGGGCACGCGGACCGTCAGCCACCGCATCGGGCCGAAGTTCACGTCGGCCGACGGCTCGAGGCCGAGGGTGTTGACGTAGAAGTCGAAGGCCTCATCCTGGTCGAGGACGTAGATCTGGGAGATGGTCAGGTTTGTGATCATGGCGTCCACGCTAGTGCCGACAGCCCGGCCCCGCTTCTCCAAAACTGCTCAATCCCGAGCGGCGTCGTCATGACTGGCCGGACGCGACCACCGCATGGCAAAACACGACGGTACGGCGGGCAACGGCCCCCGACTGCGGTGTTGGGTCGGCGTCTCGCCCATGATTGCGCTGAACGTACGGCTGAAGGTGCCGAGGCTCGCGAACCCCACCTCGAAGGCGATCTCGGTGACCGGTCGGTCGGTTGAACGGAGCAACACCATGGCCCGCTCGACTCGGCGACGCTGCAGATAACGGTGCGGCGTCTCACCGAACGCGGCCCGGAAACTCCGGCTGAAGTGGGCCGGCGAGAGGTGGATCACCGATGCCAGCGCGGGGACATCGAGCGGCTGGGCCGAGTCCCGGTCCATCAGGTCGCGGACGCGGAGCAGGCGGAGGTTGAGTTCTTCCGAAGCGCTGCCCACCGCCCCATTGTTTCACCGTACGGTCCGCAACACCTTTGTTGCTCGTCGGACCTCCACCTGCTGCCCCCAGGAGAGGGTGAGCCGGTCGGTTTCGATGCCGTCTCCGAAGGCCACCAACGAGTCTGACTCGACTCGGATGTGGAGCGCCTGACGGTCGAGGAGACCGACGATCAGGTCAGCCCCGGTGGATGGCGACGGCCATGCCTCCCGGACGAACCAGGCAAGAGTCGGGTCTGTTGGAGCGGGCAGTGCGAGGTGCTGTGCCTGGATCCGCGCGAGCGACGCGCACCAACCGGTGGCGCCGGTGCCGGTGCTCACGATCACGCCCGACGACGACTGGCGTTCTGTCGTCGTGTCGACGGTGAGCTCGTAGCGGGCTGACTGATGGCCGACCTGACCGATGAAGACCTCGTTCAGAGCGGTCAGGATCTGCCCGTCATCGGTGGACACCTCAACCATGGTGCGTTCGTCGATGACGGCCCGCCCGGCAGCAACCCGCCCGAGCAGACCAGCCACATCGTCGGCCCGGTGCGGGACGAGGACTCCAACTCCGGCCCCGGGTAGCGGATCGACACCGATGACGAGTTGCCCGTTGAGATACTTGGCCACATTGGCGACCAACCCGTCCTGCCCGACGACCACGACGAGGTCAGTCGGTTCGAAGACGAAACGGGACAGGTCTGCCCGCTCGACCTCGGCCCGGCGCCAGTCATCGGGGATGACGGACCGCACAATCTCGAGGGCTGCGACCGTACGGTGGTGGCGTTCTTCGACCGGCCGGAACGACTGGTCGCGAGTGGCCAGGAAGAACTCTGCCTGACCACGCGTGCCGTGCCGAGCGATCAACTCATCGCGCTCGGTCGCGCGCCGCACGATGACCATCCTTGGTGTCGCCATCTCAACTGTCCCTGTGCAGCAAGGATCCGGCGATCTCGGAGAGCATGTCCGGAGTGATGGTCAACCGATCGATCGCGGGCAGGTTCTCGGCCAGCTTGGTCAATGCCAACGCCATCAGTACCTCCTGGGGAATGTCACGGTGGGCGTCGAGCTTGGCCCGTTCGGCGGCGGCTTCTGCTTCGCCGGTGACCCTGGCTGCATCGGCCCTCGCCTCAGCTTCGAGCCGCACCCTGGCCGCAGAGGACTGGGTGGCAATCGCTTCGGCGGCGGCCGCTTCCTCGGCCTGCCGACGAGCATTCGTTCCCTTGCGGGCAATGAGTTCTTCGTGACGGCGAGCGAGCTCGATCTGGTTGGCCAGTTCGTTCTCACCGATGGCGGCCTCGCGCTCGACCGCGAGGGCACGGCGCGAGAAAGTGGCCTTGTCGGCATCCTCCTGAATCCTCTCCCTGGCAGGAGTTTGCAGTGCTCGCTCCACGTCGGGGTCGGGGCGGAGGAGGGCAAATCGGACTCCGACGACCTCAATGCCGAGCTGGGTCACCCGAGGGTCGGCGGCCAACAGGAGGCCCACCTCGGCACCGAGGGCGGTCAGATCAGTGCGCAGGGCGGCGTCGAGGGTCATGTCCGCGAGCTGGCTGGCGACTGCCGCCGTGGTTGCACCGTGGAGCATGGCGGCGATCGCTTCAAGGGGCTCCTCGGACCATCCGCCGGAGCGCAGGTCCACCGAGAAGTCGACCCGCGCGGCCGCGAGGCGGGCGTCAGCGATCCGGTAGGTCACGGTCGCCGGGGCGGTCAGTTGTTGCAGATCGGTCGTTCTGAGCGTCACCAGAACCGGGATCTCGCGATCGTCGAGCGGAACCTCACTGATGGCCGCATCGAGAGGACGGAACCAGAACGCCTGAGCCGTGCCTTCGTGCTTGGCGACGCCTCGTCCCGTGTGCAGCACGTACGAGGTGGGACCGGCGCTCAGATGCCTCACGAACGGCGCGGCGGTGATGGTGACCATGATCTCTCCCTGCTTGTTGTTGTCAGGCTGACAATAACTGCTCATGTTGTTAATGTCAATCTGACGAATATGGGATAGAGTGGCGATCATGTCGTTGCAAGGATTCGCCGTCGCGGTCGACCTCGTCGTGCTCACCATCCGCGAGGACAAGCTGTGTGTGCTGCTCATCGAGCGTGGGATCGAGCCGTTCCGAGGACGTTGGGCCCTGCCCGGCGGCTTCGTCCTGGCTGACGAGGGACTCGAAGCCGCGGCTCACCGCGAGCTCGCCGAGGAGACCGGAGTGAGCACCGGGGTCCACCTCGAACAACTCCGCAGCTACGGCGAGCCGGGCCGTGACCCACGGGGCCGGGTCGTCAGCATCGCCTTCCTCGCCCTGGCTCCGAACCTGAGCGATCCTCGATCAGGCAGCGATGCCGCTGGTGCGCGATGGTGGCCGGTGGCCGAGGTGGACGAGGCAGCTCTGGCCTTCGACCACGCGCAGATCCTCGCCGACGGACTCGAACGGGCACGGGGACGCCTGGAGTATTCAGCGCTGGCAACGGCGTTCTGCCCGCCAACCTTCACCATTGCCCAGCTGCGTGGCGTCTACGAAGCGGTCTGGGGGACCACACTCGATGTCCGCAACTTCCACCGCAAGGTCACCAAGACGCCTGGCTTCGTCGAGGCCACCGGCGAGTCAATCTCAGCTGGCGGCCGCCCGGCACAGCTCTTCCGGCCCGGTCCGGTCCAACAGCTGCAGCCGCCGATCACCCGACCGGAGCCAGGCTGAGTTGAGTCAGTCAGTCGACCAACGGTCGGCGCGCCACCAACAGGACATGGGTGTCCGGCCACGGGAGCGGCTCACCGTCTTCATCGAGGAGCATGGCGACGGGGGCGAACCGGTTCTCCACCAGCCAGTCGTTGCGCCAACTCCCGGAACGGTCGTCGACCTCGAGACCGTGGCTCTCGACGAGGACCCGCCAGTTGTCCCAGGTGAGGGCGCAGAAACGCTCGTGCTGTTCCGAGAGCCAGGAGTCGGTGTAGTGGATCTTGGCCATCAGCTCCATTGCATCGCGCAGGCTCAACGCGATCGTGTGCTCGTCGACCACGGTGTAGGTCCAGTCGGCACCGCTGAGTGCGGTGAAGTCCTGAGCGAATTGAGCGACCCGTGCCCCGTACGGAAGGGCTTCCAAGGTTGCCGCGTCACCGGGTCCGCCGGTGAGCTCGACGGCCGGTGTGCGGACATCACCATCGGCGAAGCGCAGCAGGACCCGACGCTCCGGATCGTCGGGACCGCAGACGTCGGAGTTGATCCACACCCCACCGGGAGCGGTCTGGTCGGCGATCTCGCCGACGAATCGGTCCAGTGAGACGCGACCTTCACCGTACGAGAAGATCTCATGGGTCAGAGCGAAGGTGAGCGTGGTCGCGATCGTACGGGCCGGGAACAGCGCACCGGCGAGGATGTTGCGACGGTAGAAGTAGGTGTTCGGGTTGGCGAAGACGCCCTGGGAACGCTTGTGTTCGCACTCGTCGTACAGGTGCGGGGCGACTTCGATCCCGATCAGGTCGCTCTCGGCGAGGGTGGGTTCGAGGGCGGCACGTTCCAACATTGCGCCGGTGGCGCAGCCGACATCGACGATCCGACCCGGTACGACGAAGGGCCGCGCCTGCTGCCACTTACGATCAGCGGCATCCTCGAAAGCTCTGCTGTAGCTGCGATAGTCACGGGTGTCGGTCAAGCCACCTTCGTCACTGACAACCGGGTCGGCGGCCAACATCGCAGCATGCTCGGCCAGTCCGTACCGGTCGATGATGTCCAGGCTGGCGGGATGGACACCCTGGCGCCAGTCAGGTTCGCCAGCCATCAGCGCGTTGAGTGACTGCCATGGGGTGGTCGGCTGGTCGGGATGGCCGCGTTCCATCGGCGCAATCCGATAGCCCAAGGCCTCGTACATCTCTGCCACGGCGGGCGTGGAGGTGGCAATGACGGTGTTCGTCGGATCTGGTTGGACCCTGGATGCGGTGGCATGTTCGATGGCTTTGAGGGTGATCTCGGCGAACCGTTGGGTCGGCGCGACATCGTTGACCGGCACCACCAGGGAACGCAGATTCTCCACGTGGGCAAGGATCTCGATGGCCGCCTCACGCCGGTGCGCCGGGAACGGGTTGCGCCGGGTCGAACTGTGATTGGCACTGGTGACCGCCCACACGATCACCGGATCATCCACCTCGATCAGGACGCCGTCGGCATCGACTCCGCGCCCCTCGACGAGCGCGCGCAGATACTGCACCTGGAACTGGGTCAGCAGATGGTGGCGGCCGGGCACCACAATGGTCGTGATCATCACGGCACAGTCTGGCACTTCGCCGATCAACCGGTGATCGGGACCGGCATGGGCCGCGGAACCTCGGGGCAGGAAGTGTCGGATCCGCTGGTGCAGGCCGGGACGCTTCGGCAGACGAGATTCGCTCTAGCTTTCGGTTGGGGCCCATGGGTTGATGATGTCGAGTCCGAGATGGGAGAAGTCGCGAGTGTTGCGGGTTGCGATCGGGCTGCGGTGGGTGTGTGAGATGGCGGCGATCATCAGGTCTGCGTCAGCCACTGGTCGGCCGGTGCGTTCTCTGGCGACGCGGAACTGGGCGTAGACGTCTGCGGCATGTCTGTCGTAGGGCAACACTCGGGTGCCTGCGTTGGTGACCATGGTCTCGATTGCGGTGAGGAGTCGGTCTTGTCGCGCCCCTTGCGGGAGGTGGAGTGCGCCGTAGCGGAGTTCGCCGACGGTTACCGCGGTGATGGCGATCTCGGCGGCATGTTGTTCGAGCCAGTCGAGTACGGCGGGTTCGGGGTGGAGGCGGAGTGGTTCAGTGACCACGTTGGTGTCCGCGATGATCACAGGTCGACCTGGCGAGTGGTGGCGGGTCGGGTGATGTCGAGGGCGTCGCCGCGGAGGTCTTCAGTGTCGTGGAGCCAGCTGGTCACGAAGTCGGGTTCGACTGCGTCGTTCAGGATGGCTCGGACTTCGGCTTCCATGGATCGGCCGTGGCGGGCAGCCCGTTCGCGGAGGGCTCGGTAGACCCGGTCGGGTACTTGTCGAGTTGTCAGTGAGTGCAGGGTGTCGGTCATCGGCCCAACCTTCAGCGTGCTGTCAGTGCTGTCAGTGACAGCATACTCCGACGTGTTGGTTCTGGGGGTTGCTCATCACCACCACAGTGGCATCGGTCAGCACGGCTTCACTCCGGGCGCGGCATTGCTGCCTCATGCCAATCTCAGCCATGCGTGGCCACCGGGCCAGCCGCTCCATCACCTGCTTCAGTTCTTCTCCTACGTCAGCACGCCATGACGTCGGCCGCGAGCGACTCGACCAATGCCTCCTCCACGGCCAGTCCCTCTTCGGCCATGGCCAGCGCCAGGTCTGGATCCCACGGCGCTTGGGCAGGACTGCCGATCAGGCGCAGCGGCGGTTGGTCGGCGCACCCGGCTGAGCGAATGACGTCGCGGACCGCCTCCCGGTAGTCAATGCAGCCATAGCGCCACTGGAGCCAGGCGATCTTGGTGCGGATCGCCTGGGCGATCCGGAGACCGTGCCAGTCGAAATCCCCGTGATAGCGGCAGGTTGCCCCATCGCTGGTCAGGACACCGAGCAGCTCGGTCACCGCTCTGGTGGGCTGGCCCTCGGTACACAGCCGCCATGTGATCCCGAAAGTTCCCCTGATCGAGCCTGTGCGAGCGGTTTCGCCGCCCAGAAATCGGGATCAAATGGCGATCAGGCCTGCTCCGACGACCGGGCGGGCTCCCCGGCATAGGTGCCGACCGACCACTTGTTGCCCTCAGGGTCGACGAAGCCGAACTCGCGGGAGCCATAGTCGGTACCGTCCGGTTCACGCAGGATCTGTGCACCGCTGGCCCGGACCCGCTCGTACACCTCGTCGACGTGGTTGCTGACCACGTAGATGCCAGCCGTCCCGGGCTCGACATTCCAGGGCTGGTTGGGTTTGTGGCTGCCGAACATCACGCCGCCACCTTCTGGCCAGTCCAGCTGCACATGGGCGACCAAGTCACCCTCGTCGTAGCGGGCGGTCTGGACGAATCCGACCACCTCGACCAAGAACTTGATCATCGCCGGGGCATCCCTGGCCTGAAAGGTGGGCCACACCGAGGGCGGTCTCGTGGTGGGAGTGTCGTTGCTCATGTACGTCAGTCTGCAACACCTGTCCGCCGAGTTGAAGAGCTCGGTGCACGTACTTCGTTGGGTCAAGGCAGCTCCGGGTGGTCAACGGGTGAGCCGCATCGTCTGGTGCGAGATCCCGTCCTCGTCGAAACGATCGCCCTCGGCGGCGAATCCGTGGCGGGCATAGAGATCGACCAGATGTGCCTGCGCGTCGAGGACGAAATCACCGGTGGGCCAACGAATGAGGGCGGCATCGATCAACATGTCGGCCAGACCTCGACCACGATGCTCGGGTGCTGTGACGACGCGGCTGATCTTGTGGCCACCTTGGATCTCCAACACGCGCGCTGCTGCGATGGTCTCGCCCGACTCCTCCCACCAGAAGTGGATCGTGTTCGGCTCCTGGTCGCGTCCGTCGAGGTCCAGGAAGACACATTCCTGCTCCACCACGAAGATCCGGCTCCGCAGTTGGAGGATCGCATAGAGCTGGGCCGCGGTGAGCTCGGCAAAGGCGGCCGATCGGAGACCGCCATCAGGCGTCTCTGAGGCACGCAGCTGCTCCAGTGCGGGATCAAGAAAGCGACCGAGCACGGTCACGCGTTGATCGCCGTACCCGAGGGAGTCATAGAAGCCGAGGACGGCAGAGTTGCCGGTTCGCACCATCAGTTGCAGCTTGGGCGCCCCTCGATCGCGCAACCAGTCCTCGGCTGCGGCCATCAGACGTCGACCCCAACCTTCGCCCTGGCGCTCCGGCGCCACCGCAAGGTAGTACACCCATCCGCGGTGACCATCGAGCCCCACCATCACGCTGCCGACAACATCGTCGCCGTCGTGGGCCACGAGGATGCTGGACGTCGCGCCCTCCACGGCACGTACGGCATCGGCCTGCGGATCGTTCCACGGCCGGGTCAGCCCAGTGGCTGCCCACAGGGCGAGCACGGCGTCCAGCTCGGAGTCGACGAGTTCGCTGATCATAATTGGAACATCGTACGGATCAGCCGTAGAGGGCGCGGCTCATTTCGCTCTCGTGACCCAACCGGTCGTAGGCGGTCACCACATAGGTGTAGTCGCGGCCGGGGACGGCAGTGGTGTCGAGCCAACGCTCGGGGCGGGCACCACTGGCTCGTACGGTGGCCAACAGGAAGTTGGCGTCGGCCAAGTCGGCTGTGGTGGGCAGCCGACGGCCGTCGAGCCGCCAGATCGCGTACGAGGCAGGGGTCACCGCTCCGCGGTGGCCCCACACAATCTGCGTGCCGCCGCTGATCCGGCGGGCATGCATCGCCACCGGGGCCTGCGGGGCCCGACCACCGAGGTGTTCGATCACCGGGATCAACGCAGGACGTGAATAGTGGCGTGACACCACCGACGAGATGGCACCGTCGGCATCCTCACCGACGTCCTTGGCGCTGAACCACACATCGCCGTCGACCTCTGGATGGTCACGGTTGAAGGTCAGGTGGTTGGCCAGTTCATCCGGGTCGGTGAAGGCCCCGCTGGTCGACTTGTACGCCGCCTGCCCGATGTAGAGGGCCACATCGGTGTCGGCGACAACATCGGCCCACCACGGGACCAGCGCGGCGTAGTCGGCAACCTCGAGGCCGAGTTCCCAGTAGATCTGCGGATTGATGTAGTCCAACCAGCCCTCGGTGACCCACTTCCGCGTGTCAGCAGAGATCGCGGTGTACGACTCCGTGCCGGCGGTCTGCGAACCGAGCGGGTCAGAACTGGCATTGCGCCAGATCCCGAACGGGCTCACACCGAACTTCACCCACGGCTTGATCCGGTGGATCTGGCTCCCCATCTCCTGGATGAGCAGGTCGATGTTGTTGCGCCGCCAGTCGGCGATGTCGTCGAAATCGGCTCCGTGCTCGGCAAAGGTGTCGGCATCGGGATAGTCCTGATCCTCGACCGGATACGGATAGAAGTAGTCGTCGAAGTGGACACCGTCGATGTCGTACCGAGCGACCGCATCCAGCATGGCCTCCTGGACGAACTCGCGGACCTGGGGGATGCCCGGGTTGTAGTAGAGCTTGCCCCCGTAGCCGAAGACCCAATCGGGATGAACTCGTGCCGGATGATCAGCCACGAGCTGGTCCGGATCGTCCTGCATCGACACCCGATAAGGATTGAACCAGGCATGGAACTCGAGGTTCCTCTTCCTCGCTTCCGAGAGCTGAAAGGCAAGCGGATCGTAGCCGGGGTCCTCGCCCTGATTTCCGGTGAGGTACTGCGACCAGGGTTCATGGGGTGAAGGCCAGAACGCATCGGCAGCCGGACGGATCTGGCAGATCACCGCGTTGAGATTGAGTCCCCGCGCCAAATCCAACCAAGCAATGAATTCCTCGCGCTGCTCCTCAACCGAAAGGGCGGGGGCGCTGGGCCAGTCGATGTTGACCACCGAGGAGATCCACATGGCGCGGAACTGTCGCTTGGGTCGGCCCTGGTCGGTGTCGGCGTGAGCAGGGACAGTGGTCAGCCCAGCGGCGAAGGCGCCACCAGCGACAGCCGCCCCACCGGACAGACGCAGCAGTGTGCGCCGGTCAATCGGTCCTGCAGCGGACGTCATCGGGCCCTCCTTCAGCAGACACAACGGCCCCACAGCCGCAGCGACCTCTCAATCTAGCGACCCGGGCGGGTCAGCTCAAGGTCGGGACCACTGTTTGAGCCACAGCCATTGCCACACGTCCCAGACCCTGACATGATCGAACGCGTCCACCGACAAGCACGGCGGCTTTCTCGTAAGACAGCGCCGTGCGCACGAGGAGGTATCGGAAACATGGGTGAAGACGTGATCGACACATTGGTGTCGGTCGGGATCAAGATCCTTGTGGCTCTGGTCATTCTGGCCGTCACATGGCTGGTCGCCATTGGGGTTCGCAAGGGGATCTCGGCCCTGGTCAAACGGGTGAAATTCCTGCAACGCACGGGGAACGACGGACAGTCACTCGGTGAATCCGTCGGAAAGATCGCTGCACTGCTCGTGTGGTTGTTGGGCCTTGTCGCAGTCCTGCAATGGTTCAACCTCGGCGAGGTCGTCGCCCCGATCCAGACGATGCTCAACAGCGTCCTGGCCTTCCTGCCAAATCTGCTCGGCGCCATCTTGGTGTTCATTGTCGGCGCACTGCTGGCCAAGGTTGCCCGTCAGCTGATTGAAGCCGCGCTCCGCGCACTTCCGCTCGACAAGTGGCTCGGCAAGGCCGGCGCCGCGACGAATCCTGACCGCGAAAGCCACCTGCCCGGCACCGCTCCTTCACCTGCGGCCCCGCCCGCACCAGCCGCTCCGGCCACGCCGAACCCGGCGCCCTTCCCGGGCCAGGCCGGTCAGCCCGGTCAGTTCCAGGGTCAGGCCCCGCAGGGTCAGGGCCAGCAGGGTCAGGGCCAGCAGGGTCAGGGCCAGCAGGGTCAGGGCCAGCAGGGTCCCGGCCAGTTCCAGCCGCAGGGTCATCCGGGTCAGTTCCAGGGCCAGCCGCAGTTCCAGGGCCAGGCACCTCAGCAGCCCACTGCACCGGCCCCGCAGGGAACCGCAGCTCGCATTGCCCATCTGGTCGGCACCGTCGTGTACGCCCTGATCCTCATCGTGGTGACCATCGCCGCACTGCAGGTGCTCGGCATCTCCGCGATCTCCGCTCCGGCCAGCGCCATGCTGACCAGCATCTTCGACGCTGTGCCGCGGATCGTGGCTGCGCTGCTGTTGGTCGGTCTTGGGGTGCTGATTGCGAAGTTCCTCGGCGATCTGGTCCGCCAGTTGCTCGAGGGCATCGGCGCTGACAAGGCGCTCGCCTCGGCCCAGGTCCTTCCCGACGGCACGAAGGCCTCGACCATCGTGGCCCGCGTCGTGCAAGTTGCCGTGGTGCTGTTCTTCGCCGTGATGGCCGCGCAGACACTCGCCTTCCCGCAGATCACCGACATTCTGCAGCAGATCCTCACCCTCGGTGGTCAGGTGCTGTTCGGTGGCGTGATCATCGCCGCCGGGTTCTTCCTCGGTGGCCTGATCCAGCGTCTGATGGGCAAGGGCATGGCGACGACCGTGATCAAGTACGTCACGATCGTGCTGTTCGCCGCGATGGGTCTGAAGGCGATGGGCATCGCCGACTCGATCATCGAGCTCGGCTTCGGTGCAGTCGTGGTTGGCGGCGCACTCGCCGCAGCCCTGGCCTTCGGCCTGGGTGGCCGGGACGCTGCTTCCCGTACGTTGTCCAAGATCGAGCACAAGGCCGAAGAGGCGGAGAAGGAGAAGGAGAAGGAAGAGGCTGCCGCCGCAGCCGCACCAGCTCCTGCTGCTGCTCCTCCGGCACCCCAGGCGCCTGAGGCTCCGGGCCCTGAGGATGGTCCGACAGTCTGAGCCAATCCTCAACGACCCGCATCTCCTCGTGAGATGCGGGTCGTTTGGGTTCAGGTGTCAGTTCCGTCGACCTCTGTGCGCCTGAGCTGCCATTCTGCCCAGACATTCTCCGGATCGAGGTCGGCATATCCGCGGCTTGCAGCCATGGCGTCACCCATCGACCGAGGCATCATCATGGCCACGGCATTATCACGGATCTCGACGACCTCGTCCTCGGTCAGGGGCGCGCCCCTCTCCTGCTCACTCGCCGTCAGGATCGCGATCAGCGGCGGGATGAAGGTCGGGACAAGATCCTCGTCACTCTGCTCAGTTGCCATGAAACCCATGCTGCCAGACGCTCCCGCGGAGGCCAGCACGTACAGATGCTGCCCAGCATGCCTGCGGCGGTGGGCTGCCCCACACCGGAAGGGGCTGGTCCGCGCCGGGATGTGCTGGCCTTGGCAGCGGGATGTGCTGGCCTTGGCAGCGGGGAGGCCGGATGAGTTGCAGAAGCAGCCTGGACGCGCAGGTGGTGCGGCCTCAGTCGTGAGGGACGACCAGGTCGGCCCACTCCGGATGGGTCTCGATGTAGCGCCGAACGTAGGAGCACGACGGCAGCACCTGGAGACCTTCGTCCCGGGTGGCGGCGAGCCCTGCCCGTACGACGATGGCGGCAAGTCCGCGTCCGCCGTACTCGGGATTGATCTCGGTGTGGTGGAAGTTCCGCACCCGGCGGCGGTCATCGAATTCGGCGAAGCCGACCACGACGCCATCGACGCTGATCTCGAAGCGGTCAGGGTCAGTCCTGCGCTCGACAGTTTCACTCATGGCGATAGCCTGCCACCGGAGGAGGCGTGATGACTGCACCACAGATCCTGACGGCGCGGGATGTCCCGCTGGGCGGTGTCCGAGCGATCACCGTACGACGCACGCTGCCGCACCGGGAGCGGTCCCGCATCGGCGCCTGGTGTTTCGTCGATCACTACGGGCCGCACGACGTGACGACCGGTCACGGCATGGATGTTGCGCCCCATCCGCACACCGGTCTGCAGACCCTGTCGTGGCTGTTCGACGGCATGATCGAGCACCGCGACAGTGGTGGGGTGTTGGCCACCGTACGACCCGGCGAGGCGAACCTGATGACCGCCGGTCGCGGCGTCTGCCACTCCGAGGTGACCATGCCCGAGACGACCGTCCTGCACGGCGTCCAGCTGTGGATTGCGCTGCCGGACCACGCTCGCAACACCACCCGCGCCTTCGAGCATCATGTGAGCAGCGCGGTTCGGCTGCCCGACGATGCCGGTACCGCCCGAGTGTTCGCCGGCAGCCTGGCCGGAGTGGGCAGTTCACCGATCACCCTGCACACCCCGCTGGTCGGCGCCCAGCTCGACCTCGTCCCGTACGGGACAGTGTCACTCGAGTTGGACGAGACCTTCGAATACGGCATCCTGCTCGACCGGGGCGCAGTGTCGCTCGGTGACACCTCACTCGGCCACGGCGACCTGGCCTGTTTCGACCCGGGCCAGCACAGCCTGGAGCTGGCGGCGGGGGCCGAGGGCGCACGGGTGGTGCTGCTGGGAGGTGCCCCCTTCGACGAGCCGATCATCATGTGGTGGAACTTCGTCGGCCGCACCCACGACGAGATCGTTGCCCACCGCGAGGCATGGCAGAACGAGAGCACACGATTTGGCCGGGTCGACGGCTACGTCGGCACACCTCAGCGGTTGCTGGCGCCACCGATGCCCGAAGTACGCCTGCGGCCGCGAACCTAGCAGTCACGCCGCTACCAACGTCCTGGCCGGGTCCATCTAGATTCGGTGGGGGCCGGGACCTTCTTCGGCGAGGGTGTCCTCAGGGTTGAGCAGCGAGCAGGACTTCATCGACAGGCACCCACAGCCGATGCACCCGTTGAGTTCACGTTCGAGCCGTTCGATCTGGAGTCGTCGCTGTTCCAGGGTGGCCCGCCAGGTGGTGGAGACCTTGCGCCAGTCGGACGTGCTGGGGCGCCGATCGTGCGGCAGGGTCCGGAAGGCTTCCTCGACATCGGTCAGCGGGATGCCCAACCGCTTGGCCACCACGATGAGGGAGATCCGCCGCACCATGTGTCGGGCATAGCGCCGCTGATTGCCGAGGGTCCGTTCGGCCGAGATCAGACCGAGCTGTTCGTAGTAGTGGAGCGCGGACTTCGCGACTCCGGTCCGGGCGGCCACCTCGCCGATGCTGAGCGAGTCGTCGGGATCGATGTCATGCACCCCGCCATCCTCGCCGACCGTCGATAAAATCTCAACTCTACTTGAGTTTCAAGCTTCTCATTGACGACGTGCCGTAGGTTGACCCCATGCGCTTTGACGTGGCGGCCGGGATGGGCCTGTTCCTGGCCAGCGTGATGAGCATCGGCCTGACCACGGTGATCAATCCGGCCATCCCTCCGGCTGACCGTCTCGGTTGGGCGCTGCTGTTCAGCGCCCTGATGACCGTGCCGTTGATCTGGCGACGACGGTTCCCGGTCGTTGTGGCGATCATTGTCTGCACCTCGTACTTCGTGTCGATGACAGTGGAGGCGCCGGAGTGGTTCGTCAGCCAGATCGCGCTGTTCGTGGCGATCTACACCATCGGCGCGGTCAGCACCGACCGTCGCAGGGCCACCCTCGCCCGGGCCCTGATCATCGTCGGCATGGGGGTGTGGTTGCTGGTCAACACGTTTCGGGCCGCGGACCAGGGTGGCGAACCGGCAGTCGTGATGACGCCCCATGTTGCGTCGGTCCTATTGACCTGGTTGATGAATGCGGCCTACTTCGGCGGAGCGTTCGTGCTGGGTGACATGGCATGGCGGGCCACGCGGCAGCGGGAGCTGCTGCTGGAACGTACGCATGAGCTCGAGACTGAGCGGGAGATCACGGCCACCCAGGCCGTCACCCTGGATCGGGTCCGGATCGCTCGTGAGCTCCACGATGTCGTTGCCCACCACGTTTCGGCGATGGGAGTGCAGGCCGGTGCTGCCCGCATCATGGTGGATCGCGATCCTGACGCCGCCCGCAACGCCCTGATGGTGATCGAGGAGTCGAGTCGGACGGCGATCGCCGAACTCCACCACCTCCTGGACACCTTGCGCACTGACCCGGAGGCCGCGGCCACGGATGCGCCGTCCACCCTCACCCTCGATCGGCTCGACCATCTGGCACAGACCATGACGGCCTCGGGGACGCCGACCACCCTCGTGGTCATCGGTGAGGCCGAGCCGGTGCCGGACCTGGTCCAGGTCAATCTCTATCGGATCGCCCAGGAAGCGTTGACCAATGTGCGGCGCCATGCTGGTCCGGATGCGACCGTCGAGATGCGCCTACGTCACGACCCCGGCTTCGTCGAACTGGAAGTCACCAACACCGGCCGGCTGGTGCTGACCGTCCAACCAGGACTGGGACAACTCGGGATGAGGGAGCGGATGACAGCATCGGGTGGCCGCCTCGAGGCACGTCCACTGCGCGACGGCGGATTCCTCGTCCGGGCGACGGTGCCGCTCACCAGTCGGGTGCCAGCATGACACGCGTGTTGCTGGTCGACGACCACGCCGCCGTACGAGCTGGGTTCGCCATGATCCTCGGTGCCGCAGGTTTCGAGATCGTCGGTCAGGCCGCGGACGGGCGGGAGGCGGTGACGCTGGCCGCCTCGCTGAATCCGGACGTGATCCTGATGGACGTCCAGATGCCGGAGCTCGACGGGATCAGTGCCACCCAGGAGATCCTTGCTGGTGCAGGGAATCCGGCGATCGTGGTCGTGACGACCTTCGATGATGACGACCATCTGTTCGCTGCGCTCGATGCCGGTGCGAGTGGGTTCCTGCTCAAGACAGCTGGGCCGGAGGACCTGATCCATGCCGTACGAGTGGTGGCCGCCGGCGACGCCCTGTTGGCGCCAGCTGTGACCCGTCGGGTGATCGCACGCCATTCCGGGACAGCCTTGGCCGCGCCCGTCCCGGTAGACCTGACCGACCGGGAACGTGATGTGCTCCATCTGCTCGCCCAGGCGATGAGCAATGCCGAGATCGCGGCAGAGCTCGTCATTGGCGAGGCGACGGTGAAGACCCACGTCTCGAACGTCCTGCTGAAGCTCGGCGCCCGGGACCGGGTTGCAGCCGCTGTCTGGGCTCATCGCCACGGGATGGGCTGAGGGTCTCTCCCCCGTACGACGGAGGCGCAGGTTCCACCTGTGGCCGGATGTGTCGGGCGCGGCCCGTCGCTACGGTTGAGGCAGTCGAACAGAACGGGGTGCCCATGCTGGAGCTGCGAGGGATCACGAAGCGGTACGGGGAGCGACTTGCCCTGGATGACGTGAACTTCTCCGTACGAGACGGTCGATTGACCGGTTTCGTGGGAGGCAACGGCGCCGGGAAGACCACCACGATGAGGATCGTGCTCGGGCTGTTGTCCCGAGACGGCGGCGAGGTCCTGATGGACGGCAAGCCACTCACCACCCAGGCCCGACAGGGTTTCGGCTACATGCCTGAAGAGCGCGGCCTCTATCCGAAGATGAAGGTTCTCGAGCAGATCGTCTACCTGGCGCGGCTCCACGGCTTCTCCAAGGAAGACGCTGCCGCGAAGGCAACCCCCCTGCTGGAGGATCTCGGTCTCGGCGAACGACTCACCGACACCGTCGAGTCTTTGTCGTTGGGCAACCAGCAACGCGCCCAGATCGCGGCCGCGCTGGTGCACGATCCGGCGGTGCTGATCCTCGATGAGCCCTTCTCCGGTTTGGATCCGATCGCCGTGGAGACGGTGGTCTCGGTGTTGCAGCAGCGCGCCGCAGCAGGAGCGTCGGTGCTGTTCTCCTCCCACCAGCTCGATGTCGTCGAACGACTCTGTGACGACCTGGTGATCATCGCCGGCGGCACCGTCCGGGCCGCCGGATCCCGCGACGAGCTGCGCTCGGAGTACTCCTCCAACCGTTGGGAGCTGGTCGGTTCCGATGCCGGCTGGTTGCGCGGCCAACCCGGGGTGAGCGTGATCGAGTTCGAAGGCGGACGCGCGGTCTTCGAGGCCGACGCCGCATCGGCCCAGCAGGTGTTGCGCACCGCGGTGGATCGCGGCGCCGTCACCAGCTTCACTCCCCAGCGGCCTTCTCTGGCCCAGATCTTCACCGAGGTGATCCAGTGAACACCCAGATCTCTGCCGTCCAAGGAACCTGGTTGGTTGCCGAGCGTGAGCTGGTCTCCAAACTCCGCAGCAAGTCCTTCATCATCACCACCGTGATCCTGGTGGTGCTGGCGCTCGCCGCTGTCATCTTTGCCGGCGTCCGCAGCGCCACTGCGGAGCCGACGCCGGTGGCGGTGACTCCCGCTGCCGCGACTGCACTGGAAGGTCAGGGCGACCTGAATCTGGTGGCTGCGGCAGATCGCGAAGTTGCCGTCGCCCTCGTACGCAACGGTGAGGTCGATGCCGCGGTGGTCGAGGACGAAAGCTCACCCACCGGCTTCACGATCATCGCCGACACCTCGGTGCCCTCGGAGCTGATCGGGCTGCTCTCGGTGTCGCCGACGGTCGAGTTGCTCGATCCGGAGGCTGCGGCCCAGTCGGGGCTGAGATACTTGTTGGGCTTCGGATTCGGCATCATCTTCATGATGGCCGCGATCACCTTCGGCAGCCCGATCACCCAGAGCGTGGTGGAGGAAAAGTCGACCCGGGTGGTCGAGATCCTGATCTCCACCATCCCGGCCCGGGTGCTGCTCGCCGGCAAGGTTCTGGGCAACACGATCCTGGCGGTCGGACAGATCCTTGTCCTGATTGCGGTCGTCACGGTCGGGTTGATCGTCACCGACCAGAGCGCGATCCTGAGCGGTCTCGGCGCGCCGATGGTCTGGTTCGCGGTGTTCTTCCTGTTCGGGTTCATCCTGCTGGCGGCCATGTTCGCCGCGGCCGGAGCACTCGTCTCGCGTCAGGAGGACACCGGTGCGACGATGACTCCGATCATCTATCTGGTGATGATCCCGTACTTTGTCGCGATCGTGCTCGGTGACAACCCGATCGTGATGACGATCATGTCGTACGTGCCGTTCTCGGCCGCCGTGGCGATGCCGATCCGGGTCTTCTTCGGCGACGCGTTCTGGTGGGAGCCGCTCCTGGCCCTGGTCGTGCTGCTGTTGGCCTGCCTGGCCGTGATCGGTGTCGGCGCAAAGATCTACCAGAACTCGCTGTTGAAGATGGGTGCTCGGGTCAAGCTCCGTGAAGCCTTGAAGGGCTGAGCCGCTCAGCCGAGCGTCACAGACGAGGCCAGCACATCCACGTGTGGGCCAGCATGCCTCCGCAGGTGTGCTGGCCCACACAGGTTTGTGAGTTGGTCGACGTACGGTGATCAGCCGCTGGTGACCGCACCCTGTACGGCCGAGGTCACCGTCTTGGCGTACTTGCCGAGGACGCCGCGGGTGTACTTGGGGGGCAGCGGTTCCCAGCCTTCCTTGCGCGCGGCCAACTCGTCCGCTGCGATGGCAACATCGAGCGTCTTGTTGGCCACGTCGAGGGTGATCTGGTCACCGTCACGGACGAAGGCAATCGGCCCGCCGTCGACGGCTTCGGGAGCGATGTGGCCCACGCACAGGCCGGTGGTCCCTCCGGAGAAGCGGCCATCGGTGACCAACAACACGTCCTTGCCCAGCCCGGCGCCCTTGATTGCGCCGGTGATGGCCAACATTTCACGCATCCCGGGTCCACCCTTGGGGCCTTCGTAGCGGATGACCACGACATCGCCGGCGGTGATCTTTCCGTCGCTGAGGGCGTCGAGTGCGGCACGCTCACCGTCGAACACCCGCGCGGTGCCGACAAAGGTCTCGTCATCAAACCCGGCCGACTTCACCACGGCTGCGTCAGGGGCCAAGCTGCCGCGCAGGATGGTCAGTCCACCGGTCCGGTGGATCGGCTCGGTGAGCTTGCGGATCACGCTGCCGTCGACGCCGGCGGGCTTGAGCGCCTCGAGGTTCTCGGCCATCGTCTTGCCGGTCACGGTCAGGGTGTCACCGTGCATCAGGCCGGCGTCCAGCAGGGCCTTCATCACGACCGGGATGCCGCCGATCTTGTCGACATCGTTCATCACATAGCGGCCGAAGGGTTTGAGGTCGCCCAGGTGGGGGACCTTGTCACCGATCCGGTTGAAGTCGTCGATCTCGAGGTCGACCTCAGCTTCGTTGGCGATCGCGAGCAGATGGAGCACCGCATTGGTCGAGCCCCCTAGCGCCATGGTCACCGCGATGGCATTCTCGAAGGCCTCACGGGTCAGGATCTGGCGAGCGGTGATGCCCTGGCGGAGCATGTTCACCACGGCTTCACCCGAGCGGTGGGCAAAACCGTCGCGCCGCCGGTCGACCGCCGGCGGCGCGGCCGATCCCGGCAACGACATCCCCAGCGCCTCGCCGATCGAGGCCATCGTGTTTGCGGTGTACATCCCGCCACAGGCGCCTTCCCCGGGACAGATCGCCCGCTCAATGCGGGTCACCTCTTCCCGGGTGATCCGGCCGGCCAGACAGGCGCCCACGGCTTCGAAGGCGTCAATGATCGTGACGTCCTCGCCGTCGACCTGGCCCGGCATGATCGAACCGGCATAGAGGAAGACGCTGGCCAGATCGAGGCGAGCGGCGGCCATCAACATGCCCGGCAACGATTTGTCGCAGCCGGCCAACAGCACCGAACCGTCCAACCGCTCGGCCATCATCACCGTCTCGACGGAGTCGGCGATGACCTCACGTGAGACCAGGGAGAAGTGCATTCCCTCATGTCCCATGGAGATCCCGTCCGAGACAGAGATGGTCCCGAACTCCAACGGGTAGCCGCCTGCTGCGTGCACACCGTTCTTGACCGCCTTGGCGAGCCGATCAAGGGAGAGGTTGCACGGCGTGATCTCGTTCCAGCTCGAGGCGACACCGATCTGAGGCTTGGCAAAATCGTCGTCGTCCATCCCGACGGCGCGCAACATTCCTCGAGCAGCGGTGCTCTCCAGACCGTCGGTGACGTCACGGGACCGGGGCTTCATGTCGATGTCATCCATGGCCACAGGCTAGCCCTCTGCCCGCACGGGCCTCACTCGGACTGGGTGCGAAGGTACTTGCCGAAGTGGGGCACGGTGAAGGCAATCCGGCCCCGTTCTCCGGAGTAGATCAATCCCTTCTTCAGCAGGGCATCGCGCGCCGGCGACAGGCTCTGCGGTTTGCGACCGAGATGCTCGGCAACGGCCGAGGTGGCCACCGAGCTGGCGTCGTCGGCGTCACCGGCGGCCTCGGCCATGGCGCGCAGGTATTCACGCTCGGCAGGGGTTGCCCGCTCGTACCGGGAGCCGAAGAAGCCGACGGCGAGCTCCTGTTCGGCCTCGGGGACCGCAACGGCGACATCGTCGCCGTTGATGGGCGATCGGGGTGCCAGGTCCCAGGTCACCTTGCCGTAGGCCTGGATGAAGTACGGATATCCGCCGGTCACGCGGTACATGGCTTCGAGGGCGTCCTCGTCGAAGCGGGCTCCTTCCCCGGCGGCGGGCGTCTCGAGGGCACGATCGGCGGCCTCACGGCTGAGGCGGTCGATCCGGGTGTAGCGGAAGAGCCGTTCGGAGTAGGACTTCGATGCCGACAGCACGGCCGGCAGGTGAGGCAGGCCGGCGCCAACCACGATCAACGGCAGACCTTGCTGAGACAGCTCGTGGCAGGCTGCACAGAGCGCGGAGACATCGTCGGGGCAGAGGTCCTGCATCTCATCGATGAACAGGGCAACGCCGGTGTCGCGGTCCTGGGCGAGGCCGGCGATGTCGGACAGCAGCTCCACCAGATCGATCTCGATGTCACCGGAGTCGGCGCGCCCGTGGGTGGCCGGCACCTGAATCCCCGGATTCCAGCGGTCCCGGAGTTTGGCCCCCGGTTTGGCCTCACGCTCGACAAAGGCACGGATGGTGCCGAGCACCTGGTCGTCGGCACCCAATTCTCGTACGGCCATGTGCAGTGCAGCCGACAGGGGCCGGCGCAGCGACTGGTCCGGACGGGCCTCGAGCTTGCCGGTGCCCCAACCTGCACGCACCGCCGCCCCGCGCAGTGCGTTGAGCAGGACGGTCTTGCCGACGCCTCGCAGCCCGGTGAGCACCATCGAACGCTCGGGTCGCCCTCGGGAGATGCGTTCGAGGACGACGTCGAACTGGCGAAGTTCGTCGTCACGGCCTGCCAACTCCGGCGGTCGCTGACCGGCTCCGGGGGCGTACGGGTTCTGGATCGGATCCACGATCACACTGTATGGAGGTGTCTAGCACCACGGCAAGAGACAGCGATTCTTCCCTATGGACCCGTCTCTCGAATTCCATAGATGTCGATAGACCTTCCGATCGAATGCCCCCGCGCAAGCTCGGCCGTACTTGAAACTCCCGAGCGGCCGTAGTTCAGAGTCCGGAGGTACGCTGTGGCCATGTCGGTGTCTGAGTTGTCTGCGAGCACCCAAAACTACTTGAAGGCCGTGTGGAGTCTGACGGAGTGGTCCTCGGCGCCGGTGACACCCACGCTGATCGCGGAGCGGACGGGATTGAAGCTCTCCTCCGTCTCGGATGCCGTCCGCAAGCTCTCCGCACAAGGTCTGGTCGACCATGCGCCGTACGGTTCAGTGGAGTTGACGGCGAAGGGCCGCTCACATGCCCTGGCGATGGTGCGGCGACACCGGCTGATCGAGTCGTTCCTGGTGAGCGTTCTGGGGTACACGTGGGACCAGGTGCACGATGAGGCGGAGCATCTCGAACATGCCGTGTCGGACTTCATGATCGATCGGATCGATGCGTTCTTGGAGTACCCGACGCGGGATCCCCATGGTGACCCGATCCCGTCGGCGGACGGGACGGTGGAAATCCCGGAGGCCAGGCAGCTGACCGAGGTCGGAGCGGGCCATCGAGTGATGGTGGAGCGGATCTCGGATTCGGACCCGGCGCTGCTGCAGTTCTTCGAGGGGCACGGCTTCGCGGTGGGGGCGACGCTCGAGATCACCGAAGGCGCTCCATTCTCGGGTGCGTTGGACGCCCGCCTCCAGGGAACGGACAGCTCGGTGGCCCTGGGACGTTCGGCGACTGATGCGCTGTACGTGTCGGTCGCAGACAGTTGATGCAGTAGGCGCACCTCTGCACCGTGGAACGAGTGGGCATGCCGACGGCTAGAGGGCGCTGGCAAGGGCCCGCCTGCGGCGTGCGTTCACGATCCGGGTTCCGATGAGTCCGTGACGGGGACTGAAAAGGTAGACCAGCACGAACACGGCTCCTTGGGTGAGGACGACCATGCCGCCGGAGGCGGTGTCGAGGTAGTAGCTCACATAGAGGCCGATGACGGCGCAGACGGCTGAGATGGCTGGCGCGATGACGAGCATGCGGCCGAATCGGTCGGTGAGCAGGTAGGCGGTGGCGCCGGGGATGATGAGCATGGCGACCACGAGGACGACACCAACGGCCTGGAGTGCGACGACGGCGGTGAGTGCGAGGAGGCCGAGGAGGGCGGCGCCGAGGATCTTCGGGTTGAGACCGATGGCGTGGGCATGGGTGGGGTCGAAGGCGTAGAGGGTGAAGTCGCGACGTTTGGCGACAAGGATGGCGAAGGTGATCGCGCCGAGGATGATGACCTGGGTCAGGTCGGCCCACGACACCCCGAGCAGGTTGCCGAAGATGATGTGGTTCAGGTCGGTCTGCGATGGGGTGACCGAGATCAGCACCAGTCCGAGCGCGAACAAGCTACTGAACACGATCCCGATCGCGGCATCCTCCTTCACCCGACTGGTGTCACGGACCGCGCCGATCAGGGCGACGGCGAGGAATCCGAAGATCACCGCGCCGAGCGCGAAGGGCGCGCCGACGACATAGGCGAGGACGACACCGGGCAGGACAGCGTGGGAGACCGCGTCACCCATCAGCGACCAGCCGATCAGGACGAGCCAGCAGGACAGCACAGCACACACGATCGAGGCGATCAGGGTGGTCGCGAGTGCGCGGATCATGAACTCGTAGTTGAGGGGTTGAAGAAGGAAGTCGATCAGGCTCATCGGTCCTCATCCCTGTTCAGGACGTCCAGGCCGAAGGCCAGGGCGAGGTTGTCGGGCTGGAGCACTTCGGTCGGGTCGCCGTGCATGAGCACGCGATGCATCAGAAGGATGGCTTCGTCGGCCAGGCCCGGCAGAGCGTGGAGGTCGTGGGTGGAGACGAGGACAGTGGCGCCCTGGTCGGCCAGTTCGCGGAGCAGTCCGGTGATCGTGGCCTCGGAGCGTTTGTCGACGCCGGCGAACGGTTCGTCCAGCAGCAGGATCGTCGCACCCTGAGCGATGCCCCGGGCGACGAAGGTACGTTTCTTCTGCCCACCGGACAGCTGCCCGATCTGCCGATTCGCGTACTCGACGAGATCGACCCGTTCGAGGGCGTGGTCGACGGCGTCGTGGTCGGCCTTCTTCGCGTGACGGGTGAATCCCATGTGCCCATAGCGGCCGGTCATGACGACATCGCGTACGGTCAGCGGGAACGCCCAGTCGACGTCCTCGCTCTGCGGCACGTAGCCCACAGCCCCGGACCGGCGCGCCGTCGCAGGGTTCTCGCCGCCGACGCGCACCGTGCCCGAGTCCGGCCGCAACAAACCCATGATGGTCTTGAAGAGCGTCGACTTGCCCGACCCGTTCATCCCAACCAGCCCGCACACCCGACCGGTCTGGATGTCGACGGTGGCGCGGTCGAGAGCGAGGACCTCCCCGTAATGCACGGTGACGTCGTGCACCGAGATCGCCGTCGTCATGAGCTCCGTCCCGTCAGCGCGTCGATGATGACCCTCGCGTCGTGGCGGACCAGGTCCAGGTAGGTCGGGACCGGGCCGTCTGCCTCGGAGAGGGAGTCGACGTAGAGGGTGCCACCGAAGACCGCGTCGGTGGCTGCCACGACCTGCATCATCGGGGCTGCCGAGACCGTCGACTCGCAGAACACCGCCGGAACATCATTGTCGCGTACGAACTCGATGACCGAGGCGATCTGCTGCGGGGTGGCCTGCTGCTCGGCATTGACCGCCCAGATGTACTTCTCGGTGAGACCGGCGTCGCGGGCGAGGTAGGAGAACGCTCCCTCGCAGGTGACCAGTGCCCGCTGGTTCACCGGCAGCGCTGACAGCTCGGTCACGAGCTCATCCTGCACGTCCTGCAGCTCGGCCTTGTATGCCTCGCCGTTGGCCCGGTACTCGCTCGCGTTCTCGGGGTCGAGGTCGCTGAACGCATCGACCATGTTGTCGACATAGATCTGCACATTCAGCGGGCTCATCCACGCGTGCGGGTTCGGTTTGCCCACGTAGGCGTCCTCGGTGATCGAGACTTCTTCGACCCCATCGCTGAGCACGACGTGGGGCACGTCAAGGTCTTCGACAAACTGCGCGAACCACACCTCCAGGTTCAGCCCGTTGTCCAGAATCAGGTCCGCCTCGGACGCCTTGCGGATGTCCCCGGGCGTGGGCTCGTAACCGTGGATCTCCGCCCCGACCTTCGTGATCGACTCCACCCGCAGCTTGTCGCCGGCGACGTTCTCAGCGATGTCGGCCAGGACCGTGAACGTCGTCAGCACGACCGGACGCTCATCGTTGTCACCAGCACCGTTGTCACCTGCATCGTTGTCACCAGGGCCCCCGCATGCGGCCAGACAGAGTGCGAGCACAGCTCCCATCAGCAGCGGCAGTGCCCGGCGGGAGAGAAAGCGTGCCTTGCGCGACATGGATTGTTCCTTTGACGACGGACCGACGAGACAGATGGACGACCAGGTGACGACCGGAAATCATATGTTCGCCATGCCGTAGTCTTGCACATGCCCTTGGCGTAGCTAGCCACTACCCGTGGATGACGCTGCCCGATCCGCCCTGCCGGACATCCAGGGTGACGCCCGATGGTCCGGCTGCTTCTGGGGCAACACCTGTCGACGAGCCATCCCTCGAGACAACGACAGCGGCTACTGTCGAGGCATGGACTTCGACACGCTCACGGTCCACCTCGACCAGCTGGTCACCAGCGGCGAGCTCGCCGGCTGGACGGCCGGGGTGGCCGATGATGCCGACACGACCCTCGCCTCGGGTGGATCACGCAGCCGTGGCGGTCCACCGATGTCGATCGACACGGTCTTTGCGATCTCGTCCTGCACCAAGCCGATCGCCGGCGCGCTCACGATGTGCCTGGTCGACCGTGAGGTGTTCAGCCTGGACGACTCGATCGCCACCTGGCTCCCCGAATTCGCCGACACCCCGGTCCTCACTGATCCCGACGGCCCTCTGGACCGGACCGTCGCCTGTGAGCGACCGATCACCGTACGGGATCTGCTCACCATGACCCCGGGGTTCGGCTGGGTCGACGACGGCCCACTCGCGGCAGCGATGACCGCTCACCAGGTTGCCCCGGGGCCGTTCCCGCCACCGATGTCGCCCGCCGAGTACCTGCACCGGCTGGGCAGCCTGCCCCTGGCCGACCAGCCCGGCACCCGCTGGCGCTACCACACCAGCAGTGACGTGCTGGGGGTCCTGTTGGCCCGCGCCACCCACACCCCGATCCACGACCTGCTCGCCACCTACGTCACCGGCCCACTGGGCATGGTTGACACTGGCTTCGCGGCCGATCCGGACCGGATGGCCACCGCCTACGGGCCAGGTCTTGAGCCATTCGAGATTCCCGAAGGAACCTTCACTTCTCCACCACAGTTCGAGTCTCTCGCCACCGGCCTCACCTCGACCGTACGGGATCAGCTCACCTTCCTGCGCGGGTTGGCGACCGGATCCCTGCTCAGCAAGGAATCCTGGGCCCAGATGACCACCGATCACCTGACCGCGGAGCAACGGTCCAGCGCCGAGATGTTGCTTGACGGCAACGGCTGGGGCCTCCATCTGGAGATCCGTCCCACGAGTGTGGGCTGGGCCGGCGGGTTGGGCACGATCGGCTACGTCGACCCTGTCACCGGGACCGCCGCTGCCCTCTTCACCCAGAGCTCGGTCGAGTCGACCGGGGGGATGTCGGCCGTAGAGGCGTTCCTCACTCTGGTGGACTGAGCCAACCCAGCTCGATGAGCCTGGGCCGGATCAGATGGCGCACGACCGCAGCACTGACCGGCGACGAGATGTGGGCAAAGTTGAACTGCAGCGACGGTGCGAGCTCACCCCGACCACGGTAGGCATCGTCCTCGGGGGGGTCGGCACCACTCCCAGATCGGTCCAGACTTGGTCACCCAGCGTGACGAGGTCAGTGATGGCCGGGTGCACGCCAATCCGGCGCGGGTGTCGTCAGCACGGCACTGAGCCGGGTGAGGTAGTCGGACCGGTCGATCTCGATGACGCCGAGCGTGGCCAGATGCGGGGTGCACCACTGCACGTCCAGCAGGCGCTGTCCCGCAGAGGCGGTCAACACCGAGACCAGCTCCACCAGGGCGACCTTGGAGGCGTCCCGGCCGTGGTCGGGATCGTGGAACATGGACTCGCCGGCAAACAACCCGCCAATCCCGACTCCATAGAGACCCCCGACGAGTCGGTTCTCGCCGTCCCAGACCTCGACCGAGTGCGCGAGCCCGCGGTCGTGCAGTCCTCCATAGACCCGTCTGATGTCGTCATTGATCCAGGCTCCTTCGCGTGACGGATCGCCGCAGCGCCGCATCACCTCGTCAAAGGCCCGGTCACGGGTCACCCGATAGCGACGGGTCATCTTGCGCAAGCTCCGGGACACCCGCAGCCCGTCGAGCGGCAAGATCCCGCGCCGCATCGGCGAGAACCACGCAAAGGCCACCTCCGCGTCGAGCTGTGGCCAGCGCTCGGCGTCAACCGGCATCGGGAACACCCCGGTCCGATAGGCCTCCACCACAACAGTGGTCGAGAACTCGCCCGACAACCCGATCATGTCGTGGGGCGGCCAGTCCGCGGGATCTCCGAAGATTGCTGAGGGCACCAAAGCATTGTGCCGCATGCTCACGATCTCCAGCTCGGACCGAGCGACCAGCCTGGGCCCTCCCGCTGTGGGGTGGCATGCGTCGTACGGTCGGCGAAGCAACTGCTGGATGGGCGGGCCCGGGCCGACTACGATCGGGGACACCTCCGGGTCCCACCCGATCGCATCAGCGCTGCCGCCGCGTACTCTTGGTGAGGCTGAGCAAAGGAGGCCTCGATGTCGCAGAAACCGATGGGCAAGGTCATGGAAACTGTCCACAGGGCAACGCCGATCGCCGGCGGCGTACTGCGTCGCATGCTGGAGATCGCCATCGACGGCATCTCCGCACTCCCGGGCGCCAAACATTCGGCGGCCCGCCACCTGCAGAAGACCGGCGACGTCGATGAGGCCATCGACTCGGTCGTCCGTGCCCACATCGCTCTGGCCGGTGCGCAGGGTTTTGCAACCAACCTCGGCGGCCTGCTGGCCATGCCGGTCACCCTGCCGGCCAACATCACCGGCATCCTCACCATCCAGACCCGCATGATCGCCGCGATCGCGCATCTGCGTGGTTATGACATCAACGACAACCGGGTCCGTACGGCCATCGTCGCCTGTCTGCTCGGTGGCGAAGAGGTCGCTCGACGCATCCACAACGGGACGCTGCCGACCTCGCCGATGGCGATGGCCACGGCCCCGATCTTCGACCCGGAGCTTGATGCCGCGGTGGCCAAGGAGGTGCTCGGCGCCGTGGTCGCCCGCGTCGGCGGCAAGGGCTTGAGCATCACTCTCACCAAGCGGATCCCGATCATCGGCGGCGGCGTCGGCGCCGCCTGGGACGGCTGGTCCACCCGACAGCTCGGCGTCTACGCCCGGGGCGAGCTGGTCACCCGCCGGCGCCGCTGACGCCGGCTCGGCACGTCCATCCACTCGAAGCGTCTGGCCCGACTCCGGAGTCAGACGACTTCGCCGTACGAGGGATCGTGCGGCCGCACCTCCGCCGGCAGTGCCAAGTGATCCCGTACGGCTTCGGACGCCACCTCGATCTCGGGCTGAGTTCGTGGCGTGGAGGTCGGTTCCGGGGTGACCTCCACGTCGAAGACTGGCTCGGCGTCCGGGTCAGGTTGGGTGAGCTGCTCAGACTGGGCACCCGGAGCAGGCTTGGTGAGCTGCTCAGGCCAGGTGTCCGGGACAGGTTCGGCGGACGGCTCTGGTTCCGCGAACGGGGCGGGCACTGGCGGTAGGTCGGTCCGTTGGGCCTCGGCCCACAGCTCTGCCTCCTCGGCGCGGCGCCGCCGCACCTGCATCATCCCGGCACCAGCGGCCACTGCGGCCACGATCGCACCACCCACTGCGATCAGCCGTCGCCCACGGGATCGGGACTGCCGTTGCGCTTCCACATGGCCACAGTAGTGGGCCGACGGTCGGACCACAGATGGGACCGCAGTCTGACGACCGGGGCTACTCGGATACCTAGGCTGGCGACATCATGAACCAGTCATTCGACACCGAGCGGTTCCAGGATCCCCCCATGGATCCTAATCCTCATGGCCCCGGTCGACCACACTCCGTACGCACTTGGCTCCAGGAGTCGGCCGACCGTGATCCGGCCGTGGTTGCTCCGCCGCCGCTGCGGTGGTACCGGATCAACACCATATTGGCGATCGGGTGTGCCCTCCTCACGCTGATGGTCAACGTCACCAATGGTTACAGCGGGTTCTTCAATGGTCTCGGGACCCTCGGCGGCCTTCTGGTCAGCGCGGCCATCGCCTTCCGGATGCATCAGCCGAGGTTGAGCCTTGCCCTGGCCGTCTCCGGCGGGATCCTGTTGGCCATCTTCATCCACCACCCGACGGCGCATGCCTTCCTGATCCCGATCATCGTCTATTCGATGGCGCGATGGGCCGACGTGATCACCCGGCGCATGACCCAGGGCGTGATGTTGATGGGCTCAGCAGCCGCATCAGCGTCCTGGACGTCGGGCTACTTCAACGGCAGCGAGATGGCCGTCATCATGATCGGCTGTGCCATGGCCGTTGCTTCGGCCTACCTGCTGGGTCGCACCATCCGCCAGACCACCGCACAACGCACCGAACGGACCCGGGCCGCTGAGGAGCGGAGCCGTCACGAGATGGTCGAGCGGGAGCAGCAGCTGCGGATGAATGCGATCCACGAGCGCAACCGGATCGCCCGCGAGCTTCACGACATCATCGCGCACTCACTGTCGGTGATCGTGGTCCAGGCCGAGGGCGGCAAAGCCGTCGCCGAGAAGAATCCAGAGCTGGCCCGTCAAGCACTGACGACCATCGCCGACACTTCCCGGACCTCACTGGCCGAGATGCGATCCATGGTCCGGCTGCTGCGCGGCGAGACCGACGAGGGCGAGGACTACGTGCCCGCGCCCGGGCTGGGCGACATCCCTTCCTTGGTGGAGGTGACCGGCAATGCGACCCTGATCGTCGAGGGCGACATGCCGGCGGTCAGCGACGCGATCGGCCTGGCCGCCTACAGAGTGGTGCAGGAATCGCTCACCAATGTCCTCAAGCACGGCGGACCGCAGGCCCGCGCCACGGTCACCATCAGCTACTGGCCCGGCGAGATCCAACTCGAGATCGCCGACAACGGTCGCGGCGCCGCTGCGGCCAATGATGGACAGGGCAACGGCGTCCATGGCATGCGGGAGCGGCTCGAGCTGCATGGTGGTCAGCTGATCGCCCAGCCCCGCGTCGGCGGCGGATTCGTCGTACGGGCTAGGCTTCCGTACGCCTGAACCAACGCCGGCGTGGAGGGACAACCAATGGTGACCAGCGGGTCGGATGTGCTGTGGGAGCCACCGGCCGATGTACGGGAACGGACCCGGGTCGGGGCGTTCCTGGCGTGGCTGTCGCAGGCGCGGGGGTTGTCCTTTGCCGACTACCACGAACTCCACACCTGGTCGGTGACCGATCTGGACGGCTTCTGGTCGGCAATCTGGGAGTTCTTCTCGCTGGGCAGCGACCCGGGGCCCGCATTGACCTCGGCGACCATGCCCGGCACCCAGTGGTTCCCGCACGCCCGCCTCAACTGGGCCGAGCAGGTGCTGCGCGCACCCGGTCTGGCCGACAACGATCCGGTCGTGGTCGCCCACTCCCAGACCCGCCCGTCGGACACCCTGAGCGTGGCGGACCTGCGAGACCGAGTGGCCCGGGCGGCGACCGGCCTGCGCCGGCTGGGAGTCGGTCCCGGTGACCGGGTCGCGGCCTATCTGCCCAACATCGCCGAAACCTTCATCCTGCTGCTCGCGAGCGCCAGCCTCGGCGCGGTCTTCTCCAGCTGCGCGCCCGAGTTCGGCACCCGCAGCGTCTGTGACCGGCTGCGACAGATCGAGCCGAAACTGCTGGTCACCGTCGACGGATACCGCTACGGCGACAAGGACATCGACCGTCGCGACGAAGTCGCCACCATCCGCGAACAACTCCCCTCGTTGGAACATGTGGTGTGTGTCCCCTACCTCGATCCGAGCGCAGAACTGCCCGAAACCCTGTCCTGGCAGGCTTTTCTCTCCACCGCCGATCCGCTGGAGTTCGCCCGGCTCCGGTTCGACCATCCGCTCTACGTGCTGTACTCGTCGGGGACGACCGGCCTGCCGAAACCGATCATCCACGGTCACGGCGGGATCCTGCTCGAACACCTGAAGTCCCTTGCCCTACACGTTGATCTCGGTCCCGGCGATCGGTTCTGGTGGTTCACCACGACCGGCTGGATGATGTGGAACTACCTGGTTTCGGCCCCAGCCACCGGTGCTGCGATCGTCCTCTACGACGGAGACCCGGGCCACCCGGATCTGGGTGCTGTGTGGCGGCTGGTCGACCAGACCGGCACCACAGTGTTCGGGACCTCTGCGCCGTACCTCATGGCCTGCCGCAAGGCCGGCGTCGTACCCCGTGACATCGCCGATCTGAGTCGCCTCCGCGGGCTCGGCTCGACCGGTGCGCCGCTGCCACCGGAGGGATTCCGGTGGGTGTACGAGAACGTCTCGACCGATGTGTTGCTGAGCTCGTTCTCCGGCGGCACGGATGTGTGCACCGGGTTCGTCGGTGCTTCGCCCCTGCTCCCGGTGTACGAGGGCGAGATCCCTGCGGCCTGTCTGGGATGTGCGATCGAGGCCTACGACCCGACCGGCCGCCCCCGACGAGGCGAGTTGGGCGAGCTGGTGATCACCGCGCCGATGCCGTCGATGCCGATCGGATTCTGGGGCGACGACGGCAGCCGGATGCGGGAGGCCTACTTCTCCGGATTCGACGGAGTCTGGCAGCACGGCGACTGGATCACCATCACCGAACGGGGTTCGTGTGTGATCACCGGCCGTTCCGATGCGACGTTGAACCGCGGCGGTGTCCGACTCGGGACGGCCGAGTTCTACTCCGTGGTGGAGGCACTGCCTGAGATCGCCTCGGCCCTGGTCGTGCACCTGGAGGGGGAGGGGTCCGGCGAGCTGGTGCTGTTCGTGGCCCTGGCCGACGGTTCGCTCGAGGTCAGCGACGAGCTGCGGGAACGGATCGCCGATGAGCTGCGGTCCCACCTGTCGCCGCGGCATGTCCCCGACCGGGTCCACGCGGTCCCGGCCATCCCCCGAACCCTGTCCGGGAAAAAGCTTGAGGTGCCGGTCAAACGGATCCTGCTCGGCACCCCGATCGACACGGCTGCAGCCACCGGCGCACTCGCCGACCCCGAGTCCTTGGCGCCCTTTGCCGCACTCGCCCCGACTGACAGGATGGGCCCATGAGCGAACCTCCGATCCGTGTCGTGCTCGTCGACGACCAGGCCCTCGTCCGAGGCGGGTTCTCGATGTTGATCACCGCCAGTGACGACATGGAGGTGGTCGGGGAGGCCAGCAACGGTGAGGAGGCCCTGCGGCTGCTGCGCCGGGTCGAGGCCGATGTGGTGCTGATGGACATCCGGATGCCGATCATGGATGGCGTCGAGACGACTCGCCGGCTTGTCGCTGACAACAATCCGGCCCGGGTGCTGGTGCTGACGACCTTCGACCTCGACGAGTACGTGTTCAACGCGCTGAAGGCCGGCGCCGCCGGGTTCCTCCTCAAGGACGCCAAGCCCGAAGACCTCCTGTCGGCAATCCGCAGTGTCGCCGCCGGAGACTCGGTCGTCGCCCCGAGTGCCACCAAGCGCCTGCTGGAACAGGTCATCCCACACCTACCTCAGGGTGAGCCCACCGAAACCGACACCCGCCTCGATGTCCTCACCGACCGGGAGCGCGAAGTTCTGATCGAGATCGCCGGCGGCGCCACCAATGCCGAGATCTGCGCCAACCTCTACATGGCCGAGGGAACCGTCAAGACCCATGTCGGGCGGCTGCTGGCCAAACTCGGATGTCGCGACCGGGTCGGTCTGGTTCTCCTCGCCTACGAGACCGGGCTCGTCTCCCGCTGACCGAGCATTTGATCCCGAAAGTTGCCGAGCTCCGACCTCAGAAATCGGTCCACGGCCCCTAAAATCGGGATCGAATGCACACCCCTGGTCATGAGCGACCCACTGCGGGCTCAGCAAGACGGCATCCTCCAAGATCTCGGCCTCGTCGTGGGCACTCCCGCTGCTGTGAGGACGGGTTCTCCTCACGTAGGCTGACCGCGTGTCCGAACGCCCCCTCCTCCCGCTGTGGGCCGCAGTCGGTGTGGCAGCGGTGGCGGGCCTCGCGCTTGACGGCGCCCTGCCCTCGTTGGGGTGGTGGCCGCTGGCCTTCGTGTCGGTGATCCTGGGCCTGCTGACTCTGATCGGGCGACGAGTCGGTGGGGCGATCCTGGTTGGGGCGGTGTACGGGCTTTGCTTCTTCACCCCCAACGTCTCGTTCATCAGCCGGTTCCTCGGCGACATGCCGCTCGGTTGGTTGCCGTGGATCGCGCTGGCGGTCCTCGAATCGCTGATCCTGGCGGTGCTGAGCCCGCTCATCACGCTGGCCTACCGCTGGACCCCACGGGTTCGGGACACCAAGGCCGTACGGGTCATCGTCCTGCCGTTGCTGGTGGCCGGGCTGTGGACCGGCCGGGAGCTGATCCTGGGCTCTGCCCCGTACGGAGGGTTCCCGTGGGGACGTCTGGGGATGACCCAGTCGGCCAGCCCGTTCGCAACGGTGGCGTCCTGGCTGAGCGTCGACGGGCTGAGTTTCTGCATCGTGCTGGTCTGCGCCATGGCGATCGAGGCCGTGCGATGGGCGGCTCGCCCGAACCCGACCCCGGGGGTCGGTGACTCTTTGGGCGTACGGGGTGTCAAGACCTTGTTGCCCATGATCGGTCTGGCCTTCGCGATGCTGGTGATCCCCCAGTTTCCGACTGCGCCGGCCGGGACCATGCTGGTCGGTGCCGCTCAGGGCAATGGACCAACCGCGTACATCGACGAGCGGCCGCCGCTGTCGGTGATCAACTCCCAACTCGATGCCTCGCGGCCGTTGGAGACCGAGCGGGTCGACATCGTGGTGTGGCCGGAGGGGAGTGTCGACCACGACCCCCTGCAGGATCGTCAGATCGCGGCGATGCTCGATGCGGCGTCTCGCCGGTACGGGGCGCCGATCCTGATGAACAGTGCGTCGGCCGACGGCGAGCTGGTCTACAACACCTCTTTCCTGTGGACCGAGAACGGTGCAGTCGCACAACATGCCAAACGGCATCCGGTGCCGTTCGGCGAGTATGTACCGGACCGCGAGTTCTACGAAAAGATCGTGCCGGACCTGATCGGACTGCTCGGCCGCGGTTACTCACCTGGCACGAATCCGCCGGTGATGAATGTCGACGGTACGACCATCGGGCTGGCGATCTGCTTCGACGTGATCTTCGACGACGTGCCCCGTGAGGCGGTGCAACGTGGCGCACAGGTCTTCCTGCTGCAGACCAACAACGCGGACTTCCGGGGCACCGACGAGAACCTGCAACAAGTCGCCTTCGCCCGGATGCGGGCCATCGAGACCGGCCGGACCGTGGTGAACCTGTCGACGACCGGCACCAGTCAGGCCATCGGCCCGGACGGCACCATCCTCGAGACCATCCCGGTTGACGAATCCGGGCTGATCGTCATCGAGATCGAGCTCCGCGACGGCCTCACTCCGGCCACGGTGATCGGCCCGGCCGTCGAACTGGTCCTGCTGTGGGGTTCGTTGCTCGGGCTCGCCCTGGTCGCGATCCTGGCCGCACGCTCCCGTGACTGAGACAGACCGCAAACACCTCAGTCGCGCCGCCCCACCACACTTGCAGGTGTGGTGTCTTCGCCGTACTGAGGTGTTTGAAGTGGGGGCGGGGTCGGGGATCGCCCGTACGACCGCGGTCTGACCGCACTGATCCGGATGGGTACGGCGGGTTGATGCGATCCGACGTGGCCGGCCTCTAGCGTGTGCAGCATGGTCGAACCCGTCGGCCCACATGCAGCCCGGAGGAGCTTGAGTTGACCACCGTCACCCCGCCCGAAACAGCACCAGAAGTCGGCTCCGTCGCAGCCAGCGCTTTCAACCTCACCAAGGTGTACGGCTCCGGCCGGACCGAGGTCCGGGCCCTGGACCAGGTCTCGATCAACTTCCACCGAGGCACCTTCACCGCCGTGATGGGCCAGTCCGGATCCGGCAAGTCGACCCTGATGCATTGCCTGGCCGGTTTGGACCGGATCACCTCGGGTCGGGTCTTCCTCGGCGGCGTCGAGATGAGCGGTCTCAACGACCGGCAGCTGACCAAGCTGCGTCGCGACCGGATCGGGTTTGTCTTCCAGTCGTTCAACCTGCTGCCGACGCTGTCGGCCAAGGACAACATCCTGCTTCCGCTGGACCTGGCCGGCCGCAAACCTGATGCGCAGCACTTCGACGCTCTGGTGCAGTCCCTGGGGATCTCGGACCGCCTCAGCCACCGCCCCTCCGAGCTGTCCGGCGGCCAGCAGCAGCGCGTCGCGATTGCCCGGGCACTGGTCACCAAGCCGGACATCCTCTTTGCCGACGAACCGACCGGGGCCCTCGACTCGCGGACCGGCCAGGCCCTGCTCGATTATCTGCGGGTGTCCTGCCATGAGGGTGGTCAGACCATCGTGATGGTCACCCACGACCCGATCGCAGCCTCGTACGCCGACCGTGCGGTCGTGTTGTCGGACGGCAAGATCGTCCATGATCTCGACCACCCCGATGCGGACAGCGTGCTGAGCATCATCCGTGGACAGGCGGCCTGAGACGTGAGGCGTGCTTTTGCCCAGATCAAACATCATCCGTCCCGATTCGGGGCGCTGCTGTTGGCGATCGCGATCAGTGTCGGCTTCGTGACCACCACGCTGGTCTTCGTGGAAACCGAGTCCGGCTCGATCCGTGACCAGGTCGCCGCCCCGGCCCGTGCCGCCGATGTGGTTATCAGTCCGGGTGAGTTGCCCTATGAGGACGAGGCCGCGATGGAGGACGTCGCCGATCTCAAGCCGAAACTGGCACAGGAGATTGCCGCCACGGACGGTGTCGGCGAGGTCGCGGTGGTCCCGACCCAGTACGCCACGGTGGGGGGCCGCCCGATCGAGCTGACCCCTGTGGTGTCGGATGGCCTGCAGTGGCGCAAACTGGCCGAGGGCGCCTGGCCGCGGACGGCCGACGAGATGGCGATCGACGCCGCACTGGCCGACGAGATCGGCGCGCAGGTGGGCGACACGATCTCGATGACGATCTGGCGGGCCGATTCGGAGCCGGAGCAGTTCCGCATCAGCGGCATCCTCACCAGCTCGACCTCGCTGCTCAGCGGAGTCAACTACACCGGCACCCTCGCCGCCGAATCGTTGGTCGACCTGGAGTTCGCCTCCGACGTGATCTGGTTGGTCGATGCCGCCCCCGGCACCGACATCGACGCCCTGGTCGCGCAGCTCAACGCCATGCTCGATGGCCATGAGGGCTGGTTCGTCGCCCAGACCAGCGACACCTTTGCAACCACACTGGTCAATGACCTGTCCAACGGGGTTGACGTCTTCCGCACCATCCTGCTCGTCTTCGGCGCCATCGCGCTGGTCGTGGGGATGTTGATCATCGCCAACACGTTCACCATCCTGATCGCCCAGCGTCGTCGCCAGATCGGCATGCTGCGTGCCGTGGGCGCCTCGATCGGTCAGGTCCGGCGGGAACTCTTGGTCGAAGCGATCCTGCTCGGCACGATCGGATCCGTCCTGGGCCTGATCGGTGGCATCGGACTCGGTGCGATCGCTGCCACGGTCACCGGCTCGATCCACAGCGGTCTTGCGATCCCGTGGACCATCGCCGTGGCCTTCCTGGTCGGCGTCGTGATCACGGTTCTTGCCGCGTGGCTGCCAAGCTTGCGGACATCACGGATCCGTCCCATGGAAGCTCTGCGGGCGGCCGCAACCGATGACGCCCGCCTGCATCCTGGGATGATCACCACCATCGTGTCCTGTCTGCTGGTGACTGGTGGCATTGCGCTGCTGGCTCTGGCCGTGACCGCCGATGGCAACCAGACCCTGCTGGCCGTCGGCTCTGCCGCGTTGCTGGCGCTCGGGGTGCTGCTGGGAGCGGGCTGGTTCGTGCCGGCACTGGTGAAGCTGCTCGGCCTGGCCCCGGCCAGGATTGGGCCGACCCCCCGCCTGGCGGTCGCCAATGCCGTCCGGAACCCCAAGCGGGCGACGGCAACCTGTTTGGCATTGATGTTGGCCGTCGGTCTGGTGACGACCCTCCAGGTCGGCACCGCCTCGGTCAAGCAGAGCACTGAGGCCGGGATCAATGATGCCTACCCGGTGCCGCTGATCCTGGACGCCGGCGATGTCTCGGACACCTTGGTCGACCAGGTCCGGGAGGTCCAGGGCATCACCGGTGCGGCAACCTTGTGGCAGGGCACCCTCGGTCTGTTCGGTGAGGAGTACACCGTCTCAGGCATCGGCTCCGATGTTGACCAGGTCATCCCCGGGTTGAGCATCGCAGCAGATGAGCTGTTGGTCGATCCGAACATGGCCCTGGCCCAGGGCCTCGAGGACGGTGACACCATCGAGGCGACCACACCGGCCGGCACGACGATCACCTTGACCGTACGGGTGCACAAGGCCGCCGCCTACGGGTTGCCGGTCGCCAATCTGGACTCCTTGCGTACGTGGAATGACGGCGAGGTGGTGCCGTCGCGCGTGTGGGCCACGTTGGACAGCCGTGACACCGACGACGCTCGCCAGGTGATGGAGGACGTCCAGGCCATCGCTCCGGACGCCTACCTGTCCGGGTCGATTGTGGAGAGCACCCTGCTCACCCAGATCCTTGACATCCTGCTGCTGGTGGCGACCGGTCTGCTCGGTGCTGCGGTGCTGATTGCGCTGATCGGGGTCGGCAACACCCTCGGCCTGTCGGTGCTGGAACGGACCCGGGAGTCCGGTCTGTTGCGCGCACTCGGCCTGCAACGAGCCCAGCTGCGCGGCACCCTTGCCATCGAGGCGGTGCTGCTCGCGCTGGCGGGCGCGCTGGTCGGGATCGTCGCCGGCATCGGCTTCGGCTGGTTCGGCACCTGGGCGGTGATGGCCGAGATGGAGGAGACGGCCGTCCTCCAGATCCCGTGGGGTCTGATCGGGATTGATGCCGCAATCGCCGTGTGTGCAGGGATTCTGGCCTCTGTCCTGCCGGCCCGCCGGGCCGTCTCGGTGCCGCCGACCGTCGCACTGGCCGACGTCTGACAGCGCGAGTCCACCAGACAGCACAACAGCGGCTGACCTCGCGGTCAGCCGCTGTTGGCTTTGTACGGCGTGGTGGGCCACCGTACGCCCGGATCACAGAACAGCTGTGGTCCCGTCAGCCGGGGGCCTCACCGACCTCACTCCTCCACAGTGACATTCTTGGTCGTCATCACCGAGGAGTACATCCACGGCTTGAGGTTCTTCACCACAGGCTTGACCAGCAGGTTGTACCCACCCCACAGCGCCGGGATGATCGTGTAGTACTGGTTGAACATGCTGGCCGCCTCGATGAGGGCAGCCTGGCGCTCGGCGTCATCCTCGATGGCCAGGGCCGCCGCACCGGCGTCACGAGCCTCCTCGAACTCCTTGTCGTAGTGGCCCTCGGCGATCTTCAGTCGGTCCTCGACACTCGCCTGATTGTCGACAGCCTCCTTCATCTCCTTGGCGACGTCCGGCGGCAACAGCATGGAGCCGTAGTAGTTCGGGGCCGCCGGCACCTTGCCCAGGACGAACTTGTACATCGTGGGCGGGGAGACCGCCACGTTGTTCATGAAGAAGCCACAGTAGTCATCGCCGTGGACCTGAGTGCGCTTGTCGGAGTAGACGCCGATCTCGGTGACGTCGTACCGGACGTCGAGACCGAGGTTGTCGCGCCACCCCTTGGCCAGCGCCTCGGTCCACGGAGCGTTCATGTAGTCGAGCAGGTAGACCGTCGGTGCCCCCTTGCCGTCAGGGAAACCGGCCTCTGCGAGCAAGCTCTTGGCCCGGTCCACGTCATAAGGGATCTGGAAGACCTTCTCGTAGTCGACGATGGCGTTCGGCACCAGCGACGGGCCAGCGATGGCGGGCTTGCCGATGTCACCGAGAGTCTCACGGTCGATCGAGATGGCCAGAGCCTCCCGGACACGGATGTCGTACAGGAACGGGTTCTCGCTGGCCATCACATTGAGCTGACGGATCTGGTTCGTCGGCGAGGTCACCAGTTCGTCGGCCACATCGGAGGTGGTGACAGCTTCGAGGTCGTCCTCGATGCGACCGGTGATGTGCAGGTCGCCCTGCTGGTAGGCCAGCAGGTCAGCGGTGGTGCCGCCGTCGTTGAACGTGATCTCCCACCGTGCAATGTGGTACGAGTCGGTGTCCCAGTACTCCTCGTTCGGCAGCAGCGTCGCACCCTGGTTCACGCGGAAGCTGTCCAGGATGTAGGGACCGTTGGAGACCCAGCCGTCCGGATCGAGCCAGGCATCACCCTTTTCCTCGGTGGAGGCCGGATGCAGCGGCAGGCAGGAGTACTGGGCGAATTCGATCAGGGCGTCCGGGTTCGGCTGCTCCAGGGTGACCTCGAAGGTCTTCTCGTCGACGGCCTTCGCGCCCACGGTGGAGAAGTCGTCGGTGGCACCCTCGCGGTATTCCAGACCGCCGACCACAGTGAGGCTGGTGATCGGGAAGGACGGCGTACCCTCGCCGCCGATGCCCGGAGTGAGGGCCCGCTTGAAGTTCCACTCGAAGTCCTCGGCGGTGACCGGATCACCGTTGGACCACTTCGCGTTGTCGCGCAGGTGGAAGGTGTAGGTCAGGCCGTCGTCGGACACGTCCCATGACTCGGCGACACCTCCGACGACCTGGGAGGGATCGTCGACGTCGATGACAACCAGACCCTCCCACAGGCCGATCTGGATGATCTGGCCGAAGGAGGAGTTGCCCGAACGGTGCGGGTCGAGGAAGGCGACCGGCATCATCGACTGCTTCAAGGTGCCACTCTTGCCACCCTCGTTGCCGCCATTGCCGCCGTCACCGCCATTGCCGCCATTGCCACCGCCGTTGTCGAAGCCACAGGCCGTGGCTGCCACCGCTGCGGTCGCCATGGAGGCGGCGAGCAGGGAACGACGTCCGAGCGTGACGCCCTTGGTGATCGTTTCGGGACCTGGATTCATTGTTACCCCTTGTGCCATGGCTCAACGATTGAGCCGATTTGCTCCATCGCCCGCTCCGACGCGAGCGATGGGTTGATGATGATTTTCTGTTGTCGTGTTGCGGTGTCAGTCCTGGTAGACGCGGACCCAGTGGCCGGGCCGAACCTCGGTCAGTTCCCCGTCGATCGAGGCTCTGGGCGGGCCAGCCTCCTCGTCGACAGTGGCCGGATCATGGCGGATCGGCAGGATGGCCGACAGCAACGACTGGGTGTACTCGTGCTGTGGGCTGCCGAACAGATCGTCCGTCGGTGCGGACTCCATGATGGTGCCGTTCGCCATCACGATGATCCGGTCGCTGAGTCGCTGTGCCACCGCCAAGTTGTGGGTGATGAACAGCATCGACAAGTTGAGTCGTTCCTGCAGGTCTTCGAGCAGATCGAGCACCTGCGCCTGGATCGACACGTCCAGTGCCGAAGTCGGCTCGTCACACACCAGCAGCTCCGGTTCGAGGGAGAGCGCTCGCGCGATCGCGATGCGCTGCTGCTGACCGCCGGAGAACTGGCGGGGATAGTTCTCCGCCCGATCCTCCGGGATCCCCACCAGGGAAAGCAGGTCGAGGGCCCGGTGGTACTGCTCCTCCTTGGTGCCGACCTGGTGGACTCGCAACGGTTCGAGCACATTGTCGACCACAGTGAGGTGTGGCAGCAGTGAGCTGTACGGGTTCTGAAACACCATCTGGACCCGACGCCGCCAAGCCTTCAGCCCGGCCGACTTCAAGCCGAGGACATCGGCACCGTCGAAGCTGACGTCTCCCTCGGTCGGTTCGATGAGGCGGGTCAGCAGGCGCGCCAAGGTGGACTTGCCCGATCCGGATTCACCCACCACACCAACGGTCTCGCCTCGGGCGATGGAGATGTCGACATCGGTGACCGCGCGAACCTCGCCGCCGCGACCCCGGAAGATCTTCTCCAGGTCCGTGGCCGTCACCAACATCTGGCTCTCGTCGAGTTCCGTCTCGGGCACCTCATCTGCCGGGGCGGCATCGGAGGAGATGTCGGCGATGTTGGTCAGGTCCGGCACGACGACATCGATCGCTGCATCGAGCAACTGGTTGGAGTAAGGATGTTCGGCGCCGTCAAGCAGTCCCTGCATCGACTTGGCCTCGACGATCTCGCCATACCGCATGACCACCACGTCGTCACACATGTACTTCGCGACACCCAGATCGTGGGTGATCATCGCCAGAGCGAGACCTTCATTGCGGCGCAGGTCCTTCAGCAGGTCGAGCACCTGTCGCTGCACCGTCACGTCGAGGGCGGTGGTCGGCTCATCGGCGATCAGCAGCTTCGGCCCGGCCACGATCGCCATGGCGATCATGGCGCGCTGACGCTGTCCACCCGACAGCTGGAACGGATACATCTTGATCCGTGTGTCCGGGTTGGGGATCCCGACCCGGTCCAGTGCCTCGATCGCCCGCCTGGTCGCCTCGGCGCGGTTGGTGATGCCGTGCCACTTGAGGTGCTCGGTGAGCTGGACCTTCAACGTACGGGTCGGGTTCAGCGCGGACATCGCGTTCTGGAAGACCATGCCGATGCCGGCACCGCGGACCCTGCGCAGCTTGTTCTCCGGCATGCCGATGAGTTCCTTGCCCTCGTACACCGCGCTGCCGGTGACAGTGGCGGTGTCGGGCAGCACGCCCATCAGGGCGCGCATGGAGACCGTCTTGCCCGAGCCGGACTCACCGACGACCGCGACCGAGCTGCCCGGAGTGATGTCAAGGTTGAAGCCGTCGACGACGACTGAGGTCTTCTTGGACCGCGGCTGGGTGAAGGTGACCTTCAGGTCGCGGACCGACAGCAGCGGTTCGCCCTTCTCCACAGTGGGAATGCGGTCGGCAACTGGAGCCGTCATGCGTGGTCCTCCTCGGACGAGTCGAAGGCGTCGCGCAGTCCGTCACCGACCCAGGTGAAGGAGAGCACGGTCAGGCCGAACAGCACCAGCGGTGCAGCGATCATGTGGGGATGGGCGAGGACGTAGATGTAGCCCTCGACGATCATGCCGCCCCACGAGGGCATCGGTGGCGCCACACCCAGACCCATCAACGCCAGACCTGACTCGGCGATGATGGCGCCGGGGATGCCGAAGCTGACGGTCACCAGCATCGGTGCGATCGCGTTGGGCAGGATGTGCCGTACGGCGATCGACACCGGCGAGGTGCCGATGGAGCGAGAGGCCTCGACGTAGTCGTAGTTCTTGATCTTCAGCACCTGGGCGCGGACCAGACGGGCCTGGCCGACCCAGCCGGCGATGCCGATCGCGAGGATGATCGCAATGATCGACCGACCCATGATGACAACCATGATGACCGAGAAGAGGTAACCGGGGAAGCAGTACATGACGTCGGTGACCGCCATCAGCGCGCCCTCGATCCGGCCGCCCTTCCAGCCGGCCCACAGGCCGATGATCAACGCGACCAGCAGACCCAGCAGTTCGGCGGTGAAACCGATGATCAGCGCCGTGCGCAGGCTGAACAGCATCCGAGAGAACACGTCGCGCCCGAGCTGGTCGGTGCCCAGCAGATGGCTCTCCGACAGCGGTGCGGCAAACCGGTTGGTGACGTCCATGTCGTCATAGCCGTACGGTGCCACCAACGGCGCGATGATCGAGACCAGGATCAGCAGACCGATGAAGAAGAGGCTGCCGAAGGCCAACTTGTTGCGCCGGAATCGGGCCCAGCTGCGGCCCAGTTCGCTCTGCCCCTTGGGTCGCTTGACCTCGTCGCGGTCGGTGGCAGCGGTTTCGTCCACAAGTTCGGCGGTCATACTCGCGTCCCTCCGATGGCAACGACGGTTTCAGTGGAGTCGGTGGACATGCCCGTGGAGACCTTGGGCTGGCCGGGCCGCTTCGCCCGTCGCGATCCCTTGTTGCCGCTCTGTTCGAGTCGGATCCGTGGATCGAGCAGGCCATAGGCGATGTCGACCAGGAGGTTCATCACCATCAGGATGATCGCGAAGAACATGGTCGCGCCCATCAGCAGGGGCATGTCGCGCTGGCGGGCTGCCGAGCTGAACAGGCGTCCCAGACCTGGGATGCCGAGCAGTACCTCGACGAACACGGTGCCGGTGGCGAGTCCGGCGAAGATCGGGCCGACCACGGTGACCAGGGGGATCATCGAATTGCGCAACACATGTCGGATCAGCACGGTGCGCTGGGTGCCGCCCTTGGCCAGCGCCGCGACCACGTATTCGTCACGCAGTGCTTCCAGCATGGAGGAACGGACATAGCGGGCGAGGACGGCCGTTGGCTGCACGGCCAGAGCAATGACCGGGATGATCATGTACTCCGGCCCCTTCCAGCCTCGTACGGGTAGGACGTTCAACCCCACTGAGAAGATCAACACCAGCAGCAGTGCGAAGAGATAACCCGGCAGCGCCTGAATCGTGGTCAGCGTGAACAGCGAGCCGTAGTCAGCCAGCTTGTCCTTCTTGACCGCGGCGAGCATGCCGATCGGGATGGCAATGACCAGGGTCAGCAATGTCGCTGGTATCGCCAGGGTGAGGGAGACCGGGAACGCTTCACCGATCAGCTCTTCCACCGAGGCCTGCGGATACTTGTAGGTGGGGCCCATGTCCCAGGTCACCAGGCCCTTCATGAAACTGAGGTACTGCTGCCAGGCGGGCCGCTGGTCGCCCTGGTTGACGGCCGCCTCGCCGCCGTCGACCATGCCGACGTCACCGTAGATCGTGGAACCGGCGTTGGAGAGCTCGCTGAACGAGCCCGGCACCATCTGGAGCAGGACGAACGTGATCAACGAGACCGCGACCAGCGAGAGCACCATCCTCACCAGTCGGCGAGCCATGTATCCGAGCACGACGTTCCACCTACCTTTCAATCGTTCGTGATTGAGCCAGCACACATGCTGACTCGCTGGATTGTCAATGGTCGTGATGAATCAGTGACCTTGCCGGACATCACTGGCCTCATCGGTGCCACATTCTCGTCAGTGCAGAAACCTGTCGCTTTCAAGCAGACCGCCCCCATGGGCCGCAGCTCGACGACGAGCGCGCCTGTTCGGTCATGCACCTGACAAAAGTAAATCGTCTGGACTATAACTTAGGCCTGGAGTGCAGCGGGCAACCTCCAGTCCGGTCGGGAACTGAGCCTCGCAGCGATGTTCATCGGTACGGCTCGTGACACCACACCACCGTCGATCTGGCCCACCGCCCGTTGCCAGATCAGGTCGGCTGCCATTTCGCCGACCCCGTCCCACGGCGGTTGGACCGAGGTCACATAGGGGCTGCGGGCCTCGGGCAGGTCCTCGAAGCCGACCATCGCCGGCAGCTGGTCCTCGGGCAGGCCAGCCTCGGCCCAGGCACGGAGGAAGGCCGAGATGGACCAGTCATCAACGCCGACGAAGGCATCGAACTCGTGACGACGCTCGATGGCGCGTTGCGCGACGACATCAGCCATCACTCGCGGAAGCGTCGGATCCATCTGCTCGGCGTCCTCCTCAACCAGATGGATGCAGATCCCGTCGACACCAGTCGCTTCGCGCACCGCAGTCCGCCACCCCTCCTCGCGAGATCCGGCCCAGCTTCCCGGTCGGCGCAGGTGCGGCAGGTGTCGGGAGAGGAACCCGATCCGGCGGAACCCTCGCTCCAGCAGGTGATTGGCTGCATCCCGCCCCCCGCCGATCTCGTCGAACGCCACCCGGTCAGCGGTTTCGGGATGGCCGTACGGCCAGTCGCCATCGGTGGCTCGATAACTGAATGCGACGACGGGCACACTGACGTCGCCCCGCAGTGCTTCGACGAACTCGAACACGCCCACCGTGCCCGGCGGCAAGTGATCGGGATCCGGGTCGGTGCTGACCAGACTGACCCCGCCGCGCTCGGACACGCGCCGCTCGAATCCACGCTGGATCTCGCCGATGTGCGACTCGGTCGAGGAGAGTTCGCGCGACCTGGTGAGCAGGACGAAGATGCCCCCGGCAAGCTCGGGAGGACTCTGATCGGAGACGAAGACACCGGTGCGGGCCGTGGCTGTCAGGATGCCGGCCTCGATGAGCGGACGGAGCGCATTTTGGGCCGTGTCCCGGGACAGGTCGAACTGTGCACCGAGCTCGCGCAGCCCGGGCAAGCTGACGCCGGGCGCGTAGAGACCACTGCGGATCCCCTCCCGCACGTACTCCACCAACGCCTGACGCCGTTGCGCTGCACTCAACTCTTGAGTCATCCCTGCCTCTCGCGGTCCGCCCCCAGCTGCGAATCCGACAGCTGTCAGGCTAAGAACGTCTGACAGCTGTCGTCAAGGGGTTGTGTCCCAATCGTTGCTTCCGTGGACACCCGGGCAGTGTGAGCGGCGGCAGAGACCGTGATCGTCGAGCGCAGCGTCAGTGGTGGTCGAGGTACCGTTTCAGGAAGAATTTGAGGTCGCCGGTTTCGCCGTCACGACCGCCACGGGAGACGACGAGTGGCGGCAGGATCGGCTCCAGACGTGCACCACGGATCCTTTCCAAGAAACCGCCGGGAACCACGAGTACGTAGTACTCACCGCCGGTGCCGATGGCGACGGACTTGTTCTCCTTCAAGTACCAACCCTGTCGGTCGGTCCGCACCACGGTGGTGGTGCCGATCAGGGTCGCCTGGAGTGGTTCGGGCGGCAGGCCACGGCGCTGGGCCTCGGCCACGAACTCGTCGATCAGGACTTGGGCCTTGACCGATTCGGAGCGCTCGTGGGCCGCAGCGAGGTCAGCACGCAGGGCAGCACCCTCCGCACGCGTCGGCCGTTCACTCATGGGCAGGTGTCTACCACAGCCTCGCCCCGGCCCTGGCATCGCCCGAACCCGGCGGGGGACCGTCGCGGCACGAGCCCGTACGGGAGGTCGTACGCTCAGATCATGGACGTTCCCACAGCCGCCGATGTCGCCTCCGCCGCCGACCTGTTGGCCGGTGTTGCCCACCGTACGCCGGTGATGACCTCACGCACCCTCGACGAGCGGCTCCAGGCGCAGGTGTTCTTCAAGTGCGAGAACTTCCAGCGCATGGGGGCGTTCAAGTTCCGGGGTGGATACAACGCCATTTCACGCCTGACCGAGGCAGAAAAGTCCGGCGGCGTGGTGGCGTTCTCCTCGGGCAACCATGCTCAGGCCATCGCACTGGCCGCCCAGCTGCACGGGGTCCGCGCGACCATCGTCATGCCGCATGACGCACCCGAGGTCAAGGTGGCCGCGACCGCTGGCTATGGCGCCGACATCGTGCGGTACGACCGCTACACCGAGGATCGCCGCGAAGTCGCCGCCCGGGTGGCCGGTGAGCGCGGCGCGGTGCTGATCCCGCCGTACAACCATCCACAGGTGATCGCCGGGCAGGGGACCGCAGCCAAGGAGCTGATCGAGGATGCCGGCCCCCTGGACCTGCTCGTCGCCCCTCTGGGCGGAGGTGGACTGCTCGGCGGCACAGCCCTGGCCGCGGCCGAATGGTCCCCGGGTTGTCAGGTGATCGGGGTCGAACCGGAGACCGGCAATGACGGCCAACTTTCCTTGCAACGCGGGGAAATCGTCACCATCGAGACACCACGGACGATCGCCGACGGCACCCAGACCACCGAGCTCGGTCCGCTGACGTTCGCCATCCTGCGCGACACCGGCGCCGAAGTCGTCACCGTCACCGACGACCAGATCGTCGAGGCGATGCGGTTCCTCGCAGAGCGGATGAAGCTGGTCATCGAGCCGTCGGGGGCCTCGAGCCTGGCCGGCCTGCTCACCCTGGCTGCCGACACCGTGATCGGGAAGCGGATCGGAGTGATCCTGTCCGGCGGCAATGTCGACCTCACCCGCTTTGCCCATTTGGTCCAGTCCCAGTAGCCACTACCACCATCGGGGACCACGATGCACAAACACAGTGATTGCCCCTGAAACCCTTCCCTTTCCTCATCATTCGCGCGAGGATGGAGGAATGGACGGCTCCGTCAAGGACTGGATGCTCCGGGTCGTCCTGGGCCGCGACCCGGAGGTGGTCGAGCACGGCCCACCGCCAGAGCTCCACCCGGACCTGATCGCCCTGGACCACGCGCTGGCCGAGATCCGCGCCGCCGAACCACAACCCACGATCCTGCTGCTGCACCATCTGCGCACACTCACCCACCGCGGGGTGCGGATCGTGTCCGTCCGCCCAGCTCCGGCCGCACTGACCGCACGGCTCCACTGTGCCGATGGCTCGACAATTCTGGTCCGTGCCGAACACACCGGCATCCTCGGTGCCATCGCGCTACGTCTCGCCTCGGGTCACTGGGTGCGGCTGGGCGAAGTGCTCGCCGCGACCGACACCGTACGGCTTCGTCTCACCACCGAGACCGGCCCGGTCACCGTGGAGGCCGTCGGATTTGATCAGGCTGACTGAGCCCACCCCGATCGCCAGCGGCGTACAGTCGCATCATGAGTGAGCACCAGTTCGACGAGCCCGTCCCCGAGCAGTCCGAGCAGCTCGACCAGCTCCAGCCAGAGGACACGCTGATCGACCGCGGCGTCGACGACGTCCTGGACGAGGGCTACATCACACCTGACCATTGGAGCCCTGCCCAGGAGGTCGATGCCGAGCAGACGCTCGACGACCGTCTCAAGCAGGAGGTCCCCGATGACGAACCCGACACCGAGACACCACCCGACGAGCCCTGGGCTGACGAGCAGCTGCACGACGGCGAGGTCGGACGGGAGCGTGCCGGCCGGTTGGTCGACGCCGCGACTGCCGACAACGAGGACATCGAGCCGACGCTGATCGGCGAGGATGTCGGTTTCGCCGGCGGTGCCGCGAGCGCCGAGGAGGCCGCCGTCCACGTCGTCGACGACGGCCCCGACGACTCCATCACTCCTGGTTGAGCCACACCTGCTCGACGTGGGTCAGTCCCTCACGTCCGGTGGCATAGCTGAACGGCGCCTCGTCCGGCAGCACATTCTTGGTCTGTTCGGTCACCACGACCGGCTGGAACGGTGGGCGGACCACACCGATCATGTAGACCTTCTCCTTGTGCTGCTGGATGATCGCCTGTCCGGCGGCGATCCGTTCCTCGTCGTTGTTGGCCGTCTTCAGCGCATCCCAATTGTCCATCAGCTGCTGCATCTCCGGGGTCGGCTTCTCCCCGGACTCACCCTTGGTCTGGTAGTACTGCCCGAATCCGGCGCCGAAGTGGTTGCTGGCCGAAGTCGGGATCCACCACACATCCTCCAGGTCCATGTGGTCGCTCGGGGCGCTGGTCCCGTCGAGGTCGAAGTCGTTGCTGACCCGCAGCTGGGTGTAGAGGGTGCCGTCAACCGGTTTCAGCACGACCTTCAGTCCGACCTTGGCGAAGTCGTTGATCACCATCTGGAAGCAGCTGGCCAACGGCACCTGGTTGCTTGACTCGACGAACATCATGACCGGTTCGAAGGGCTTGCCATCGGGACGAGTGCGCCATTGGCCCGTCTTGGTCATGCCCAGCTCGTCCAGCAGAGCTTCGGACTTGGCCGGGTCATACTCCAGGAAGGTCTCTCCGGCGCCCTCCACCCAGTAGTCGGTGCCCTCGCTGGCGATCGGCTGGCGGATCACCCCGATGCCGCTGAGCAGAGCCTCATTGACGTCGTCACGGTTGATCGCGTGGGACAGTGCCTGGCGGAACCGGACATCGGTGAAGAGTTCGCGCAGCTCCGGGTCCTTGTGGGACAGGTTCGGGATGACCGCGGCCGTGCCACCGGAGTTGACCCACCGGGCGACCCGGTAACCGCGGTCGTCGGCATTCTCCAGCAACACCTGGGCGCCGCTGAACGCAAGACCGGTGCCTTGGAGGTCCAGTTCACCGTTGGCCGCACGGAGGTCGAGAGCCTCCTGGTTGAGGATCTGCACCGAGATCCGATCGATGTAGGGCAATTGACGACCGTCGGGATCAGTCTTGAAGTAGTACGGATTTCGTTCCAGGGTTGCGGTTCCGCTGCCTCCCGACGGGCTGACGACCCGATAGGCGCCGAGCACCGGCAGATCAGGGTTGACCCAGGCGTTGGACCGATCGACGAAGTACTTGTCCCAAGTGTCGAAGCCGGCCGCCTTGGCCACCTTGGTCGCTTCCTCGTCGCCGACATGGTCGGGATGGAACTGCTTCAGGTAGTGCATCGGCTTGAACAGCTGCCAGCCATTGACCACATGCGCCATGTACTGCGGGAACAGCGGGTTCGAGGTGCCGAAGGTGACGGTGAAGGTACGGTCGTCGACCCAGTCCACGGTCGGCTTGTTCTGGTTGGCGTCGCTCCAGAAGTAGGGGGCAGCCGGGAAGATCGTGTCATTGCCCAGGTAGTCGGCGAAGGCGAAGTCGACGTCATCGGAGGTGAAGGGTTCACCGTCGGACCATTTCAGCCCATCACGGATGGTGATGGTCCAGACATCGCTGGTCTCGTTGGGCTCGAAGGACTCAGCCACGCTCGGCAGTTGCCTCAGACCCGGCAGATCCCACTCCAGGTAGCCACTCGGCGACAGAATCGTGATCGGGGTGATCCCGTCGCTGGTCGAGGCATAGCGCAGGGTGCCGCCGTACTGGCCGGGCCCTTCGACCAGGTCGACCACGACCGGGTTCGTCGGCAGGCGCTCCTCCAGTGGCGGCAGCTCCCCGGCCTCGACGAGCTTGGTCAGCCTCGGTGATTCCTTGACATCGGCCCCGGCCGGCGGCGTGGTCGACGGGGTACTGCCCGAGTCGGCCGGCGCACAGGCTGCCAAACCGGACAGGGTTGCCAGGCTCATCGCACCACCGATCAGGGTGCGACGGGCCATCACGGGCCGGAGGGTCAGTCGTACGGTGTCAGAGGTCATGGGGTTCTCCTTCGCTTGCGCGCTTGTCACGGCCGTGTGAACACGGTGTCGGGCCAGGCCAGACCGACGCCGAGAGTGGATTCCAGCAGCTGCTGGAAGTCAGTGAGCAGATCAGTGGTGTTGCGGACCGTACGGGGGCTGACGGCCTTGTCCAGGCAGTACGCAGCAAGCGCGCCGGCCGCCTCGCCGATGTTCCACTCGACCGGGTGGAGGCGGTAGCACCCGTTGGTGATGTGAGTCGTGCCGATGTTCTTGTTGGCGGGCAGAAGATTGTCGACACGTTCAGGGATCAGCGCCCCGAGCGGGATCTGGAACGGGTGGCTGGCGATGTCCACGTAGGTCCGGGGACCCTCCGGCCCACCGGTGCTGGGATGCAGATCGATCCGGTACGAGCCGATGCCGACCGAGTCCGCGAAGAGCTCGGACCGGTCGCTCGCTCCGGCGGCGCGACGCGCCTCGATCCCCACATGCTGTTCGGTGACGGTGAACTCGGATCGGATGCGCCGCGACTCACGGATATAGGGCCGCATCGCCAACTCGTCGAGGGTGCCGAGCAGGTCACCCCGCGGCCGCAGCCCCGGGTAGCCGTGACCGTCGTCGTGGCGTGGCGCCTCGGTCTGCATCCAGTACAGGAAGGACAGGCTGAGCTGCCGGCTCGACTCCAGTGCGGCCTCCCGCTCCTGGTCGGTGACGCCGAGCAGGGGGCCGTACCAGTAGTCCAGCTGCGGCCAGTTGACCAGTGTGATGTCGCTGACCAAGGTGCCGGGATGAAAGTTCTGCACCGAGGCAATCCGGCGGAACGGCCACCAGGTGCCGGTGTGGATGCCGCCCTGCGCGGTGGTGTCGTCACGGAAGATCCGCAGCTCGCGTTGTTTCAGCGAGATCGGGTTGACATCAGGCCAGGCCAGCTGTGATCCGGGCCAGAAGTCGGAGCGTGCTGCCTGCCAGGCGTCGTACTGCTCGGGCTTGGCGATGGTGAAGTCCTCGCCCTCGACATGGTCCATCGCCAAGCACCAGCTGAAGGCCTGCTGGTCGGCCGGCTCGGCATGGTCGGTGCGGGCATGGAGCTCGCCGGTGTCGGCCTGCGCCTCGGCGCCGATGACGTGCTCGACAACGCCGAGCTCGAGGAGATCACCCAGCTCGGTGGCGTCAAGGATGTAGGGCGCGGCGATCACGTGCCGGTCGCCGGTTCGCCGGTCCTCCACGGTGACCGAGACGACTCGGTCTCCGTCGGTCTCACAGGCCACCGGAACATGTTCGAGCAACACTTCGAGTCGCTTGCTGGTGCGATGCGGCGCCAGCATCTCGTCAATCGCGGCGACGGCGATCCGCGGCTCATGACAGAGCCGGCTGACCCGGCCGAACCCGGGATCGAAGCGTGGTTCCTCACGGGCGGCATCGGTCAGCGGATAGTTGCGGCGATACTGACCGCGGATGCGTTCGCGCAGTGCGCGGTAGGTGCGGGTCCCGCCGAACTGTTCCATCCAACGGTTCTCATCCGGCGGGACCGCCTGACTGGTCAGCTGGCCTCCGAGCCACCCGGACTCCTCGGTCAAGATGACCGCACGGCCCAGTCGAGCTGCGGCCAGGGCTGCTGCCACTCCGCCCAAACCCCCGCCGATCACCAGCACCTCAGCTGTTCGCTCCACGCTGTCCTCACCTGTTGATTTCCCGAGTAATGTCGCACAGTACGCATTCCCGTACGGGATCGTCAAGACCCCTCGACCGTGACGTAGAGTCCCGGGCTGTGAGCGAAAGTGAGCCCGAGGGGACCCGCGGTCGGCGGACCAAGCGCCCGACGCGCGCCGATGTCGCCCGGCTCGCCGGAGTGTCGGCACCGGTGGTGTCGGCCGTGGTCAACCCGAACAACCGCAACAACGTCGGGGTGAGCGCCGCGACCCGCGAACGTGTCCTGGCCGCCGTACGGGAGTTGGGTTATGTCCCGAACCTGGTCGCGCAGAGCCTGGCCGGCGGACGCAGCAATGTGATCAGTCTGTTCACCTACGAGGCGGTGTTCCCGGCCGAGAGCGAGAACTTCTTCCACGAATTCTTCGTCGGCATCGAGCAGGAGGCCGATGCCCAGGGCTACAGCCTGCTCCTGGTCACCTCCAGCCGGGATGCCAACGGAGCAAGGGCCATCTTCGTCGACGGCCGCAACTCACTGCAGCTGGCCGACGGCGCGATCATCTTCGGTGGCCACCGTGCCACCGATGAGCTCTCCCTGCTCCACCGTGACGGCTTTCCCTTTGTGCACATCGGTCGGCGCCACATCGATGACGGCGAGATCTCGTACGTGGCCGCCGATTATGTCGCCGGGGCACAGGCCGCCACTGCTCAACTGATCGGCCGCGGTCACCGCCGGATCGGCTTTGCCAGCACTGAGCTTCCGGCCGATGCCGCAAAGGAACGCAAGGCGGGATTCCTTGCTGCCATGGCATCTGCGGACCTTGACCCGGTCGTCATCCCGTTGCGTCAGGTCGATCTGCTGTCCCAGATCCGCGCCCACGAACTCACCGCCGTCGTCTTCGAGACCATCCAGGAGGCACGCGCCCTGCACCGGGCGGCCACTGCCGACGGGATGTCGGTCCCCGACGACCTGTCCCTGGTCAGCCTCGGCGGCCAGACCGGCCTTCAAAGCGGCATCCCAATCTCTGGCCTCACCATCCCGCGACGCGAGATGGGACGTCTGGCTGTGCGCAACCTCGTTCAGCTGCTCAACGATCCGGACAGCCCACCGGTGCAGAGCATCGTCGAACACAGCGAGGAGTACGAAGCGACCGTCGCCCCACCTCGGAGCTGAATCAGTCGGTCACGGAGCGGTTACGTTGGGCCTCGACCCACAGATAGTGCTTGCGCAGCGCGGACGATCACTCCGCTACGCGGACGTTGATCAGGTTCGCCCAGGGATCGTCGAAGGAGACGGTCCGCCCGTCATCTCGGGTCGCGATGTCGTAGTGCTTCATGCGTTCGGTCAGGGCACCGATCTCGTCGGCGCTCGGCACCACGATGTCGACCTGCCCGAGGCCGAGAGCCGGCTGACGGCGGCCGGCGCCGCGGGACTTCCAGGTGTTCATGGCCATGTGGTGGTGGTAGCCGCCGGCGCTGACGAAGAGCGCCTGCCCGTCGAAGTCTGCGGTCGCCTCGAACCCGAGTCGGTCGACATAGAAGTCCCGGGCAGTGGCGGTGTCACCGACCGACAGGTGGACGTGACCGACCGTGGCCCCGCCGAGCGCGGCGGGCGTTTCGCGGCCCCGCTCGGTGAGGTGCTCGGCCAGGAACGCCTGCGGGTCAAGGAAGAGGGTGTCCATCTCGACCTGGCCGTGCGTCCAGCTCCACTCGCTCCGGTCCCGGTCCCAGTAGAGCTCGACGCCGTTGCCCTCGGGATCGTCAAAGTAGAACGCCTGACTGACCAGGTGGTCGCTCGATCCGACGAAGCGCACATCGGGTCGGCGTGCCGCAGCTGCCACGGCTGCGGCCAGGGCTTCCCGGGTCTCGTACAGGATTGCGGTGTGGAAGAGCCCGGCCTGACCGGGGCCCGCAGCGCGCAGCTGCGGCGAGTGGCGCAGCACGATCGCCGAGTGCCCGTTGCGGCCCAACGTCACCTCTGGCCCGTTGGCAGACAACACCTCCAGCGCCACAGCATCGCGATAGTAGGCGGTCATCGCCTCGAGATCGGCCACGTCGAGGGTCACCGCGCCCATCGCGGTGTCCGCAGCGAGCTTCTCGGGTGTGGTCGTCGGGACGGTCATCAGATCCTCCGTTTGGTTGCAGCTTCAACTACTTCAACGCCGGAGATCTGCACAACATTCCCGGATCACTGATCGGCAGCCGTCGCCTTGGCGACCGTGGCTTCGGCCGGAATGTCCTTGTACTGTTGCGAGATCCGACGATAGGACTTGGTGGCGAAGGCTCCCAACCCGATCAGGATCGACACGATCCCGGCAAAGAGAAAGCACAAAGCGATGCCGCGGGTGCTGCCCTCGCCGAGCAACCACCCCCAGGTCTGCTTGCCCTGGACACCGTTCATGTACGGGATCACCCAGAATTCGGCGATCGGTGCGATCAGGAACGAGGTGATCGGGCCGGAGGCGGCCTCGAAGGTCATCGCGAAGCCGAACACCCGACCCTGGGTGCGGAACGGAACCAGGCGTTGGATGACCGTCTGCTCGGCCGCCTCCACCATCGGCATGATCATCATGAAGACCCAGATGCCGGCGGCGTAGAGCCACCACAGTTCGCGGATCGCGAAGGTCGCGCCGAGCAGGCCGATCACGACGGTCAGGATCAGCATCGTACGGATGGGGTTGGCGCCAAGACCGAACTTGGCCACGATGCCGCCGCCGATCAGGAAACCGGTCGAGGTCACGCCAAGCACGATCCCCCACAGCTGCGGGGAGAACAGCTCCAGCCCGTACGGGTCCATCAGTGCCATGAACACGCCACCGGTGAGGTTGTTGAAGGTGGTGAAGATGATCAGCGCCATCAGCCCGGGCGCTGCTCGTACGGCGAGGTAGCCGCCACGGAAGTCGACTGCCTTGTGGTCGGGGTCAGCGATGATCTCGGGCTCGGGGATCCGGATGCTGATCAGGTGGGTGAGGGCGACCGCGACGAGCAGGATGGCGATCAGCAGGGTCCAGCCCATCCCGAGGAACCCGATCGCCAGACCAGAGAAGACGCTGGTGACCAGGAAGGCGAGGCCCTGGACCGTGCCGACCAAACCGTTGGCATTGGCGCGACGCTCGGACGGGACGAGCAGCGTGACCGTCGTGGACAGGGCGATGTTGCGCAGTTGTTCGACCACCGCACCGATGAGCACGATGACCGCAAAGATCCAGAACCACGGCTGTCCCAGATCCAGCAGCGACCGAATGGGGATGAGCAGGTAGACGATGCCGGCGAGCGCAAACATGGCCAGGGTGCCGACGCCGGAGAAGACCATCACTGTGTGCTTGCGGTAGCGGTCGACGAAACTGCCGAAGGCCATACTCGAGACCGCGACGAGCATCATGTAGGCGCCGCCGATCAGACCGGTGGCCAGCACGGACTTGGTCTCGAGGTAGACCCAGAACGTCAGGGCAAACCAGAGGAAGCTCGTCGTGACGTTGGCGATCGCCGTGTTGACCAGGACGTGGAGGAAGGTCCGCATCCAAGAATCCTAGAGACCGCAGCGGACAATTACTGTCCGCAATGGCTCACCAGCCGCCCGACTACCAACCAGGCTCGCCCATCTGGCTGTGTTGGCCAGACCTGGTGAGGCCCGGCCAAGATTCCGACCGATACGACGCCACTGAAGCGCTTCAAGACGTCCGCTCGGTCAGAATGGGGTCTGTGCCCAGCCCCTTCAGGACATCGACATCGCCTCTACTTCCCTGTCATGGCTCACAACGAGCTTGACAGTCAGGGTTGTGGGCCCAATTCCCTGTGGGGGTTCATGAGCATGACCAACCACACCTCCGTGCAAAAACGGGCACTATTACTGGCACCCTATTGCCGCGGCTCCTGGGCTCGCTCACCTCCGGGGGTGTGCGCCCACAGCGGGATCGGCGAAGCTCAGAACGGGGCAGCCTCACCCGGCTCAGCGGGTCGCGACCACCTTCACCTGACGGCGGCGGCTCATCCCCCAGATGGTGGCGCCGACCCCGGCTGCGAGCCAGACGACCATCATGGCGATGTTGCCACCGAGGCCCGGGATGGGCCCGGTGATGCCGGTGAAGGCGTCGATGGCCGGGGTTGTCGGCAGGACCGGACGGACAGCGCCGAGTGCGGCCGGCAGGGCCGTCACCAGGGCCGCACCGATCGCGAGGATGCCGACCGCGACCGCGATGAACTGCCCGGTCCGACCGAGCAGGGTCGACAGGCCGACCGTCACCGCGGCAAAGGACAGACCGGCCAGGGCACCGATCCCGAGCAGGGCCATGACCTCACCGGCTGACCGATCGGTCAGCCCGGCGATGACTGCGCCGAAGACGACACCCTGGACTGCTGCGATCCCGGCGACCGGGGCGAAGGCCCGCAACGCCAGACCCAGGGTCGACGCTGAGCTGCGCCAGGCCCGCTGCGCCACCCCGCCGAGCAGCCAGGCCCCGAGCAGGGCGCCCAGCCACAGGGCAATACCGGCAATAGCGGACAGGCTGGCCGGATCGGAGAACAGCCGCGGGCCGGAATCACTGCCGGTCAGGACCGGGCGGGTGATCACCGTGGTCAACCGTTCCCGTTCGGTGTCGGAATAGCTGGGCACCTCGCTGGCACCGGACTTGAGCCCGTCGGACAATTGCTGCGCGCCGTTGTCGAGCTCGCGGGCACCGTCGGCAAGCTCGCCGACACCGTCCGACAGGGCGATGACGCCGTCGTTGAGCTGACCGACACCATTGACGTACTCGGTGATGCCGTTCTTGAGCTGCGGGCCGTTGTCGGCCAGCTGCCCGGCACCGTCGGACAACTGCTTGATGCCGTCAGCCAACTGTGGGAACCCAGCCGACATCTGCTGGATGCCGTCGGCGAGCTGATTCACCCCACCCGACAGCTGCGAGGCGCCGCCGCTGAGCTCCTTGGTCCCGTCAGCGAGCTGGCGGGCACCCTGCTTGAGGCCGGGCTGGCCCTTGGTGCCGTTGATGCCAGCCGAGAGCTGCTTGGCGCCGGTGGCGGCCTGGTCGAGACCACCGCCGAGGCCGGACACCCCGTCGGAGAGGTCCTTGGCTCCGGTCGTGAGGGCACCGCTGTTGTCAAGAAGTGGCTTCAATCCCTTGAGCGCAGCATCAATACCGGCATCGAAGCCCAGCTTGAAACCCTCGCACATCTCGCCCTCGGGAAGCTGAGCCATCTCACAGGTCATTGAGCCCTTGGCGTCCTCCAACCCGTCGTAGTAGGACTGCAATCCCGTCATGAAGGCCTCGACGCCGGCGGCGTTGGCCGAGGCGCCCTCGGCGAGCTGTTTCGCGCCATCAGCGGCCTGGTCGAGTTGATCGGCGAACTGCTTGGCTCCGGCCCCGGTCTGGTCGACCCCGTCGGCCAGGGCATCGGCGCCGTCGGCCAGTTCCTTCGCGCCGCCGGCCAGTTCCTTGGCGCCATCGGCGGTCTGGCCGGCTCCGTCGGAGAGCTGCTTGACCTGGCCGGGCATCTGCGCAATCTGCGCATTGAGCTGGCGCAGCGCCTCGGCCAAGGTCACAGTCCCGTCGACATATTCCGACACCCCGTCGGCGAGTGTGGAACCGTTGTCATCCAGCTGCTTCACGCCATCGGCAAGTTCCTTGACACCGTCGTTGAGGCCGTCGACCCCGTCGGCCAGCTCTCCGGTGCCGTCGGCCAGCTGTGAGGACGCGTCGGAGATCGTCTGGAATTGCTCGCCCATGGTGGAGAAGCCGACGAAGACGTTGTCCAGGAAGGTCTCGGTCAATTCGGCATTCATCGTGTCGATGGCAGCTTGGACGACCGTACGGGCAAAGGTCGGGTCGACCGAGCTGGCGCGGGGTGAGACCTCGATGTTGACCAGCGCCTGCTCGGCTTCGGCTGCGTCGGCGGTCGAGGTGGCCGCGGTGGAGAAGTTCTCCGGGATCGTGACCACGGCGGCGTACTTGCCCGACTTCAACCCCTCGGCAGCATCCTCGACATTGGTGACAGCCCAGTCGTAGTTGGTGATCTCGCCGGCGGCGCCGGGTGCCCGGTCCAAGCTGGCGAGCTTGCCGGCGAGCTGGCGACCCAGTGGGACGTACTGCCCGTCAAGAGTGACCGGTTCGTCGAGATTGACGATGGCGGCCTTGATCTGGTCGTTGCGCTGGTCGGCCTGCCACACAGAGGTGACCAGGGTCGCCACCAGCAGCAGTGGCAGCAGGACGACCCCGGCAATGGTCAACCAGGAACGTGGACTCTTCTGGGCAAACAGCGGGTTCTTCTGGGCAGACATGACAAGTTCCTCTGGAGGTCAGACGAGGGCGGCAGTCGGTACGGGGGAAGGCTCGGACGCGGCGGGAGCCATCGGCACTGCGGCAAGGCCGTCGATCGGCCGTGCAGTCGAGACCAGGACCGCTGATCCGCGCTCCCGCAGGGAGGTGATCGCCGCCATGAGCTGGTCGTTCGGGCACTGGTCGGCGCGGTCGATGGCGACCACCAGCGGGGCCTCCCCGGCAGCAAGGGCGGCGAGTTCGCTCAATCCGTCGTCGCTCACATCGACATACCGGGTGCGCCGCCGTACCACCCCCGACTGTTGGGGCAGCACCAGATCAGCGACCTTGAGCTTGCCGTCGGTGATCGAGGTCCGACCGGTCACCGCCAAGAGCGCGGCGGTCCGCAGTTCCTCGTCGCCGCCGACCAGGGCAGTCGCCTGGCCGGCCTCGACGAACAGACCGTGAGCCGGCAGCACCGTGGTCGCTCCGACGGCGACACCTTCGGCAGCAATCCCGTACGGCTGACCGGCGCGTGGCCATTCGGCCAGGGCGAGCCGATGCTGCAGACCCTCGCCCTCGACATCGAAGGACGGCAGCAGTCGGTCGAGCCACTTCGGCAACCACCAGGCCTTCTCGCCGAGCAGTTGCAGCACGGCGGGCACCAGGGTCATCCGGACGATGAAGGCGTCGACGAAGATGCCCACCGACAGGCCGAGCGCGATCGATTTCAGGATCGGATCACCCTCGGGGACGAAGGCGGCGAACACCGCGAACATGATCAGACCCGCGGCCAGCACGACCCGTGACGAGGCCACGAAGCCGGTGCGGATGGAGTCGCGGGCGCTGTGCCCGTGGACATGTTCCTCCCGGATCCGAGAGACCAGGAAGACCTCATAGTCCATCGCCAGACCGAACAGGATGCCCATCAGGATGATCGGCAGGAAGGAGATCACCGGTCCGGTCTGGTCGAGGCCAAGCAGGGAGGCGCCGACCCCATGTTCGAAGACCAGTGCCACCACCCCGAAGGCGGCGAGCACGCTGAACAGGTAGCCGATGGCGGCCTTGACCGGGACCCAGATCGAGCGGAAGACCATCGTCAACAACACCAGCGACAGTCCGACGACCACAATGGCGAACGGGATGAGTGCGTCTCCGAGTTGTTCGGACACATCGATCTGGACGGCAGTGACGCCGGTGACGTACGGGGTGACGCCGTACCGGTCCTCGATCTCGGATCGCAGATCACGCAGTCGGTGGACGAGCTCGGCAGTCTCGGGATCGTCCGGGCCGGTGGTCGGCACGATTTGGACGATGCCGGTGTCAATGCTGGGGTTCGGGGTCGCCAGGGGGACCTCGGCGACACCGGGGACCTCCTCGACCAGTTCCTTGATGCCGTCCATGACGCCCAACGGGTCATCGACCGAGACGATGTCGACCGCCATGATCAAGGGACCGTTGTGGCCAGGACCAAAGTGTTCGCTGACCAGGTCGTAGTTGACCCGGGTGGGGGAGCCGGCCGGATCGTCGCCGGCGTCGGGGAGGGCGAGCTTGAGGTCCATGGCCGGGAGGGCGAGTGCACCGAGACCGATCACCACGATGGCCACGGTCAGGGCCGGGATCTTGGTGCTGGCGGCGACCCACTTCTCGGCCCAGGTGCGCTTCTGCTTCTTCGGCGCGGCTTCGGCGGCGTCCGCGGCGGCCTTGGCCTTCTTCGGCTTGGGCCGGAGTCGTTCGCCCATCAGACCGAGGAAGGCTGGCAGTGCGGTGATCGCGATGAGGACCGCGATCAGCACTGCGCCGGCAGCGGCAATGCCCATGGTGGTGAGGAAGGGGATCCCCGCCACCCCCAGGCCGATCAGGGCGATCATCACCGTGATGCCGGCAAAGACGACGGCCGAGCCGGAGGTGGCGACAGCCCGCGCAGCTGACTCCTCGGGCTCCATGCCTTGGCCGAGTTGGTCGCGATGGCGGGAGATGATGAACAACGCGTAGTCGATGCCGACTGCGAGTCCGAGCATCAGCGCCAACATCATGGTGGTGGAGTTGATCACGACAAAGGCGGTGCCGATGACCACCGCGAGGATCGAGATGCCCACGCCCCACAGTGCAGTGATCAGCGGCAGCCCGGCCGCACGGAACGAGCCAAGGGTCACCCACAGCACGACCAACGCGACGACCACACCGATGAAGTCGACCCAGCCGATTCCGACGTTGACCACCTGGTAGGCATTGCCGCCGGCCGACGCCTCGGATCCGGGGACCGCAGCGGCGAGTTGGTCGGCGAAGGTCGAGATGGCGTCGAGGGTTTCCTGTGGCACGACGCCGACCCCACTGTCGAACTGGATCTGCACCAGTGCGGCGCGCTGGTTGTCGCTGATTGATCCGTCGACCATGTCGTCGTAGGGGGACATGATCGTGTCGACCCCGTCGAGAGACTCGACCTGGTCGATGAAGTGGTCGACCGCGTCCTTCATGGCCGGCCCTTCGACGTCACCGCCCTCGGGCGCGACCACGATGATCTGGGCGGAGGCGCCGCTGACCTCGGAGAAGGTGTTGTTCAACATGTCGAGGCCCTGCTGGGACTCGGTGCCCGGCAGCGAGAACTCGTCCTCGAAGGACTTCGAGAAGAGTGCGGCAGCACCTCCGGCCAGCAGCAGGATCAGCAACCAGGTGATCAGCACGGTGCCACGGCGCCGGAATGCGAGGCGGCCGAGGCCGTACAGGACCGAAGACATGAGGGTGTGGCCTCCCGAAGGGGTGTACGAATCGACGATCGGCCGATACATGGACGCATGAAGCATACGCGCGTGCATCCACAATTCATACGTGTATCGTGTCCTGCGCAACGTGAGACCGGCCACAGCTGGCGCGGGTCGAGATGGAGGATCAAGCAGTGAGCACGACGGGGGCGACATCACCGGTGAGTCGGCGACGGGCCGAGACGCGGGATCGTCTGTTGGTCGCCGCCATTGACGTGTTTGCCCGGATTGGTGTCGACCAGGCCCGGGTCGAGGACATCAGTGAGCAGGCCGGCTACACCCGCGGTGCCTTCTACTCCAACTTTGCGGACAAGGCCGACCTGATCGTCGCGCTGCTGCAGCGCCAGGGCGAGTTGGCCAGTCAGGTCGTGCGCACATCCATCGGCCAGGTGCTCGCCGGTCCGCGCCCGGACGGCTTCGAGGCGCTGGTCAATGCCGCCCTCGATGCCTTCGCCGACAACATCCCAACCGACAACTGGCTCCTGGCCGAGATGAGCCTGCGGTTCGCGGCCATGCGTGACCCCGAGCTCGGCAAGCACCTCGAAGCTTTTGAGCGACAACAGCGCGCCACCTTGGTCGCCACCTTGGAAGCGGGTCTGGACGAGATCGGGATGCGTTCGCTGCTGCCGATCGAACACCTGGTCACCGTGGCGATGGCCGTCCACAGCGATGCCATGCTCCGTGAGCGGGTGGGGGTGGCCTCCGTACAAGAACGTCAGGTGTTGGTCAGCATCCTCGAACGTTGCCTGGAGCCCATCGACTGAGCCAGCCGACCCGTGAGTCACCGAATCAGCCGAGGGGTGCCTCAGTCCCGGCTGGTGGGTTCGCCGACGAGGTCGGCCACGATCTCGGCCCACACCTGCTCGGCCAACTGCCGAGGCCCGTCGAGTTCGGCATGCTGGTCCCCGATGCTGGTGAGCTGGTGGCCGATCGAGTTCTGCGCCGCCTCGATGACCTGACGTCTGACGATCGGCCAGCCGAGGGCGAGCAGCCGGGCCAGCCCACGCGGCTTGGCGTTGACGACGATCTCGTAGCCGTCGCCGGTCGGCCGCAGGTGGACGGTGCCCTTGGCGCTGATCCGTTTGCTGGTCAGGTCGAACCGGATCTGCGGTTCCTCGGTGAAGTTGAACTCGGTCACGGTGATCTCGCCGGCCAGCTCGACCGATGACCCGAAAAAGGCCGGCAGGTCGACCAGGGCCATGCTGGCCACCCCGCTGAGGCGTTCCGGTCGCCGTGGGTTGGACAGCTCAAGGCTGGCACCCATCGGGTCCTGGTCGCCGGTCGAATGTGCCTCGATCTGGATCCGCTCGGCGTCATCGGCGACCAGAGTGAGCGCGACCGGAGACGGTGGCTGCTCCGCAAGGTTGGCCGGCCGTTCGACGAGGGCCGCCGGGTCGCTGAGCAGATAGGCCGAGCCGACCTGACCGGCGCGCCCGTCGACCAGTTGCAACCGGTCGGTCCGCACTCCATCGACGACCGCTGCTCCGCTCGTGTCGTACCGGATGGCGCGGAGGCGGTCGATCACCATGGGCGCCGCAGTGATCCAGTCGTCGATCGGCAGACGGGGGCCTTTGACCTGCAGCACGAATTTCACACCGATCAGTTTGCCTGCTCAGTGTCGTCCATGTCAGTGACGGCCCGATCCACGGCGCCGTTGCACACGGGAGGCACCACCATGCACGACATGATCTTCATCAACCTGCCGGTCGCCGACATCACTCGGTCGCGGCAGTTCTTCACCGACCTCGGCTACACCTTCAACGAGGACTTCTGCGACGGCAACGCACTGGCGATGGTGCTCGGTCCGAACCAGTTCGCCATGCTGTTGCAGACCGACTGGTTCAACACCTTCCATGACCGCCAGGTGACCGATGCCCGGGTCGCCAAGGAGTGCCTGGTCGCGCTCAACCTGCGATCCCGCGAAGCGGTGGACACCTTTGTCGACAAGGCCATCAGCCTGGGTGGTACTGACGGAAAGACCCAGGACTACGGGTTCATGTACGGCCGCTCGTACGAGGACCTCGACGGTCACACCTGGGAGATCAACTGGATGGCCACCTCGTGACCGAGAGGGCGAGTTCGAGACGGCTCGCCAGGCTCAGGCCGACGTGGTCGGTGATCGCCAACCGGGCCGTGGCTGTATCGGTGTCAGCCGTCGCGGCCAGCGCTCGTGCACCACGAAGGTGGAGCTCACCGCGAACCTCACCGGTGTCGAGATCAAGGAAGATGACGTGGTCCCGGGTGTCGAGCACCGCGAGGGACTGACCGACCCGGACCGGTGCCACGCGGCTTGGTGCCGGCAGGACGGTCTGCCAGACGCGGTCCCGAGGGATCGCGTAGGCGGTCACCGCCCCGTTCGTGCTGGTGACCACCTGAATGGCACCCAGCAACGCGGTGTGGAGCAGTCGGCCGTCGGGTCGGTCCTCGCCGGCCAGCTCGACTGCACTGCACTCGTCCACGCCGCGCAGTCGGAACCGATCGACCCTGACATGGGGTGCACCCCGCGTGCTCCACGGATCTGCCGCGTCGAGCCCGTACGGGGTGGGGTCGGGTCAGCAGCCGGTCGCGACAGCTTTCACGAAGGCGCCGGTCTGGTAGATCGGTTCGTAGATCGTCCGCCACAGGTTGAGATCGTCATCGGCGCCGATCACCGGGATCTCCTGACCGACACAGCGATGCATCACGTAGCGAGCCCGGGCGACATGGGTGGTGCCGGTCAGGACGACGGGGTGGTCGACCCCGTGGTTGACCATCAGGTCGCGGAGCAGACCGGCCTCGCCCTTGGTGGTCCACGGCACCGCGTGCAGACAGGTGAATTTTCCGGCACAGTCCACCGACTGGTGGACCGACACATAGATGGGAACTCCGCCGAGGTGGTCGGACAGTCGCTCTGCTGTGGCCAGTCTCGGTGGTTCTGGTGGTCCGAGGACGAAAATGGCGTCGACGCCATTTCGACCAATGAGATCGTCACGCGGAGTGAAATAAACCTCACGCGCGCCCAACACCGCCATCAGCGTGATCGCCACAAACGCCGTCAGGGCAGCGATTCTGACCCTGCGCCGTCTGCGTCGCCGCTGTGTTCTGTCCGCCGTCTTTACCACGTTGTTATGTTACTCATGAGTTTTTTCAGTGACCCCTCTTGTCCCCTTGTCAACGTATGGGTTAGCGTGCCCACAAGCGTGCTGGCAGGCGCGCATCCCTCGACACTCAGGACCCATACATGACCAACACAGTTGATGCTGTGGTGCCCGAAAATACTCCGGCACCACGCAGCGGCCTTTCCCGACGACGGGTACTGGCCGGCACCGCGTGGGCAGCACCCACCATCGCTCTGGCCCAGGCCGTCCCGGCCTTCGCGGCAAGCCCCGACTTCTGCGCCACTCCGGGCACCCTCTTCGACGCCCAGTCCCGTGGCCGACTCCTGACCGGTACGCTCGCCGGCTACGACCTCGACGGCCTCGTCGCTGTCAACGGAGTCCATGCCCAGGCTTTCGCTCCGGCCCAGACCGACACGCAGGCAAGCCCGCTGTCGGTGACTGCGCTCGGCGGCATCACCGTGAACCTGGGCGGCGCCGCCGTCCTCCTGTCGGACATCCTCACCCTGCTCACGTCGACTGATGTCGGAGCGCTCAACCAGTACGCCCACGCGGACGCCGCCTTTGACGGTGCTGACACCGCTGAGATCGGTGCGGCTGGGGCTGTGAACCAGGCATCAGGAGCGATCACTCTCGACGAGAACTCCGACGATGTCCCGCAGTTGGCGACACTGAGCTTGTACGAGATCCTCGAACACATCGGAGGTCCCGTCGTCGCCGGTCTGCTGGCGAACATCGCCGACCTCAACCTCAATGTCGGGGCGGTCGCCGGCCGTGCCTGGTTGGACAGTGGCTGCACCGAGCCCGAGGCCGATGAGATCGAACGAGACTACCTCGTTGCCTACCTGCGCCTGGTGGTCGAGAGCGGACTTGTCGGTGACCTGGTGTCCGCGCTCAACTCCGCCCTCAGCGGCCTGACGATCAGCACGGACGCGGTCTGGGACCTGCTGGACGGCATTCCGTTGCTGGGAGGACTGCTCGCGGCCCTCGGCCGAAACGCGCTCGAGGTGACGGCGACGGTCAACACCGGAGCCCTGCTCGACGACCCCCTACCGGACGATCCCAATGCGGCACTCCAGCTCGACGCGACGGAGGGTCAACTCACGATTGACGTCGCGAGCCTGCTCGGTGGTGCCTACACCGGCGAAGTCTCGCCCTGGCTCAACAGCCTCCCGGCGAACTCACGCCTGTTCATCGACTACCCGCTGCCGACCAATGCCGTCGCCGATCTGCTGGATGACTGGCTCGATAGCCTCATCGAGCGGCTGCAGGATTTGGTGACCATCACGATCCGCGCCGGGTCTGTGACGGGAGCCCTCGCGACAGGCCTCCTGATCGAAGGCAGCCTGCGTGACTTCCTCAACGGCTCCGCCACCGCGACCTTCCGGCTCCTCGGGGCGTCCATCAACCTGGGTGCGCTGCTCGGTCCGCTGGTTGGCGACATTGGTGATCTGGTGATCTCGACGATCAAGGGCTTGTTTGACGTGGGCGGGCTGCAGGTGGCCTTCACGGGAATCAATGCCGTGCTCGCCGCCCTGTTCTCCGTACTGGAGCAGGTCGTGGTCCTCACGATCAACGCACAGAACCGACCAGAGGCAGACGGCGGACGGCCGATCCCCAACGACCTCGCTGCGCTGGAGGTCGGTCGCTACGACGTCGCCGCGCTACACGTAGGTGCGCTGGGCCTGCTGGATCTGCTGGACCTGTTCGTGGCGCGCGGCTCTGTCGGCGCCAACGAGCCTCGGCTCTGATCGTCGGCCCGCACGTGGAGGCGTGCGGGCCATACGCCGCCGGGTCAGTCATTGATCTGGCCCGGTCGGCGTCCTCGGGGGAGCACCACACATTTTTCGGTGGCAGGCCTGCCAGCCTGCGCCATCAGTTCCATGGGGGATGGAGTGTCCGCAGAGTCCTTTGACTCACCGCTGGCGATCGGCGCGCACCCTCGCGCTCGCGCGGCCGTCGTCCGGTCCGACTGGCGGCGGGCACTCAAGCAACGCATCTGGTTGAGCGATGTCATCGTCGTGATCGCCGCCGCGTTCGGCGCGCAGTGGTTCCGTTTCGAGAGTCTGTCGGCCGAAGAGGGCGTGATCCATCGCGGTGTCGAGCTCGCCGGGCTGTCGTACACGCTGGTGTCGGCCGTCCTGGCCCTCAGCTGGCTGTGGGCTCTGAGCTTGGCCGAGTCACGCAGCGACCAGGTGCTCGGACAAGGTGCCGACGAGTACCGCAAGGTCACCACGGCCAGCTTCGCCGTCTTCGGTGCCATCGCCGTCATTGCCTACCTCCTGCAGATCGAAGTGGCTCGCGGCTATCTGCTGATCTCGCTGCCGGTCGGACTGCTGCTCCTGCTGGCCACCCGTCGCGGATGGCGAGGATGGTTGACGCGGCGGCGCCTGCACGGAGAACACCTCACCCATGTGCTGCTCGTCGGATCGGCCGACACTGTGGCCCAGATCGCCCATGAGCTGCATCGCAACCCGGCGGCCGGCTACCGGGTCGTCGGGGCCTGCCTCTCCGGCACCGCGGGCCAGCGCACGGTGCCCGGCACCGACATCCCGGTCCAAGGAGGTGTCGACGACGTCACCCGCGCCCTGGCCGTCACCGAGGCCGACACCGTCGCGATCAGCGGCAGCTCGGACCTGCCCCCGGACAAGGTCAAGCGCATCGCCTGGGGTCTCGAAGCCACCGGTCACCAACTGGTGCTGACGCCGAGCATCGTCGACATCGCCGGCCCGCGGATCCACACCCGCAATGTGCAGGGTCTGCCGCTGATCCATGTCGAGATCCCCGAACTGAGCAAGGGACAACGCTTCGTCAAGCGGACCTTTGACCTGGTCGCCAGCACGCTCGGAGTCCTGGTCATCAGCCCACTGCTGATCGCCCTGGCCGTCATCGTCAAGGCAGGCGACGGCGGCCCGATCTTCTTCCGCCAGACCCGGGTCGGTCTGGACGGCAAACCCTTCACGATGTGGAAGTTCCGCTCGATGGTGCCCCAGGCCGAAGAGCTCCGCCAGCAGCTACTCGCCGAACGGGCCGTCGGCACCGACGCCGGCAACACGGTGTTGGCCAAGTGGCGAGCCGATCCGCGGATCACCCCGGTCGGCCGCTGGATGCGCCGGTTCAGTCTGGACGAGCTTCCTCAACTGTTCAATGTCATCACCGGGTCCATGTCGCTGGTCGGCCCACGCCCACCGCTGGGCGATGAGGTCGCCCAGTACGAGGACCACGTCCATCGCCGCTTCCTGATGAAGCCCGGCATCACCGGGCTGTGGCAGGTCAGCGGACGCAGCACCCTGTCCTGGGACGACTCGGTCCGGCTCGACCTGTCCTATGTCGAGAACTACTCCTTGTTCTTTGACCTGATCATCCTGTTCCGCACCGTGCGCGCGGTGGTCCGGCCCGGCGAAACTGCCTGCTGACATGGAAATCGTCGTAGCCCACGACTACCTCACCCAGCGTGGCGGGGCCGAACGCGTCGCACTCGAACTGATCCGTCGGGTCGGCACCCGCGAGCTGGTCACTTCGGCCTACGTACCGGAACAGACCTGGGACGGATTCGCCGATCACCGGATCGTCACCAGCCGCCATCCCGCCATGCACCTGCTGCGCCGAGATCCCCGCCGCGCCCTGCCGGTCCTGGCCGGTGTCTGGGATCAGATGCCCACGACCGATGCCGACGCCGTCATCGCCAGCAGCTCCGGCTGGGCCCATGGCCTCCGCACCGCCCCGGGCACCCGAAAAATCGTCTACTGCCACAATCCGGCCCGTTGGCTCCACCAACCCGATGACTACATCGCGGACCTGTCCGGGCCGGTCCGCGCCGCCTTGTCGGTCCTGACCCCACGCCTACGGGCCTGGGACCGCCGGGCCGCCGCGACCGCTGATCTCTACCTGGCCAACTCCACCTCGGTCGCCGCGCGGATCCACGCTGTCTACGGCATCGACGCCGAGGTGGTCTTCCCGCCGGTCGCGGTCGACACCACCGGCGACCATGATCGGGTCGACGGCCTCCCTGAAGACTTCTTCATCACAGTCGGTCGGGCCCGAGGCTACAAGGGGACCACCCGGCTCGTCGAGGCCTTCGCGGACCTGCCCGGGCATCACCTGGCCATTGTCGGCACCCCACCCAGCCCGGATCTGCCGCCCAATGTGACTGGTCTCGGCCGAGTCAGCGATGCACAACTTCGCTGGCTGTACAGCAATGCCCGCGCCCTGGTGTCGGTCTCGCACGAGGACTTCGGGCTGACCCCGATCGAGGCGAACGCCTTCGGCACGCCAGTCCTGGTGCTGCAGGCTGGCGGATTCCTCGACTCGACTGATCCAGGTGTCTCGGGCACCTTCATCGTCGACGAGCAGATCGACACAATCCGCGAGGCCGTCTGCACCTTTCCTGGCCTCTGGGATCGCCAAGCGATCCGAGCCCATGCCGACCGCTTCTCGCCCAGCGCCTTCGCCCGCCAGCTGAACGAGGCGATCGCCCGGACTGTCGGCCCTCCTCAGCGGACCAGCGCCGGCACCACCGTACGGAGCAGCGTCTCGATCTCGTCGACCGCGATCCGGGCCGCTGCGGGACCCCGTCCGTAGGGATCGGCGAAGTCGTCGGCTGCCGTCTGGGGTCGGTCGGTGGAGGCGAGCACATCGAGGGGGTCGGCGCGACGCGGTCCGCCGCCAAGGATCGCTGCTGCCGCACGGATGGTGAAGACCCGACGCGCGGCATCGGGCCACTGGCTCAGCGCCCAGGATCGATGGCGACGATCGAAGGTCAGGACCAGATCTGCCTCGGCCATGATCTGGTGGTCCAGCTGCCGGGCACGATGAGGGGTCGGATCGACACCGCGTCGCTGCACCTCGGCGGCCATCACCGGGTCGATCCCGGCGCCGACGACCGCCTGCACCCCAGCACTGGCGACCTGCCACGCGCTCCGAGACGTCCCGTCCTGCTCGAGCTCAGCCAGGATCTGGCGGGTCAGGTGTTCGGCCGACGGGGATCGTGCGATGTTGGCCGTACAGACCATCACCACCGTACGGGTCATGACACCGATCCCTCCTCATCACAGGGCCCGCCGCGGCGGCGAACCAGCGGACTCCTCCACACGGTCACGCGCCTGGTCGGGCCCGGCCGGGGAGGTCGGCGTCGAGTATGCCGGTTCCTTCTCGGCCGTGGTCACTGCCTGCTCCAGGACGACGGCTTCTCCGACGGTCGGCTCCGCTGCTTCGGTGTAGTACTTGTTCGAGTACTGGTAGTGGTATCCATCGCTGTTGGTGGCTGTGGTCATGTTGAGGACCAGACCGAGCAGGGGGACACGGACCCGGTCGAGGATCTGTTTGGCCGCGGTCAACTCCGGGCGTCGAGATTTTCCTGCTGCTGCAATGAAGACGACCCCGTCGACTGCCGTCGAGGCCAGTGCGCCGTCGGTCACCGGAAGCACCGGTGGGGCGTCCACGATCACCAGGTGGTCGCGAGCCAGTTCGGCCACCAGGGCCTGGAACGCCTTCGAGCCCATCATTTCGGCCGGGTTGGGCGGTCGGTGCCCTGAGGGCAAGACCCACAGACGGTCCGTCTCGGTCGATCGCAACGCATCGCGGGCCGAGACCTGACCGCTCAACGCCTCACTCAGGCCGACCTCATGAGCTGCACCCAGCAGCTTTGACAGCGCAGGACGACGCAGGTCTGCGTCGATCACCACGGTCTCCTGCCCTGAAGCGGCGAACGCCTGGGCCAGTCCCGCGGTGATCGTCGACTTACCTTCGCCCTGATTGGCACTGGTCACCACGAAACTCCGGATTTGCCTGTCCACACTGGCGAAACGCAGTCCGGTCCTGATCTGTCGTACGGCTTCGAGAGCAAGCACGTCCTCCGCCCTGATCGCTCGCGTCTGCTTGCTGCGTCCCGGGAGTTTCGGCACCCAGCCCAGCACCCCGGTGTCGAGCAACTGAGCGGCATCCTCGCTGTTGCGGATCCGGATGTCGGTCAGCTTGCGGCCGAAGATGACCAGATATCCAGCGACCAGTCCCAGTGCGGCACCGATCGACAAGATCAGCTTCGCCTTCGGTGAGGCCGGGCGGGTGGGCAGTTGCGCATTTTCCAACGGCACCACGGTGAGTTGGGCAGCTCCGGAACCGGATGCCTTCTGTTCCAGCTCACCGATCAGATCGGCCAGCGCATGCAGTGCTCCGTTGGCCAGCGCCAGGGCGTCTTCGGGTGATGATGCCGATGCGGTGACCACGATCATGGTGCTGCCGTTGGCCAAAGTGGCCGACAGCCGTCCGTCCAAGGGTTCACCGCCCGGATTGGCCTGCGGATCAGCTTGGATCCGTTCCCTCACTGGGCCGCTGGTGATCAGCGGCAGATAGGACTTGGCCCGTACGATCGCGGCATCGGATGCGCTGACCGCCTGTCCACCGCCGGGAGCGATGAAACCCGAGGCGGTGGCTTCGTAGACCCGCGGGGCCATCGCGAACCACCCGGTGGCGAGCAGCAGCCCTGCCAACACGGCAATGACGAGGATGCGCCACCCGCGGCGGGTGAGGTTGAGGACGTCGGCGACCGTCACCGGCTGGCCTTCCTGGATCTCTGGGGGCAACCCGGATTGGTCGACCCGCAGAACCCGAATCCACCCCCCGGTTGATCTGCAAGAATCAGGACCGTGTCCCTCATCCCAGCGTCTGGTTCGCGTTCAGCCATCATGGCTGGCCCCAGCCTAATGGTGTCGACACCACATCGGGAGGTCTTCCCACGCCAGCGAGAAGTCTTTGGGCCCGGCCACCGCTCCCGCCTGCTGGATGCGCTGCTGGCGATGGCCCTGGTCGTGCGGGTCGACTTCCCGACGTTGGGGCTGCCGACCGCCCAGATCGTGCTCATCGTCCTGCTCGCGGTCGCCTGTTTCCGACGGCCCACTCGCACACTCGAGGTCTGGTTCCCGCTGATTGCCGGGCTGTTGCTGGCCTTCCTCGCGGTTGAGTCACTGGTCAATGACGTCAGCCCGATCCAGCGACTGGGCAACATCGCGATCCTGTTCACCATGACGGCCTTCCTGGCCAGTGGACGGATCGACGTGGCCTCGACGATCAAGGGCATCGCGGCTGCGTTGGTGATCAATGCCGGACTGTTCTACGCCGGGGTCGCCCCTGACAACTACGGCGGCGTGCTGACCGGTTACCTCTCGGACAAGAATGTCGCCGGCATGTTCCACGCGGTGATCCCCCTACTGCTCGTCCTCACTGTCGACCGATCCAAGGTCGTGCTGCGCGCGCTGATCCTCGTGGCTGGGGCCGGGCTGCTGGTCCTGACCGACTCTCGTACGTCGATGGCCGCTTTTGCCCTGGGCGTGGTGTGGTTGGTGGTCGCACGGTGGCTCGGTCCGGGATTGCGTTTCCTGTTGGCCGGCGGTTTGCTTGGGGTCTTCCTCTGGGCCGACCACAACCTTGCCGGGTTCGGTCGTTACGGCACCGCCCGCGCCGGTTCGGACGCCTTGCGGGAACAGATCGACACGGCCTCACGAGCCAAGGCCGAGGCCGCGCCCTGGTACGGCGACGGGCTCGGCACCGCGACCGTCACCTTCGAGGACGGCGACCGCTGGTTCTTCCACAACTCCTATGACGCGCTCATCGTCGAGGGTGGGATCGTCCTGCTCGTCGGCATGCTCGGGTTGTATCTGTTGGCCGGGGTGGGCGTGTTCACCAGCACCGACCGCAACGACCCACGCCACGGGGTCGCCGCGGGTGCGATCGTGGTCCTGTTGTGCGCCTTCCGACTCGGTGAGGTCTTCTTCGCCCCGATCGGTCTGTTCGTGGTCGGGGTCGGGCTGGCCCTGACCGCTGAGAAACTGCCTGCGCCACATCCCTGGGCCTCCCCGGATCCGTGGCGCGCCCAACGCGCCCAGACCACAAGGCACGCCCAGACCACAGAGCCAGTACATGAAGTGTCCTCAGCTCGTGACGGATCCTCCCGATAGGGTCGCGGGATGCCCCTGCTCTGTGTGGATCTCGACAACACCCTGGTCGATCGCGCCGCCGCGTTTGAGACCTTTGCCCACGACTGGACCGCCGAGCTCGGCCGGCCCGACGATGCGGCGTGGCTGATCGAGATCGACGGTGACGGCTTCACCCCGCGCGAGACTGTCGCTGATGTCGTACGGGAGAAGTTTGGTCTCAGCTCGGCCCGTACAGACGAGTTGGTGTCCGCATTGCGTGGCGGACTGGTCGAGCGGATGACTCTGGAGCCAGCCGTGGCCGAGGCGCTCGATCGCGCCCGAGCGGCCGGCTGGACGATCGTGATCGTCACCAACGGGAGCACCCGACAGCAGACCCGCAAGGTCGAGGTCCTCGGGCTCAACCAGTGGGCGAGCGCCGTGGTCATCTCCGAGGCCGCGGGGGTCCGCAAACCCGATCCGGAGATCTTTCGGCTCGCCTCCACCGCCGGCGGTCAGCCGCTCGAGGGGGCATGGATGGTCGGGGATTCGGCCGCAGCCGACATTGCCGGTGCACAGGCCGCAGGGATCGACAGCATCTGGCTGCAGCGCGGACGGGTCTGGCCGACCGAACTACCCCCGCCGACTGCGTTTGCTGACTCCCTGTCCGACGCCGTCGACCGCGTTGTCCAGGACTCATGACAGCTGCAGTCCTGGCCGTGCGTGTGCTCATCGTCGCGGCCGCCTTCACCGGATTCGGCCATGCCGTGCTGCCCGGAGGGGTGCGCTGGTTGGACCTTGCGTACTGGTCGCAGATCTCGTCCCTCCTGGTCGGCGCAGTGGCTGTGGCCGGCATTGTGGTGACCATCGTCGAGCGGGACGGCCGGGCGATGCCGGCCTGGCTGGCGCAGCTGCGTGGAGCCACCACGGGATGGGCCCTGGTGACGTTGGTGATCTTCTGGCTGTTGCTCGGCGGCGACTACTCCTCGCCGGCCTCGGCCCTGGAGCATTTGGTGACCCCACTGCTCGCTGCAGCCGAATGGATCTGGCTCGGCGCCCGCCGGCGACTTGCGTGGTTCAGCCCCCTGCTGTGGGTCGGTGTGCCGCTGCTCTATCTGCCGGTCTACCTCGCCGGAAGCGCGGTCAGCGGCCCGCTGTATCCGTTCTTCCGTCCCGGTGAGGACGGTTTCGGCACCTGGTTCGTGATCCTGTTGCTGGTCTTCGCAGCCATGGGACAGGTCGTCTGGCTGCGCAGCCTCGTCCGGTCCCCCCACCACGTCCGGTCCCCCCACCACGTCCGGTCCCCCCACCACGACCGGCCCCACGCCACGATCGGTCCTGATCGGTCGTGACCGCAGCTGGCCCCCTGGACCGGGGGAACAAAACCGACTCAGGTCGGCGTTGTCGAAAGGGTGTCACAGGCTCCCATTAGGCTGTGAGACCGAACCACTCCGAGTACGACAGAGGATTCCCATGGCTGATGCACCCGAGGTACGCGATCTGATCATCATCGGAAGCGGCCCGGCCGGCTACACCGCTGCGATCTACGCGGCCCGGGCCGAGCTCAAGCCGTTGGTCTTCGAAGGTGAGATCGACGCCGGTGGTGCGTTGATGAACACCACCGAGGTGGAGAACTTTCCCGGATTCCCCACCGGTG
>CAMDZW010000015.1 GCA_945911015.1 uncultured Propionibacteriaceae bacterium
GGGCAGCCCGTGCAGCACCGCATCGTTGACCGAGGTGCAGATCACCTTGCCGAAGGGGCTTGCCCCGAAGGAGGGGTGGTAGTCGATGTAGCAGGACTCGGCCCCGGCCCGGTTGATCAGTTCGTGGGCACGGGCATCGATCTCGAGCAGGTTCGTGCCGACGGTGACCTCCTCGGCCAAGGTGGCCAGGGTCTGGGCGACGAAGCGGCCGGCGGGACGCATCTGTTCGATCTCGGCCGGCGTGCGCAGCTCGATCATGGTGACTCCTCAAGTCCTCAAAGCGCCCGTCAGCATCCGGGCCGGGGACCACGATAGACCCATCCCCACCCGCCACGTACCGGAAAGCTGGTGACCGGACCGGCGCGGCTCCGTAGACTCTGTGATGTGTTGCGAACCGTAGACCTCACCGGCCGCAGCGACATCACGGACTACCGCTCCCTGGTGCCGCGTGCCTCCTTCGACGTCGAGGCTGCCCTCGACATCGTGCGCCCCATCTGTGACGACGTCGCCGCCCGCGGTGTCGATGCACTGTTGGACCTGGCCGAGCGGTTCGACCATGTCCGGCCGGCACATCTTCGGGTCCCGCAGGCCGAGCTCGACCGGGCTCTGGCTGAGCTCGACCCGGATCTGCGCCACTCCTTCGAGACCGCCATCACCCGCCGCCGTCAGGTCGCCGAGACCGAACGGGGGGAGACTGCTGCCGAGGTGAAGGTTGCCGACGGAGCCACGATCGGGGTCCGCCAGGTCCCGGTCAACCGCGTCGGGCTGTACGTGCCCGGCGGACTGGCACCGCTGTCGTCGAGTGTGATCATGAACGTGGTGCCCGCCCAGGTCGCCGGTGTCGAGCACATCGCCCTCGCCTCACCACCGCAGGCCGAGTTCGGCGGGCTGCCACACCCGGCGATCCTGGCCGTGGCCGCCATGCTCGGCGTCGACGAGGTCTACGCCGTGGGCGGGGCCCAGGCGATCGCCATGTTCGCCCACGGCGTCCCCGAGCTGTGTGCACCGGTGAACCTGGTCACCGGTCCGGGCAACATCTACGTCACCGCAGCCAAGCGCCTGCTGCGTGGCCTGGTGGGCATCGACTCCGAGGCCGGGCCGACCGAGATCGCGATCCTGGCCGACGATTCGGCCGATCCTTCCTTCGTCGCGGCCGATCTGATCTCCCAGGCCGAACACGACCCGACCGCGGCAGCGGTCCTGGTGACCGACTCGGTCGCGCTCGTCGACACCGTACGGACTGAGGTCGCGACCCAGGTGGCACAGGCCCGTCACCGGGAGCGGATCACCACCGCGCTGAGCGGGGAACAGTCCGGCATCGTGCTGGTCGACGACCTCGAGCAGGGGATCGCGGTGGTCGACGCCTATGCCGCCGAGCACCTGGAGATCCAGACCCGTGACGCGGCCGCGGTCGCCGCCCGGATCACCAACGCCGGGGCGATCTTCGTCGGCGGCTACTCTCCGGTCTCGCTCGGTGACTACTGCGCCGGCAGCACCCACGTGCTACCGACCGCTGGCTGTGCCTGCCACTCGTCCGGGCTGAATGTGCGCTCCTTCCTGCGATCGGTGCACACCATCGACTACAGCCGGGACGCGCTGGCCGAGGTGGCTCACGCGGTGGAGACCTTCGCCGACGCGGAGGACTTGCCTTCGCACGGGGCTGCGGTCACCGTCCGATTCGGGAGCCGATCATGATCCAACCGGTCCCGATCATCAAGGCACCCACGCCCAGTCCGACCGCCGAAGTCTCGCTGGCCGACCTCCCGCTGCGTCCCGAACTGGTCGGCGAACTGCCCTACGGTGCGCCGCAGCTGGATGTGCCGCACCTGCTCAACGTCAACGAGAACCCCTACCCGCCGACAGCAGAGGTGATCGCCGATGCGGCGCAGGCCGTCGCCGACGCGATGACAGCAATGAACCGCTACCCGGAACGGGATGCGATCGGTCTGCGGTCTGACCTGGCGCATTATCTGGGCCACGGCCTGACGGCGGACAACATCTGGGTCGCCAACGGCAGCAACGAGGTCCTGCTGCACGTGATGCTGGCCTTCGCCGGGCCGGACCGGACCGCACTGGGGTTCTCGCCGACGTACTCGATGTATCCCGAATATGCCCGGGACTCCCACACCCGCTGGGTGAGCGTGCCACGGCGTGAGGACTTCAGCCTCGACCTGCCCGCAGCGCTGGCTGGCATCGCCGAGCACCGGCCGTCGGTGGTGCTGATCGCCAGCCCCAACAACCCGACCGGCACCGCCACCGGCCTCGAGGCCATCGATGAGATCTGCGACGCCACCGACGGAATCGTCGTGGTGGACGAGGCCTACCACGAGTTCTCCCGCGCAGGTACGCCGAGCGCACTGGAGTTGTTGCCGACCCGACCACGACTGGCGGTGAGCCGGACCATGAGCAAGGCCTTTGCCTTCGCCGGGGGACGGGTCGGCTATCTGGCCGCAGCCCCTGCCGTGGTCGACGCCCTGCGGATCGTGCGCCTGCCGTACCACCTGTCTGCGGTGACCCAGGCTGTCGCACGGGTGGCCCTGGCCCATCGCGAGACCATGCTCGCCCAGGTCGACCAGCTCCGTGCCGAACGGGACGAGGTCGCTGCCTGGCTGGTCGGGCAGGGGTTGGAGGTGGCGCCGTCGGACGCCAACTTCGTCCTCTTCGGGCGGTTCGCCGACCGCCATGCCGTCTGGCAGCAACTCCTCGACCAGGGCGTGCTGATCCGTGAGACCGGCCCAGATGGCTGGCTGCGGGTCTCGGCCGGCACCGGGGAGAACATGGCCGCCTTCCGCGAAGCACTGTCAACCGTCCTCACCTCTGGAGCAACAGCATGAGCCGCACCGCCACCGTCGAACGCGCCACCAGCGAGTCGAGCGTCAAGGTCACCGTCAATCTCGATGGCACCGGAGCCTCCACCATCCGCACCGGCGTCGGCTTCTACGACCACATGCTCACCGCGCTGTCGAAGCATTCCCTGATCGACCTCGACGTGGAGAGCATCGGTGACATCCACATCGACGCCCACCACACCGTCGAGGACACCGCGATCGCTCTCGGTCAGGCCCTGCGGGAGGCCCTCGGTGACAAGCGGGGGATCCGCCGGTACGGCGATGCCTTGGTTCCCCTCGATGAGGCTCTCGCCCAGGCGGTGGTCGACGTCTCGGGACGTCCCTACTGTGTCCACGACGGGGAACCCGAAGGCCAGGAATACGCCCTGATCGGCGGCGGAAATGTGGGGGTGCCCTACATCGGGTCGCTGACCCGCCACGTCTTCGAGACTCTCGCCTTCCACGCCCACCTGTGCCTGCATGTGCGGGTGCTCGGTGGCCGCGACGCCCACCACATCGTCGAGGCCCAGTTCAAGGCTGTGGCCCGTGCGCTGCGGACCGCGGTCGAGTCCGATCCTCGTACCGACGAGATCCCCAGCACCAAGGGTGCCCTGTGAATCATGCTGGCCCTGTGAATCATGCTGGCCCTGTGAATCATGCTGGCCCCGTGAATCAGGCTGGTTCGGGACGTCCGACGGTGGCGGTGCTCGACCACGGGTCGGGCAATCTTCGCTCTGCGGTACGGGCACTCACCCAGGCCGGGGCCGAGGTGGACCTGACCAGTGATGTCGACGGCGCCGCGACCGCCGACGCACTGGTGGTGCCCGGGGTGGGCGCCTTTGCCACCTGCATGGACGGACTGGCGAGGATCGGTGCGGTCGGGCTGATCCGCGACTGGGCCTGTCAGGCCAAACCTCTGTTGGGCATCTGTGTCGGTTTCCAGGTGCTCTTCGACAGTGGCACCGAGCACGGCACCACCACTGCTGGCTGCGGTGTGCTCACCGGCCAGGTCACCGGGCTCGCCACCCGGCGGTTGCCGCACATGGGCTGGAACACCGTGACCGGGTTCGAGGAGCGGTTCTACTTCGTCCACTCGTACGGGGTCGCCCACGACCCGGAGGCGCCGGTCTCCCATGCCTTGGGTGCCGAATCGGTCACGGTCCATCTCACCTCGCACGGAACGGCCACCTTCGTGGCGGCGGTCAGCAGCGGATCCCTGCTCGCCACGCAGTTCCACCCGGAGAAGTCGGCCGAGGCCGGGGCCGGGTTGCTTCGCGGGTGGGTGTCCAGCATCCATAACCGATAGGCTGCGCGGGTGAGTTCTTTGGTGCTGCTCCCCGCTGTCGACGTCGTCGACGGCCAAGCCGTCCAGTTGGTGCAGGGGGTGGCCGGGACCGAGAAGCAGTTCGGTGATCCTCAGGCCGCCGCCCAGCGCTGGGTCGACCAGGGGGCGGAATGGCTGCATCTGGTCGATCTTGACGCCGCCTTCGGTCGTGGTTCGAATGCCGGCGTGCTCGGCGAGGTCATTGCCGCCAGCGGGTTGGAGGTCGAGCTCTCCGGCGGCATTCGCGACGACGCCTCGCTGGACCGTGCCCTGTCGACCGGTTGTCGTCGGGTCGTGATCGGCACGGCAGCGCTCGAGAAGCCGGAGTGGGCCGAGAAGGTGATCGCCGAACACGGTGACCGGATCGCGGTCGGTCTCGACGTCAAGGGCGACAAGCTGGCGGCTCGCGGTTGGACCCAGGAGGGCGGTGACCTGATGGAGACCCTGCAGCGGCTCGACGCGGCTGGTTGTCAGCGGTTCATCGTCACCGATGTCGCCAGCGACGGCATGTTGTCCGGCCCCAATCTGGAGTTGCTCGGCCGGGTCTGTGCCCACACCGATGCGGCGGTGATTGCTTCCGGCGGGGTGTCGACCCTGCAGGACATCGAGACCCTCACCGGTCTGGTGTCGATCGGTGTCGAGGGCGCCATCATCGGCACCGCCCTCTATGTCGGCAACCTGTCCCTGCCCGAAGCACTCGCGCTGACCCGCAGCGCCGGCACAGCCGAACCACCATCCGAAGGTGCCGAGTCACCATCCGAAGGAGCACAGTGAGCCTCACCGTGGACCGTTCCCCGGCGGGCAGCTTCGGCGTCCGTCAGGTGGCCACCACCGGCCCCGAGCTGGACGGGCGTCTGAAGGATCTGCTCGACGGCCAGTTGATCGTCATGACCGGTGTCACCGGCTTCATCGGCGAGCAGCTGCTGTGGAAGATCCTCACCGAACTGCCGACCACCCGCGCCGGGGTGATTGTGCGTCGCAAGGGTTCCCAGACCGCTGAGGACCGGGTGCTGTCGTTGTTGAAGAAGAAGATCTTCGCCGACGTCGTGGCGGCGGCCGGATCCCGCGAAGAGCTGGTGGCCGAGCGCATCGTGGTCATCGAGGGCGACCTGCCCAATGTTCCGGAGCTGCCCGAGGACCTGGATGTGGTCCTGCACTGTGCCGGTGACGTGAGTTTTGACCCGCCGATCGACCAGGCTTTCACCACCAATGTGATCGGCACCCAGCGGCTCATGGAGCGGATGCTCGAAGCGACGGCCCGCTCCGGCAAGACCCCGCACTATGTCCACGTGTCCACCGCCTACACCGCCGGACGGCGCCGTGGCGCGATCCCGGAGGCGGCCCACGTCCACGACATCGACCATCGGGTCGAGACCGCACGGGGGATGGAGCTGCGGGCCGTGGTGGAGAACCAGTCCCGCACCAGCGAACGGCTGACCCAGCTGCGCGAGGAGGCCGAGGTCGAGCACCGCCAGGCCGGTCTGCTCACCACGGCCGACGACACCGAACGTCGCCGACGGGCCTGGGTCGAGGAGGAGCTGGTCAAGGCTGGCACCGAACGCGCCCGTTCCCTGGGCTGGACCGATGTCTACACCTTCACCAAGGCGCTGGCCGAGCGGGTCGTCGCCGAGATCGGCGCCGAGATCCCGGTGTCGGTGGTCCGTCCGGCCATCGTGGAGTCCTCCTGGAAGCACCCCTACCCGGGGTGGATCGAAGGCTTCAAGATGGCTGAGCCGTTGATCCTGGCCTACGGGCGTGGCGACCTGCCGGAGTTCCCGGCCTCCCCGGACTCGGTGGTCGACATCGTGCCCTGCGACATCGTGGTCAACGCAACCCTTGCGGTCTGCGCGACCCGACCCGAACCCGGCAAGCCGGAGTTCTACCACCTCAACTCCGGTGCGCGGAACCCGCTGACCTTCTCCGAGCTCTACAGTCATGTCCGCAACTACTTCCTGGCCCACCCGTTCTCCGGGGGTGACAAGGGCATCCCGAAGCTGCCGGTCTGGAAGTTTCCCGGGGCAGCCGCGGTCGAGAAGGTCCTCACCAGCACCGAGCGCAAACACAAGATCGGTGAGGCGGTGTTGCGCCGCATGCCCCGTGGCACGACCGCGAAGGCACTGGCCAAGACGCTCGACAAGACCCGCACCCGGCTTGATTTCCTGCACAAGTATCTGGGGCTGTACAACGAGTACGCCCAGTCCGAGCTGCACTTCGTCGACGACAACACCCTGCGACTGCACCACTGTCTGCACGCCGACGACGTCGAGGCCTTTGCCTTCGACAGTGCTGCCTACGACTGGACCACCTATCTCGAAGAGGTCCACTGTCCCTCGATCACCGAACCGGTGCGACGGATGGATGCCCTGCGCCGCAAGCGGGGCAACCGGGCCACCACGATGAAGCCGCTCACCCCGCGTGCCGAGGGGGAGGACACACCCAGCGATGTGGTGGCGGTCTTCGACCTGGACGGCACTGTGATGACCACCAATGTGGTCGAGCAGTACCTGTGGGCCCGGCTTCCTGAGCTCAACACCGGCCAGAAGATCGCCGAGGTTGCCTCCCTGGTCAAGGCCTTGCCCGGGCTGCTGCGTGCCGACAAGCGTGACCGTGGTGGCTTCCTGCGTGCGGTCTACCGCCGGTACGAGGGAGCAGACCTCGCTGCCCTGGAGTCCTATGTCGACCACCAGATGGCCGGTCACATTCTCGAACGGCTCGCCCCTGATGCGGTCCGTCGGATCCGGGATCACCGTGCCGCCGGCCACACCACGATCCTGATCACCGGCGTGGCCCGGCCGCTGACCCGGCCCCTGGCGCCGCTGTTCGATGTTGTCGTCGCCGCCGATCTGGCCACCGACCGCAACGGTCGCTGCACCGGGTACTTGGCGACTCCGGCCCTGGTCGGGGAGTCGCGCGCCGCCTGGCTCAACCACTATGCGACCCTCCACGGGATTGACCTGTCGAAGTCCTTCGCCTACGCGGACTCGCACTCGGATCTGCCCTGGCTCTCGGTGGTCGGCCACGCGGTCGCGGTGAACCCTGACATCCCGTTGATGCGAGCAGCGCAGAAGCGCCAATGGACCACGGTCGACTGGGAGTCGACGCCGCAGACCCCCGTCTGGGTGATGCCTCCCGCTCGACGCCGACACACCACCGACACCGACACCGAATCCCGTGACCACGCCGACCACCTGAAGGGTGAATGACTTGACGATCCAGCGACCGGTGGCCCGTCCCGGATTTGTGCACGAGGTCAACGAACGGACGCCCGCCCTGGCCGTCCAGACCGGCTCCGCGGTGCACCTTGAACGCTTCCCGATCGGCACCACCGTGGTCTACCCGGCCGAGCCGACGGTACCTGCGGTACTGGCCCGCCCCGCGATCCGTGAGGCCCTGACGGCGCCCGTGGACAGTGAACCGCTGGCCACCCGGCTGGCCGGTGCGAAGAAGGTCACCATCGTCTTCGGCGACACGACGGCCGCCGTCCCGGCCACCGACGGTGTCGCCGCCCGCGGTCAGGCGATCGAGGAGATCCTCACCCTCGCCGCCGCAGCCGGGGTCGACGACCTCGCCCTGGTTTGCGCCCGTGGTCTGCAGCGCAGGCTCACCGAGGACGAGCTGCTGGCCGCGCTCGGCCGCCGGGTCCACGAGTCCTTTGCCCCGCTCGGTCTGATCAGCCAGCACGACGCAGAGGCCGATGATCTGGTCACGGTCGGTGACTCCACTGACGTCGTCGCGATCAATCGCCGGGTCGCCGAGTCCGACCTGGTGGTCACCGTGCAGGCCACCGACAGCCGCAGCCGTACCGGATCCCACCTGTTGGTCGAGCTGGCTGGGGTGAGCGCTCTGGCCGCCGTACGAGGTCACGATGCTGAAGCCGGTGCCGAATCAGCGCTCGGTGAACGCCTCGCGGCCGCCCTGCCGGTCTTCGCGGTCGAGATCGCCCTCGACTCCCACCCGGTCACCGACCAGCTCGCCTTCCTCACCCGCCGTGAATGGGAGTGGGGCCTGAAGGAGAAGCTCAGCCTCAAGGCCCTTCAGACCGCAGACCAGTGGCTACCGGCACGCTCGCGGGCCCGGATGCTGCAGCAGATGACCACCACCACTGCGGTGCTGGCGGTCAGTGCCGGTGCCCCGCTCGAGGTCGGTGCTCGCAGCCGCGAGGTGCTGGTGGCCAAACAGCGGGTCATCGTCGGACGTCAGGTCAACACCTTGGTCACCGGCCTGCCCCAGGTCTCGGCCCATGGGGTCGGTGCTTGGCTGAACCCGTTGCTGGCCGCCCATCTTGCTCTCGCCGAGGTCGACGGCAGCCACACCGGCACCCCATTCCTGGCCGATGGCGGAGACCTGATCGTGTTCGGTGGCGCTGAGCCTCGTTACCACCATCACCACACCGCCACCGCCGACTTCGTGAGCCAGGTCCTGCCCGGGGTGGACGCCGCCGCCCTGGCAGCGGCAGAGCGCCGATTCGCCACTGATTCCTGGTATCGCCACCTCTACCAGCACGGCGAGGCACACCACGCCCTGCAACCGTTCCATCTGTGGTACCAGACTGCAGCAGCACGGCAGCGGTTGTCCTCGATCATCTGGGTCGGTGGGGACCGCGAGACCTGCGCCGCCATGGGCTTCCGCTCCGCGACGACTCTGGCCGATGCCCTCGAGATGGTCGGCGACTCCAGCGCGCTGGGGCACCTGCACAATCCGCCGCTGCCGATCGTCGACCTGGTGGACCAGCGATGAGTGGGTTCCAGGTCGCAGGACTCGGCATCACCGTCGTCGCGCCCCGCCCGATCGAGGTGGTCGGTGACGATCTGCTCGCCGAGGTCGAGGGGCCCTGCGTGTTCTGGGTCGTCGACGGCACCGCCGAGTCAGTGCGGGCCGGTCTGCGTGCCGCCGGTTGGCAGGGCCGGGTCCGGGTGGTCGCGCCGACCCCGGGTCAGGTGGCCCGTCGCCGCGGACCGTCGGTGGCGCTGTTGGTCGATGACCCGCAGGTCGCTGCGGCCCACCTGGCCCAGTTGATGCCGGTGCCGGTCGTGCCGATCTGGTTTGGCGGTGCCCACGCCGACAGCGGTGATCTCCGGGTCCGGATCGGGGCAGCTCTCCAGCCGGCACCGGGGGAGAACCATCCGGCTTTCATCGGGCGGATCACCGACACTGCGACCGCTCTGGCCGCTGAGGAGTCCCTTGGCTGGTGGCAGGTCGTCGGCGGAGCGAGCACCGACAGCCCGCAGGTGCGGCCCGGCGGTTGGCGCCAACGATGGGCCCGGACCGAACCGGTGGCCGACTCACCCAGGATCTGGGGCTGACAACAGCCGCCACACCCGTACGGCTTCGGCTTCCAATGCCTCTGGGGTCGAGTCGTTGTCGATCCAGACATCGGCCACGGCGCGGCGTTGTTCGTCGCTGGCCTGGGACTCGATCCTGGCCTGTGCCTGGGCCGGGGTCATCCCACGGTCGCGCACCATCCGTGCCACGCGCTCGGCGACCGGCGCCGACACCACCACAACCGTGTCGTACTCGTCGGCTCGATCCAGTTCCACCAGCAGCGGGATGTCGTGGACCACGATCCGGTCGGGTCCGGCCGCAGCGATCAACTCCCGGGTCCGGGCCAACACCCGAGGATGGGTGATCGCCTCCAGGTCGGCCCGAGCCTGCGGATCGGCGAAGACCATGGCCCCCAGGGCAGCCCGATCCAGCGAGCCGTCGGGGTTGATCACCGACGCGCCGAAACGTGCGGTGATCGCGTCGAGTCCACTGGTGCCGGGAGTCACGACTTCACGGGCGAGCACATCGGAGTCGATCAGCACCGCACCCAGCGACGCCCAGATCCGGGCCACTGTCGACTTGCCCGAGGCGATCCCACCGGTGAGTCCGATCAACATGGCGCTCACCCTACCGACGTAGACGGTTCCCGATATTGCCCGTACGGGTTAGGCTGCCCGAAGAGGCATCGACGGACGACAGACCGATCAACGGCGAGGAGCGACAGCGTGGCACACACCGGGACCGTCGATGACAGACCGGGCCTCGCCGAGGCAGAGGCTGAGCTGGCCGGACTGTCAGCCGCCACTGGACTCGACTGGTCACTGTTGCGCTATGAGGATCTCGACGAGGTCAGTGGGCTGCTCACCGCGATCGAACACTTTGACGATCCCGAATCGATCCACCACCTCGAAGACCTTCAGGAAACCTATCGCAGTGCGGCGATCCCACCCGAGGAGCAGGCCGCCGTCGGCCGACTGCCGGAGGGGCAGGTGGTGGCCTACGGGTGGAATCTGCTGTCGCCAGGCGATGTTGAGGTGCGCCGGGTCTACCTGACCGGGGGAGTCCACCCCGGTTTCCGAGACCAGGGCCACGGCAAGGCGCTCCTGGGCTGGCAACTCAACCGTGCCCGTGCCTGGGACCGGGCCACCCGCGAGGACGGTTTCGGACCGCTCGAGCTGACCTGCTTTGCCGAGGATCATCTGCCGGCAGCTCACCGTCTGCTCACCGGTGTCGGCTTCACCCCGCGCCGGTGGTCGGTCGACATGAGCCTGGTCTTCGGGCCCAAGCTCGATGCTCCGCAAGTGCCGGAGGGGATCGAGATCATCGGCTTCGACCACTCCTTCAGTGACGAGGTGCGGGTCTGCCACAATGCCTGCTTTGCCGAGAAGCCCGGCGCCAGACCGGTCGACTCCGCCACCTGGATCGAGAGCGTGTCGGGGCCGAATTTTCACCCGGAGTGGTCCTGGCTGGCCCGTGACACCGACTCGGGTCAGATCATCGGCTACGCCCTGAACTCCGGTTATGAATCGGACTGGGAGGCGCAGGGACACTCGGAGGGCTGGACCGACCGGTTCGGGGTGTTGGCATCCCACCGACGTCGCGGTGTGGCCCGAGCCCTGTTGCTCACCTCGATGGCCTCCTTCCGCCGTGCCGGACTGGACGGGGCCGGGCTCGGTGTCGACTTCTTCGATACCTCCGCTGGCCGCGGCCTGTACGAGCGTGTCGGGTACACCGCTGGCCGTACCACGACCTTGTACGCGCTCACCGAAGGGTCGCAGCGCGAGGAGCCCTCGCCCACGTCGTAGGATGGCCGGCATGGCCGGACACTCCAAGTGGGCAACCACCAAGCACAAGAAGGCGGTCATCGACGCACGGCGCGGCAAGCTCTTCGCCAAGTTGGTCAAGAATGTCGAGGTCGCAGCACGTCTGGGCGGCGGGGACCCCGCCGGCAACCCGACGTTGTACGACGCGATCCAGAAGGCCAAGAAGTCGTCGGTGCCCAATGACAACATCGATCGCGCGGTCAAGCGTGGCTCCGGCGCCGATGGCGGTGGGGCCGACTACGAGACCATCATGTACGAGGCGTACGGCCCAGCCGGCGTGGCGATGCTGATCGAGTGTCTGACCGACAACCGCAACCGTTCGGCCACCGATGTCCGGGTCGCGGTCACCCGCAACGGCGGCACCTTGGCCGATGTCGGCTCCACGGCGCGGCTGTTCCAGCGCAAGGGCGTGGTCGTGGTGGCCAAGGACCAGGAAGGTCGTGCGGTCACCGAGGACGATCTGTTGGAGGCCACCCTCGAGGCCGGGCCCGAGGACGTCAACGACCTCGGTGAGGTCTTCGAGGTGGTTGCCGAGCCCAATGACACCGTGGAGGTCCGCAAGGCGGTCCAGGCCGCCGGGCTCGACTACGAGTCCGCCGAGGTCCAGTTCGTCCCTGACTTCACCCAGCCGCTCGACGAGGCCGATGCGGAGAAGCTGGAGAAGCTCATCGACGCCCTGGAGGACTCCGACGACGTCCAGAACGTCTACGTCAACGCCGAGTGGCCCGAGTCCGACGAGGACTGAGGCAGCTCGATGCGGGTCCTCGGAGTCGATCCCGGCCTCACCCGGTGCGGCGTGGGTGTGGTCGATCAGGAACCCGGTGGTCGACCGGTGATGGTCGATGTCGGAGTGATCCGCACCCCGGCCGACCTGGACACTTCGCGCCGCCTCGTCCAGATCGAGGAGGGACTGCAGGAATGGCTCGGCACCCACCGTCCCGATGTCGTCTGCGTCGAGCGGGTCTTCGCCCAACACAATGTCCGTACGGTGATGGGCACCGCCCAGGCCTCGGGTGTGGTCATGTTGGTGGGTGCTCGTCACGGGCTGCCGGTGATGTTGCACACCCCCAGCGAGGTGAAGGCGGCCATCACCGGATCAGGCCGGGCGGACAAGGCCCAGGTGGGGGAGATGGTCACTCGGATCCTGGGTCTGGACAACCCGCCCAAACCCGCCGATGCTGCCGATGCGCTGGCCCTGGCGATCTGCCACCTGTGGCGCGGCGGAGCCACGAATCGTCTCGCGGCCCTGCACGCACAGACTCGAGCCGGCACCACCGCAGGCTCGACTGCCACGACCAACGGTTACGCCCGGGCAGTCGCCGCTGCCCGGCGTGCGAACCCGCCCCGCTGACCCCTGGGTCGTCGACCCACCCGTTGAACAGGAGAGTTGCGTTGATCTCGAGACTGACCGGCACAGTCGCCCACCTGGGCGCCACCACCGCCGTGCTGGATCTGTCCGGCTTCGGCGTCCTGGTCCAGGTCAGCCCACGCACCTCGGCGACCCTGCGACTGGGCGAGGCTGCCACCGTGTCCACCTCCTTGGTGGTGCGAGAGGACTCGTTGACGTTGTACGGTTTCGCCGACGACGACGCCCGTGACCTGTTCGAACTGTTGCTCACCGCCAACGGTGTCGGTCCGAAGCTGGCCCAGGCCGCGTTGGCGGTCCACGAACCGGATGTGCTGCGGGCTGCCATTGCCAACAGTGACCACGCAGTGCTGACCACCGTGCCCGGCATCGGCAAGAAGGGCGCGGAGAAGATCTGCCTCGAACTGCGGGACAAGGTCGCCGCACTGGGCCCGGTCGGCGGGCCGACGCCGGCCAGCCCGAGCGAGGCCGAGGACCGTTGGCGGGCCCAGGTCAACGCCGGCCTGCAGGGGCTCGGCTGGTCACCCAAGGATGCGATCGCCGCCTGTGATGCGGTGACACCGCTGGTCGAGGACGACCCCGAGGTTTCCATCTCGGTCCTGATGCGGGCCGCCCTGCAGAGTCTGGCGCGCTGATGAACCGTGAGGTCGACCCCCAGGCCGAGCCGAGCGATCTGGTGGCCGACAGCGCGCTGAGGCCTGACCGGTTGGCTGACTTCGGCGGACAGCCGCGGGTCCGCGACCAGCTCGGTCTGGTCCTCGACGCTGCGCGACGCCGTGACTCGGTGGCCGACCATGTGTTGTTGTCGGGGCCGCCCGGGCTGGGCAAGACGACGCTGGCGATGATCATCGCCACCGAAATGGCCGCGCCGATCCGGATCTCCAGCGGTCCGGCGATCCAACATGCCGGTGACCTGGCCGCGATCCTGTCCGGACTGGTCGAGGGAGAGGTCTTCTTCCTCGACGAGATCCACCGGATGTCGCGGCCGGCCGAGGAGATGCTGTACCTGGCGATGGAGGACTTCCGGGTCGACGTGGTGGTCGGCAAGGGCCCGGGAGCGACGGCAATTCCGTTGGAGATTCCGCGCTTCACCCTGGTCGGGGCCACCACCCGTGCCGGACTGTTGCCGGGGCCGTTGCGGGACCGGTTCGGGTTCACCGCGCAACTGGACTACTACGAGGCAGCCGACCTGGAACGCATCGTGGTCCGTTCGGCGGCGCTGTTGGGCCAGCAGTTGGATCCTGATGCCGCCACTGAGATCGCGGGGCGTTCTCGTGGCACCCCGCGGATCGTGAACCGACTGTTGCGCCGTGTCCGCGACTACGCCGAGATCCATGGTGACGGACGGCTGACCAAGCAAGCGGCGATGGCGGCTCTGGAGCTCTACGAGGTCGACGAACTCGGCCTCGACCGGCTGGACCGGGCCGTGCTGGAATCCCTGTGCCGCCGGTTCGGCGGAGGACCGGTTGGCCTGTCGACCTTGGCGATCTCGATCGGGGAGGAATCCGAGACCGTCGAAGAGGTCGCTGAGCCTTTCCTGGTCCGACAGGGTTTCTTGATGCGCACACCGCGGGGTCGGCTCGCCACCGCGTTGGCGTGGCAACATCTCGGTCTCACCCCGCCTGCGGATCTGGCTGGCCCGGGAACACTGTTCGGCTGACCACCACAACGTGTGGGACACCGGGTGCCGCAGTGCCGTCATCGGCGATTGCTGTGGGTAGACTGTCGCGGTCAGTGCCCATGTTGAGTCGAAACGAAGCGGAGACCCGGTCTCGCCATGCCAGATCCCAACCTGATGACCACGATCGCGATGATCGCCTTGATGTTCGTCGCCTTCTACTTCCTCATCCTGCGTCCCCAGAAGAAGCGCGCCGAGCAGCAGCGCCAGACGCTCAATGCCCTGGAGCCGGGAGTGCGGGTGCTGACCAGCACCGGCGTCTACGGCAAGCTGCTGCGCATCGGTGAGAAGCAGGCGGTGATCGAGTTGTCGCCCGGCAACGAGATGACCATCGTCAAGCACGCCATTGCCAAGGCGGTCGTCCCCGGTGACGAGGACCTGGAGATGGAGTCGGCCAGCGACTCCGACGAACTCTCCCCCCAGGCCTACGACGACCCGGCCTACGACGACCCGGCCTACGACGACAGGGAGCCCGGCACCGAGGGCTCCTCCTATGATCCCGAGCGTCGGGACGGCTTCCCCTTCGCTGACCGTAACGACAAGCCCGGAGCCTGACGGTGCCGTCCCCCTCCCGGTCACGACCGGTCGTACGACTGGTCGTGGTGATCCTGGTCATCGCGCTCGCCTACGGCACGATGGCCCTGCAGAACTCGTGGTTGCCCAAGCTTGGTCTTGACCTGCGCGGCGGCACCACCATTTTGTTGACGGCCAAGAATGTTGACCCCGAATCGGGTGGCAGCATTGCCGGGAACAGCCTGGAACAGGCTCGTCAGATCATCCAGAATCGCGTCGACGCACTCGGGGTCGGCGAGAGCGAAGTGACCATCGCGGGCAACAACCAGATCCAGGTCTCGGTGCCGAACATGCAGCGGCAGGAGCTGATCGACACCGTCGGCCAGACCGCCGTGCTGCAGTTCCGGTTGGTCTATGTGGCGCAACCGGTCATGCCTTCGGCCCCCGATCCCTCGACCACCCCGAGTGGTGCCCCCTCAGGTGAGCCGTCCGGGGAACCCTCAGGTGAACCGTCCGGGGAGCCCTCGGATGAGCCGAGCGGTGAACCGTCCGGGGAGTCGACCGGCGGCAACAATCGTCCGGCGCCACAACTACCCTCGGTGCCGCCGCCCTCGGTCGGCTCCGACGAGGCGAATGTGCCGCTCGAGGACACACTCGGCTGGCAGCCCTCACAGGCCGACTACGAACGTTTCCTTGCGTACCAGTGCGGTGACGAGGTGCCCGACCTGCCCCGCCAGCCACTGGTGACCTGCAGCGAGGACGGCACCGAAAAGTTGCTCCTCGGGCCGACCCTGATCGACGGTGACCAGCTGCGGGATGCCTCGGCCGGCATCCCGCAGGGCAGCCTGGAGTGGATCGTGAACCTGGAGTTCAAGTCCGACGGGGCCAAGCTGTTCGGTGACGCCACCAGGCAGCTGGCGGGTGAGCAGAATCCGATGAACCGCTTTGCTGTGGTGCTGGACGGGGTCTCGATCACCGCGCCCGAGGTGAATGAACCCATCCTCGATGGTCGGGCCCAGATCAGTGGCAACTTCAACCAGGGCAGCGCGCAGCAGCTGGCCAATGTCTTGAAGTACGGTTCGCTGCCGTTGTCGTTCGAGATCTCCTCGGTCGACACTGTCTCGGCCAGTCTCGGTGGCGAGCAGCTGCGCGCCGGCATGATCGCGGGCCTGATCGGCCTGATCCTCGTGCTGATCTACTCGATCATCTACTACCGCGGCCTGTTCGTGGTGATCGCCGCCTCGTTGGTGATTGCTGCCACCTTGACCTACGCGATGATGGTCCTCTTGGGAGAGACCGTCGGATTTGCGCTGAACCTCCCTGGCATAGCCGGGGCCATTGTAGCCATCGGCATGACGGCCGACTCGTTCGTCATCTACTTCGAACGCATCCGGGACGAGGTTCGCGAGGGCCGTACCCGTCGTAGTGCGGTGGCCGCCGGTTGGCGGCGGGCCCGGCCGACGGTGATCATCTCCGATGCGGTCCAGTTGCTCTCTGCGGTGGTGCTGTTCGTCCTGGCCAGCGGTTCGGTGAAGGGTTTTGCCTTCACCCTGGGCCTGACGACCGTGCTCGACCTGGTCGTGGTGGTCATGTTCACCCATCCGATGATGGAACTGTTGATCCGTACGAAATTCTTCGGCCACGGCCACAAGCTGTCCGGCCTTGACGCCCGCCACCTCGGGGTGGACCGCGCTGGGATCGCCAGACTCAAGGAGGGCCGCGCCTGATGGCCGCACGACGCAAGACCAACGGTCGCGGATCCAAACGTCGCCCCACCGGCTCCACCCGACGTGGCACCAAGGACCAGTCGGACCAGGTGCGCGACGAGACCGAGCTGGAGCTCGAGGACCTCGAGGACCTCGCGGACGATCAGGACGTCGCGGCGGATCCGATCGATGCCCAGAACGAGCCGGAGGAGGACGACCTTCCCGAGGACCCGGAGCCCGATGACGAGGATCTGGACACCGAGGATCCTGACGACGAGGACGTCGACGCCGATCCTGACGAGGACGCAGCACCGGTGAAGTCCCGGAGCCGTCGTTCGGCCTCGGAGGAGACGCCCTCGCGCGAGACCTTGGCGGGCAAGCTCTATTCCGGCAAGATCTCGTTCCCGTTCATGCGGCGCAGCCCGATCTTCTACGCCATCTCTGCCCTGATCATCGTGGCCTCGCTGGTTACGGTGTCGATCCGCGGATTCAACTTCGGCATCGAATTCCTCGGTGGCGCCGACTTCCAGGTCACCACCACCGTGAAGGACGACACGGTGTCGACCTTCACCGACGCCGTCTCCGCCACCGGGCTGCCGGACCTGACCGAGATCACCGTGCGCACCATCGGTGACAACCGGGTGCGGATCCAGACCCGCACCCTCGAAACCACCACCGAGGTGCCGACCGTCCAGGCGGCGATCGCCGAGGCCGCCGGAGTCGATCCCGGCGACGTCGCGTACAGCCTGATCGGCGCCTCCTGGGGCGGCCAGATCACCCAGCAGGCGATCACCGCGCTGATCGTCTTCCTCGCCCTGGTCAGCGTGGTCATTGCGGTCTACTTCCGCAACTGGAAGATGTCGGTGGCCGCGATGGCGGCGCTGGTGCACGACCTCGTGCTGACCGTCGGGATCTACGCTGCGGTCGGTTTCGCGATCACACCGGCCTCGGTGATCGGCATCCTCACCATCTTGGGCTACTCGTTGTACGACACTGTGGTGGTCTTCGACAAGGTACGGGAGAACACCCGCAACCTGACCGGCCAGACCTCCCGGACATATTCCGAGGCCGCCAACCTGGCGGTCAACCAGGTCGTGGTCCGGTCGGTCAACACGACCATCATCGGCGTGCTACCGGTCGCTGCTCTGCTCGTCGCCGGCGTGTTCATCCTCGGTGAGGGACCGTTGAAGGACCTGGCCCTCGCCCTGTTCGTCGGCATGATCGCCGGTGCCTACTCCTCGCTGGCCATCGCCGCTCCGCTGCTGGTCAGGATGGTCGAGGTCAACCCCGACATCAAACGCCACAACCTGAGGGTCGCCAAGCGGCGCGAGGGCAGGTCGGCCGAGCCGGGGAAGGACTCGGAGAAGGAATTGGTCACCGCAGGTGCGGTGAGCGGCCGTGAACTGAAGCCCTCCGGGTCGCGGCGACCCCAGCCGGCCCGATCCAGTCGGGCCGCCCGCAAGAACCGGGGACGTCGCCGATGAACACCGTGGCCACCAGCCCCGTGACCGTCGTCGACGGCCTGATCCGCACCATCGCCGACTTCCCGGTCCCGGGCATCCAGTTCTACGACATCGCCCCGGTCCTCGGCTCGGCCGAGGGTCTGCGGGCCGCCGTGGACGCCTTGGTCGCCGAGTGTCCTGCCGAGATCGATGTGGTGGTCGGGGTAGAGGCCCGCGGCTTCATCGTCGGAGCTCCATTGGCACTGGGCATTGGTCGCGGTTTCGTCCCGGTCCGCAAGCCAGGCAAACTGCCGGGTGCGGTGCTGAGCCACTCGTACTCCCTGGAATACGGTCAGGCCACGCTCACCGTTCAGCAGGACGCCTTCCCGGCCGGTTCACGCGTGTTGCTGGTCGACGACGTCCTCGCCACCGGCGGCACGATCGCGGCCGCTGCTGCCCTGACCGAGCAATTGGGCGGGGTGGTCGTCGGCGCCAGTGTGCTGCTCGAGCTCAGCGGACTCGGCGGCCGGGAGAACCTTGCCCGCGCCGGACTGAGCGACATCCGCAGCGTGGTCACACGCTGAGGGCGGCCCGGTGAGTCGGATGAAGGGGGCTTTCGGCGGTCGGACCAGCGAGGCGTTGGTCTTCCTGCCGGTCCGTGCGACCTCCCCGCTCCGGGCGCTGGGTCGCCGGGTGTTGGTCGGTCTGATCCTGTTGGCGATCATCGTCGCCATCGTCTGGTTCGACCGGGAGTCCTACACCGACAGCGCCGACGGCACCGTCGACCTGGTGGATGCCCTCTACTACGCCACGGTCACCATGACGACCACCGGATATGGCGACATCACACCGGTGGCGACCCACTCCCGGCTGATCAACGCCATCATTGTCACTCCGTTGCGGGTGGCGTTCCTGGCCCTGTTGGTCGGCACCACACTGGAGGTGCTGGCCAATGAAGGTCGCCGGATGTTCATCGACGCACGTTGGAGGAAGCGGATGCGCAACCATGTCGTGGTCATCGGATACGGCACCAAGGGCCGATCTGCGGTGTCGACCATGCGCCGCAACGAGATGGACCTGTCGAAGGTGGTCGCCATTGACTCGTCCGCAGCAGCCCTGGCCGATGCCAGTCGTGACGGGATCGCCGCCATCGAGGGCGACGGCACCCGCCGTGAGTTGTTGCAGCGGGCCGAGATCAGCCGGGCCCGCGAGATCGTCATCACCTTGAGTCGCGACGATGCCGCGATCCTGACCACCTTGACGGTGCGACGACTCAATCCGAGTGCGCATGTGGTGGTGGCCTGCCGCGAACACGACAATGTCTCCTTGCTGCGTCAGTCCGGTGCCGACGCGGTGGTGACCTCATCCGACGCCGTCGGGCGACTGCTCGGCCTGTCCGCGGTCAGCCCAAATCTGGGCAGTGTCATCGAGGACCTGCTGAGCAGTGGGGAAGGACTGGAGGTCTTCGAGCGGTTGGTCACCGCCGAAGAGGTCGGCGGACCGCCGTCAGCGATCACCGACGAACGGGTGGTGGCGGTCGTACGGAACAAGACCTTGCGACGGTTCTTCGATCCAGCCGTCCAGGAGCTCCAGACCGGCGACAACGTGATCGTGATCCGTCAGGCCAACACCTGATCGCCGCCCTTGCCCAGTTCCGGGCCGGGGGCGGTCTAGACTGGGCTCTCTGTTGACGCAGCGAGCCAGGGGGTGCAGGTGAGCGTTCCGGAACCGACCGAGAAGCCTTCGGGTGCGTCCGGAGCGACGGGCACCGCCGCCGTCGGACTGCCGGTGAGGCTCACCACCGGCCCCGAGGCGCCACGGGTGCGGATGCGGCACCGGCTGGCGCGACTGGGTACGGCCGGACGGGCCGGGGTCGCCGAGCTCGAACCGCTGCACACCGCAATCCGGGCCAACCATCCCAAGGCCGATCTGGCCCTGATCGAACGCGCCTACCGGATCGCCGAGCAGATGCATGCCGGTCAGAAGCGCAAGAGCGGTGACGCCTACATCACCCATCCGCTGGCGGTGGCCACCATCTTGGCCGGCCTCGGCATGACGGAGAACACGCTGTGTGCTGCGCTGCTCCACGACACCGTCGAGGACACCCCGTACACCCTGGACCAGCTGCGAGCTGACTTCGGCGACGAGGTCGCGCTGCTGGTCGACGGCGTCACCAAACTCGACAAGGTCAAGTACGGTGAGGCCGCCAAGGCCGAGACCCTGCGCAAGATGATCGTGGCCATGGCCCGCGACATCCGCGTGCTGGTGATCAAACTGGCCGACCGGCTGCACAACATGCGCACCCTCTACCACCTGCGGCCCGACAAGCAGGTCCGGATCGCCCACGAGACGCTCGAGATCTATGCGCCGCTGGCCCATCGGCTGGGCATGAACACCATCAAATGGGAGTTGGAGGATCTGGCCTTCGCCACGATCCACCCCAAGATCTACAACGAGATCGTCCATCTGGTCGCTGAGTCCGCACCCTCGCGGGAGGCCACGCTGACCGAGGTGATCGACCAGGTCAGGGCCGACCTCAAGGAGGCCCGGATCAAGGCCACCGTGACCGGTCGGCCGAAGCACTACTACTCGATCTACCAGAAGATGGTCGTCCGGGGCCGAGAGTTCTCCGACATCCATGACCTGATCGGTCTGCGGATCCTGGTCGACTCACCCCGCGACTGCTATGCGGCGCTGGGGGTGATGCATGTGCGGTGGCGACCCCTTCCGGGGCGGTTCAAGGACTACATCGCCATGCCGAAGTTCAACATGTACCAATCGCTGCACACCACGGTGCTCGGGGACGACACCCGACCGGTCGAGCTGCAGATCCGTACCTTCGAGATGCACCGTCGCGCCGAGTACGGTATCGCCGCGCACTGGAAGTACAAGGAACGCAGCAAGGGTGGTGGGTCCGGGGACAAGGACCAGACCGACCTGGCCTGGGTCCGTCAGCTCCATGACTGGCAGCACGAGACCGATGACCCGGGTGAGTTCTTGGACTCGCTCCGTTTCGAGATCAGCTCGTCGGAGGTCTTCGTCCACACCCCGCAGGGTGAGGTGATCACCCTGCCGTACGGGTCGACGCCGGTCGACTTCGCCTACGCCATCCACACCGAGGTCGGCGACAAGACCATCGGGGCCCGGGTCAACGGCCGCCTGGTCTCGTTGGAGTCGATCCTGGTCAACGGCGACTCGGTCGAGATCCTGACCTCCAAGGATCCCAATGCCGGGCCCAGCCAGGACTGGATGAAGTTCGTCAAGAGTCCGCGGGCGCGCAACAAGATCCGTCATCACTTCACTCGGTCACGCCGTGAAGAGGCCATCGAGCTCGGCAAGGACGAGATCGCCAAGGCGGTCCGGCGAGTCGGCGTCCCCTTGCAACGGTTGCTGACCGTGGAACACCTCACCGCGGTTGCGACCCATTTCCGCTCACCCGATGTGAACGCCCTCTATGCCGCCGTGGGAGAACACAATGTCAGCGCCCAGGCGGTTGTCGACCGACTGATCAAGAGCGAGGGTGGACTCGACCAGCTCACCGAGGAGACCAGCGAGGACCGGCTACCGGCCCGACAGCAGGTCAACCCGGATGATCCCGGTGTGACCGTGGTCGGTGTCGATGATCTGTGGGTCAAGCTGGCCAAGTGCTGTACACCGGTGCCGGGCGACCAGATCATCGGCTTCGTGACCCGTGGCCATGGGGTCTCGGTGCACCGCCGTGACTGTTCCAATGCCACCGATCTGAACCGGTCGCCGGAGCGGATCGTGCCGGTGCAGTGGAGTCCGACCGCCCAGTCGAGCTTCCTGGTGGCGATCCAGGTCGAGGCACTGGACCGCAATCGGCTGCTGTCCGACATCACCCGGGCGCTGTCCGACCAGAGTGTCAACATCCTGTCGGCGGCGCTGTCCACCACGAAGAATCAGGTCTGCAAGGCGAAGTTCACCTTCGAAACGGCCGATCCGCTGCACCTGGACCATGTCCTGCGTGCGGTACGGCAGGTGCCGTCGGTGTTCGACGTCTACCGGTTGAACCAGTAGTCCTGACACCTGTCCCGGTAACCTTGTCGACCGGCCTTCGACGTCTGGAGTACACATGGTGCCGTTCGTGATCGTGATGATCTTGGTCATCGCGGTGATTGCCATCGCCGCGACGGCTCGTCAGCACCAGCTGCGTGCTGCGCGGACCGAGGGGTTGACCCAGATCGCCCAACAACGCGGGTGGCAGATCAGTCCCGAGGACGACAGGTATGCCAGCCGGTGGTCCGGCGAACCGTTCACCCGGGGTGGGCGGGTCCGCAATGTGGTCACCGGAAGCCACCAGAGTCGCCCGTTCACCGCTTTCGAGTACTGGTACACCACCAGCTCCCACAACGGGACCACCACGACAACCACGACTCACACCTTCACGGTGTGGGCCCTGCAGCTGCCGGGTGAGGTGCCGGAGATGTCGGTCGGGCCCGAGGGGTTGTTCGGCGGGAAGGTGGCCGAGGCCTTCGGCTTCGACCGGGTCGACATCGATGACCAGGCGTTCAACGACACCTTCAAGGTCAAGGCCGATGACGAGCAATTTGCCCGGACTGTCCTGTCTCCGGACGTGGTGGCCCTGATGAAGCAGACCGGAACCTGGCAGTGGCGGTTCACCGGCAACACGATGTTGTCCTGGGAGCAGGGGACCTTCGACCCGGAGGACCTCGAGCCACGCCTCAATCTGATGATGCGGCTGGTCACCGAGATCCCCGGTCGCGCCTGGGAACGCTGAGACGGACCGATTCAGCCGCTGAAGTCCTGCGCTGCCGCCTCGGCCGAGCCGAGCCAGGTGCGATAGGTCTCGGCCGCCTGACGTGCCTCGGCAGCCGCCTTCGCGTCCCCACGAGCCTCGGCCTTGGCGGCCTTCTCCTCATGGGTCGCGATCTGGTCGCGCAGCTTCGAGGCTGTGTCTTCGGCCCGAGCCCTGGCTTCGGGGTTGGTCTTGCGCCAGCGCTCCTCCTCGGCCCGCTTGAGCGATGTCTCCAGGGACCGGATCCGCTGGTCCAGCGTGCGGATCGCCCCACGGGGGACCTTGCCGATCTCGGACCAGCGGTCCATCAGCTCGCGGAAGGCCACCTTCGCGGCGTCGAGATCCTTGGCCGGGTCGATCCGTGGCTCGAACTCGACCAGCAGCGCCTCCTTGGCCTGCTGGTTGGCGGTGAACTCCTGGTCCTGTTCGTTCTGCGCAGCGGAGCGAGCGTTGAAGAATTGGTCCTGCAGCCCACGGAATTCCTTCCACAGCGCGTCGTCGATCTCGCGGGGGGCCGGGCCAGCCTTCTTCCACCGGTCCATCAGGTCACGGAACGCACCCGAGGTCGGGCCCCAATCGGTCGACGAGGCCAGACCCTCGGCCTCGCCGATGATCGACCGCTTGATCTTGGCCGCCTCCTCGCGATGGGCGGCATCCGAGGCGAACTGGGCCTTGCGACGACGGGTGTAGGTGCTGCGGGCGCTGGAGAAGCGGTGCCACAGTTGGTCATCGGTGGCCTTGTCGATCCGCGGCAGCTGCTTCCACTGCTCCAGCAGGTCGCGGAACCGGCTGACACCGTGGCGCCAGTCGTTGCCGGCGGCCAGCTTCTCGGCCTGCGCGACGAACTTCTCCTTGGCCTGCCTGGCCTCGGCCTGGTGGGCGGCCTTTTCCGCCCGTCGGGCCTCCCGCTGCTCATCGAGCTTGGGGCTGAGGGAGTTCAACTTCGCCAGGAGGGCGTCGAGATCTCCGACCGCATTGGCTTCCTGGATGGCCTTGCGCTCCCGCTTGATCTGGTGGGCGGCATCATCGGGAGCCACCGCACCGGAGCGGACCCGGTTGACCAACAGGTCCACCGTCACTGCCAGGGCCTCGTACCGGCGGACGTAGAAGGCCAGAGCCTCTTCTGGACTGGAGTCAGGGATCTGCCCGACCACGCGCTCTCCGGCTGCAGTCCGTACGTGGACCGTACCGTCCTCATCCACCCGCCCGAAGGTCTCCGGTGCCGCAGCATCGGGGTTGGCCTCGGCAACGACCGCCGGTTCGGCGGGCACAACGGCCTCCGGCGCTGCGGCCGGGGGAGCGGGCACCGCCGGAGGTCCCGGTGTCGGCACAGCGGGGGGCGTGGGTGCGGGTGCGGGCTTCGGCGCGTCAGAGGCTGCGGGCCGGCCTTCCTGCTCAGTCATGGGCCTATCTTGCCTGATCGACCAGATCGATGTTCGCCAGCTGCCCACCCAGTGGCGGCTTTGACCGAACTGTTACTCGCTCGCAACCCCAGCAGCCGGCCCCATAGGATGGGACGGTCAGAACCCCGTCCTGCCTGAGGATCGTCCATGGCTCGTCCTGCCTCGTTGTCCGGTTTTCCCGAGTTCCTGCCCGAGGGCAGGATCGTTGAGCAGCGCTTGCTCGCGGAACTGACCCAGGTGTTCGAGCTCCACGGCTTTGCCTCGATCGAGACCAGGGCGATCGAGCCGCTGGAGGTGTTGACCGGCAAGGGCGAGATCGACAAGGAGATCTACTCGGTCGCCCGCTTCCAGGCCGATGGCGATGCCGACCCGGACTGGGCCCTGCACTACGACCTGACCGTGCCGTTCGCCCGCTATGTGTTGGAACATGCCGGGCACCTGCAGTTCCCGTTCCGGCGTTACCAGGTGCAGAAGGTGTGGCGCGGAGAACGGCCCCAGGACGGTCGCTTCCGTGAGTTCACCCAGGCCGATGTCGACATCGTCGGGCAGGACCAGCTCGCCGCACACCACGACAGCGAGATCGTCGCCGTCGCCGCGGACGGTTTCGCCCGGCTCCAGACCGATCTGGGGCTGCCACCGGTACGGCTGCGTGTCAACAACCGCAAGCTCGCCGAAGGGTTCTATCGGGGTCTGGGCGTCAGCGACACCGCCGCGGTCCTGCAGCGGATCGACAAGCTGGCCAAGATCGGCCCGGACAAGGTTGCCGAACTGCTGATCGCCGACTGCGGCCTCGACGCCGCCGCAGCTCAGGCCTGTCTGGATCTGGCTGGCATCAGCACCACCGACGAATCCTTTGTCGAACGCGTACGGGCGCTGGGAGTCAGTGATCCGCTCCTGGACGACGGACTGGAGCAGCTGGCTGCGGTCATCCGGACCACGGCCACCACCGGAATCGTCCACGCCGATCTGTCGATCGCCCGCGGCCTGGACTACTACACCGGCACCGTGCTGGAGACCGAACTGGCAGGTTTCGAGAAACTCGGCTCGGTCGCCTCCGGAGGCCGCTACGACCAGCTGGCCAGCGACGGCAAACGTACCTACCCCGGTGTCGGCTTCTCGTTCGGGGTGTCGCGGATGTTGGTCCCGCTGATCGGGTCCGGGGCGATCACCGCCTCGCGGCCGGTGCCGACCTGTGTGCTGGTGGCTCTGGACTCCGAGGACAGCCGCGAAGCGGCGATGGCGGTCGCCGCGCAACTGCGTGCGCGGGGGATCGCGACCGAACTCGCTCCCCGGGCGGACAAGTTCGGCAAGCAGATCCGGTACGCCGATCGGCGCACCATTCCCTATGTCTGGTTCAGCCGCGAGGACGGTGACCAGGTCAAGGATATTCGCTCGGGCGATCAGTTCGGCGCTGACGCCGCGACCTGGCAGCCACCGACCGAGGATCTGCGACCCCAGGTCCGTCCCCGCCACGATTGATGAAATGGGACGCTGAAACCATTGATTTCTGAAGGCCACTATTGCTAGCGTCATGGCACCTCAGGAGGTACTGCCATGACACAGAAGTCCCCTCATCGTCCACGGGCAGGATTGGCGGTCATCGTGGCCGCGGTCCTGGCCATGACCACCTTCTCCGCTGCGCCAGCCCATGCCGAGCCGCGCGTCAGCGGCGATGTGGAACTGGTCAACCACGGATTCGAGGACGGTACGACCGAATGGACCGCCGCCGATGGCTGTCGCATCCGGGCCCAGGCTCGTTGGTCGGCCGAAGGCGAACGCAGCGTTGAGCTCCAGGACTGCGCCGACTCCGGCATGCTCAGCGATCCACAGCCGATCAAGGACGGCACCACCCACTACACCGTGACCGCCACCGTCCAGGGCCGTGCTGCCGCCGGGATCGCTGTCCACTTCCTCGATGAGGACGGTGCCCTGGTTACCCGCACCGAGCCGGAACTCACCGGTCCCGAAGGAGCCCGCGGTTGGCGCGGGGACCGTCGGATCGAGTCGAGCGTGCCGGTGCCGGAAACCGCAACCCACGTGAGGATCGAGATCATCGCCGACGGCCAACTCAATGTCGACCAGGTTCTGTTGACCGCCCCGGTCACCGAACTTGGTGCCCAGATCAGCAAGCCGGCCAGCTATCTCGGTGCCGACGTCGGCGTGGACGCCGACGGGTCGAGTGTGATCTTCAGTGTCGCAACCGGCGCCGACTCGGTAGCTCCGAAACTGGTCGTCACCGATGCGCTGACCCTCGAGGTCCGCGGCACCTACGACATCCCGGGCGCGACCGGGTCGTGGTCGATCCGCCAGGACCCGGCCACGAGCACGGTCTACATCGGTACCTACGGCTCACCCAAGCTCTATGCCTGGACCCCCGGCGACGAGGCCGTCACCGAGATCGGATCCCTGCCCAACAAGGGCAACGGCTTCGTGTACGGGATCGACCCCGGCCGTGACGGGCGGATCTACGGCGGCACCTGGGGTGAACCCACCGGCGGCTTCGAGGGCGCCCAGATGTGGACCTACGCACCCGACAGCGGTCTGGAGACCTTCGGTCCGGTGCTGACCGATGACGCCTTCTACACCAAGGCCGTCGGGTACGAGGACCAGACCGGCACGATCTGGGCCGGCACCGCCACCAAGGGTCACCTCTACGGCTGCACCGAGGACGGAGACTGCACCGACTTCACCGATCTCCTCGGCCCCAAGACCCTGGAGCACATCGGGGTCTACAACCTTGTGGCCGAGGACGGTTACGTGCTGACCTGGGGTGGCGACTCCAACAGCCGCGGCGAGGACGAGATCACCGTGATCAAGGTCGACGTGGTCGATGGCAAGATCCAGGCCGAACAGGTCGATGTCATCGACGGCACCGTCTACTACGGTCCCTCCGATGTCCACGACGGCCACTTCTACTACATGTCGTCCGAGGGCGACTGGCCGATGTTCTCCTACGAGCTGGCCACCGGGGAACGCACCGAGCTCGACGGAGGATCGAAGATGGCGGCCCGTCGCTGGCGGATCGTCGAGTTGAACGACCCGGAATGGCCCAGTTACACCATCGTCGGCTGGAGCTCCAACGGCACCACCTATCGCCGAAACCTCGACACCGGCAAGGTCGACGTGGCACAGGCCACCGGCCAGCCGCTGATGCCGGTCGGGCTGAATTCCATTGCCACCGGTGAGGACGGTCGGATCTGGTCGGCCGGTTACCTGACCGGTGGGATCGGTGCGGTCGATCCGATGCGGTCCAGCTCGGTCGAGAGTTTCGCACTCGGCGGTCAGGCCGAGTCGATGCTCAGCTACCGGGGGCGGATCTACCAGGGCACGTACCCGAACGGTCGGATCGACTCCTTCACTCCTGAAGAACTCGCAGCAGGTACGGCACCGCGGACCGACTGCACCATCGGCCACAACCAGAACCGGCCATACGGGTTGGTCGGTCACGGTGACCGGATCTACTACGGTTCGCAGGCCGACTACGGCACCGACCTCGGTGGCTTCGGCTGGCTCGATCTGAACACGGGGGAGTGCACCACCTTCTCCGAGGAGGTCGGGCACTGGTCGGTCAACGAACTGTCGGCCGTCGGCTCGAAGGTCTTCGGTGCGATGAACATCTTCGTGGCCTACGACGGACTGCCGGTGGAGGACGAGGCGAAAATTCTGGTCTTCGACGAGAGCACCGAGGAACTGTCCTTCCTTGACCTTCCGGTCGATGGAATCCGCTCGGTCGATGCGCTCACCATCGACGATCAGGGCAACCTCTGGGCGTACGCGAATGGGTGGATCTTCGTGATCGACCCCGACAGCGGTGAGTTCCTGGTCAGCGAGCACCTCTATCCGGACCAGGTGCCGGGGTCGCGGATCGGCGGCAACTACGCCGACCTGATCACCGGTTCTGATGGCCTGCTGTACGGCCGGGTCGGAGGCCGGGTGTACGAGATCGACGCTGCTGCTGCGCTGCAGGACGACTCGGTCGCCGAGCACACCCGGACCCTGTTCGAGGGAGGATCGAAGGATCTGGTTCTCGATGACTGGGGCAATCTCTACACGATCTCGGGCGACCAGTTGATCCGGATCGATCCTCGCGGGATCCCGGCCTGAGCCTGCTCGGCTGCGTCGCCGCGACCGGGAGTGTGACTCACTCTTCGGTCGTGGCGGCGTGCCGCAGGGCCTTGCGCTGGAACCGGGTCCGCTGACCACGGCGGGTGGTGGCCCGGCCGAGCCAGGTGCCCAGGCTGACGCCCATCGCGATCCCGATCGCGACCGCGGCTGCACCGAGCAATTCCAACAGCGCTGGGGTGGCATCGGCCAGGGTCTCGGTCCGCACCACCCCGTACAGGCCGCGATAGACCATGCTGCCGGGCAGCAGCGGGATGACCCCGGCGGTGATCAGCCCGACGGAAGCCATTTTGACCCGAGGAGCGAACGTCTGGGCCAGAAAGGCCGCCACGACCGCAGCGATACCGGCGGCCGTGCCGAAGCCGAGGCCGAAATGAAGGACCCCGGTGTAGACCAGCCAGCTGATCACGCCGAGGCCGGTGGCCCACACCAGCACCCGAAGCCGGGTGTAGGAGCCGAGGGCAAAGCCGAGCGCAATCAGTGCCGAGCCCACTGTCGTACGGACCAGACTGGGTGAGATCGGCGTGCTGACGTTGAGATAGGCCGGCAGGCCGAGCAGGTCACCGCCCCACAGCACCACCAGGATGCCGAGCACGATGCCGAGGGTCATCACGGCCACGTTGAACATCCGAGCCCCGGCAGTGATCAGGAAACCATCGATCGCATCCTGGGCGGCGTTGACCACCGACAAACCGGCCAACAGTGCCACGATCCCGGCCGCGACAATGATCGACGGCGAGGTCCCGGCAAAGATGCTGACCCCGGATTCGCCCAGGGCCATCACAGCGACCGCAGTCACGGTGGGCACCGCAGCCCCGGCGATCTGGCCGAAGAACTGGGGGAGTCCGTACCGCGCAGTCACATGGAGCACCAGGTCCACCGCGGCGTTGGTCAAGCAGGCAAGGGCAATCTCGACCCAGCCGCCGCCGAGCAGGACCGCGACACCGATGCCGAGCATGGCGGCTGCAGCCGTGGTCACCCATCGGCGATAACGACGGGGTTCGGCGATGATCCGGTTGAACTCGCTGCGAGCCTCATCGAGTTCCAGGGCGGGCAGCCGGTCCAGGAGCTGCTGGAGATCGGACAGGCGCGCGTAGTCAGGGGTGCGCACCGAGGCCGTGCGCAGGATCGTGTTCGCATCGCGTTCCAGCCCACGGTGATGGCTGACCAGGACCGAGCTGAAGGTCGCGTCAACGTGGACCGAGGCCAGACCGTACCGATGACAGACCTGCAGCCCGGCAGCAGTCGCATCGGCACAAGAACCGCCAGTGGTGAGCATCAGCGCGGCGACCCGGCCGGCCAGATCCACCACGGACCGGGAGTGACGCTCATCGGCCTGTTCCTCGATCTCGCGCAGGGTCATCACTGCGGTCGGCGGACCGTCCGCGGCGATCGCCTGGGCGGCGCGCACACTGAACCTGCGCCAGCGGTCGACACCGCTGGGTCGGACATCTGGTGTGGCAGGTGGTGTCGGGGGTACATCTGGACCGGTCACCCCTCCAGTGTGCCCGAAAATCGGTGACCGGGAGAACGAGAAACTGGGCTAGAATCTGCTCTGGTTGCAGTGGTGGGGTGACGACCCATCCGACCTGGACCACAGGTCAGCTGCAGTCCGCGCGTTCGGCGCACCGACGAGAGGCCGCACCACCGCCCGACCGGGCCGGTGGAAGCGGCGAAGGTGTGGTGGCACCGCGATCTGGCCCCCGCCCACACCTGTCCGGGCTGCCCTCTCGGAGGTGCACCCCGTACCCCGGGAGTCCGTACGGAAAGGACACCCACATGTTGCGAAGCCACACCGCTGGTTCCCTACGCGCCGAGCACGTCGGCCAGACCGTCACCCTCACCGGGTGGGTGGCCCGTCGACGTGACCACGGCGGCGTCGCCTTCATCGATCTGCGTGATGCCTCAGGCGTCGCCCAGGTCGTCGTCCGGGACGAGATCCTTGAGGCCTCCGGAGCCCATGACCTGCGCAATGAGTACTGCATCAAGGTCGTCGGCGCCGTCGAGGCGCGGCCTGACGGCAATGCCAACCCTGACCTGCCGACCGGTGAGATCGAGGTCGCCATCAGCGATCTCGAGGTGTTGAACCCGTCGGTGCCCTTGCCCTTCCAGATCGACGAGCGGGTCACGGTCGGCGAGGAGTCCCGGTTGAAGTACCGCTATCTCGATCTGCGTCGACCGGCGCCTGCAGCAGCGATCCGACTGCGCAGCCAGGTCAACCAGGCAGCTCGTACGGTGCTGGCCGAGCGTGACTTCGTTGAGATCGAGACCCCGACCCTGACTCGGTCAACCCCCGAGGGTGCCCGTGACTTTCTGGTGCCGGCACGGCTGGCCCCGGGCAGCTGGTACGCGTTGCCCCAGAGCCCGCAGCTGTTCAAACAGCTGTTGATGGTTTCCGGCATGGAGCGGTACTACCAGATCGCACGCTGCTACCGCGACGAGGACTTCCGCGCCGACCGGCAGCCCGAATTCACCCAGCTGGACATCGAGATGAGCTTCGTCACCCAGGACGATGTGATCGAGCTCGGTGAGTCCATCGCGGTCGCGCTGTGGAAGCTGATCGGGGTCGACCTGCCGACCCCGTTCCCACGGATCAGCTATGCCGAGGCGATGCGTCGCTTCGGCTCGGACAAGCCTGACCTGCGGTTCGGCCAGGAGCTCGTGGAGTGCACCGACTACTTCGCCGACACCACCTTCCGCGTGTTCCAGGCCCCCTATGTCGGCGCCGTCGTGATGCCAGGTGGGGCTTCGCAGCCGCGCCGTACCTTCGATGCTTGGCAGGAATGGGCCAAACAGCGTGGGGCCAAGGGCCTGGCCTACGTCACGGTCGCCGACAACGGCGACCTGGCCGGACCGGTCGCCAAGAACCTCAGTGAGGCCGAGCGTGCCGGACTGGCCGAGCACACCGGTGCCAAGCCGGGCGACTGCATCTTCTTCGCTGCCGGAGCGCCGAAGTCCTCCCGTGCCCTGCTCGGTGCGGCTCGACTGGAGATCGCCCAGCGGGTCGGATTGATCCCCGAACCAGGTGCGGACAATGCCTGGGCGTTCTGCTGGGTGGTCGATGCTCCGCTGTTCGAGCCGGCCTCGGATGCCGTGGCCGCCGGTGATGTGGCAGTCGGTGCGGGTGCCTGGACGGCAGTCCACCATGCCTTCACCTCGCCGCAGGACGTCGAGGGCTTCGACTCGGATCCGGCGAATGCACTGGCCTGGGCCTATGACATGGTCTGCAACGGCAATGAGATCGGCGGCGGTTCAATCCGTATCCACCGCCGCGACGTGCAGGAGCGGGTGTTCGCGATCATGGGACTGGGGCAGGAAGAGGCACAGGAGAAGTTCGGCTTCCTGCTGGATGCCTTTGCCTTCGGTGCCCCGCCGCACGGTGGCATCGCGTTCGGGTGGGATCGCATCTGTGCCCTGCTCGCCGGCGCTGACTCGATCCGTGAGGTGATCGCCTTCCCCAAGTCCGGTGGCGGATATGACCCCCTGACTGCAGCACCGGCACCGATCACTGCGCAACAGCGCAAGGAGGCCGGGGTCGATGCGGCTCCGGTCGACGGCCAGGCCCCAGCTGTGCAGGACTGAGGAACGACACCATGACCACACCAGTCACACCGCCCGGTGCCGAGACCAACCAGGCCTTGGCGCGCGGACTCTATGTGCTGCGACGACTGGTGGAGTCGGGACGGCCCATGTCGGCCACGGAACTGGCCCGTGAGCTCGGGCTCCACCAGAGCTCGATCTCACGGGTCATGTCCACCCTGGGGGAGGCCGGTTTCGTGCGCAAGAACGAACAGGGCGGCTTCGTCCCCGACTACGGGGTGATCACCCTGGCCGCCGAGACCACACGGCTGCCTCTGCTCACCAAACCGGTGGCAGTGTTCAACGCCCTGCTCGAGGAGTACCCGCGACTGACGCTGGCCACCTCGATGTTGTGGCGCTCAGAGATGCTCTACCTGCTGCGTTCCAATGTCGGTGGTCTGACCCACCTCTACGACAACGTCCGCTATCCCTTGCACCGCTCGTCTCCTGGCCTTCGGTTGTTGCTGGACCTGCCCGAGGAGCAGGCCTTGGCGATGTTGGCCGATTCGCGGCGCGCCCACGGATGGACCGGTGACCCGGCCGTGATCCCGGCCACCGAGGCCGAGGTGCTTGCGGCGGCCCGGGCGAACCTTGAACACGATGTGCTGATCCTGCAGGGCTGGGCTGATCCCCAGCAGATCAGTGGGGCGATTCCGGTCCGGACCAGCGAGCCCCATCCGGTCGCGATGGCGATCGTGGTCACCGACGGCTCCATGGACGCCGATGAGCTGCGGCTTCTGCTCCACCGGGCCCGGCGCGAGCTCGAGGCAGCATTCCGCGATTGACGCCTGGCGGCATGAGTTGTCACAGCTGAGCACAATCTTCATGTGACCCCTTGCGCATGCACATGGTGCATGTAATGATCCTGCTGTGCAGAGCAGCGTGGCGGTCGATGAAGCGGGGTCCCTGGCCCCCGGTGGCATCGCCATGCCATCGGGCCCCAGCCAGTCCCTGGCCCGGGGCCTGTGGGTCCTGCAGCGACTGGCCGAGTCCCGTCAGACCCTGACCGCCACCCAACTGGCTGCCGAGCTGGGCACCCACCAGAGCTCGGTCTCCCGGCTGTTGGCCACCTTGACCAGTGCCGGCTATGTGCGCCGTGACGAGAGCGGACACTTCGCCCCGGACTACGGGATCGTCGCCCTGGCCAGTCACGCGGCACACCTTCCCCTGATCCGCCGCCCGTGGCAGGTCTTCGAAGCCTTCTCCCTGGACCATCCAGACCTCTCGGCCACCTTGGCGATGCTGTGGCGGGGCCAACTCGTGTACGGGCAGCGGCTCCGTGGCCGGACGACCCAACATGCGCGCCGTTACAGCGCCTTCCCCCTGCACCGGTCCAGCCCAGGGCTGCGGCTGCTGCTCGAGCTGCCCGAGACCGAAGCGTTGGCCCTGCTCGAGGACTCCCGGCGTCAACACGGTTGGTCCGGCGACCCCGATGTGGTGCCCCGCGATCCAGCGGCGCTGCTCGAACGGGCTCAGGAATTGTGTGAGCACGAGGTCCTGATCCTGAGCGACCGGTGGGCGCTGGATGTCCACCAGTCGGGCGCGATCCCGGTCAACACCGCAGAACCGCACCCGGTGGCGCTGGCTGTGCTCGACCATGACGGCCGTCACTCACCCGACGAACTCCGGCTGATCCTGCACACCGTCCGCCGCGACCTTGAACTTGCCTTTCGCCAGCCAGAGGCGTGAGGCCCGCACCATCCCTTCCACCACAGGAGAATCCAATGTCGGACACCATCAAGAACATCGCATCGACACCGCTGGCCAGGCGCACCCTCCTCGGTGCGGCAGGACTCGCCTCGGCCACCGCCCTGGTCGGCTGCAACAGCGACAGCCCGGGTGGCCCCAGTGGGGGCGGTGGGGTGCTGAATGTGTGGGGAGGCGTGCCGGGTGAGAACGGCCCACAGGACCTGTGTGATGCCTTCACTGAGGCGAATCCCGGAGTGAAGGTCAACTACACCCGCTACGTCAACGACGACACCGGCAACCTCAAGCTGGACTCGTCCTTGGCCGGCGGAGCGCCGATCGACGTCTTCATCTCCTACGCCCCAGCCAAACTCTTCCAACGCGTCGACAATGGCCTGGCGATCGACCTCAGCGATCGGATCGACCAGGACCCCGATCTGAAGCAGTTCGGACCGTCGGCGGAGACCCCGTCCAACTACTTCACCGATGGCAAGGCCTTCTCCATCCCGGCCCAGAAGAGCCCCACGATCGTGGTGCTCAACCAGACCATGCTCGACGACGCCGGCATCACCTTGGGCGACACCTGGACCATCGAGGACTATGAGGACGTCATGGCCGAGCTCAGCCACGGTGACGTCTTCGGCTCGTTCGACCGTCCGGGCAAGGCCGAGATCGTGCTCGGCCCGGACCGCTACTACGCCGACAACGGCGCCCGGTCCAACTTCGAGCACCCGGTCTTCGCCGAAGATCTCCAGGCCCGGCTCGATGCACAGGCGGCCAAGTACATCGTCGACCGCGAGACCGTGCTGGCCGAGAAGCTCGAGGTCTTCAAGCACCAGCCCTTCCTGACCGGACGCACCGCGATGAACACCTCGCAGATCTTCATCCTGCGTTACATCAGTGACCTGACCGAGTTCCCCCACGACTTCATCACCAAGGCGATGCCGCACCCGACGGTCGAGCCCGGTGGTGACGAGTGGGGTGTCGGAGCCATCGGCGACAACATCTCGATCAGCTCGAAGACCGCTGATCCCGACCTGGCCTGGGAGTTCGTCCGATTCTGGATGTTGAACGGTTCCTACAACGTGCCCGGCGGCCGCCTGCCCTCCGTGGTCGGAAACGCCACCCCCGCTGATCTGACTGCTGGACTGCTCGGGCCGGACCGGGAGGAGATCTTCGATGTGCCGAGCTTCGAGAACGCCTTGTTCGGCAAGGAAGTCGCCATCCCGGTCGACACCATCTTCACCGCTGCCACCGAGATTGAGACCCTGGTGAAGCAGTACACCGACGAGGTCCTGCTCGGCACCCGGACCGTCGACTCCTGGGTCGAGACCCTGACCAAGGAAGTCGACGCCGCCATCTCGGCAGCGAAGTGACATCGTGGCAGCACCGAATCTGACCACCACGCTGCCTGCTCCCGGGCGGGGACGTTCCCGTGAACGTGCCCGCCCGCAGTGGGCAGGCTGGCTCTTCATCACGCCGAACCTGATCGGGTTCCTCGCCTTCACCCTGGTCCCCCTGATCGCGGGCATCGTGATCTCGTTCACCGACTGGAATGTGGTCTCCGGTGTCGACGGGATCAGCTGGGTGGGACTGTCGAACTTCAGCGCGCTGATGTCCGATGCCCAGTTCTGGAAGGCGATGGGGCGGACCTTCCTCTACGCAGGTCTCGGCGTGCCGCTCACCATGCTCGGCGGTCTCGCCCTGGCACTGGTGCTGAACGGCCCGGTCGTCGGCCGTGGCGTGTTGCGGCTGATCTTCTTCTTCCCGCACATCGTCAACTCGATCGCGATCGGCTTCGTCTGGCTGCTGCTGCTCCATCCCAGCAATGGTGTGGTCAACAACTTCCTGCGGACCCTGGGGGTGGAGAACACACCGTCCTGGTTGGTGTCGCAGGACTGGAGCCTGTTGACGATCATCTTCATCACCTCGTGGGCCGGGATGGGCTTCCACTGCGTGATTTTCCTGTCTGCACTGCAATCCGTGCCGCCCGAGCTCCATGAGGCGGCGCAGATCGATGGAGCGGGATGGTGGCGTCGGTTCACCACCGTGACCTGGCGGTCCCTGATGCCGACCACGACCTTCCTCGCCATCATGTCGATGATCGGCCACTCGCAGGGTTTCGGGCTGATTGCCTTTCTCACCCAGGGTGGCCCCGGTGACTCCTCGACCACGCTGTCGTACTACATGTACCAGCGCGGCTTCCAGTACTACCAGTTCGGCTATGCCGCGGCGATCGGTGTCCTCAACGCCATCGGCGTGCTCGGCCTGACCGCGCTGATGTGGCGCTTCCAGAAGGGAAGGGGGCTGTACTCATGACCGCCGTCGACGTGGCTTCTCCGGCACCGAAGGAAAGACGCCGGGCGCGCCGTTCCACCGGCTGGGCCGCCGAACTGCCCCAACGTGGACCGCGACGGACCAAGGCGATCGTCGGCCTGACGGTCCGATCGGTCGTGATGTGGGGATTTTCGATTGTCTTCCTGTTGCCCTTCGTGTGGATGATCGTCTCCTCGCTCAAGCGCAACATTGATGTCTTCACCCTGCCCGTGCAGTGGATCCCCGATCCGATCGTGTGGACGAACTATCTCCAGGTCTGGGTGAATGGTGATCCGCCGATGTGGCGGTTCTTTGCCAACTCGATCACCGTCTCGGGGATCGGCCTGGTCGGAGACCTGTTGACCTCGTCAATGGCCGGATATGCCTTTGCCCGCTTGCACTTCACCGGTCGGGACCGGGTCTTCCTGCTCTACCTCGGCACGGCGGTGATCCCGGGCCAGCTGCTGCTGGTGCCTCGGTTCATGTTCTTCCAGCAGATGGGCCTGTACGACACCTTGTGGGCCCTGATCCTGCCCGGAGTGTTCACGGTCTTCGGCACTTTCTTGATGAGACAGGCATTCCTGGCGGCTCCCCCTGAGCTCGGTGAGGCGGCACGGATCGACGGGGCAGGGGAGTGGCGGGTGTTCTGGAGCATCTATCTGCCACAGGTCCGGCCCACCCTGGCAGCGCTGGCCATCATCAGCTTCGTCGGCTCGTGGAACGACTACGAGGGTCCGTTGGTGATGCTGTCCAGTGCCCAGAACTACACCGTCCCGTTGGGACTGACCCGGTTCATCGATGCCGAGGGCGGACTCTCGGGTGGCTTTGCCATGGCCGCCTCGGTGTCATCGGTGCTGCCGCTGTTCATCCTGTTCATGATGTTCCAGCGCAACTTCGTGGCTGCGTTGGCACACACCGGGATCAAGTGAGCAGTCAGGAGGCCAGTCGCCGGGCGAAGTCCGGCAAGTTGTGGATCGGGGTGCACAGTTCTTCATGTGTGCCCCGATCCTGGTCCGGGGCACAGTTGCGGTCCGGCATCTCACCGAGGTCCTGCATGTACCAGATCACTCGGTCACCGACCTGCAGCACGACCGACTCCTCGAACTGTCCGGACTGCTCGTCCTCGCGCCACTGGATGAGGTGGTAGTCGGCGACCGTGCCGTCGGGGAAGTCCGACTCGGGGTCGAGGGTGATGTCCTGGGAGTCGTGGTGGATGACCCATGGCTGGTCGCCACCTTCGGACCAGAGCTGGTCACAGTTGGTGTACCACTGGTCGATCTGCTCGCGAGCTGCAGTCGCGGCGTCAGTGGTGTCGAACTGCATGACTCCGGCATGGGTGACTGGACCGTTCTCCCCACCGCTGAAGGAACGGATCAGCATCTGTGAAGGATCCAACTGTTCCCGGTCGGCAATGCAGCGACTCATCGCCCACTGCTCGGGCCAGCCCTCCTCCTGGTCGGTCTGGATGAGCTGTTGGTCCTGGTAGGAGACCTCCTCCTGCGTCGGGACTTGCTCCCAGGTCAGCATCGCCGGAACAGACGGTGAACCACCGGCATCGGGGGTGGTGATCCCGGTCGGGTGGCTGCTCGGCGCCGCGGAGGGGTTCACCCAGGGCAACACCTGCCAGTCGCCGCGGACACCGACGGCGACCCCGCCGATCAGCACGGCTCCGGCCACCGAGGCAGCCACGACGCCGGTGATCCGGCGCCGGGCCCGCGATGTCCCAGCAGCGCGGATCTGCGAGGCGGAGGGTGCGATGACCCGCAGTGCGGGTTCGGCCAGTTTCTTCAGCCCGAACGGGTCCGGCTCGGTCATGGCGTCCTCCATCAAGGTCATCGAGCCGGACAGCGCCTCGGCACGGTCCGGTCGGGTCAGGGCAGCGGCCAACTTGGCTCGGCCGCGGGAGAGCCGCGCCTTCACGGTACCCTCCGGGAGCTCCAGCTCAGCGGCGATGTCGGCCACCGGCAGATCGTTGAAGTGGTGCAGGACAATCACCCGACGGGTCTCGACCGGCAGTTCGGCCAGCGCTTTGCGCACCGCGATCTGGGAAGCGACATCGGGGTCGCTGACACCGGAGTCCGGGACGAACTCGGTCGGGGTGGAGCGACGGTGCTTGCGCCAACGACTCACACTGATCCGGTGCGCGACGGTGCGCACCCAGGCTTCGGGATGGTCATCGGTGTTGAGGGTGCGACGGTGCTGCCAGGCCCGGATGAATGCCTCCTGGGCACAGTCCTGGGCCTCGCCGAGATTGCCGCAGGTCAGGTACAGCTGGGCGACCACACGGTTGTACGACTGTGCGTAGAAGGTGTCAAAGGCTGCCTGATCCATCTCTGGCTCCTTGTCCTGGATGATCGTGGGTCCCGAGGTTCGGTCACTGGCTCTACGCACCCCGACCGTGCCCGGTTGCATCCGGTTGTGCCGTACCGCCCTCACTGTCTCAGATCTCTGGCGATAGCCTCACGAAGGTGAGTGACCTGTTCGGCAACCCAGATCCGGTCCCGGCCGCCGAGGCCGGGACGACCGGCGGCAGCCTGGGCGGCGCCGCTCACTCGCTGGCGCCTCTGGCCGTACGGCTCAGACCACGGACCGTCGACGAGATCGTGGGTCAACAGCATCTCCTGGCGGCCGGGTCACCGCTGCGGCGGCTGGCCACCGGGACCGGCGCGATGTCGGTGTTCCTGTGGGGGCCACCCGGAGTTGGCAAGACGACCATCGCCTCGGTGGTCTCGCAGAGCACCAATCGGCGGTTCGTCGAGGTGTCGGCTGTCACCGCGGGGGTCAAGGAGGTCCGAGCCGTCCTCGACCGGGCCCGCCGCGACCTGGTCGACAACATCCACACCGTCCTGTTCGTCGACGAGGTCCATCGGTTCTCCAAGTCCCAGCAGGATGTCCTGCTGCCGGCAGTGGAGAACCGGATCGTCACCCTGATCGCGGCCACCACGGAGAATCCGTCGTTCTCAGTCATCTCCCCCTTGCTGTCCCGGTCGCTGCTGCTGACCCTGAAACCGCTGACCGACCAGGACCTGTTGGTCCTGGTCGAGCGAGCCCTCGACGACGAGCGGGGACTGCGGACCCCCGAGGGTGCCCACTACGAACTGCCCGAGGAGTCACGCGCTGATCTGCTCCGCCTTGCTGGTGGTGATGCCCGCCGGGTCCTGACCTGTCTGGAGGAGGCGGCGGCCGGGGCCGATGCCGTCGGCAGTGTCGTCATCACGCCCGAGATCATCGCCCAGGCCGTCGACAAGGCCGCGGTGCGCTATGACAAGGACGGCGACCAGCACTATGACGTCATCAGCGCCTTCATCAAGAGTGTCCGTGGATCCGACGTGAATGCTGCCCTGCACTACCTGGCGCGGATGTTGGAGGCGGGGGAGGACCCGCGGTTCATCGCCCGACGGTTGATCATTTCGGCGTCAGAGGATGTCGGCCTGGCTGATCCGACCGCCCTCGGGGTGGCAGTGGCCGCGATGGAGGCGGTGTCCTTCATCGGGATGCCCGAGGGACGCATCCCGCTGGCACAGGCCACGGTCCATCTCACGCTCGCGCCCAAGTCCAATGCCGCCTACAAGGCGCTCGACGCCGCCATCGCCGATGTGCGGGCCGGCCGGATCGGGCAGGTCCCGCCCCATCTGCGCGACACCCACTACCCGGGGGCCAAGGACCACGGGCACGGCCAGGGCTACCTCTATGCCCATGATCAGCCGCATGCGATTTCGGCCCAGCAGTACCTGCCCGATGAACTCGTCGATGCCGACTACTACCAGCCGACCCCGTACGGGATGGACGCCCGTATGGGGGAACGTTGGGAGATCATCCGCGCCCATCTCCGCGCAGACCGTCGAATCGGATAGGCTCATCCACCGGACCCGAGCAACCCCACCACGGGAGGACAACCATGCAGGTCGGACTGGGCGACATCGCCGCCATCATCGCGGCGGTGGCATTCTGCGTTCTGGTCGGAGTGGCTTTCGTCCCGCTGTTCAAACTCGGACGGGTGCTGGAGGAACTCCGCCTCGCGGTGCGTGACATCGGCACCGAGTCGGTTCCCATCCTGACCGAGCTCAAGGGCACGGTCACGGCCACCAACACCGAGATCGAGAAGTTGTCGATCGTGACCGAGGATGCGGCCAAGGTCAGCGCCAATGCCGCGGTGGTCAGCGAGAACGCCGCCCAGCTCGCCACGCTGTTCGCCTCCACCCTCGGTGGTCCACTGGTCAAGACGGCGGCCATGTCCTATGGCGTGCGTCAGGCCCTCCGGGGTCGCGGGAAGACCAAGGCCAAGCGCTCCGCAGACTCGGCCAAGCGCAGGGCGGCGAAGGTCTGATGCGTCGTTTCCTCATCTTCGCCGCCGGGATCACCGTCGGTGTGGTCATCGTGCTCAAGGGCCGGGAGATCGTCACCAAGAAGTTGCCGGACGCAGTGACCGAACAGGTCAACAAGCAGGCCGTCGGCATGTTCGACCGGATCGCCGACTTCACCGCCGAGGCACGAGCCGCCATGGCCGAGCGCGAGACCGAACTTCGTGATGCGCTCGGCCTGGTCGAAGACCGCGACTCCCAGCCAGACCGCGGCTGAGCCCAGCCGCACAGTTGAAGGAACTTCCATGAAAACCGCCGAGATCCGGCGACGCTACCTCGACTTCTTCGTGCGTCACGGACACACCGAGGTCGCCAGCACGTCCCTGGTCCACAACGATCCCCACCTGCTCTTCGTCGTCGCCGGCATGGTGCCGATGGTGCCCTACTTCACCGGTGCCGAACCGGCTCCGTGGCGCCGTGCGGTGAGCTGCCAGAAGTGCATCCGCACCCTTGACATCGAAGAAGTCGGCAGAACCACCCGCCACGGCACCTTCTTCCAGATGCTGGGCAACTTCTCCTTCGGCGACTACTTCAAGGCCGAGATCATCGCGTGGACCTGGGAATTCCTCACCGGCCCCGTCGACGACGGCAACCTGGGCATCGACCCGGAGCGGATCTCGGTGTCGGTGCTCGGGGCAGGCTTCCACCCGGCCTATCCCGAGGGTGATGTCGAGGCCCGCGAGATCTGGCGCTCGATCGGGCTGCCGTCCGAACGGATCCATGAACGCGACCTGACCGAGAACTACTGGCACATGGGCGTCCCCGGCCCGGGCGGTCCCGACTCGGAGATCTTCTTCGACCGGGGGCCGGAGTTCGGTGAGGCCGGCGGCCCCGATGTCAACGACGAACGCTATCTCGAGATCTGGAACAACGTCTTCCAACAGGAGGAACTGTCCGCCGTCCGTGGCAAGGACGACTTCGACGTGCTGCGCCCACTGCCGACCAAGAACATCGACACCGGGGCCGGCCTGGAGCGGATCGCGACCCTGCTGCAGGGCAAGAACAATCTGTACGAGATCGACGAGGTCTTCCCGGTCCTGGCCCGAGCCGCTGAGCTCGCCGGCAAGACCTACGGGGTCAACAACGACGACGATGTGCGACTGCGTGTGGTCGCCGACCACGTCCGCTCCGCACTGATGTTGATCAGCGACGGTGTCGTACCCGGCAACGAGGGACGCGGCTATGTGCTGCGCCGGCTGCTGCGCCGAGTGGTCCGCTCGATGCGGCTGCTCGGCGTCTCCGAGCGCAGCTTTGGCGAGCTGTTCCCGGCGAGTCGGGACGCCATGTCGGGCTCCTATCCCGAGGTCGCGACCGATTTCGAGCGCATCCTGCAGGTGGCCACGGCCGAGGAAGAGGCCTTCTCCAGGACCCTCGCAGCCGGCACCCAGATCTTCGACTCGGCGGTGTCCGAGGTCCGCACCGGCGGCGGGGCGACCCTGTCGGGAGATCGGGCCTTCCAATTACACGACACCTACGGCTTCCCGATTGACCTGACCCTCGAGATGGCCCAGGAACAGGGCCTCGAAGTCGACCATGCCAGTTTCACCGAGCTGATGGAACAGCAGCGGCAGCGCGCCAAGGCTGACGCCCGCGCCAAGAAGGGCGGTTCGGCAGCGGTCGAGGCCTACCGCGAGTTGCGCGACGGCGGCGAGACCCGGTTCACCGGGTACACCGACCTGTCCGGTGAGTCCCGGGTGCGCGGCATCATTGCCGAGGGTGCGGTGGCTGAGCGAGCAGTCCCCGGCGATGTGGTCGAGGTCGTGCTGGAGGAGTCGCCGTTCTATGCCGAGTCCGGTGGGCAGGATGCCGACACCGGTCTGATTACTGGTGACGGGTTGTCCCTGCAGGTCACTGATGTGCAGCGCCCGGTCGCGGGACTGGTGGTGCACACCGTCGAGGTCATCGACGGTGAGCTGCGTCCCGGTCTCGAGGTGGCCACCGCGGTCGATGCACAGGCCCGGCTCGCCGGTTGCCAGGCGCACTCGGCCACCCATCTGGTCCATGCCGCGCTCCGTCAGGTCTTCGGCCCGACCGCAGTCCAGGCCGGCTCGTACAACCGTCCCGGCTACCTGCGCTTCGACTACTCGTGGAATGCGGCGGTCGGCAAGGACCTGCGCGACGAGTTGGAGGCGATCACCAACCGAGCGGTCCGTGACGACCTGGAGGTGTCGGCCCGGGAGATGAGCCTCGACGAGGCCAAACGAACCGGTGCGATGGCGATGTTCGGCGAGAAGTACGGCGAACGGGTCCGGGTCATCTCGATGACCGACCCCGACTACCCCGACACATGGTCGATCGAGTTGTGTGGCGGCACCCACGTCCAGCGATCCTCCCAGATCGGGCTCGTCTCGTTCATCGGTGAAGGATCGGTCGGGTCCGGGGCACGACGCATCGAGGCCTACACCGGCTACGACGCCTTCACCGAGCTCGCTCGGGAACGGGCCCTGGTCGCCGGTCTCACCGATGCGTTGAAGGTCCAGCCCGACCAACTCACCGAGCGGGTCACCAAGCTCGTCGCCCAGCTCAAGGAGGCTGACAAGGAGATCGCTCGCCTGCGCGCCGAGCGGCTGCGCTCCTCGATCGGGGACCTCGTCGCCGGGGCCCACGACATGTGGGGGTTGGCCTTCGTCGGGCAGCACCTCGACGGTGTCTCTGGTGGTGACCTACGTCAACTCGCCACCGACCTGCGCGACCGCTTCGGCGATCGGGCGGCGGTGGTGGCACTGATCGGCGGCACCGCGGAGAAGCCGGCCGTCGTGGTCGCGACCAACCAGTCAGCCCGAGACCGCGGACTGGCCGCCGGTGATCTCGTACGGGAGGCCAGCACCACTCTCGGCGGCAAGGGCGGCGGACGTCCCGACATAGCCCAGGGTGGGGGCTCCGACGCCAGCCGGATCCCGGCGGCCCTCGCTGCGGTTGAACACGCCGTCGGCCACGTGTTGCAGAACGCATGAGTGAAGGTTCCGAGCCCGCCGCACCCCCGTTCCGGCGTGGGGTGCGGTTGGCGCTCGATCTCGGCCAGGCCCGGATCGGGGTCGCGGCCTGCGATCGCGACGGCATCCTGGCCCACCCCGTGCGCACCGTCCGCGCCGGCAACGGCAAACTCAATGACGACGACACCGCCCTCGATGAACTGCTGGAGATCGTCGAGGATCATGAACCGACCGAGGTCGTGATCGGCTTGCCACGCTCCTTGGACGGGGGAGAGGGGCCGGCTGCGCGCCGGATCCGGCAACAGGCCCGTCGTTTTGCACTCGCCCTGGTCCCGTACGGGATCAGCGTGCGGCTGGTCGACGAACGGTTCACCACCACGACCGCGACCCGTCAGTTGCACGAGTCGGGCCGCCGGTCGCACCAACAGCGGTCGGTGATCGACCAGGCCGCCGCCGTCGGCATCCTCGAACATGCCCTCGACATCGAGCGACGGACCGGGCAACCGCCCGGCGAGGCCGTCACCGGTTGAGCGCGGACTAGTATCGACGCGATCGGACACGATTGGTCGGGCAAAGAGCCAGGCACAGACCAGGGAGAAGCGTGAGCGGATTCATCGACCCGGACCACCGCAGCAGCAGACGCCGCGTGGCCGCCTCACGGGTGAAGAGCACCCTTGCGGTGCTGTTGTCACTGGCCATCCTCGGTGGGGTCGGTTTCGTGGCCTACACCAAGTTCAACGACATCGTCGGCGTTCTCGACCTGGCCCCCGACTACGAGGGCGAGGGCGGTGAGAAGGTCACCGTCACCATCCCGATGGGATCGACCACCGCCGACATCGGTGACCTCCTGGTCTCGGCCGATGTGGTCAAGTCCACCCAGGCCTTCCTCAACGCGGTCCGGGAACATCCCGAGGTGGTCGAGATCCAGGCCGGCACCTACAGTCTGCGGGCCCAGATCCCTGCCGCGACCGCTCTGGAGATGTTGCTCGACCCGGAAAATGCGCTGCGCAACTTCATCGCGATCCCCGAAGGGCTTCGACTGTCACAACAGTTGGAACGGATAGCCGACGACGAACACACTGACTTCGACCTCGAGGTGCTCAAGGATGTGGTCAAGAAGAAGAAGAATCTCGACCTGCCCAAGTGGGCGCCCAATGCCGAAGGGTTCCTCTTCCCCGACACCTATGACGCGCCTGAGGGCACCGAGGAGCTCGATCTCCTCAAGCGGATGGTGGCCGAGTTCAACCGGGTCGCCGAGGAGATCAAGCTGGTCGACCGGGCCGACTCGCTCGGTCTGAGCCCGCTCCAGCTTGTCACCCTCGCCTCCATCGTCGAGCGGGAGGCCGGCAGTGCAGATCCCGACGACCGGGCCAGGGTCGCCCGGGTGATCGTCAACCGGCTCGCCAAGGACATGCCCCTGCAGATGGACTCCACCGTCCACTACGCCGTCAATGACTACTCGACCACCACCACGACCGACGAGCAGCGGGCCGTCGACTCCCCGTACAACACCTATGAGCACAAGGGACTGCCGCCGGGACCGATCGCTGCACCCGGACGGGCCGCGCTGGAGGCCGCCACCTCACCGGCGGCCGGCGACTGGCTCTACTTCGTGACCGTCAATCTCGACACCGGCGAAACCCGCTTCGCCGTCACCTACGAGGAGCACGAGGCCAATGTGGCGCTGTTCCAGCAGTGGTGTCAGGCCAACCCCGGCAAGGGCTGCTGATGGGGCGGACCTGCGCGGTGCTCGGCTCACCGATCGCGCATTCACTGTCGCCGGATCTGCACCGGGCTGCCTACCGGGAACTCGGCCTGGACTGGACCTATGAACGCCATCAGGTCGAGGAACCCGAACTGGCCGGATTCTTGGCCGGCCTCGACCCGCGCTGGCGTGGCCTCAGCCTGACCATGCCGTTGAAGTTTGTCGTCCTCGACCTGGCCGAGGCCGATGAACTTGCCGTCCGGGTCGGAGCGGCCAACACCCTCGTCCTCAACTGGGACGGTGCGCCCCACCGTGCCCACAACACCGATGTCCCCGGCATGGTGGCCGCGATCCGCAGTGCCGGCGTCGACCAGGTGGAGCGGGCCGTTGTGCTCGGCAGCGGCGCCACCGCCCGCAGCAGCATCGCCTCGCTGGGGATGCTCGGCTGTGCCCAGCTGACCGTGCTGGCGCGCACCCCGGCCAAGGCCGCATCCCTGGCTGAGCTGGCCACCACCTGCGGGATGGAGCTCGAGGTCAGAGCCTGGGACGAACCGATCCCGGCCTCGGACCTGCTGATCTCCACCGTCACCGCCGGCGCCACCGATCCGATCGCCGACGCCGCCGCCGCCAGTGCCGCCATGGTCTTCGACGTGATCTACGACCCGTGGCCGACCGCACTCGCCGCGGCCGCACAGGCCAACCACGTCCCCGTGGTCAACGGACTCGACCTCCTGGCCCATCAGGCCGTGGGTCAGGTCGAGTTGATGACTGGCCGCACCGTCGATGCTCGCCACCTGGTCCGCACCGGGCGCGACGTCCTCGCCGCCCGGACCGCCGCGGCACCGACGCGCTGACCCAGCTGCGGACAGGGTCGAGAGCCAGCAGGGACCGATGAGAGAATCGTCAGCATGCTCCGATGGCTCACTGCAGGCGAATCCCATGGTCAGGCACTGACCGCCGTCATGGAGGGCATCCCCTCCCATGTCCGTGTCACCAGCGAGGACATCGCTGAGTCCCTGGCCCGGCGGCGCCTCGGCTACGGACGCGGCGCCCGGATGAAGTTCGAGGCCGACCAGGTGACGCTGCTCGGCGGCATCCGCCACGGCCAGACCCTCGGCGGTCCGGTGGCGATCCAGGTCGGCAACACCGAGTGGCCGAAGTGGGAAACCGTCATGTCGGCCGACCCGGTCGACGATGCCGTCCTGGCCGAACAGGCCCGCAACGCACCGCTGACCCGTCCCCGCCCCGGCCATGCTGACCTGGTCGGGATGCAGAAGTACGACTGGGACGAGGCCCGGCCGATCCTGGAGCGAGCCTCGGCCCGCGAGACCGCGGCCCGGGTCGCCCTGGGCCGGGTGGCGTCCAACTTCCTCGAGCAGGCGTACGGCATCACCCTCGTCAGCCACGTGGTCGAGCTCGGCCCGGTCCGGGCCCCTGCCGGTCTGCTGCCCACCCGTGCCGACCGGGACGCGATCGACGAGAACCCGTTGCGCTGCTTCGACGCCGCGACCACCGAGGCCATGGTGAGCGAGGTCGAGGACTGCAAGAAGGCCGGTGACACGCTCGGCGGAGTCGTCGAGGTCTTGGCCTGGGGTCTACCCCCGGGTCTGGGGTCGCATGTCCACGGTGACCGGCGACTCGACGCCAAGCTCGCCGGGGCACTGATGGGGATCCAGGCCATCAAGGGCGTCGAGGTCGGTGACGGCTTTGAGCTGGCCCGCATCCGCGGCAGCCAGGCCCATGACGAGATCGTGATCGACCACCACGGCGACCGGCACCGGATCGCGCGGGCCACCCACCATGCCGGCGGCACCGAGGGCGGCATGAGCACCGGTGAGGTGCTGCGGGTCCGGGCCGCGATGAAGCCGATCGCCACGGTCCCGCGCGCACTGCGCACCGTCGACACCTCCACCGGGGAGGAGGCCGTCGCACACCACCAGCGTTCCGATGTCTGTGCCGTGCCCGCCGCCGGGGTGGTCGCCGAAGCCATGGTCGCGCTGGTGCTGGCCGAGGTCGCCCTGGAGAAGTTCGGCGGCGATTCGGTCGCCGAGACCCGCCGCAACCACGACACCTACCTGGCTGATGTTCGCGAGCGTGGCCTGGCGGTCACCCTCGGGGACCAGTGAGACCCCGAGCGTGAGGATCAACTGATGACTGACGAACATCGCGAGCCCGACATCTTCGACCCGTTCGCCCATGGGGGCCAGATCCCCAATATGTTGCAGACCGATGATGCGGTGATGCTCGGCCAGCAGCAGGTCGAGATGATCTCGGCCGGCTCGGCCGACATGGTCGATCCCGACACCGCACAGGTCGTCGACCCGGACCAGGCCCAGGTGGTCGACCCCGAACAGGCCAGTGTGGTCATCACCGAACGGGCCGAGGCCGACGACGACCACAGCCAGCTCGTCGGGTCGCCGCTGATTGCTGTGATCGGCGCTCCGGGGTCGGGCAAGTCGACCGTGGGGGCTGCACTGGCGACACGCTTGGGCATCGGCTTCTGTGACGTCGACCAGCTCATCGCCCAGGTGCAGGGACGCAGCATCACCGACATCTTCGCCGAGGACGGCGAAGCGGCATTCCGGCAGCTGGAGCAGAGCCACACCGTCGAGGTGTTGCGCCGGACCGAACCCCAGGTCGTCTCCCTCGGTGGCGGTGCCGTCATGTCGCCCAAGATCCGCGCCGCGCTGACCCATCATCCGGTCATCTGGCTTGAGGTCAGTGCTGCCACCGCCGTGCGACGAGCCGGACTCAACAGTGCTCGTCCGCTGCTGCTGGGCAATGTCCGTGGCACCTTGATGAAACTGCTGGCCGAACGTACCCCCGTCTACCAGAACCTGGCCACCATCACGGTGGCCAACGACGAGGAGGAACAGGAGCCCGCAGCGGTCGTCGACCGGATCGTGGCCGCTCTGCACAAGATCGGGTGGGGCCAGTGACCACCCGTGTCCCGGTGAAGTCGGCCACTGCCCCGTACGAGGTGGTCATCGGTTTCGACGTACTCGGCGAACTGGCCGGACTCGTGGGAGCAAAGGACGGCACCGGCGCAGCGCGGGTGGCAGTGCTGCATCCCAGCGCACTGGCCGACCGGCTCGAACCGGTCCTCGAGGTGCTCGGCGCAGCTGACGTGAGCACCCTCACGATCGAGGTCCCCGACGGTGAGGCCGCCAAGACCGCTGACGTGCTGGTCTCGTGTTGGGACCGGCTCGGCGAGGCCGGGTTCACCCGCAACGACCTGGTGATCGGGTACGGCGGCGGCTCCACCACCGACCTGGCCGGATTCGTTGCCGCCTCCTGGCTGCGTGGTGTCGGCTTCATCTCGATCCCGACAACAGTGCTGGGCATGGTCGATGCGGCCGTCGGCGGCAAGACCGGCATCAACACCGCCGCCGGGAAGAACCTGGTCGGCGCCTTCCACGAGCCCCGTGGCGTGCTCTGCGAACTCGGCCTGCTCCAGCACCTGCCCGAGGTCGAGATCCGCTCCGGGTTGGCCGAGGTCGTCAAGTGCGGATTCATCACCGACCCCCAGATCCTGGATCTGGTCGACACCGCTCCAGCGGCCCTGCAGCAGTGGGACTCGCCCGAACTTGGCGAAGCCATCACCCGCGGCATCGCGGTCAAGGCGGAGGTCGTGGCCGCCGATCTCACCGAACGGACGTCCTCGGGCAGTGATGTCGCCCGCGAACTGCTCAACTACGGCCACACCTACGGCCACGCCGTCGAACGGCATGAGAACTTTCGCATCCGTCACGGCGAAGCGGTCGCCATCGGCATGGTCTATGTGGCCGAGCTCGCCCGTCGCCTCGGCCTGATGGATGACGCGCTCGCTGCCCGGCACCGCACCGCACTGGCTGCGGTGGGCCTGCCGACCGGATACACCGGCGACTGGGCTGCTCTTCGTGCGGTCATGGCCAAGGACAAAAAGGCCCGCGGCACCACGCTGCGCTTCGTGGCGCTGTCCGACATCGGGCAGGCGCAGATGCTCACCGGTCCTGACGAGGACGTGCTCCGCGCCTGTCACGAAGCTCTGGGCTGAGAACCGGAACCTTCGCCGTGCGGGGCCCGTTGGCTTCACTGTGAACACCACAGTTCTGCGTCCTGTCCTGGCCATCCTCGTCGCCGTCGTGGTGGCCGTGACCGCGGGATGCAGCAGCAATGGACCGACGTTGACGATCAGCGATCCGCATGTCAAGGCAATGCCGGCCGGGGAGATGTCGGCGGCCTTCGCGACCCTGGCCAACACCACCGGGGACGACATCGACATCATCGGGGCCCGGTCCGAGGCGGCGGAGACGGTCGAGCTTCACGAGATGGTCATGGATGGCCCGGCCATGACGATGTCAGCGGTGGAGAAGATCGTGGTCCCCGCCGGCGGCACCATCGTCCTCGAGCCGGGCGGTCTCCACATCATGTTGATCGGTCTGAGCGCTGATCTGGAGCCCGGCGACGACATCGAGATCACCCTCGTGCTGTCCGACGGTGAGGAGATCAGCTTCACCGCGGTCGTGCGCGACATGCCCAATGCCCAGGAGAGCTACCACTCGTGACCGAATCACGCAGCGGCTCGGCTCGGGTGGGTCGGCGCGGTCTGCTCGGGGTCGGGATCGGCCTGGGCGGCCTCGCCGCCGGGATCGGTGGCACCGTCGCGGTGGACCGGGTGCGCACCCCAGACGCCCCCGCTGCCCTGGTCGACTTCCACGGTCGCCACCAGGCCGGGGTGGAGACACCGATCCAGGCCCATGCCCGCTACCTCGCCCACGATCTGCGCGAGGGCGTGGACGCCGATGCCGCCCGCCGGATGTTGCGACTGGTCACCGATGATGCGGCACGCCTGTGCCGCGCCGAACCAGCGATCACCGACCAAGAGCCACAGCTGGCCCTGACCCCGTGTCGGCTGACCGTGACCGTCGGGTTCGGGCCGGGCTGGTTCAGCGCGCTCGGGCTGACCCAGAAGCAACCGATCGGTTTCCAAGACCTTCCCCCGTACGAGATCGATCGACTGGAAGAGCGATGGAGTGGTGGCGACCTGCTGCTCCAAATCTGTGGTGATGATCCTCTGGTCGTGGCACATGCGGCGCGACACCTGTCCAAGACCGTACGACGTTTCACCACACCCCGGTGGGTCCAACAGGGGTTCAGCACACCGATGTTCGGACCCGATTCGCCGACGCCGCGCAACCTGATGGGGCAGGTCGACGGGACAGTCAATCCCTCCCCGGGCAGTGACGACTTTGCTGAGGTGGTGTGGGCCGGGTCCGAGGCCGGCTGGTTCGCCGGTGGCACCATGCTGGTGCTGCGGCGGATCGCGATGACGATGGACACCTGGGACGAACTCGATCCACATGCCCAGGAACTCGCCATCGGACGCACCATCGCCACCGGCGCCCCGTTGAGCGGCGGAGGAGAGCATGATGAGCCTGATCTCACCGCGACCGACAGCTCCGGTCTGCCGCTGATCCCGCAGTTCTCCCACATCGCCCGAGCCGCCTCCACCGGCCGCGGCGACCGATTCCTGCGGCGGAGCTACAACTACGACGAGGGCATCACCGACGGTGTGGTCGACCAGGGCCTGTTGTTCGCCGCCTACCAAGCTGATCTGACCCGGCAGTACCTGCCGGTGCAGACCCGACTCGCCGAGCAGGACCTGCTCAACGAGTGGACCGTCCCGATCGGGTCGGCCGTTTTCGCCATCCCGCCCGGTTGCGCGCCGGACGGCCAATTGGGAGAAGGACTGTTGTGATGAGTGGAATGCTGCGACGAACCGGCCGGCTGTTGGCCATCGTCGTCATCGGACTCGGGTTGGTGCCCGGGGCGCTGGCCCAGGCCCATGTCGAAGCGGTGCACACCTCCAGCCCGGCCCAGCACGAGGTCGTCACCGAGGTCAGTGAGATCACCATCGAGTTCGTCGACGGGATCGACACCGCCGCGGCCACCTTCACCCTGCGCAGTGCCAACGGCGTGGACCATCCGCTGGCTGAGCCCGAGTTCAGCCAGGACGAGACCACGGTCACCCTGACCCCGACCGGACTGGAGGCCGATGGACTGCCGGAGGGGCGGTACCGCGCCGGTTACCAGGTGAACTTCGGTGACGGACACGTCTCCCAGGGGGTCATCGAGTTCGAGGTGAGCCGTGACGGTGAGTCCAAGGCCGAGCCGTGGCCGGCTGACGATCCGGCGCCGGGACGGCATGATCCGGAACGCACCGATGTGTCGGGCCAGCTGCCGTGGCTGATCGGGATCGGTGCCGTTGTGGTCCTCGCCTTTGCTGTGGTGCTGGTCATCCAGCGCAAGCGCGCAGCCAGCAAGTAGAGACAGGGCAGCATGTAGAGACAGGGCAGCACGTAGCGAAGGGTCGGGCCGACATTGCTACACTCTGCTCGGCCCGGACGTGGGGGAGCAGACTTCCTCAGACCGGATCGGCGTACTGAACCATGTGAAGGGAAGCAGCCAAGTGGCCTCGACCAATGACCTCAAGAACGGAATGGTCCTCGACCTGGACGGCCAGCTGTGGCAGGTGCTGTGGTTCCAGCACCACAAGCCGGGCAAGGGCAACACCGTCGTCCGGACCAAGCTGAAGAACATCCTGTCGGGCAAGATCGTCGACAAGACCTTCAACTCCGACACCAAGGTCGGCACCGCCAATGTCGACCGCCGCGACATGCAGTACCTGTACCACGACGGGGCCGGCTTCGTGTTCATGGACACCGCCACCTACGACCAGATCACGGTTCCTGATGACGTCGTCGGAGACAACAAGTACTACCTGCTCGAAGAGAACACCGCCACGGTCTCCCTCCACGAGGGCAACCCGCTGTTCATTGATCTGCCCGCTTCGGTCGAGCTCGAGGTGACCTACACCGAGCCCGGCCTGCAGGGCGACCGGTCCACCGGTGGCACCAAGCCGGCGACCGTCCAGACCGGTCTGCAGATCCAGGTGCCGTTGTTCCTGACCACCGGCGAGAAGGTCAAGGTCGACACCCGCACCGGGGACTACCTCGGTCGCGTCGGGGCCTGAGGTGGCTCCTGCTTCCCCTCGACCGGGCCACTCCAAGAAGGCGACCCGGACCAAGGCGCGCAAGCGTGCGGTCGACATCCTGTTCGAGGCCGAACTGCGCGGCGACGACCCGTTGTCGACGCTGTCGGTACGGACCGAGGATGCCGACCCTCCGGTCCGGGACTTCACCACCGAGCTGGTGCAAGGGGTCTGCCAGAACCGGGCCGAGATCGACCAACGGATCATCGGCCATCTTGCCTCCGGCTGGACGCTGCCGCGGATCCCTCGTGTGGACCGGGCCGTGCTGCGGATGGCCGTCTACGAAATCGGCTGGACCGAAGTCCCGCCGCCGGTGGCCGTGGCCGAAGCCGTTGCCCTGGTCGAAGACCTGTCCACCGATGACTCCCCGAAATTCGTCAACGGGGTCCTCGGCAGCATCGTTGATTCCCCTGCTGAGGACTGAGCCAGCAGGATCGGACCGCCCTCAGCTCGGTGTCAGCCAGTAGGTCCTGATCACCGAGACGATGAGGATCAGTCCCTGGGAATCATCGGCGATGAGCCGGTCCACATTGGCCTTGGCGATCGGCTTGCCCGACACCACATTGTCGGCCCCCGACCCTTGGAGGAGGGTGGTCAGGTCCAGCTTGTCACGCAGCTGCTGGTCCCCGGGACGACTGAACCGGATCATCACGATGGTCCGATCGGGGCAGTGGTAGCTCACCTCGACGAGGTCCTCGATCGGCACCCCGTCCTCGAGTTGTTCCTGGCTGGTGCCCAGCCCGGGAAAGGCTGCGCAGTCGTGGCCGCGGAGCCGATCGGCCTGGTCCTGCAGTCCAATCGTGACGTCCTCGGCCACGACGGTCGCCATCCGGGTGACAGTGCATCGCCAGGCAAACCCGGCGTGGCGTGCCCGCAGGTCGCGGCAGCCGTCCAGGTTGGCCGCCAGCGGCGCCGCGCCGGTCAGCTGGCGCAGATCCTCGTCAGCGGCACCGATGGCTGCCTGACGGGCCGCATTCACCTCAGGTCCGCGTAGCTCGCGGGGCAGTTCGGTGCGTGCTGCCGGCGTACAGGCAGCCACCAGCAACGCACCGGCCACCAGTGCTGAGCCGATCACCCGTGGCACCCTCACCGCTCCTCCTGGTGGTAGAGCGAGACCACGGTGACAAAGATCACGACCGAGGGTGCGGAGCCCGTACGGGACAGTTCGGCGACCTCGTCAGCGGAGAAGGGGCGGACCGAGACCACGATCGGATCATGGGTGCTGGCCGCGTCGACCGCAGTCATGTCGAGCAGAGGATCGTCGGCGCTGCTGATCCGGGTCCAGATCTCGACCTCACCGCAGTCCAACACCTGGTCGGGGAAGACTCCGGGGCGGAAACCGAGCGAGCCGGGCCCGGGCTCGCCGGGATTCACCTCGCCCCAGTGGTCCAGCAGCCTCGACATCCGGGACGGGTCGACACAGCCCAGCGCTTCCAAGGACCGACCGAGTCTGCGTGCGGCCACCGACAGGTTCGACACCCGCAGAGCGGTCGCGGTGCGATAGTGGCACCGCAGGGTCCAACTGTCGCGGCGGGTCCAGGTGTCGGCACCCCGTACGCAACTGTCGATCCGGGCCGAGGCAACCGTCGGGTTCGGCCGGGTCAGTTCAGCCAGCACATCGGCATTGGTGACCCGGGCAGCGCCACGGGCCGCGGTGACCTCGGGCTGATCGGGATCGAAGGTGATCCGGGGCGGCCCTTGACAAGCAGTGGTCGCCAGCACCACCAGCGCAAGCAGCAGGCCGATCGTCACTGGCAGCCGCCCGATCGTCACTGGCAGGGCGACGCGGGAGGCACGGGGTGGCCCGGGTCGCCGCACGTACGATCGTTGTGGCACAGCCAAACCTTAGGCGTCGCGTCAGTCGGGGCCAAGCTCAGTTCACCACGGGTCCACCGGGCTCGTCCGACCGGCTCTGAATCCATCTCGATTGCCGTGCTAGATTGAACCGATTTGCCAACCTTTAAACCCTGTCCCGTGAGGCAGGAAAGGACGGTCATGCCTACTGATTCCATCTCTTTGCCCGGAGCTTCCGGGTCCTTCGTGCCGGCTCTGTTGGTCCTCGAGGACGGACGCCACTTCTGGGGCGAGTCCTTCGGCGCCACCGGCGAAACCTTCGGTGAAGCGGTCTTCTCGACCGCGATGACCGGGTACGAGGAAATCCTCACCGACCCGAGCTGTTTCGGCCAGGTCGTGGTGAGCACGACACCCCACATCGGCAACACCGGCTGGAATGGTGACGACGCCGAGTCCGACCGCATCTGGGCCGCCGGACATGTCGTGCGAGACCTCTCGCGAGTCGCCTCCAACTGGCGCGCAGAGAAGTCGCTGCCGCAAGCTCTCGCCGAAGCCGGCGTGGTCGGCATCAGCGGGGTCGACACCCGCGCGCTCACCCGCCACATCCGCGAAGAAGGCGCCATGCGGGTCGGGATCTCCACCACCGAGACCGATCCGGCCACACTCCTCGAGCGTGTCCTGCAGCACCCCCCGATGGCCGGGCGCGACCTCACCGCAGAGGTCACCATCAGCGAGCCCCGGTTCCATCCGGCCACCGTCGACAAGCGATTCACCGTCGCCGCCATTGACCTCGGCATCAAGTACCGCACCCCCTACCGGCTGACCGAGCGGGGCATCGACGTACACCTGCTGCCCGCCGACACGACCTTCGAGCAGATCCAGGCACTCGACGTGGACGGAGTGTTCTTCTCCAACGGGCCCGGGGACCCGTCGACCGGTGGCCGCACCACCGCGCTGATGCGCCAGGTGTTGGCTGCCGAACTGCCGGTGTTCGGCATCTGCTTCGGCCATCAGATGTTCGGCCGGGCTCTCGGCTTCGACACCTACAAACTCAAGTACGGCCACCGCGGCGGCAACCAGCCGGTGATGGACCTCACCACGCGCAAGGTCGAGATCACTGCGCACAACCACGGCTTCGCCATCGATGCACCCCTCGAGGGCCACACCCAGACCCCGTACGGACAGGTCCGCGTCACCCATGTCTGTCTCAACGACCAGGTCGTCGAGGGACTCGAGTTGAGCCGTGACGGCAAGGTCGCCGGTTTCTCCGTGCAGTACCACCCGGAGGCCGCTGCCGGCCCCCACGACGCCAGTTACCTGTTCGACCGGTTCGTCTCCTTGATGGCCGGCCAGCTCGACGCGGAAGGAGCCCGCTGATGCCTCGCCGCGACGACATCGCCAGTGTCCTGGTGATCGGCTCCGGGCCGATCGTGATCGGCCAGGCCTGTGAGTTCGACTACTCCGGCACCCAGGCCTGCCGGGTGCTGAAGGAGGAAGGCTTCCGGGTCGTCCTGGTGAACTCCAACCCGGCCACGATCATGACCGATCCGGAGTTCGCTGACGCCACCTATGTCGAGCCGATCACACCGGAGTTCGTCGAGAAGGTGATCGCCAAGGAGCGTCCCGACGCCCTGCTGGCCACCCTCGGTGGGCAGACCGCCCTCAACACCGCAGTGGCTCTGCACGAGGCCGGGGTACTCGACAAGTACGGCGTCGAGCTGATCGGCGCCTCGGTCGAGGCCATCCAGCGCGGCGAGAACCGCGAACAGTTCAAGGCCATCGTGGAGGGCCTCACCGGTCTGGAGGGCGGCCCGGCCGAAGTTGCCCGATCGGTGATCTGCCACACCCTCGATGACGTCCTGGGCGCAGCCGAGGACCTCGGCTACCCCCTGGTCGTCCGCCCCTCCTTCACCATGGGCGGGGTCGGCTCCGGTTTCGCCCACGACGAGGACGAACTGCGCCGGATTGCCGGCGCCGGTCTGGCGGCCAGCCCGACCACCGAGGTCCTGATCGAGGAGTCGATTCTGGGCTGGAAGGAGTTCGAGCTGGAGCTGATGCGCGACAAGAACGACAACGTCGTGATCGTGTGCTCCATCGAGAACGTTGACCCGATGGGGGTCCACACCGGTGACTCGATCACCGTGGCCCCGTCCTTCACCCTCACCGACCGCGAATACCAGCGGATGCGTGATGTCGGCATCGCAGTGATCCGTGAGGTCGGGGTCGAGACCGGCGGCTGCAACATCCAGTTCGCGATCAACCCGGTCGACGGGCGGATGATCGTGATCGAGATGAACCCTCGTGTCTCTCGCTCCAGTGCACTGGCCTCCAAGGCCACCGGCTTCCCGATCGCCAAGATCGCCACCAGGGTTGCGTTGGGCTACACCCTGGACGAGGTCACCAACGACATCACCGGCGAGACTCCCTCCTGCTTCGAGCCGAGCATCGACTACGTCGTGGTCAAGGTGCCGCGGTTCGCCTTCGAGAAGTTCCCGACCGCCGACTCGACTCTGACGACCCACATGAAGAGTGTCGGCGAGGCGATGTCGATCGGGCGCAACTTCACCGAGGCCCTGGGCAAGGCGCTGCGTTCGCTCGAGGATCGCAAGGCCAACTTCTGGCTGGGCGACGACGAGTCGGCCACGGTCGAGCAGCTGCTGACCGAGATGGCGCGTCCCCACGACGGACGACTGCTGCAGGTCGCGCACGCACTGCGGCTGGGGGCCACCCCGGAGCAGGTCTTCGAGGCCACCAAGATCGACCCGTGGTTCATCGACCAGATCCAGTTGATCAACGAGGTCGGCGCCGCGGTCGCCGAGGCCCCCGACCTCACGCCCGGCCTGCTCTACCTCGCCAAGCGGCACGGCCTGTCCGACGGGCAGATCGCAGTGCTGCGCAACATGGACGAATCGGTGGTCCGCGGTGTGCGGTGGGCGCTGGGCATCCGGCCGGTCTTCAAGACGGTCGACACCTGCGCTGCCGAGTTCGCGGCGAACACCCCGTACCACTACAGCTCCTACGATGCCGAGACCGAGGTCGTGCCGCGGGAGAAGGCCGCCGTGATCATCCTCGGCTCAGGTCCCAACCGGATCGGGCAGGGCATCGAGTTCGACTACTCGTGTGTGCACGCCTCCATGGCGCTGTCCGAGGCCGGGTACGAGACGATCATGGTCAACTGCAACCCGGAGACGGTCTCCACCGACTACGACACCTCCGATCGGCTCTACTTCGAGCCGCTCACCCTGGAGGACGTGCTCGAGGTCGTGCATGCCGAACAGAAGGCGGGCCCCGTCGCCGGAGTGATCGTCCAGCTCGGCGGCCAGACCCCACTCGGCCTGGCCCAGGACCTCAAGGACGCCGGTGTGCCGATCATCGGGACCGCCCCGGAGGCGATCGACGCCGCCGAGGACCGAGGACTGTTCGGCCAGGTGCTTGCTGCTGCAGACCTGCCGGCCCCGAAATACGGACTGGCGCACTCCTTCGACCAGGCCCGTGAGATCGCCGCCGAGATCGGTTATCCGGTCCTGGTGCGGCCTTCGTACGTCCTGGGTGGTCGAGGCATGGAGATCGTGTACGACGACGGCGCACTGGCCAACTACATCGCCCGCGCGACCGAGGTTTCACCGAAGCATCCGGTGCTGGTCGACCGGTTCCTCGACGATGCCATCGAGATCGACGTCGACGCACTGTACGACGGCCAGGACCTCTACCTCGGTGGCGTCATGGAGCACATCGAGGAGGCCGGGGTCCATTCCGGTGACTCGGCCTGCTCCCTGCCGCCGACCACCCTCGGCGACGAAGTGATCGACCGGATCCGCACCTCGACCCTCGGCATCGCCAAGGGGGTCGGCGTCCAAGGACTGATCAACATCCAGTACGCACTGGCTGGCGACGTGCTCTATGTGCTTGAGGCGAACCCGCGCGCCTCCCGTACGGTGCCGTTCGTCTCCAAGGCAACCGGGGTGCCCCTGGCGAAGGCGGCTGCTCGACTGGCGGCCGGTGCCACCATCGCGCAGTTGCGTGATGAGGGCATGTTGCGGGTCACCGGTGACGGTGGCGACTCGTGGCAGGGCTCGCCGATCGCGGTCAAGGAAGCGGTCATGCCGTTCAACCGGTTCCGTTCGATCGACGGCACCCAGGTCGACACTGTCCTGGGCCCGGAGATGCGGTCGACCGGTGAGGCGATGGGTCTGGACGTCGACTTCGGGATTGCCTTTGCCAAGAGCCAGTTCGCGGTCTCCGGTCCGTTGCCCACCCAGGGCCGGGTCTTCGTCTCGGCGGCCAACCGTGACAAGCGGCACATGATCTTCCCGGTCAAGCGGCTGGCCGATCTCGGCTTCGAGATCCTCGCCACCGCCGGCACCGCGTCAGTGCTGCGTCGCAACGGCATCCAGGTCACCGAGGTGCGCAAGCACAGCCAAGGTGCTGGCCCCCAGGGGGAGAAGACCATCGTGCAGGCCCTGCTGGACGGCGAGGTCGACCTGGTGTTCAACACCCCGCACGGGCTGAGCACCGACGGCCGCCCCCGCTATGACGGCTGGGAGATCAGGACGGCAGCGATCCTGCGCAATGTTCCCTGCATCACCACGGTGCCCGGACTGTCGGCGGCCGTCCAGGGGATCGAGGCGCAACGAGCCGAGGAGATCGGTGTCCGGTCCTTGCAGGACTGGGCGACGACCTTCCGTCCACCTGCTGCCTCATGAACCCGGGTCATCCCACCAGCGCGGCACCCTTGGTCAAGGGGGTGCCGCGCCCGGGCATGGTCGAGCAACTCACTCGTTCCTGCTACCGGGCGGCCCGGCCTCTGTTGTTCCGCACCGGCGATGCCGAGTCCATCCATGAGCGCACCGTGGCTGCTGTCGGCCGGATCGGTGGCTCGGCCCTGCTGCGAGGACTGGCCCGCGCGGTGACCGGTCCCCGCGGGGATGCGGTCGAGTTCGCCGGACTGCAGTTCCCCGGTCCGGTCGGGTTGGCCGCCGGGATGGACAAGTTCGGTGTCGCGGCACAGGGCTGGTCCAGTCTGGGCTTCTCCCATGTCGAGTTGGGGACGGTCACGGCCAGGGCCCAGCCGGGGAACCCGAAACCGAGATTGTTCCGCCTCCCCACCACCGGGGCGGTGATCAACCGGATGGGCTTCAACAATCCCGGTGCCGCCGCCCTGGCCGAGCGCCTCCGCTCGTACGGGATCACCCGCGGCGGCAACCAGGCCGGACTGGTGCTCGGGGTGTCGATCGGCAAGAGCAAGGTCACCCCGCTGGAGGAGGCAGTCGAGGACTATGTCACCTCGCTGCGCGAGGTGGCTCCGCATGCCGACTACATCGCCATCAACGTGTCCAGCCCGAACACGCCAGGCCTGCGCACCCTGCAGGACAAGGGGTTCTTGACCGAGCTCGCCACGACGCTGGTCGCCGAGGCGAAGTCACTGGATCCAGTCGCGCCGGTGCCGGTGTTGGTGAAGCTGGCCCCCGATCTGACCACCGAGGCGGTCGCCGAGGCGGTCGGGGTCTGCACCGATGCCGGTATCGCCGGTCTGATCGCCACCAACACCACCATCGAACGTCGTGGGGTCGCGCAGGCTGATCGAGCACTGGTCGACCAGGCTGGCGGACTGTCCGGGGCACCGCTGCGGCGGCGATCCCGAGGCTTCGTCGCCGCCCTGACCGCGATGACCGATCTGCCCGTGATCGGGGTCGGTGGGATCATGACCCCGGCTGATGCGGATCGGATGTTCGAGGCCGGCGCCCGACTGGTGCAGGTCTACACCGGGTTGATCTACAACGGTCCTGCTCTGGTGAGCGGGATCAACCGACGCCATCGAGGAAGTCTCTGATGACCAGCTATGCCGCCCGACTGGCCGCCGTCGTGGCCGAACGGGGACGCCTGTGTGTCGGCGTCGACCCGCACCTGTCGATGTTGGACCAGTGGGGCCTTCCGGCCAGCCCCCAGGGGCTGGAACGCTGCGCGATGACCATGGTCGAGGCCGTGGCCGACCACGTGGCGGTGGTGAAGCCCCAGAGTGCCTTCTTCGAGGTCTTCGGCTCGGCCGGGATCGCCGTACTGGAGAAGGTGGTGGCCGCGGTACGGCAAGCAGGAGCCATCAGCCTGCTCGACGTGAAACGTGGCGACATCGGCTCGACCATGGCCGCCTATGCCCAGTCCTACCTGGGCGAGGGTCCCTTGGCAGTCGATGCGATCACTGTCAGCCCATACCTGGGCTGTGGGTCCTTGCAGCCGGCGATCGATCTGGCCCTGGCCAACGATCGAGGCCTCTACGTTCTGGTTCGCACCTCCAATCCGGAGAGCGACCAGATCCAACTGGGGCGGGTGGGGGAGTCCTCGGTGGCCCAGGCCGTCGTGGATGAAGCAGCCGCGATCAATGCCGGGCACCAGCCGTACGGCCCGATCGGGGTCGTCGTCGGTCTCACCCATGCCGAGCTGGATGTCGACCTCAGCCAGCTGAACGGCTCGATCCTGGTCCCGGGCCTGGGCGCCCAAGGCGGTACGCCGGAGCATGTTGCCGCCCTGTTCGGTGCCCAGACACCGCTGACCCTGCCGTCGAGCAGCCGCGACATCATGTCGGCCGGCCCGGACCCCGCAGCGATCCGCGCCCGAGCGGCGGAGGTCGCCGCCGCCCTGCGCTGACCGCCCGTCCCCTGCCCGGCCTCTGCCCTCGGTCTGCCCCCGATCCGGTTCGCCTTCGTTGGCGCGGTCTGCACCGGTTGCAGCGCAGGCAGAGGCAAAGAACGCTTGCGAACTGACGTGGTCGCCCAGCGGCTGCCTGCCCTGCTCGTCCGGCTCAGCGCTCCAGGCTGCCGTCCACCCGCCGCGGCAGTCCGTACGGGTTGGCGTCGCGGACTGCGTCGGGCTGCAGCGCATCAGGCAATCCCTGGTAGCTGACCGGACGCTGGAAGCGGGTGATCGCCAAGGTGCCGACGGACGTGGTGCGCCCATCGGAGGTGGCAGGGAAGGGGCCGCCATGCACCATCGAGTGGGTGACCTCGACGCCGGTCGGCCAGGCATTCACGATGATCCGGCCAGCCAGCTCCTCCAGACGTGGCAGCAGCTGTTCGACCGCATCGTGGTCGACCTCGGTGGTCTGGACGGTGACGGTGAGCTGCCCCTCAAGGCTGTCGAGCGTGGCCTCGAGGTCGGCCAGGTCGGTGTAGCGCACGATCAGTCCCGCCGCTCCGAAGACCTCCTCGCCCAGTGACGGGTTGTCCCTGAGCTCCTGTGCGCTGGCCTGCAGCACGATCGGTGCCGGCGCGTTCGGTCCGTCGCCTGCTGTGCCGGCGGCGACCACTGTGCTGGCCGACAGCCGCGCCGCACCTCGGTCGTAGGCCTCCCGGATCCCGGCGGTGAGCATGGTCTGGCCGATGCTTGCGCTGACCCGTTCGCCGATCGCGGCGACCAGGTCATCGGCTTCGGCCGGCACGAAGAGCAGGCCGGGGTTGGTGCAGAACTGTCCCGAGCCGAGCGTCAGGGAACCGACATAGCCGTCGGCCACCTCCTCGATCTCGCCGGCGCGGCCCGGCAGGACCAGCACCGGATTGATGCTCGACATCTCCGCATAGACCGGGATCGGCACGCGACGCCGCTGGGCAATCTCCACCAGGGCCAGACCGCCGGACCGTGAGCCGGTGAACCCGACCGCCTTCACCTGCGGGTGGCCGACCAGTTGGGCACCAATGTCGTTGCCACTGCCGTAGACCAGTGAGAAGACACCGCCGGGCAGGTGGTGTTCGGCGACGGCGTCGGCGATCGCGCGACCAGCCAGTTCAGCGGTGCCGGGATGGGCGTTGTGGGCCTTGACGATCACCGGGCAACCGGCAGCCAAGGCGGCAGCGGTGTCGCCACCGGCGGTGGAGAAGGCCAGAGGGAAGTTGCTGGCTCCGAAGACCACAACCGGACCGAGAGGGACCGAGCGCAGCCGAAGGTCAGGTGCCGGGACGGCCCGATCGGGCTGGGCATGGTCGATCCGGACCCCCTGGTGTTCACCGAGCTCGACCTCGCTGGCCATCAACCGCAGCTGCCCGCTGGTGCGGCCGACCTCACCGGTCAGTCGTGCCTGCGGCAGGCCGGACTCGGCCATGGCACGCTCGACCAGGGCGTCGCGGCGGCTGTCGAGGTTGTCGGCGATGGTGCGCAGGAAGCTGGCACGCTGGCTGGGGCTGGTCGCCCGGTAGGTCGCAAAGGCGGCCCGGGCAGCATCCACGGCAGCATCAACGTCCGCGGGCGCCAGGACGTGGTAGGCCGGCTCCAGTTCAGCACCGGTGGCGGGATCGACCGCACGGAAGGTTTCGGAGGTGCCGGCGGCCGAGGTGCCGGCAATGATCGACTGTCCCAGGAGCGTGCTCATGTTCTCACCCTATGTCGGCGCTGTCTCGGCCCGTGGGTCAGCCCAGATGCCCGAGCAGTGCCATCATCGCCAGGGTGACCGCCGCCGTGATCACCGACAGGATCCCGCCCAGCGCCAGGGGCCGCATCCCGGTGAGCCGGATGGCGTCGAGATCGGTCGACAGGCCGATCCCGGCCAGTGCCATGGTGACCAGGAAGACGCTGACCTGGGTCAGACCGGAGCTCACCGTCTCTGGCACCAGACCGGTCGAGGCGATCACCGCGACGACCAGGAAACCCACCAGGAACCACGGCACCAGTCCGAGCAGTTGCCGTGCCCCGAGTCGAGCCGTCGACTGCGATTCACGGGCCCGGACCACGGCCAAGGTGGCGCTGATCGGGATGATCATCAACGTGCGGACCAGCTTCACCACCACAGCAAAGGCCAAGGCCGACGGGGCGAAGACACTGGCGGCCGCCACCACCGAACTGGTGTCGTTGACCGCCGTCCCGGCGAACAGTCCGAACGCATGGTCGTCCATCCCCAGGGCATGCCCGATCGGCGGGAAGACCAACACCGCCAAGATGTTGAACAGGAAGACTGTCGAAATCGCGTACGAGATGTCGTTGCTCCGGGCAGCGATGACCGGGGACACCGCTGCGATCGCCGATGCCCCGCAGATGCCGGTGCCGACCCCGATCAGGGTGCGGATGTCACGGTCGATGCCCAACAGGCGACCCAACAGCGCCGCCCCGGCCAGGCAAGCCAGCAGGGACACCACCATCACCGGTAGGGCGGCGAGCCCCACCGAGGCGACGCTGCGCAACGACAACTGGCTGCCGAGCAGGACCACGGCGCACTGCAACAAAAACTTGCTGGTCCATCCGATACCGGCCCGCAGCCGTGGATGGGGGGTGACGAAGGTGGCGATCGTCACCCCGATCACGATGGCCGGGACCGCAGATCCGATGACGGGCACGAAGTGGCCGATCACCGTCGCAATGACCGCAATCCCGGCACAGACCAGTGCTCCGGGCCAGACCTGTCCGGTTTGGGTGGTGACACGGGACGGCAAGGTGGTGAGGGGTCGTAGTTGCACCAGTCCACTGTCGTTCACGATCGACGTCGGCGGTAGAGACCGGTTGCTTGTCGCTGGCACAACGAACGGTTGTACCGTGGGCGCCTGTGGGACGACCGTCAATCATCGAGCTCGAGGTCTTCGAGAGCGCTGCCCGGCTGGGCAGTCTGTCCGCGGCGGCCCGCGATCTCGGCATGACCCAGCAGGCGGTCTCGGCCCGGCTGCGCCGGCTGGAACGGATCATCGGCCTGACCCTGATGGACCGCTCTCCGAGGGGAGTGACCCTGACCACCGACGGTGAGACTGTCCTTTCCGGCACCCACGAGGTCCTCGCCGCGTTGACCCGGCTCGACGCCAGCATCGCCGAACTCGCCGACACCACGACCGGACCGCTCCATGTCGGCGCGAGCCAGACCATCGCAGCGCATCTGTTGCCGACCTGGCTGATGGTGGCCCGTCGGGATCGACCCGGCGAGCAGGACGTCACCCTCTACACCGCGAACAGTGGATCGGTCATCGCCATGGTTCGCGCCCATGAGATCGACTTGGGCTTCGTCGAGTGTCCCGAGATCCCCTCCGATGTCTCCTCCGCCCGGATCGGCATCGACCAGATGGTGCTCGCGGTCGCCCCAACCCATCCCTGGGCGCAGCGTCAACAGGTCAGCCTGGCCGAGATCGCCACCGTGCCCTTGGTCTGTCGCGAGGAAGGGAGTGGGACCCGGGCGGCCTTCGAGCAGGCCGTCCTCCGGGTCACCGGAGCGCCCGCGGTGGCGCCGGCGATGGTCTTCGCCACCGAGGCTGCTGTCCGCTCCGCCGTGGTTTATGACGTGGCTCCGGCGGTGCTGAGCCGTCTCACCATCACCGATGACATCGAGCTCGGCCGGATCGTGGCCGTGCCGATCGGCCCGGAACCGGTCCGGCGCCCGTTGGCCGCGGTGTGGCCCGGCCCGAGCACCGGGATCGGCGGGCTGGCCAAGGACCTGGTGGAGACGGCTCGGCGACAACAACAGGAGCCGGTCGCAGCCCGTACGGCTTGAGTGGCAAGTTCTGCCCCCACTGGATAGGTTGGCACCTCCGCATCCGAACAGCAGGCGAGGACCGAACGACAGTGTCACTGGCTCCGTTGAGCAACGAACAGTTGCAGGCGGCACGGGAGAAGGCGACTGCCGCCCGCCGCCGCCGCGCCCAGGTCAAACAAGACCTGCGCGACCGCAAGATCTCTTTGGCCGAGGTCCTGGAGCTGCGCGACGACCAGGACCTGGCCCAGATCAAGGTCGCCGAGATCCTGCGATGCCTTCCCCGGGTGGGGGAGAAGACCACTCAACAGGTGATGGCCCGACTCCAGATTGCGGCCAATCGTCGCCTCCGTGGTCTGGGACACCAGCAGGTCGCCCGACTGAAGCACGAGTTCAGCGATGCCTGATCCCTCCGCGCCCGGTTCGGTCACCGTCATCTCCGGGCCCACCGCCGTCGGCAAGGGCACCGTGTGCGCCAGACTCCGCGACGAGCGCCCCGACGTGTGGGTGTCGGTGTCGGCGACCACCCGCGCCCCCCGGCCCGGCGAAGTCGATGGCATCCACTACCGCTTCGTCGACGATGCCGAGTTCGACCAGCTGGTCGAGACCGGCCAGATGCTCGAATGGGCCGTCGTACACCAAAAGGCCCGTTACGGAACGCCGCGGGGGCCGGTGGCCGATGCCGTACGGGAGGGACGCCACGTCATCCTGGAGATCGATCTCCAGGGCGCCCGGCAGGTGGCCCGGACCTGGCCCGATGCGACGCTGGTCTTCTTGATGCCCCCGTCATGGGACGAGATGGTGCGACGACTCGTCGGACGCGGCACCGAAACTGCCGAGGAACGAGAGCGTCGACTCGAGACCGCCAAGGCCGAACTGGTGGCTGTGGACGAGTTCGACCACGTCGTCGTCAACGCCACAGTGGGACAAGCGGTGGCAGAGTTGGTAGAGTTGCTTGGTCTGCCCCCAATCGAGAGCCCAGAAGGCTCGCACGACTGATCCGGAGGCGGACCGCACAGCACCCCGTACGCGAAGGAAGTCACTCGTGGTCAACCAAGTCACCAGTCATGAGGGCGGGATCACCTCGCCCTCGATCGACGACCTGCTCACCAAGTCCGACAGCAAGTACGGTCTGGTGTTGTTCGCTGCCAAGCGCGCCCGCCAGATCAACGCCTACTACGCCCAGCTCGGCGAGGGCCTGTTGCAGAATGTGGGTCCGCTGGTCGATCACGGTGTCCAGGAGAAGCCCCTGTCGATCGCTTTGCGCGAGATCGACTCCGGCGTCCTGGTGGCAACACCGAGCGACCAGGCCGATGCCGAGGGGCATGAGTTCAGCCTCGACGGGACCGCCGCCGAAGAGCTCTCCTTCGACGACCCCGCCTGAGCTGACCCACCGCTGAAATGAGCCGGGTCGTCGTCGGCGTCAGCGGCGGCATCGCTGCCTACAAGGCATGCGAGGTCGTGCGACGCCTCTCCGAACAGGGCCACGAGGTCACGGTGGTGCCGACTGCCAACGCCCTCGAGTTCGTCGGTGCGACGACCTGGTCGGCACTGTCGGGCCGCCCGGTCCACACCGGAGTCTTCGCCGACACCCATCAGGTCAACCACGTCCGGATCGGCCAACAGGCCGATCTGGTCGTTGTCGTCCCGGCAACGGCAGATCTGTTGGCCCGGGCGGTCACTGGCCGCGCCGACGACCTGCTCACCAATGTCTTGCTGACCACCCGTTCGCCGGTGTTGTTCTGCCCGGCGATGCACACCGAGATGTGGCTGCATCCGGCCACGGCTGCCAATGTGGCCACGCTGCGTACACGTGGCAATGTCGTGCTCGACCCGGCCGCCGGTCGCCTCACCGGGGCCGATTCGGGCCCCGGTCGACTACCGGATCCGGCCGAGATCACCGCTGTGTGCCAGACCCTGCTCGATGATCCCGCCCTGGCCGAACAGGCCTCGGCTCGTGACCTGGCCGGACTGACCGTCGCTGTCTCGGCCGGCGGGACCAGGGAGGCTCTCGATCCGGTGCGGTTCCTGGGCAATGCCTCATCGGGGCGCATGGGTGTCGCGGTGGCCAGGTCTGCCGCTCTGCGGGGAGCCAGGGTCCATCTGGTCGCCGCCCATCTCGAGGTGGAAACACCCTCCAATGTCACCCTCACCCCGGTGTCGTCCACAGCCGACCTGCACGATGCGATGACCCGTCTCGCGCCGCGCTGTGATGCTGTGGTGATGACGGTCGCTGCGGCCGACTTCACCCCGGCCTCCACCGCCACGGCCAAGATCAAGAAGTCCGGGGACGAAGGCCTGGCCCTGGACCTGGTGCAGACCACTGACGTGTTGTCCGCACTCTCCCAGGAGCGACCGGGGCGGCAGGAACAGACGATCGTCGGTTTTGCCGCCGAGACCCCGCACGAGGGGCAGACCCTGATCGACCTGGCTCGCCGCAAGTTGGCGCGCAAGGGCTGTGACCTGCTGGTGGTCAACGATGTGACCGCCGGCGCTGTCTTCGGTGCCTCCGACAATGCGATCACTCTGGTCGATCCGGCAGGCGCCGAGGGGCCCCACACTGGCTCCAAGGAGCTTTTGGCGCATCGAATCTGGGACCGGGTCCTGACGCTGCGGGCCTCGGCCTAAAGTTGGCGACTGCCAGCGGTGTGATCCACCGCCGCACTCCGCACACTCCCGGGAGGACACCCATGGGCCATCGCCTGTTCACTTCGGAATCGGTCACTGAAGGCCACCCTGACAAGATCGCCGATCAGATCAGCGATTCCGTACTCGATGCGATGCTCGGACAGGATCCGGCCAGCCGTGTTGCCGTGGAGACGCTGGTCACCACAGGGTTGGTCGTGGTGGCCGGTGAGGTGACCACTGAGTCGTACGTGGAAATCCCCCGAATTGTGCGCGACAAGGTCCTCGAGATCGGTTACGACTCCTCGGCCAAGGGATTCGACGGCGCCTCCTGTGGTGTGCAGGTCGCCATCGGTCAGCAGTCCCCCGACATCGCCCAGGGCGTGGACTCGGCCGAGGAGGAGCGCCAAGGTGCCGCCGGCGACGACTACGACAAGCAGGGGGCTGGCGACCAGGGCCTGATGTTCGGCTATGCCTCGGCCGAGACCGCCAGTTTGATGCCATTGCCGATCGACCTGGCACAACGGATCTCGCAACGGCTGTCGCAGGTCCGCAAGGACGGCCTGCTGGACTACCTGCGGCCTGACGGCAAGACCCAGGTCACGATCGAGTACGTCGACGACCAGCCGGTCCGGCTCGACACCGTGGTCGTGTCGTCGCAACATGCGGCCGGTGTCGACCATGACAGCGCGTTGATCCCCGACATCAGGCGACATGTGATCGAGCCGGTGCTGGCCCAGTACGATCTTGCCCACGGTGGCCACCGGGTGATGGTCAATCCGACCGGCAAGTTCGAGATCGGCGGCCCGATGGGCGATGCCGGTCTGACCGGACGCAAGATCATCGTCGACACCTACGGCGGTATGGCTCGCCACGGCGGGGGCGCGTTCTCCGGCAAGGATCCGTCGAAGGTGGACCGGTCCGCTGCCTACGCGATGCGATGGGTCGCCAAGAATGTGGTGGCCGCCGGTCTGGCGCAACGCTGTGAGGTGCAGGTGGCCTACGCCATCGGCCGGGCGAACCCGGTCGGCTTCTATGTCGACTGTTTCGGTACGGAGAAGGTCCCGGTCGAGCAGATCGGTGAGGCTGTGAGGGCCACTTTCGACCTGCGCCCGGCCGCCATCATCGAAGCTCTGGACCTGTTGCGGCCGATCTATGCCGCGACCGCTGCCTATGGCCACTTCGGTCGGGAGCTGCCCGAGTTCACCTGGGAGCGGACCGACCGGGCCGACGCACTGGCAGCAGCTGTGCGGGGCTGACCGACGGTGTGAGCTGTCGGTGCCGCCCTCTACCATCATGGGCATGTCCCGCACCGAGCCGGCCCTGATCGGCATCCCGCACGCCTCCGGGCGACGCTATGCGGAGGTGGCCGTCGATGTCGGACTGGCGCATCTGGACCATCCGTTCGACTACCTGGTCCCAGACGACACCGAGGTCAGCATCGGGTGCCGGGTGAAGGTCCGGTTCGCCGGTCGTCTGTGCGATGCCGTGGTGTTGTCGATCCGTGACCACACCGACCATGACCGGGTCCAGCCGTTGGCGAAGGTCGTGTCCACCGAGGCCGTGTTGACCCCGACCATCGCCGGTCTGGTCCGGGCCGTGGCCGATCACTGGGCCGGAGGATTCACCGACGTGCTGCGGCTGGCTGTGCCGCCACGCCATGCGACCACCGAGAAGGCCAAACCGCGCGAACGCGCTCTTCCTGATGCCGACGAGCTGCGAGAGCTGCCGGCCGGTCCGTTCGCCTCTGCCGCTGGAGGATCTGGTTTCCTCGACGCCCTCGCTCAGGGCGACAGCCCGCGGGCTGCCTGGCAACCGGTCCCGGTCGACGCCGAGCCGGGTGACTGGGCAGCCGGGTTTGCCCGCGCGGCCGCTGCGACCTGGGTGTCGGGGCGTGGGAGTTTGTGCATCGTCCCCGATGTGACTGACCTGGAACGGGTCGCCGCTGCCTGTCGCGAGGTCTTCGGCAAGGATGCGGTCGTCACCTTGTCCGCCGACATGGGGCCGTCGGCCCGGTACCGGTCGTTCCTTGCCGTCCTGCGCGGCCAGGCCCCGGTGGTGGTCGGCACCCGCGCGGCAGCGTTCGCCCCGGTTCGCGACCTCGGCCTGGTGGCGCTGTGGGACGACGGCGACGATCTCCTGGCCGAGCCACGGGCGCCCTATCCTCATGTCCGCGAGGTGCTGGCACTGCGCGCCAGCCGAGAGTCCACGGCGGTCCTGTTCGCCAGCCATGCGCGGACGGCTGAGGTTGCCGACCTGGTGGCCCGGGACTGGTTGCGCGATCTCGTCACCCCTCGTACGGTCGCCCGGCCACTGTCACCGGTGGTGCGGATCGCCGCCGATCACGATCGTGCCCAGGACCGCGATGCGGCCGCGCACTCGGCGCGGTTGCCCCATGACGTCTTCACCGTCATGCGTGCCGGGCTGGCCCAGGGGCCGGTGCTGGTCCAGGTCCCGCGTGCGGGCTATTTGGCCAGTCTGGTCTGCCAGCACTGTCGTGAGCCGGTGCGGTGCCCGCAGTGTTCGGGTCCTGCCCGGGCCGATCGATCACGGGTCACGTGCAGCTGGGCCGGCCACCCGATCAACAGCTGGCGCTGCGCCGAGTGCGGCGGAACCCGCTGGCGGGCCCCGGTGGTCGGCGCGATCCGGACGGCCGAGGAGCTCGGCAAGGCTTTTCCCCTGGTCCCGATCCGTCGTTCGTCGGGGGACCGGATCCTGACCGAGGTGAACGATGAGCCTGCTCTGGTGGTGGCCACGCCCGGTGCCGAGCCGCGGGCCTGCGGTGGCTATGCCGCTGCAGTCCTGCTCGACACCGTGCTGCTGGTGCAACGACCGGAGTTGCGGGCCAGGGAGGAAGCGCTGAGGCGGTGGTGGAATGCCACCGCGCTGGTCCGCCCCGGAGCCGAGGGCGGGACCGTGATGGCGGTCGGGCCGGCTGATTCGAGTGCGTTGCAGGCCTTTGTCCGGATGGATCCGGTCGGCACGGCCGAGCGTGAACTCGACGAACGGCGCCAGGCGCTGCTGCCACCCGCGTCCCGGATGGTCGCGATCGAGGGCCCCGAACAACCCGTGGGCGATGTCGTACGAGCCGTGGTCGCTGCCTGGCGCAAGAAGGAGCCCGACACCGAGCCGCTGACTCTGGGCCCCGGACCGATCGACGGGCCGGCCCATGCCGAGGAGCCCTGGGTGCGGACCAGCATCCTGGTGCCGGCCCGGCTCGGAGCGACCCTGACCACACAGGTCCGGGCAGTGATGGCCACCCGCAGTGCCCACAAACATCCCGGCACCGTACGGATCCGGGTTGATCCCCGCGTGATCTGATCAGCGGTGCGTGATCTGATCTGATCAGCGATGCGCACTGCCGGCAGCGGAATCGATAGACTCTCCGGGTGCGCCTGATCTTTGCTGGTACTCCCGAAGTTGCTGTCGAGTCGCTGAACGCCCTGGTCGAGTCCGACCACGAGGTCGTGGCGGTCGTCACCCGTCCTGATGCCCAGGCCGGACGAGGTCGCAAGTTGGTGCCCAGCCCGGTCGGAGCGCGGGCTGCCGAGCTCGGGCTCGAGGTGCTGAAGCCGGAGAAGCCGTCGGACCCGGATTTCGTGGCCCGGTTGACTGAACTCGCCCCGGACTGCTGTCCAGTCGTGGCCTATGGGGCGCTCGTCCCGCAACGTGTCATCGACATCCCGGCCCATGGCTGGGTCAATCTGCACTTCTCGCTGTTGCCACGCTGGCGGGGCGCCGCGCCGGTGCAACATGCGGTGATTGCCGGTGACGCCGAGACAGGTGCCTGCACCTTCTCTCTGGTCAAGGCGATGGATGCCGGTCCTGTCTACGACCAGATCCGGACGCCGATCGGTGACCAGACCACGTCGGGCGAGCTGCTCAGCCAGCTGGCGGTTGACGGCGCACAACTCTTGGTGCGGACCCTGGACCGGATCGAGGCGGGGGAGGCCACCGGTGTCCCGCAGCCGGAGGAGGGGATCACCCTGGCTCCCAAGATCACGGTCGAGGATGCCCGTCTGGACTTCTCCCGTACCGCTGTTGAACTCGATCGTCAGATCCGAGGCTGCACGCCAGCACCGGGTGCCTGGGCGCTGTTCCGTGGGGAGCGGTTCAAGGTGATCACTGCCTCGCCTGCCGACGGCAGTGCCCGGCCGGGGGAGTTGGTCGTGACCAAGAAGTCGGTCCATGTCGGTACCGCCGACGGCCTGTTGGAGCTGGTCCAGATCCAGCCCCAGGGCAAGAAGTCCATGCGAGCCGCCGACTGGGCACGTGGAGTCCAGTTCGGCGAGGCGGAGTCCTTGACGTGAGCGATCCCACTGGCGCCCGAGAAGACCAGCCCGGATCGGATCGCAGCCGTGAGCGCAATCCTCATCTGCGTCGTGATGCGGTCCGCTCGGTTGCCTTCCGCGCGCTCACCGAAGTCACTGGCAACGGCGCCTACGCCAACATCGTGGGTGGACAGCTCATTTCCCAAGCGGGGTTGGAAGGCCGCGATGCCGCTCTTGCCACCGAGCTGATCAACGGTACCTGCCGGGGGCTGGGCACCTACGAACGCATCATCGAGGCGGCATCGGGCCGCAGCACCGACAGCCTCGAAGCGGACGTCGTCGACCTGCTCTGTCTTGGCACGCACCAACTGTTGGCGACCCGGATCCCTGCGCACGCAGCGATCTCGACCAGTGTCGATCTGGCGCGGCAACAGATCGGAGCTCGCGTCACCGGTCTGGTCAACGCAGTGTTGCGGAAGGTTTCCCAACGGACATTGGAACAATGGCTCGACCGTCTGGCCGCCGATCAGGATCCGATCGGTGCTGTTGCCGTGCGCACTCTCCACCCGGAATGGATCGTCGCGGCCTGTGCCGACCGGCTCGGACTGGATCCGAGCGACCCCGCACTCCAGACGGTGCTTGAGGCCAACAACATCGCCCCCGAGCCGACTCTGGTCGCTCGGCCTGGTCTGATCACGGTCGACGATCTGGTTGCTGAAGGAGCCGAGTCAGGCGGTCCCTCACCTCTCCAGGCCATGTGGCGGGGCAATCCGGGTCGGCTCGCTGCCGTCCGGGACGGACGTGCCGGGGTGCAGGACCCCGGGTCCCAACTCGTTGCGCTCGCGCTGGAGCGGATCGACGCACCACAAGGACCCTGGCTTGATCTGTGTGCCGGCCCCGGCGGCAAGGCAGCACTCCTGGGTGCTCTGGCTGCCGAGCGCGGCGAGCGTCTCGTTGCCTCGGAGCGCACCATGCATCGTGCCGATCTGGTCACTTCGGCGGTCAAGGCGATCCGGCCTCGTCCCGCGGTGGTCTGTGCCGATGGAACTCAACCAGCATGGAGATCTGGGCAGTTCGCCCGCGTTCTTGCCGATGTTCCCTGTACGGGTCTGGGCGCGCTTCGCCGTCGGCCCGAGTCCCGGTGGCGCCATCAACCCGAGGACCTCGACGACCTCGCCCCCCTGCAACGGTCGCTGCTGGCATCGGCGATCGACAGTTGCATGTTCGGTGGGGTAGTGGCCTATGTGACCTGCTCACCACATCGGGCCGAGACAATTGCGGTGATCGATCAGATCCTGCAGCAGCGTGATGACGTGACCGTCATCCCCGCTGGGCCCTTGGTGCCCGAACTCGATGCTGCCGACGGCGACTTCGTCCAGATGTGGCCGCACCGCGACGGCACCGACGCGATGTTCTTGGCCCTGTTGCGCAGGAACTGAGGCCAACAGATCAGCCCGCCGGTCTCGACATGTCGGTGAGTCGGGTGCGGTCTCAGCGGTGGATGGTTGATTGTCAGGAGTTGATGCGGATCGCGTCGTGGGCGGATCTGCATCCTGGCCCGGATCGGGTGCCCACCGTGCCCGGCGGTGGACCACATAGGGTGGGGACTGTGGAGATGACTATTCACCCCAGCCTGCTGTCGGCTGACTTCGCCAACCTGCAGACCGAGATCGAGCGGGTCCCGTCCGCCGACGGCCTGCACGTTGACGTGATGGACAACCACTTCGTGCCGAACCTGACGCTCGGACTTCCCGTTGTGGAAGCGATCCGGGCGGTCACGCCGAAAGCCCTCGACATCCATCTGATGATCGAGGACCCTGATCGCTGGGCACCGGCCTATGCCGAGGCCGGTGCCGAATCAGTCACCTTCCATGTCGAGGCAGCCAAGGCTCCGGTACGACTGGCCCGTGAGTTGCGTGGTGCCGGGGCCAAGGCGGCCATGGCCCTCAAACCGGCCACCCCGATCGAGCCGTACGAGGACCTGCTCAATGAACTCGACATGGTGCTGATCATGACCGTGGAGCCCGGCTTCGGCGGGCAGAAGTTCCTCGACCTGTGTCTGCCGAAGATCCGTCGCACCCGGGAGCTGATCGAGCAGCGTCGCCGCCGGGGCGAACCGGGTCAGATCATACTGCAGCTCGACGGGGGAGTGGCAGCCGAGACCATCGAACGCTGCGCAGAAGCGGGCGCGGACTGCTTTGTCGCCGGTTCGGCGGTCTTCGGGGCCGATGATCCTGATGCGATGATCCAGCATCTGCGCGAGCAGGCCAGCGCTGCCTCAGCACAGGACTGAGGTTCGCTGCGCGAGACCGATGGAGGAGTGAGGGTGCAGACCATTGCCCACCGAGGCGCCTCGGGTTATGCGCCGGAGAACACCGTCGCGGCCTTCGATCTGGCCCTCGAGATGGCGGCCAGCGGCATCGAGACCGATGTCCAGGTCACCCGCGACGGGGAGCTCGTGCTTTTCCACGATAATCTTGTCGACCGCACCACCAACGGCTGTGGACCACTCGCCGATCACACGGTGGAGGAGTTGAAGCAACTCGACGCCGGGTCGTGGTTTGCACCCGAGTTCGCCGGCCAGAGAATCCCCACGTTGGCCGAGTTCGCCGATGCATTCTTCGATCGGATCCCCACATGCGTGGAAGTGAAGGATCCGTTGGCGGTCGAACCTCTGGTCAGTTTCCTCCGGGATCGATCAGACCTGTCCCGTGTCCAGATCACCTCCTTCTCCTGGTCTGCGCTGCTTCGTGTGCGTGCAGCCCTCGACGTGGGCACGGGATTCCTGTGTCGAACCTTCAACCGGGACATCATCGACCGGTGCCTCGGCCGTGGCATCGATCAGATCTGCCCGCCGGTCGTCGGGTTGGATGCTGAGCTGGTCGAGGTGGCACACGACCATGGCCTGACGGTGCGGGCCTGGGGAGTGAAGAGCCGCGACGATGTCTCACGTGTGGTCAACTCCGGTGCCGACGGCGCCACCTGCAACTGGCCGGACTGGATGATCGAGCATCCGTGATCGGGTCTGGTCACACCCCGTGGTCGCGGCGACGAAGGTAGCGTTCGAAATCGGCGGCAATGGCATCGCCGGTGGCCTCAGGCAGATCTGCGGCGTCCTGGGCCTGCTCGAGGTCGGCCACGTACTCAGCGATCTCGTCGTCATCGGCGGCAAGTTCGGCCACACCACGTTCCCACGCACGGGACAGTTCGGTCAGCTCACCCAGATCGACGGGGGTGTCCAGAACATCCTCGATGCGGTGCAACAACGCCACGGTGGCTTTCGGACAGGGTGTCTGGGACACGTAGTGGGGGACCGCAGCCCAGAACGACACCGTCTGGAACTGCGCCAGGTGGCAGTCATGGGCGATGACCCCGAGGATGCCGGTCGGGCCCTCGTACGTGCTGAGGTCCAGCCCCCAGTCCTCGGCCAGGGTGAGGTCTGAGGTGGATCCGCTGATCGGGATCGGGCGAGTGTGGGGAGTGTCAGCCAGCAGTGCCCCCAACATCACCACCACTGACGGACCGGTGATCCGCAGCGCGGAGACCAGTTGGCTGGAAAAGGTCTTCCACCGCAGGTTCGGCTCGGGGCCGGTGATCAGCACCACATCGCGGTCCTGGAGTCGTCCGATGGAGATGGTGGTTGACGGCCAGCTGATCTCGGTCTCGGTCGGACCGGGCCGGGTCACCTGGGGCCGGTTGACCTGGAAGTCGTAAAAGTCATCAGGATCAAGTGCGAAGACTTCCTGGGCGTCGGAGAGATCCTCCAAATGCGCCAGGGCAGAGGTGGCGGCCAGACCTGCGTCATTCCATCCGGCGAAGGCGGCCACCACGACGGGGTCGACCAACTCCCGCAGGTCGAAGGATCTGTCTGCAGCCATGGCGGCAACTGTACTGGTCCGGCCATCGGCAGGCCATGAGGCGGCGAAGGGCGTCCACCGACCACCGGTGTATGGGACCACCTCGTCTAGACTGCGGGTCTGCCCTGTCGGAGAGTGCCCAGTCCGACAGAGCTCCGCCTGACCCCCTCACACCGCCCGGAGGCCCCGAATCCATGCTCGTTGACAGCCGCCCGTCGCGCACCACTGCTGCCGTCCTGTGGGACTTCGACGGCACCCTGGCCGATTCCGAACAGATGTGGATGGCAGCCGAGTACGACCTGATCCCGACGCTGGGAGGTGAGTGGAATGACGAGCACGCCCATCAACTGGTCGGCAACTCGCTGCTGGTCTCGGCCGAATACATCCTCGGTGTGTGCGGCCGCCCCGACATCGAGCCTGCCTGGGTGGTCGACCAGCTCACCGATCGGGTGGTCCAGCAGATCATGTCCGGCGAGATCCCGTGGCGCCCGGGAGCCCTGGAGCTTCTGGACAAACTGCACGAGGCACAGATTCCCTGCGCTCTGGTCTCGGCCTCCTACCGCCGCATGCTCGACGCCGTCGTCGCACGGCTCCCGGAGGGGACCTTCGGCGCGATCGTTGCCGGCGACGAGGTGACCAACGGAAAACCGCACCCGGAGCCGTACCTCACCGGCGCTGCGAAGCTGGGCGTGGACGCGAGCCAGTGTGTGGTGATCGAGGATTCGGTGCCCGGCGCTGCCAGCGGCAATGCTTCGGGCGCCTTGGTCCTGGCGGTCCGCAACCTGGTCGACATTCCCGAACAGCAGCGCCGCATCCAGCTGTCCACCCTGGAAGGCCTCGAGGTCGACCAGCTCGACGCCTGGCTCGCCGGAGCGGCCGATGACTGAGCGTCGTCTCCTCCCGGCCCTCGTCCTGCTGCTGGCCGCGGTCCTGGCCGGTGCAGGTTGTGTGCCGGACCCGGCGCCGCCACCGCCTGATCCCACGAGCAAGCCCCGGGCCTTCACCGTCGGCACGACGGACCTGATCACGGTGACCGATCCGGCCGCCATCACCGATGCTGCCTCGGCGACGGTGGCCTACAACGTCTTCCAGCGTCTGATGTCGACCAACCCCGGCGATGCGGCCCCGAAACCGGACGCCGCCGACTGCAAGTGGGAGTCGCCGACCCGGTTGCTGTGCACCCTGCTCGAGGGGTTGACCTTCCACAACGGTCACGAGCTGACCAGTTCCGATGTGAAGTTCTCCTTCGAACGTGCGTTGCGGCTCAATGTGCCGGGCTCCTCGGCCACCGCAATGTCGTCCTTGCGTCGGATCGAGGCTCCGGATCCGTTGACCGTACGGTTCATCCTGAGTCAGGCCGACAGCCAGTTCTGGCATGTCCTGGCCACTCCGGCGGCCTCCATCGTGGACGAGGAGGTCTACGACCCCGACCGGGTCCGCCCGGTGGGGGAGTCGATGATCGGCTCAGGCCCCTTCCAGGTGAGCTTCTTCGACTCCGAGGAGCTCCAGTTGGCGCGCTACGACCGGTTCAAGGGTCGGCATTCGGCCGGGGTCGATGGTCTGGTGCTGCGGATGTACCCGAGCTCGGCCGAGCTCGAGGAAGCCATGGTCCAGCATGAGGTCGACGTCGTGTGGCGGGGACTCACCGCTGCTGCCGTGGCCCGGCTCCAGCTCCAATTGCGCGCCAATGGAAGTCTCAGCGAGGACGGGTTCGCCCAGGTCGTGATCCCCGGGGCTCGGGTCCGGCAATTGTGGTGGAGCCCGGACAGCAAGCACCGCGAGGACAAGGACATGCGTGCCGCGGTCGCCGGCGCCCTGCAGAACGACCGGGTGATGGCGACGCTGGTGCCCACCGGTGTTTCCGGCAGCCGCGACACCTTCGATGTCGGTCCGGGCGCGGAGATCGAGACGCCATGGAAGGAACGGGCTCAGCTCACACTCGCGTACGACCCGACGGCCCCGGATGCGATCGACCAGGCCAACCAGATCCGCACCCGCCTCGAGGAGCGTGCCTCGATGTCGGTGAAGCTCGTCACCGCAACGCCGGTGGAGACCGCCGATGCGGACCTACGACTGGTCGACTTCAAGGCCTGGACCTCCACCGGGATGGCCTGGTTGCAGCCCTATCTTGAGCAGCCGATCCAGGACGACGAGGTGTCCGACTTGGTCACCAAGATCCGCGAATCGGTGGATCCGGCCGAGATTGCCGAAGCGATCGGAAAATTGCAGGAACTCGCCGCTGAGGACCTCGTGGTGTTGCCGATCATCCAGACCGATGAGAACGTCTTCGTCGCCGACGGCTGGCTCGTCGACCCAAATCTGCTGGCACCAGGCTGGCAGCTCGGTATGTGGGGGTTCCGTCGACCATGAGCACATCATCTGACCGTACGGATGCCTCGTCCCAACCCGAGTCCGGCGGGGCACCCCAGTCGGGCGGGGCACCCCTGTCCGGTGTGCTGAGGGGCCCACTTGCCGAAGGGGAGCGGGTGACCCTCACCGACACCAAGGGAAGGCGCCATTCGGTCGTACTCAAGGCCGACACCCAGTTCCACACCACCAAGGGTGGCGTGGACCACAACGCCATGATCGGGCAGCCCGAAGGGATTGTGGTCACCAGCGTCAACGGCCTCGAGTTCTTGGTGATGCGACCGCTGTTGGCCGAGTTCACCGTGACGATGCCGCGTGGCGCGGCCGTGGTGTACCCCAAGGATGCAGCGCAGATCGTGATGGGGGCCGACATCTTCCCCGGTGCCCGAGTGATTGAGGCCGGGGTCGGCTCCGGGGCATTGAGCATGAGCCTGCTACGGGCGATCGGCCCCACCGGCCTCCTGCACTCCTATGAGCGACGGGCTGACTTCGCCGAGATCGCACAACGCAATGTGACCAACTTCTTCGGCACCACTCCGCAGAACTGGCAGGTGCACCTGGGCGATCTTGCCCTCGACATCACCGATGACCCGGTCGACCGGGTCATCTTGGACATGTTGGCTCCGTGGGAGTGCGTCGACGCCGTCGCCGAGGTGCTCGTGCCTGGCGGCATGGTCTGCAGTTATGTCGCCACCACGACCCAGCTGGGCCGTTTCGTCGAGACCTTGCGTGCCCACACCGGTTTCACCGAACCGGAGGCCAATGAGCACATGGTCCGCGGCTGGCATGC
>CAMDZW010000016.1 GCA_945911015.1 uncultured Propionibacteriaceae bacterium
GCATGCGTGGGTTTGCCGGGTCACACAGGTCGCGCGCCGCCCCGCCGGCGGCACGGGTGGTCATGCCGGTCCACTTGGGGTAGTCCGGCGACGGCACCAGAATCTCGTTGCCGGTGTCGATGAAGGTCTGCAGCACCAGCGAGATCATCTCGCTCACGCCGTTGCCGATGAAGACGTCATCGACCTCGGTGTCGGTCAGCCCTCGCTGTTGGTAGTACTGCGCGACCGCGGTCCGGGCCGGCAGGATGCCGCGGGAGTCGCTGTAGCCCTGTGCATGGGGCAACTCGTGGACCATGGCGGCCATCAGCTCCGGCGGGGCCTCGAAGCCGAACGGGGCAGGATTTCCGATGTTGAGCTTGAGGATCCGATGCCCCTGTGCCTCCAGACGCTCGGCCTCAACCAGAATGGGTCCGCGGACGTCGTAGCGGACATCCTTGAGCTTGCGGGACTGGGTGATCGGCTTCATGCAGAAAGCTTGCCATGGAGCGCCGCGTCGTCCTCACCCGACCGGCTTTCGGTCGGTCCGGTCCTGCTGCTCGATGTCAGAGCCGACCGGTAGGCTCACCACCGTGAACCAGAACCGGAACCTGCCCGAGTCCACCGGCCCTGCCGCGGCCCCGCGACCTGCTTCCGGTGTGGGCTCGGTTGCCGGAGGCCGGTCGGTGCCGCAGGCGCAGCTGGCCCGGGTCCTCGAGTCCCAGCTGGCCAGCTGGCAGCAGCGCACCGGCCGTCGGGAGGCCGCCATTGTCGACGTCGGCGGTGGGACCGGTGGGATGGCGACCCACCTTGCTGCCAGCGGACACACCCTCACCGTGATCGACCCCAGCCCCGATGCCCTCGCCTCACTCAGCCGTCGCGCCACTGAGGCCGAGGTCGCCGACCGGGTGACCGGCCGCCAGGGCGATGCCGGTGATGTCAGTTCGTTGATGGGGGAGTCCAGCGTCGACGTCGTGCTGTGTCACCGTGTCCTCGACGTTGTCGACCAGCCAAGTGAGGCCCTCACCTCGATGGCGGCCGCACTACGCCCCGACGGTTTGATCAGTCTGCTGGTCCCGGGTCGCCGCGCTGCCGCGCTCGGTCACGCAATCAATGGCCAGATCGAGGCGGCCGATCAGGCCATGGACGATCCGCGTCGCTTTGACCTGGACCAGATTGTCGCTCTCTTCGACGCGGCCGGTCTCGAGCTCGTCGCCGAGCACGGCATTGCCGCCCTCGCGGATCTGGTCCCCGAGTCAGCCGTCGAATCGAGCGCCGCCCGGCAGCGACTGCTCGAGCTCGAGGTGCGACTCAGCACCGACCCGGTCTTCCGCGCCCTTGCGGCCCATCTCCACGTCACCGGCCGACCTCGACCATGAGGAGCATCCGCCCGTGACCGACCCACCCGTGACTGACCCGCAGGCCGTGGGTGACATGCAGGCCGTGGGTGACATGCAGGCCGTGGGTGACATGCAGGCCGTGGGTGACCCTCAGACCGTGGGTGACACGGGCCGAGTGGTCCTGCATGTCGACATGGATGCGTTCTTCGCCTCGGTCGAGTTGCGGGACCACCCCGAGCTTCGCGGTCGCCCCATGATGGTCGGCGGTGCGGTACGAGGTGTTGTGGTCTCGGCGACCTATGAGGCCCGGGCCCACGGCGTACGATCCGGGATGCCGGTGGCCCAAGCACGACGGCTGAGCCCGACCGCAGTCGTGATTCCGCCGCGGCACGATGTTTACCGGGAGGTGTCGCGAGCGGTCTTCACCGTCTTCGACGATGTCACCCATCTGGTCGAAGCCGCCTCGGTGGATGAGGCCTTTCTCGACATCACTGCGACCATCCGTCGAGTGGGCACCCCGGCCACGATCGGCCAACAGCTCCGGTCCCGGATCGCGCGCGAACACGGCATCACCTGCTCGGTCGGGATCGCCCCGACCAAGCTCGTGGCCAAGATGGCCTCCACTTCGGCCAAACCTGATGGGTTGCGGATCGTGCCGCCCAGCCGGGTCCTGGAGTTTCTCCACCCGATGCCGGTGGAGAAGCTGTGGGGTGTGGGGGAGGCGACCGCCACCCGGCTCCATCGCTTCGGCCTACGCACCATCGGCGAACTCGCCCAGACACCGCTGGACTCCCTGGTCCACACCTTCGGACCCCATCAGGGCCGTCACCTGTTCGATCTGGCCCGAGGCCACGATCCGCGGCCGGTCGTGGCCGGTGAACGGGAACGCAGCGTCGGTTCGTCGGAGACCTTCGGCGTCGACACCGATGATCGGTCGGTGATCGGCACCGAACTGCTCCGGATGGCAGACCGCACTGCCAGCCGGCTTCGCACCGCCGGCCTGATGGCCCGTACGGTCGCCGTCACCATCCGCTATGCCGACTTCACCACGATCACCCGGTCGATGACCCTGCCCACACCGACCGATTCCAGCTCTGACCTGCACCGGGCCGCGCTCACCCTGTTCGACCGCCTCGGTCCGCTGCCGCGAGCAGTCCGACTCGTCGGAGTGCGGGGGGAAAACCTCGTGGAAGCGTCCCGGGCCGAGATCCAACCCACCCTGGACGAACCGGACACCGGCTGGCGGGAAGCCGAAGCGGCCGTCGATGAGGCGATCGCCAAGTTCGGCACGGGGGCGGTCCATCGGGCCGTTCTGGGCCGGCGTCGCCGCCGTTGACGGCCGGGGTGCACCGATCCGGACGGGCCCGTGTTCCCAAGCTGGGTCCGGGCGCATAGACTTGCCGCACAACGACCAGTCGATGCCCGTTGCGGTATCGCGACCCAGGAGGTGACAGTGGCCCTTTCAGAGTCGGAGCGGCGGCTGTTGGACCAGATGGAGAAGGCGCTCGCCGCCGAAGATCCCAAGCTGGCCAAGACCTTCCGCGGTGGACCCCAGCCACGGCGCGTCCATCCGAAACGCGCCACAGCAGCTGGTCTCGGTTTCGTTGCCGGGGTCGCCCTGCTCGTGGTCGGCATGATGACCTGGCCCGGACTGAGCGTGATCGGCTTCGTCGCCATGGTCGCGTGTGCGGTCATCGCACTCCAGTCGTGGCGTCCGGTGGTCGACGACGATGACATCACGGGGGGACCCGGACCGGACTCGCCCCGCAGCACCAGTCGTACGCCCGACCAGGACTCCGGATTCATGGACCGGATGGAGGAGCGCTGGCGTCGCCGGCGTGACGAAGACCTCTGAGCTGAGGCCACCCTCTCCTGGCGCGGATCAACCGGCGCGCCTACCTGATCGCGGCTTCATCAGCGACGGCGGCAGCAGGGCCATCCGGATCCGCTGCCCACGGCTGGCCGGTTCGGCCAGGGCGGTCCGGATGTCACTGACCAGCGTCACCAGCTCTGGTTGCCCGACGCTCCCCGGCGTCCGGGCATACCGGGCACGTTCCACCAACACCGCCAGTTCGGTGACCTGTGGCGCCGCAGTCGCGAGCAGCCCCGTGCTGAGTTGATCGCTGATCACCCGCGGTGAGCCCGACGGCCAACTGCCACGAGCATCGATCACGCTGTCGCGGACCTCGGCCCAGGCGTCTTCGACGGACTCTCCCAGATCACCACCACCACTGAGCCGGCGGCGACGTCGGAGGGCCCGAAGGGTGCCGGGCAGCAGCAGAACCGCGACCACCACGACCAGCCCCAACCCGGCTCCGATGGTCTGTGCCAGACCCCACCGAGCATCGGGCAACTCATTGGGGCCGAGCGGGTCGTCGCTGGGCTCGGCATTGGGATCCGACGGCTGCAGAGTCGGTTCGAAGGTCGGTTCTGCCTCGTCGGTCGGCTCGGTCGAGGTTGGTGGGGCAGTGGTTTCGTCTCCGCTCCCGGACCGCTGCAGGGTCCAGTCCGGTGGCACGGTCCCGTTGCCCGGCGTCGGCTCCCAGCGGGTCCACCCGATCCCTTCGAAGTACAGCTCCGGCCAGGCATGGAGATCGTGGGTGGTGACCTCCCAGGTGTCGCCGACCTTGTCACCGGGCAGGAAGCCGATCGCGACCCGAGACGGGATGCCCAGCACTCGCGCCATCACCGCCATCGCGGCGGCGAACTGTTCGCAGTAGCCTCGTTGGTCCTCGAAGAGGAAGTTGGTCAACGCCTCGTAGCCTGATCCGGGCGCGGGCTCGGTCGAGTACTCGAAGGTGCCGCCGCGCAGATAGGCCTGCAGTGCAGCGGCCTTCAACGCATCGGTCGGGGCCTCCGCAGTGATCTCGAGGGCCAGTGCGACGATCTCGTCGGGGAGGTCGGCAGGGAGGGTGCCGGTGATGTCGACATCGTCGGGACTGCCGCCACGAGCCACGCTGAGTCGTTCGCCGTCCGGATCCAGGTCGACGCTGTCCACCGAGTAGGTCAGATCCCGGGTGGCCCGGCCACGGTCACCGCTGGTCGCAATGTAGACCAGACTGAGCGGGTCATAACCCCACTCGCCGGGGACGATCAACTGCCGCGGGAAGTACGGCAAGGGAAGGTATTCGCTGTCGAAATCGCCGATCTGGATCTCGGTGTGGCGACGTTGCGGTGACTCGGCGTTCACTCCCGGAATCCGGCCGGGCTGGCCGGGCAGGACGTCGATGGCCGAGTTCTGCCAGCCGTTGGCATCCAGATATGGCAGCGAAGCGATCCGCAGGTAGACGCCCTCATCACGATCGTCGGCGTCGGCCGGAGCTGTGGTGGTGTAGGTCAGCACCGGGACGTCATCGGGACGGTTCAGATTGCGCCGCAGATCCAGAGTGGGATCGCTCAGCTGCAGCGGTCCGGCGCCGCCGTCGCCATGACCTCCGGGGACAAAACTGAGTGAGCCGGTCGGGATGGCCAACCAGGCGACCAGGGACAGCGCAATGGCCGGGACCACGACCACGGCCGCTGATCCCCACAGGACCGGACTCACGGACCGGGTCGGATGGGCCGGGTCGTCGATGACGCCGCGGCGCCACCGTTCCGTGCGGTTGATGCCCTCGGCGAGCAGGATCAGGCAGTAACCGGCGATGACCGCAACACCAGCAACCGGACTCAGGTCGTCGGCCAGGGCCAGCGCCGGGATCAGGAACAGGGTCAGTCCGGGGGCCAGGCCCCACGACGGGCGGGCCAGCACACTGACCAGCAGATCGGTCAGCACCAAGGTGGTGCCGACCGCGGTCACCATGAGCCAGACCACCGCGGGGCTGGCTTCCATCGGCGCGGACTGGCTCTCCAGGTGGTGCACCCCGGCCGCAGCAAGTTCCCGTACGGCCTCGACTGGGCCCAAGTCGTCGGCGAGAACAACCGCGAGCCCACCCGAGATGCCGATCAGCACGGCCAGCTCGCTGATGAGAGCCCCGGCCTCTCCGGCGACCGTTCGACGAACGAGCGCGGTCACCACCGACACCAGGGCCATCGCCCCCAACGACCACAGCACGAAGCTGCGGTCCTGGGTGATCGGAAACAGGGTCAGCATGGCCAGGGCCGTGGCGGCGAAACTGGCCAGCGACAACCGATCGGAGGCTCGCATCAGCTCACCCCCTGCGTGGCGGCGACCCGGGCCCAGACCTCGGCCACCGAGTCATCGGCGGCGGCGTGAACGACCAGCCACCGATTCGCCTCGAGGACGGCGGTGACCTCGCTGAGCTGGTCACCGTCGGCGCGACGTTCATCGGCAGCGGTCCAGCTGTCCACATCCAGCAGGACCGCGATCCCCTGCGCACGGTGACGGCGGGCATCGGCCACCAGTGCCGCCTCCGCCGTCGTCAACCGACCCAGTACGGCCACGACCAGTTGTCCCGAACTGTCGGACTGCAGGTCAGAGACTGCGTGGTTGAGTGATGGCTGTGGCCGCAGGGTGAGTTCGGCGAGCCCACGCAACATCACATGCCGTACGGCGTCACGGTGGGCTGACACATGGGCCAGATCCAGTCGGCCCTGCCCGTGGTGGATCTCGATTGAGTAGCCGTCGGCCAGGAAGTGGGCGCCGACCGAGGCTGCGAAGGAAACCGCCCATTCGAAGGAGCCGTGGATGTTGTCACCGGTTTGGGCGTTGCTGCGGTTGTCGACCAGGATCGCGCAAGTCGGATCCCAGGCCTGTTCCTCACGGCGGACCATCATCTCGCCGCGACGGGCAGTGGAGCGCCAGTGGATGCGACGGACGTCGTCACCGTCGTGGTACTGCCGGACCAGCACATCGTCCTGGCCGGTGACGCCGATCCGGTGGGGGCGGTCGTCTCCGGTCTGGCCGCCGCCGCCGATGCCGGTCGGCTTGTCGAGCGGATGGACCTGGGGGGTCACCAGCAGTTCGGAGACGGTGGTGAAAGCTCGGTCGATGGTCACCAGCCCGAACGGGTCGGTCAGTCTGACCCGCAGCGGACCGGTGTGGAAGCGGCCCCGGTAGTGCCCGACCAAGGGGTACTGGACCCGGCGGTGCCAGTCCTGGGTGGCTTGGTCGACCATGAATCGGGGACGCTGACCAAGCTCGGGTGGGACATCGTCCTCCAACAGCAGGACCCCGACCGGGAGCCGGCTGCGGTGGACGATCAACAACTCGCCGGTGAGGCGTGCGCCGAGTTCGACCTCATTGGGGCGAACCGCCCGCTCATTGGTCAGGCGGAGCCTGGCCCGGCTCAGCACCACCGCAGCGACGACCGGGATGAACAGCAACAACAGGCCGACCACCATCACGTCGCGCTCACCGATCAGGGCGAGGCTGATCGTGGCGAGCAGACCGATCAGCATCAGGGCTCGGCCCCGACCGGTCAGACTCTGCCATGCCCGAATCATGGGCGGTTCAGCTGCGTTCGGGCACGGCGACCCCACGGACACACTGACCGATGATCTCGGTGGGGGTCCGGCGGCCGGCCAGTGCTTCCGAGGACGGGAGCACCCGGTGCGCGAGCACCGAGACCGCCAGCGAGCTGACATCGTCGGGATTGACGTAGTCGCGGCCCGACATGGCGGCCAGGGCACGTGCCGCGCGGAGCAGCTGGATCGTGGCGCGCGGGGAGGCCCCCAGGCGGAGGTCGCGGTGATGGCGGGTGGCATCGACCACGTCGACGATGTACTTCTTGATCGGTGCCGCGACATAGACCTGTCGGGCCTGTTCGATCAGCGACACGATCGTTGCTGCGTCGGTGACTGGTTCCAGGGCGTCGAGCGGATTGGTCTGGCCGTGTTGGTCGAGCATCGCCAGTTCGGCGGTGGTGGTGGGATAGCCCATCTCGACCCGGGCCATGAACCGGTCCCGCTGGGCCTCGGGAAGAGGGTAGGTGCCCTCCATCTCGATCGGGTTCTGGGTCGCGACCACCATGAACGGCGGTGCCAGTCGATAGGTGGTGCCGTCGACCGACACCTGGCGTTCCTCCATCGACTCCAGCAGTGCTGACTGGGTTTTGGGGGAGGCGCGGTTGATCTCGTCGCCGACGACCACATTGGCGAAGATCCCGCCCGGCTTGAACTCAAAGTCGCGGGTCTCGGCATTGAAGACCGAGACGCCGGTGATGTCGGAGGGCAGGAGGTCCGGGGTGAACTGCAGCCGACGTACCGAACAGTCGATGGCCTTGCCGAGTGCCTTGGCCAGCATGGTCTTGCCGACCCCGGGGACGTCCTCGACCAACAGGTGTCCTTCGGCGAGCAGGACCACCAGTGCCAGGTCGATGGCACTGCGCTTGCCTTCGATGACGGTCTCCACGGCGCGACGTACCTGACCGGTCACCGAGGTGATCGCGTCGATGTCCGGCTCGAACTCGGTCTGCTGCAGGGTCACGAGATCCCTCCCAGATGGATCGGTGGTCCGCCGGGCCGACTCCGACGACCGGTCGGTGGTTCCGGGCACATCGTACGCAATCGGCCAGCGATGACGATCATGCGGTGTCGGCGAGCAGCACATCAGCCGGTTTGGAGGCAATGTGGGGCAGCTCTTGCGTAAAGTGGGGGATTGTGGAGTAAGGTGGAGTGCAGTGGAGCGGATGAGACCTCATCGGGAGCGAGGGGAAGGAGGCCGAGATGTTTCTTGGCACCCACACCCCGAAGCTCGACGAGAAAGGCCGCATCTTCCTTCCGGCGAAGTTTCGCGATGAACTTTCTGCCGGGTTGGTCATCACCAGAGCACAGGACCGGTGTCTGGCGATCTACCCGCGGGAGACGTTCGTCGAGATGACCAAGTCGATGGTTGCTGCACCGACCAGCGTCAAGCAGGTCCGTGACTTCCAGCGCATGCTGGCGGCCTCGGCCTCGGACGAGGTCCCTGACAAGCAGGGGCGGATCACGATCCCGCCGCAGCTGCGCAGTTATGCGGGGCTCGACGGGCCCTCCGGGACCGGAGGCGAATGCGTGGTGGTCGGGGCGATCAACCGGGTCGAGGTCTGGAGCCCCGCCGCGTGGGAGGAGTACTCAGCCGCCCAGGAGGACGTCTTCGCCGAGATGAACGAAGAGGTGTTCCCGGGCTTGTGAGTTCTCCGTTCCGAGTCACCATCCGTACGGATGAGGCTTCGACCCGGGGTCTGGCCACCTGACACGACTTCCCCTGTGTCAGGCGGAACTTCCCGCAGACCCCGGGCCGGGACCCCGACGTACGGCAGGTGCACGGATCGGACCGCAGAACGGGGTGAGGACACATGTCGGGTGCCGCAGACGGTTCCGCGACGCCGTCGGTCACCGAGCCCTCCCACGTGCCGGTCATGCTCGACCGGATCATCGACCTTCTTGCCCCGGCCCTGCGCCATCCCGATGCCGTCCTGGTCGACTGCACCCTCGGACTGGCCGGCCATTCGGCAGCATTGTTGGAGGCCTGCCCCCGTGCCCGACTGATCGGGATCGACCGCGATGCCGAGGCCTTGGCGATTGCCGGTCAACGACTCGATCGATTCGCTGATCGGGTCACTCTGGTGCAGGCGGTCTATGACGAGATCGGCCAGGTCGTGGCCGGCCAGGGGCTCGACTCGGTGTCCGCAGTGCTGATGGACCTCGGTCTCTCCTCCTTGCAGATCGACGACTCCGATCGGGGCTTTGCCTATGCGGTTGATGCGCCGCTCGACATGCGGATGGACCAGCAGTCGGCACTCACCGCGGAGGTCGTGGTCAACACCTGGAGCGAGCAGGACCTGGTGAGGATCCTGCGCCGCTACGCAGAGGAGAAGTTTGCCGACCGGATCGTCCGGGCGATTGTCGCTGCTCGGGCCGTGGCCCCGATCACCAGTTCGGCCCACCTGGTCGAGATCGTCACCGAGGCGATGCCGGCCGCCGCTCGGTACGGCAAGAAGCAGGGGAAGCGTTCACATCCGGCCAAACGAACCTTCCAAGCGCTGCGGATCGCGGTCAACGACGAGCTGGCTGTCCTGGGTCGGGCCCTGCCGAGTGCGGTGGAGGTGCTCGGTCTCGGTGGTCGGATCGCGGTGCTGGCCTACCACTCCGGTGAGGACCGCCAGGTCAAGCAGGTGTTGGCCGCCGGAGCAGCCGATCGTGCACCGCGGAACCTGCCGGTCGTGCCACTGGAGCTGCAGCCGGAACTGACGTTGTTGACCCGCGGTGCGGAGCTGCCCACCGCGGACGAGGTCGCTGACAATCCCCGGGCCGCTTCGGCGCGGCTGCGGGCAGCCGAACGGGTGAGGGAGGTCCGATGAGCGCGGTGCAGAAGCTGGATCCGGAACGGTCGAGCCGGACGACCCGTCCGCCACGGCCACTGACTCCGGTCCCCGAGACGGCCCCGCCACTGCGACGCCTGCCGTTTGCGGCACTGCTGGTCGCGATCCTCGGTGTCGGCATGTTGGGGTTGTTGGTGCTCAACACCTCACTGCAGGACCAGTCCTTCCGGCTGAGTGAGCTCCAGGCACAGGCAACCCGGTTGGCCTATGACGAGGACGCGCTGCGACACGAGCTGGATCTGGTCTCCTCGCCGTCGGCCCTGGTCTCACGGGCCACCGAGCTCGGCATGCGACCCTCGGTCGCCCCGGCCTTCATCGTGCTGCCTGACGGCAAGGTCGTCGGTGACCCGAAGGCCGCCACCGGCAAGGACTTCAAGTCGGCGCTGATCAAGAGTCCTGCACAGCTCGAAGCGGAGCGGAAGGCCGCCGAGGCCAAGAAGCGTGCCGAGGAAGCCAAGAAACGGGCCGAGGAGCAGCGCAAGGCCGACGAGAAGCGTGAGGCCGAGGAGAAGCGCAAGGCCGCCGAGGACGAGAAGAAGTCCGACGAGAAGAAGGAGGAGGACTGACGATGGCTGACCGGCGTCCCCCACGCGATCGCGATGACCTGCCCCCACGCTCGCGACCCTCCTCGTCGCGGTCCCGCTCCCGGTCCACCAGCTCCCGCAGCACCAGCAGGTCCACCGCCAGCAGGTCGAGCTCGAGCAGGCCCACCGCCAGCAGGTCCAGCTCGAGCAAGTCCAGCTCGAGCAAGTCCGGCGCCAGGAGGTCCAGCTCGAGCAGGACCTCGAGTCGTACCGGATCGACCCGGCCGAAGACTACGTCTTCTCGCACCACTGCCAAGTCTGCCCGTACGGGATCGTCTCGCGGCCCCAGATCGAAGCCGAAGAAGTTCGGGCTGACCGGGCGCAAGAAGGTCTACCGGGTGCCACTGCGGTGGAAGCGTGGCAACCAGTCAATGCGGATCGGGGCCGTCCTGGTCGCCATGGCGATGATCGTCTCCGCCTTCGGTGGGCGTCTGCTGCTCCTGCAGGCCTTCGACGTCGAGGGTGACGCCTCCGCCTCCCAGGATCGGGCAACCAACAGCCGGGTGCTGCCGGCCGATCGCGGCAACATCACCGATCGGCAGGGCCGGCCGATGGCGGTCACCGAGGAGGCATTCGCGATCACCGCCGACCCCACGATGACCAATCCGGTCGATGAGGACGGCATCCCGACCCGCAACAACAAGGTGATCGCGATCGCGTCGATCATCGCCCGCCACCTCGGCGGCAAGATCGACGACTACCTGCCGGCGTTGACCAAGGGCGACGGAGTCCGGTTCGCCTATGTGGCTCGCAAGGTGCCGGCCGCCACCTACGCCCGGATCATCGACGATCTCAACGAGATCGGCGCCGTGGGCATCTTCCGCGAGAGCGACCCGCTGCGCAGCTACCCCAACGGGGCCCTGGCCGGGAACCTGATCGGCTTCATCAACCATGAGGGCAAGGGGGTGGCCGGGATCGAGTACTCGCTCAACGAACAACTCACCGGCACCGCCGGCGAGGAGCGATGGATCGGCGCCCCCAATGGATCACGGATCCCGCTGGCCAACTCGGTCATCGATCCAGCCGTGGACGGCACCAACTACCAGTTGACCCTGGATGCCGACATTCAGTTCATGGCCGAACAACGACTTCGTGCCGCGGCCAAGGAAGTCCAGGCCGAGTCCGGCATGGTCATCGTGATGGACATCAAGTCCGGGCGGGTGCTGGCGATGGCCACCACCCCGGCCTACGACCCGAACGAGCCCGGCAGAGCCAAGGACGTCGACCGCGGCAACCGCCCGATCCAGATGGTCTACGAGCCGGGCTCGGTGCAGAAGATCCTCACCCTTGCGGCGGTGATCGATGCCGGCAAGGCCGACCAGCACACCCATGTGGTGGTCCCGCCGTACATGCAGACCGATGCCGGCATCGTCAAGGATGTCTGGGACCACGGCACCATCCACCTGACCACCCGCGGGATCGCGGCGAAGTCATCCAACATCGGCACCATCCAACTGGCTCGGGAATTGACCATCCAACAGCTGCACGACAAGCTGACGGACTTCGGGCTCGGTCAGCCGACCGGGATTGAGCTGCCCGGTGAGGCCGAGGGGCTGATGCCCGAGGCGGACATGCCCGGGTGGCGTCGCGACCAGATCGCGTTCGGGCAGGGCCTGTCGGTCACCGCGATCCAGGAGGCCGCCGCGATTGCAGGCATCCTCAACGGTGGCATCTACAACCCGCCGACCATCATCGACTCGGCGACCGATGCCGACGGCAACCCGGTCGATGTGCCGCGTCGTGAACCCCGCCGGGTCGTCTCCGAGCGCACCTCGCAAATCATGGCCGAGATGTTGGAAGGCATCCTCTACAGCGACGGGCAGGTCAAGAACCTCGGCCTGGAGGGATACCGCACCGGCGGCAAGACCGGCACTGCCCAGCGCTACAACGCTGATTGTGGCTGCTACTCCGGCCGTACCACCAGCTACGCCGGCTACGCCCCGGTCGAAGATCCCCAGCTGCTGACCTATGTCGTCCTCGACGACGTACGCAAGGGCAACACCGGTGGTGGTACGGCAGGCCCGGTCTTCCAAGACGTGATGAACTTCGCCCTTCCGGTGCTGGGCATCCTGCCCTCGACCACCAAGCCCGAGCTTGGCGGCCTCGAATGGTGACTCTCCGGTAACGTGCTGCCGTGACCCAGCCCCCAGGAACAGAGTCGCCGGCGATCACCCTCGCCGCCCTGCGCGCCGCCGAACCAGCCGTGCGTCGTTCCGCCCTCGTCGGCGGCAGTGATGAGGACCGTACGGTCAGCTCCATCGTGCTCGACTCCCGCCGGGCCGTCCCCGGTGGCGTCTGGGCAGCACTGCCGGGCACCCGCACCCATGGCGCCCGGCATGCCGCCGGCCCGATCGAGGCCGGGGTCACCGCGATCCTCACCGACCCCGAGGGGGAGCGGCACCTCAGTTCGGCCCTGATCAGCCCCGACCACGGCCCGGTCGTGTACGTCTGTGACAACCCACGTGCGGTCATGGCACGCTGGGCCGCCGCACTGCACGGCCACCCGGCTGAGGCGATGACGACTTTTGCGGTCACCGGCACCAACGGCAAGTCGACGACCACCTTCTTGCTGCAGGCCGCGCTGCGGGCGGTCGGGCACCGGACCGGGCTGATCGGGACCGTCGGGTTCCGCCTCGACGACGCGCCCATCCCCGGGGCGGTCACCTCGACCGTCACCACCCCTGAGGCACCTGACCTGCAGGACACCCTCGCCAAGCTGGTCGCGGCCGGAGCCGACGCCCTGGCGATGGAGGTCTCCTCGCATGCCCTGGCACTGCACCGGGCCGACGGGATCATGTTCGACGTCGCCGGTTTCACCAACCTCGGTGTCGACCATCTCGATTTCCATGCCGATCTGGAGGACTACTTCGCCGCCAAGTCAAGGCTGTTCACCGCCGAGTCGAGCCGGGCCGTCGTGTTGCCGCTGGACGACCCGTACGGGCAGCGGCTGGTCGCACGGATCCGCGCCGAACGGCCGGATGCCCGGCTGGTCACCGTCAGTCTTGACCAGCGTGATCGGGCCGATGTCGTGGTCCAGGAATGGTCACCGACCGCCTCGGGGACCCGGGTCAGATTCGGGATCGCGGACCGCAGCCTGACCGTGGAGGTGGGGCTGCCCGGACTGCACAATGTCCGCAATGCGCTGCTGGCCCTGGGCATGTTGGTGGCGGGCCAGGTGGCTGACCTCGACACCGCTGCGGCCGGATTTGCCGACACGATCGTGCCGGGCCGGATGGAGCCGGTGGCACTGGCCGCGACCACGACCCACCCGAGCCCGCCCCGGGTCTTCGTCGACTTCGCCCACACCCCACAGGCCGTCCGTGCCGCGGGGGAGTCATTCGCCGACGCCGGCGGTCCGGTCGTCATCGTCGTCGGCTCGGGGGGTGATCGTGACCACGGCAAGCGGGCCCTGATTGGGGAGGCCGCTGCCCAGGGGGCCGATCTGGTCATGGTGACCGACGACAATCCGCGGTCGGAGGACCCAGCCCTCATCCGGGCCGAGATCGTGGCCGGTGCCCGAGCTGCCGACCGGGCCCGCGCCACCGAGGTCCACGACGCCGGTGACCGGCTCAGTGCGATCCGGGCCGCCCTCGAGCGGGCCGCCGTCATGGATCCGCCCGGCACCGTGCTGGTGCTCGGCCGTGGCCACGAGACCCATCAGCTCACCGGTGAGGGCCCGATCGCCTTCCACGACCCCACTGTCGTGCGTCAGCAATGGCACCTGCTGACCGGAGGGGACCGATGAAGCCGTTGTCCCTGGCCGCGCTGGCCAAGTTGGTCGCTGGACGAGCCCATGGTGATGCCACCGTGGGCCCCGATGTGGTGATCGATTCGCGTCGCACCGTCGCCGGAGCACTCTTTGTCGCCCTGCCCGGCGACCATGTCGATGGCCACCGGTTCGTCGAGTCGGCGATTGCTGACGGTGCCGCAGCCGCCCTGGTCGGGCCGAGCTGGTCGACCGAGACCTCCTCGGCCCCGGTCGTCGTGGTCGACGATCCGGCGACTGCGCTGGCCCGGCTGGCCCGCGGCATCATCGGCACCGAACTGGCCGATCCGCATCGTGACCGTCCCCTCACCGTCACTGCGATCACCGGGTCGATGGGCAAGACCTCCACCAAGGATCTGCTGGCCCATCTGTTGGCCGGTGAAGCCGCGACCGTGGCCCCGGAGAACTCGTTCAACAACGAGATCGGGGTGCCGCTGACCGCGACCAGGGTCGACGGTTCGGTCGGATTCCTGGTCAGCGAGATGGGTGCGCGCGGGGTGGGCCACATCGCTGCACTCTGCGCGATCACCCAGCCCCGGATCGGAGTGGTGCTCAACGTCGCCCACGCCCACATCGGCGAGTTCGGCGACCAGGAGACGATTGCTCGCGCCAAGGGCGAACTCGTCGAGTCACTCCCGGTGGACGGGTGGGCGGTGCTCAACCTCGACGATCCCCTGGTGACTGCCATGGCCACCCGTACGCAGGCCCGGATTGCCGGCTTCAGCCTCACTGCGACACCGTCGGTCGGCACCGAACTGTGGCTCGGCGCCGACCAGATCGAGGCAGACCCATGGGGTCGCCACAGTTGGGACCTACTGCTCTCCCGTGACGGCACGGCACCCACCGTGGTCGCTCGGGTCGCCCTGGCCACCGCCGGCCGGGCCCAGGTCACCAACGCTCTGGCTGCGGCCACGGCCGCTGTGGCCGCCGGCCTCGACCCGGTGCTGGTCGCGCAGCGCCTCGACGGTGCCCAGGTGACCTCGAAGTGGCGCATGGAACTCCACCCCTGTGCCGACGGCACGATGGTGGTCAACGACGCCTACAACGCCAATCCTGACGCGGTGGCAGGGGCACTGGGCGCCGTCGCACAGATGGCCCGGGCCAATGACCGACGGCTCGGTGTCGTGCTCGGCGACATGCTCGAGCTCGGCGACCTCGCCGTGACCGGTCACCGTTCCAGCGGACAGGCGGTCGCCGGAGCCGAGGCAGCCTGGGCTGTTTTTGTCGGCGCCCACGCCACCGACCAGGGCGACGCGGCCCGCGAGGCGGGGATGGCGGCCGGAGCGATCAGTGAGGTCACCGACGCACCGGCCGCGGAGGAAGCCGTACGCCACCATCACCGCCGTGGTGATGTGGTCCTGGTGAAGGGATCTCGGGGGATGAGGTTGGAAAGGGTCGCTGACGGGCTGGTTGCTCGACTCGGCGCAGTCGACGGCGCTGAAGGGGGCCGCGCGTGATCTCCATCGTGATTGCCGCCGTCGTCGCCCTGCTCGGCACCCTGATCGGGACCCGGCTCGCGATCCGGGTGCTGGTCCGCAAGGGCTACGGCCAGCTGATCCGTGACGACGGCCCCACCACCCACCACGTCAAGCGAGGCACCCCGACCATGGGCGGCATCGTCATCGTGTTGGCGGTGCTGTTTGCCTATGCCGCGGCGCATCTGATCACCTGGACCCCGCCGAAGGCATCGGGCGTGCTGGTGCTCTTCCTCACCGCCGGCCTCGGTCTGGTCGGTTTCCTCGACGACTGGATCAAGGTCGCCAAACAGCGGTCCCTCGGTCTGCGCAGCGGTGCCAAGTTGGCCGGCCAGATCTCGGTAGGACTGGCCTTCGCCGTGCTGAGCTTTCGGTTCCCCAATGGCCGCAGCGGCCCCTCCCAGTACGAGGCACTCGGCGGCATCACACCGGCCTCCCCGGCAATCTCCCTACTGCGCGACATCCCCTTTCTGGTGCTACCTATCGGGCTGGCCGTGGTGTGGATCCTGCTGCTGATTGCCGCCTCCAGCAACGGCATGAACCTCACCGACGGGGTCGACGGCCTTGCCGCCGGGGCCTCGGTGATGGTCTTCGGGGCCTACACCTTGGTCAACATCTGGCAGTACAACCAGTCCTGCTCCAATGTCCTGGTCGCCGGACCGACCTGTTACGAGGTACGGGATCCGCATGACCTGGCGGTGGTGGCGGTCGCGATTGCCGGGGCCTGTTTCGGCTTTCTGTGGTGGAACTGTCAGCCGGCCAAGATCTTCATGGGCGACACTGGCTCCCTCGCGCTCGGCGGTGCGATGGCAGCCATGGCCATCTACACCCGCACCGAACTTCTCCTGTTGTTGATCGGTGGCCTGTTCGTGGTGAACACCTTGTCGGTGATCCTGCAGGTCGGCTGGTTCCGGATCAGCGGCGGCAAACGGCTCTTTCCGATGGCACCCCTGCACCACACCTTCGAGCTGAAGGGGTGGGCCGAGTCGACGGTGGTGATCCGGTTCTGGATCGTTGCCGGGATCTTCGTGGCCGTCGGTCTGGCGTTGTTCTATGCGGAATGGGTGAGTGGACTGTGACCGATCTTCCTGACTTCCTGGCCGGCACCCGTCCCAGCGCCGACCGCGACTCGGACTGGTCGCAGGTCCACGCGGTGGTTGTCGGGCTCGGCGGCTCCGGTTTCGCCGCCGCTGATGCGCTGCTCGAGTTCGGTGCTGCCGTCACCGTCCTCGACGATGGGGAATCGACCACCCTCACTGAGCGCCGGACTCTGGTGGAGACCCTCGGGGGGACCGTACGGCTGGGTCCCGGCTCAACAGCCCGGCTGCCCGGCGACACCCATCTGGTGGTGCCGTACCCCGGCCTGAACCCGACCCATCCGCTGCTCGCCGAGGCGGCGGCCCAGGGGATCCCGATCTGGGGCGAACCCGAGCTCGCCTGGCGACTCAGCGGCGGCAAGGACCGTCCCCGGCCGGCCTGGCTCGGGGTGACCGGCACGAACGGCAAGACCACCACTGTCCAGATGCTGCACGCCATGATGGAAGCAGCTGGTCTGCGATCGGCCCTGGTCGGCAACATCGGTCGCCCGGTGATGGAGACTGTGTTGGACCGCGAGCCCCATGACGTCGTGGTGGTGGAGCTGTCCAGCTTCCAGTTGCACTGGTCCAACAGCATGGCCCTGCACTCGGCGGCCGTGCTCAACCTGCATCCCGACCATCTGGAGTGGTACGCCGCCTTCGACGACCCGATCGCCGCCTACGCCGCGGACAAGGCCCTGATCTACGAGCGGGTCACCCATGCCTGCGTCTACAACGTTGCTGAATCGGCCACCGAGGACATGGTGGCCGAGGCCGATGTCACCGAAGGAGCTCGCGCGATCGGGTTCACCCTCGGCACTCCGGGCTTGTCGATGATCGGCGTCGTCGATGACCTGATCGTTGACCGCGCCTTCGTCGAACAGCGCCAGACCAGCGCCCTGGAGCTGGCGAGCCTCGGCGACGTCCGGCCCCATGCGCCGCACAATGTGGCCAATGCGCTGGCGGCGGCTGCCCTGGCCCGGTCATTCGGGGTGCCGGCGACAGCGGTCAGGGACGGGCTGAGGCAGGTCGAACTCGGCGGGCACCGCATCGCCGAGGTGGCCAACCACGCCGGCATCACCTGGATCGATGACTCCAAGGCGACCAACCCGCATGCCGCCCAGAACTCGCTGCTCGCCCACGAGCACGTGGTCTGGGTCGCCGGCGGGCAGGCCAAGGGCGTCACCTTCGACGACCTGGTGGTGCGGGTCAAGGACGGTCTCCGCGCCGCCGTGCTGATCGGCATTGATCGCGAGATCGTCGCCGATGCACTGCGCCGACACGCGCCCGAGGTCCCGGTCCGGGTCATCGACTCGGCCGAGACTGGGGCCATGGATGTGATGGACCGGGTCGTCGCGGCCGCTGCCGAGTTCGCCGAGCCTGGTGACGCCGTGCTGTTGGCACCCGGTTGCGCCAGCCTGGACATGTGGCCTGGGTACGGCGCCCGCGGCGACGATTTCGCCGCCGCGGTCCGACGCCACCTGGAGGGGGACCTGGGATGAGCACGGTCACCGATCCCACCCGACAGCGCACCGACCACCACGGTGTGCCGCTCACCGGACCGCGGGCCACCTTTGCCCAACTGCGGGCTGCGCTGGACCGCCCGATGGCCAGCCAGCACCTGGTGGTCGCCTCGGCCGGCTTGCTGCTCGGCCTCGGCCTGATGATGGTGCTGTCCTCATCGAGTGTGATGGCGGCCAACCTCTACGGCGACTCGTACTACTTCGTGAAGCGACAGTTGGTCTTCCTGGCCGTTGGCCTGCCGATCGCCTGGCTCGTCTCGCGAATGCCCACCAAACTGCTGCACCTGATCGCTGTCCTCGCCCTGATCGGCTCGATCGGACTGCTGGCCCTGATCTTCGTGCCCGGCCTTGGCTCGTCGGCTGGCGGCAACGACAACTGGCTGGTGCTGGGCAGCTCGTCGTTCCTGCGGATCCAGCCTTCCGAGTTCGCCAAGATCGCGATCGTGCTGTGGGGGGCGAGCGTGCTGGCCAACAAGGAACGACGTCTCGATGAACCGTTCCAACTGGTCTTCCCCTATCTGCCGTTGATCGGTGTCATCGTCGGCATGGTCGTGTTGCAACGTGACCTCGGCACCGCGATGGTGATGGGTCTGATCGTGTTGGGCGTGATGTGGATGGCCGGAGCACCCAAACGCGTCTTCTTCAGCCTCGTTCTGTTTGTTGGAGCCGGCGTGAGTGTCATGGTGTTGCTCAGCCCGAACCGGGTTGGACGCTTCCTGGCCTTCCTCAACCCCGGCACCGACGAACAGGGCGTCAACATGCAGTCCTCGGTCGGGCTTGATGCCATCGCCTCCGGTGGCTGGTGGGGTCGGGGTCTGGGCGGCAGTCTGGAGAAATGGGGCCGACTGTCGGCCGCCCACACCGACTTTGTCTTCGCAGTGATCGCCGAGGAGCTCGGCCTGATCGGGTCGCTCACCGTGCTGGCCCTGTTCCTGGTGCTCGGCTATGCCGGCCTGCGGATCGCGCTGCGTGCAGACCGTCCCTTCCACCGCTACCTGGCTGTCGGCATCACCACCTGGCTGCTCGGCCAGGCTCTGATCAACATCGCCGTCGTGATCCGGTGGGGGCCGGTGATGGGTGTGCCGTTGCCGATGGTCTCGTACGGCGGTTCGGCCCTGTTGGCGAACCTGATCGCGGTCGGCCTGCTCATCAACTGTGCGCGCAACGAACCAGATGCCCGAGAGCTGCTGACCGGCAAGCGGACTCGCCGTGCCCAGCCCCGGGTCAGCACCGTGGTGGCTGCGGACAGCACTGTGGCGGCCGCAGACAGGGAAGTGCGCTGATGGCCTCTGTTGTCCTGGCCGGTGGCGGAAGCGCCGGCCACACCTCGCCCCTGATCGCCACTGCGGCCGCCCTGCGGGCCGTCGATCCCCAGATTGACCTGGTCGCGGTCGGCACCGCCCGGGGACTGGAGACCCGGGTGATCCCTGCGGCCGGTCTCGACCTCGAGCTGGTCGACCCGGTGCCGTTGCCCCGCCGTCCGGGGGCCGACCTGGCCAAGGTCCCGTTCCGGCTCCGGCGTGCGGTGAAGCAGGCCCGCGCCATCCTGGACAGCCACGCCGCAGATGTGGTCGTCGGCTTCGGGGGATATGTCTCGATGCCGGTCTATCTGGCCGCGCGCGCCCGACGGACCCCGATCGTGGTGCACGAGCAGAACTCCGTGCCCGGGATCGCCAACAAGGTCGCCGCCCGGTTCGCCGCCAAGGTGCTGGTCTCGTTCCCCGACACCCCACTGCCCGGAGCCAAACTTGTCGGTCTGCCCGTCCGTCGCAACATCGCCGCGCTGGACCGGGCTGCGCGCCGGACAGCCGCGGCCGCGACTGTGGGCCTCGACCCGGACGGACCGGTCCTGCTCGTCTCGGGTGGTTCGCAGGGGGCGCGCAGCATCAACACCGCCGTCCTCGGCTGCCGCGATGCCCTGCTGGCAGCCGGCATCTCCGTGCTCCACGTCCTCGGACTGGGCAACATCACCGAAGCTGATGTGGACGTTGAAGACCCCGGGACCGGCGCCAAATATCGGCCGGTCGGATTCGTCGACGAGATGGCCGACGCCTATGCCGCTGCCGACCTGATGCTGTGCCGTTCGGGTGCCGGGACGGTGGTGGAGACCGCGGTCACCGGGCTGCCGGCCATCTTCGTCCCGCTGCCGCACGGCAATGGTGAGCAGGCCCGCAACGCCGACCCGTTGATGGCGGCCGGCGCCGGGGTGCTGATCCCCGACGCCGAGTGCACCGCGGCCCGGGTCAGCACCGAGGTCCGGGCCCTGCTCAAGGACCGACCACGGCTGACCCGGATGGGGGAGCTGGCCCGAGCGGCACTGCCCGGTGATGGCGACCAACGGGTGGCCGCTGCCATCCTCGACCTGATCCGGGACCGGTGATGGCGCTCCTCGAACCCGTGCCGACCCCGCACCACAGCGAGCTCGGACATGTCCACTTCATCGGCATCGGTGGTGCGAGCATGTCCGGCATCGCCGAGATGATGGTCCGTCTGGGTCACCCGGTCTCCGGTTCCGATGCCAACGACTCCACGGCGCTCACCCGACTCGCTGAGCTCGGCGTCGAGGTGCATGTCGGCCACAGCCCGGACTGGGTCGCGGGCGCGGATTCGGTGGTGGTCACCTCCGCGCTGCGGCCCGACAACCCCGAACTTCTCGCCGCCCGGGACCGTGGCCTGCCGGTGCTGCATCGCAGCGTAGCCCTGGCCAGCCTCACCACGCACCAGCGCAACACCGCCGTCATCGCCGTGACCGGGACCCACGGCAAGACCACCACCGCCGCCTGGACCGCGGTCGCCCTGGCCGCTCTCGGCCGCGACCCCTCGTACGTGATCGGAGCCCCGATCGCGGAGAGCGGGGTGCTTCCGGCCGACAGTTTCGCCCGGCTCGGTCGTGGCCCTGACTTCGTCGTCGAGGCGGATGAGTCGGACGGCACCTTCCGGCAGTACCCAGCGCGGATCGTGGTGGTCACCAATGTGGAGGCCGACCATCTGGACAACTGGGGGACGCCGCAGCACTATGCGGCCGGCTTCGACCAGGTCGTCACCGGTGGGCAGGTCGAGGTCGCGTTGATCAATGCCGATGATCCCGGTGCCCGCGCCCTGGCCTCCCGGGTCGCCGGTCAGGTGCGGGTCGTCACCTACGGTGAGGCCGATGATGCTGATGTCCGGCTCAGCGAGATCGAGATCACCGACCGTCGCAGCACCGCGCGGATCAGCTTTGACCAGACCGGCGGGGTGTTCCGTACCCCACTGCTCGGCCGACACAACCTGGCCAATGCCGCCGCCGCCTATGCCGTCAGCCGCATCCTCGGCGTGGGAGACCCACAGGCCCGACTTGCGTTGGCGCGGTTCGCCGGGACCGCCCGCCGATTCCAGTTGATCGGTGAGGCCAATCAGGTCCGGGTCTATGACGACTATGCCCACAACCCGACCAAGGTCCGCTCTGCACTGCAGGGGGCCCGGATTGCGGCAGGCCGGGGACGACTCGTGGTCTGCTTCCAGCCGCACCTGTACAGCCGGACCCGTGACTTCGCCGCCCAGTTCGCCGAGGCGCTGTCCCTGGCCGATGAGGTCGTCGTCACCGACATCTTCCCGGCCCGGGAGGACCCGATCCCTGGTGTGAGCAGCGACCTGATTGCCGATCAGGTCCACACCGTACGAGGTCGCGCCGCCCATCGGGTGGGCGACCTGGCGGAGGCCGTACGGGTGACGGCCCGACTGGCTCGTCCCTGGGATGTCGTGATGACCGTCGGGGCCGGGTCAGTGACCACGATCGCGCCGAAGATTCTGGCGCTCCTGCAGGAGTCGTGATGCCACCGGTCAGCGATGCCACCCCACGGATCCGACACCGGCGACGTCGGTCGATCCGTCGTGCGGTGATCGGGTGGGTGGTCGGTGTGTTGGTGGTGGCACTGATCAGCGGTGCCGTGTGGTTGGTCGGCTTCTCCTCGGTGTTCGCCGCGGCCGAGGTCAGGATCACCGGGGTCGAGGTGCTGTCCAGCGAGGAGGTCGCTTCGGCAGCCGAGGTCCCGCTCGGGACTCCGATGGCACGGATCGACCTGGACCAGATCCGGGAGCGGGTCGCCGCACTGCCGCCGGTGCGTGAGGTCGAGGTCACCCGTCCCCTGCCCGACCTGATCGTCATCACCGTCACCGAACGGACCCCGGTCTATGCGGTGAAACAGAACGGGGCCGACGGCTACCTGCTGGTGGACGTCGAGGGTGTCGCCTACACCACCGTGACCAGTCCACCTCCCGAACTGCTGGTGGCGTCGGCAGCCAATGCTGACCTGCTCGCTGACATTGCGGTGGTGGTCGCAGACCTCCCCGAGGAATTGCGGGACCTGGTCCGGTCGATCTCGGCCGAAACCAAGGACTCGATCGAGCTGGAACTCACCAAAGGGCGGACCGTGGTGTGGGGGAGCGCCGACCAAGGTCCGTTGAAGGCGCAGGTCCTGGCGGTGTTGCTGAAGGAGAAGGGCAGTGTGTACAACGTGTCCGCTCCGGAACGTCCTGCAGTGCGCTGAAACCGGTAAAGCCTGAAGTAGACCTGTAGACATTTACCGGTGATTCGGCCCGAGTGTGGTTGACACGGTGCGTTCGTGTGGACACGCCTCACCGTCGCCCATAGCCTGACTGCACCACGAGTTGATATTTGGTTGTTGCGCCGGTCGTAGCATCCTTCGGCTCTGGTCAGAGCTTTCAGTGCAGTCCCAGGAGAAGGAAGCGCTTCGGTGGTTACGGCATCACAGAACTACTTGGCCGTCATCAAGGTCGTCGGTGTCGGCGGCGGCGGTGTCAATGCGGTCAATCGGATGATCGACGCCGGTTTGCGCGGGGTCGAGTTCATCGCGGTGAACACCGACGCCCAGGCGTTGTTGATGAGCGATGCCGATGTCAAACTCGACATCGGTCGTGAGCTCACCCGCGGTCTCGGTGCCGGAGCGGACCCTGACAAGGGACGTCAGGCGGCCGAGGATCATTCGGACGAGATCGAAGAGGTGCTCAAGGGCGCCGACATGGTCTTCGTCACCGCCGGTGAGGGTGGCGGCACGGGCACCGGCGGTGCCCCGGTCGTGGCCCGGATCGCCCGGTCACTGGGTGCCCTGACCGTCGGCGTGGTGACGCGCCCGTTCGGCTTCGAGGGACGGCGTCGGTCGCAGCAGGCCGAGGAGGGGATCGCGCGGCTCCGCGAAGAGGTCGACACCCTGATCGTCATCCCCAATGACAAGCTGCTCGACATGATCGACCACCAGGTCGCGATCCTTGATGCGTTCAAGGCGGCCGACCAGGTGCTGACCCAAGGTGTCTCGGGCATCACCGAACTGATCACCACCCCAGGTCTGATCAACCTTGACTTCGCTGACATCAACTCGGTCATGTCGAATGCGGGTTCGGCCCTGATGGGTATCGGCATGGGCCGCGGTGAGGACCGTGCTCGGGCAGCCGCCGAGGCTGCGGTCTCCTCACCACTGCTCGAAGCCTCCATCGAGGGAGCTCGTGGCGTGCTGTTGTCGATCGCCGGAGGCTCCGACCTCGGCCTGTTCGAGGTCTCGGCTGCCGCCAGTCTGATCCAGGCGGCGGCCCATGAGGATGCCAACATCATCTTCGGTACGGTGATCGACGACGCCCTCGGCGACGAGGTGCGGGTCACGGTCATCGCTGCCGGTTTCGAAGGGGGAGAGCCGCCGCGACGCCAGCAGGGTGTCACCCGCAACCGCCCCCAGCAGCCTGCTCAACAGCAGCAGCCTGTCCAGCAGCAGTCTGTCCAGCAACGGCCGGCACAGCAGGGTGCCCCTCAGCAGGGCGTACCTCAGCAGGGTGCGCCTCAGCAGGGAGCACCGCAGCAGGGTGCGCCTCAGCAGGGAGCTCCCCAGCAGGGTGCACCGCAGCAGCGTCCCGCCCCGGGACAGCAGGGGATGCCGCCGGCCCAGGGGCGGCCGCAGTCGGACGAACCGATCCACACCCGCCCGGCCAACCCGTTCCACAGCCGCCCGGCCCAGGGTCAGAATGCGCCGGCCGATGACGACCTGGACATCCCCGACTTCTTGAAGTGATGTCGATCCGTCGAGGTTGAAGGGGCGTCGTGTTCGTCCACCGCGAAGGATGGGATCGCGTCGGCGTGGCTTTCACCGACCGTCACGGGGGAGTGAGTGCTGCCCCGTACGACACCCTCAATCTGGGGCGCAGTGACGCTGACAACCCGGCATCGGTGGCGGAGAATCTGCGCCGGGTGCGGACCGCGCTTGCGCTGCCCCTGGTGGCCACCGTACGGCAGGAACACACCGCCGACGTCGTCGTGGTCGACGATGCCTTCCTCGATGGCTGGGACGACCGCGCCACCGTCGGGGACGCGCTGGGTGGCGCTCGGCTCAGACGGGCCGATGCCATGGTGACCGTACGAGCAGGGGTCGGGCTCGCCGTCCGGGTGGCTGACTGTCTGCCCGTCATGGTGGCCGACCCGACGGCTCGTGTGGTCGCCGCGATCCATGGTGGCCGCCCGGGGCTGGCGGCGCAGATCATTCCCCGGACCTTGGCGCTGATGACCCGTCACGGGGCTGACCCCGCGGCCTCTCGCGCCTGGATCGGGCCGCATGTGTGCGGCGGCTGTTACGAGGTGCCAGCGGCCCTGCGCGACGAGGTGGCCGCACTGGTTCCCGACGTGGCGGCCACCACCTCATGGGGGACACCGGCGCTCGATCTGGCGGCGGGTGCACGGGCCCAACTGGAGACTGCCGGCGTCAGCGTGACCACAGTCGGTGGCTGCACCCGGACCGATCCGGATCTCTATTCGTACCGCCGCGACGGCCACGATGCCGGGCGACTCGCCGGACTGGTCTGGTTGTCGCCATGAATCGGGCTCTCCTCGGCGTGCCACGCCGCCCCCCGTGCCGTTGGGACACTACTGTCATGCTTGGGTGTGGTAGCACCAGTACTGGTGGGTCCTGGACGGGCCTGACCCCCGTTCTGATCAGGAGAGGACACGTCGATGGCTGAACGACTCCGGAGGGCCGCCGCCTGGCTCGGGTTGGTGGCCGATGACCGGTACCGCGACGACGAGCTGACCGAAGGCGTCGATCTGGACGAGCTGTCCGAGCCGATCGAGAACACCGAGGGCACCGACACCGGTCAGATTGCGGCCGAACGGCACCGTGGCGAGGAGGCGAGTGTCACCGAGCTCCAGCCGCGTCGACGCACCGCAACCGCCGAGCGCCCCCGTGGCCGCACCGGTGACACCGCTGGGCCGGCCGCTGCGCCAGTGGCCACGGCCGAGGTGACCGAGACCCGGACGGCGGACCTGTCGCGGATCATCACCGTCCACCCCCGGACCTACAACGAGGCCCGTGCCATCGGCGAACACTTCCGCGACGGCGTGCCGGTCATCATGAACCTCTCCGAGATGGAGGGGCCGGACGCCAAACGTCTGGTGGACTTCGCAGCTGGCTTGATCTTTGGACTGCGTGGCAGCATGGAACGTGTGACCAGCCGGGTCTTCCTGCTGTCACCCCCGGGGGTCAGCGTGACTGCCGAGGACAAGCAACGGATCGCCGGAGAGTTCTTCAACCAGAGCTGATTGCGGCGAGCGGGATGGAGTCACCCACGTGTGGATCGTCGGCCAGGTCATCGGCATTGCGCTGAACCTGTACTTCTTCGTGTTGATCGCCCGGATGATCCTGTCGTGGGTGCCGGTGTTGGTGCCCGGCTGGGAACCCAAGGGGCCATTTCTTGTCGTGGCCGAGGTGGTCTACTCACTCACCGATCCGCCGTTGAAGTTCCTGCGCAAGTTCCTGCCACCGGTCCAGGTCGGCACGATCGCCTTCGATCTGGGATTCCTCGCGCTGATGGTGGCGATCAGCGTTGCCATGTGGCTCAATGCCCTCATTTTTCTGAGATGATCACTGGCGCGCCGTGGGGGCAAATTGACCATTGCGTGACCAATGACGGTATCGTGACCGCTGCCGTGCCGACCGGGGACTCGCAATGAGACCTCGTGGCGGGTACGGTGACAACGGATCGGTCCGCCGGTCCGGATCAGTCCGCATAACCGTAGTGGCGGTTGCCCCCAGAGGTCTGTCACTCAAGTCGTGAGGTGAACGATGACGCTGACGCTGGACGATGTGCGCAACATGAAGTTCCGCATTGCCCGACGGTCTGGCTACGAGGTACTCGACGTCGACCAGTTCGTCGACCGCGTCGAAGAGGCCTTTGCCCAGTTGACGGAGGAGAACCAGCAGCTCAAGCGTCAGGTCGCTGACCTGACGGCAGCAGCCGAGGCTGCTTCCCGCGCCAGTGAGGACCGCGCGCCTGAGCCGCCCACCTGGTCGGCCCCAGAACCCGAGCCTGAGCCCGCCCCGTCGCCGGCCACTGCACCGACGAGCCCTGCCTCGTCGGCCGGTGACGCCGAGAAGATTGTGGTGACCACCGCAGACGAGGCCAGCCCGGCCGTCGTCCGGCTGGTGCAGTTGGCCACCGAGCAGGCCGAGCAGGTCGTCAGCGATGCCCGCGAGGAATCGGCGGCCATCCTGCAGAAGGCACAGGTCGAGGCGACCGGCGTGACCAGCCAGGCAGTGGCCCAGGCCGAGCGCGTCGAATCCGACGCCCGGCTCGCTGCTGACCGTCTGCGCAATGAGTCCGAGGCCAAGGCCCGCGCCTTCGAGGAGGAGCTCAAGGTCCGTCGCCGCGATGCCTTCTCGGCGATGGAGACCGAGCGGGACCAGCTCAAGGCGGCCGTCGGTGAGCTGCGCAGCTTCGAGAAGACCTACCGCTCGAACCTGACCGATCACCTCAGGTCGCAGATCAGTGGACTGGAGAACGCCACTCTCGAGCCCAAGGACACCCCGGGCCTGCTGTCCTCGGCACCGGCTGAGCAGAGCAACTCCGACACCCCCCGGCTGGACGCCCTGCTGGGCGGCGACAGCAACTGAGTCACCACCGCACATCGGGCCGATTCCCTTGGGGGAGTCGGCCCGATGTCGACTCCGGGGTGTGTGTGGTTGCAACCGTGCCCGACAACGGCTACGTTCTGCGCCAACATCAGATCCGACGTCAGCCCGATCGGTCTGCCACCACCGGGCCCTGAGGAGCGACAATGGCTGTCAGGAAGACCGCGGCAAAGGCTGCAACCAAGAAGACTGCACCGAAGAAGACCGCAGCACCCAAGACCGCGCCGAAGAAGGCGGCACCGAAGAAGGCCGCAGCACAGAAGACCGCACCGAAGAAGACAGCAACCAAGAAGACAGCAACAAAGAAGACAACCGCCCCCCCAGCCGGGACCGAGACAGGTACGACAGCAGTGACACAGAACGACACCGTCGCCACGCTCAACGAGGCGACTCTGGTTGTGGGGGCCGGCGAGGACCCCTGGACCGCAGAAGAACTGGCCGAGATCAGGGCCGAGCTGGCCGACGACCTGGAGCGACAGCGCAGACAGGTGGCCGCGGTGAGCGAGGACCTGGACGAGATGCGCAAGACCGGCGAACCCAGCGGTGATGCCGCCGATGTGGGCACCTCGAACTTCGAACGTGACCAAGAACTTGCGCTGGCTGCCCATGCTCACGAGGCGGTACAGCAGACCGAACTCGCCCTGGATCGGATCGCTGCCGGGACCTGGGGTGTGTGCGAGAACTGCGGTGAGCCGATCGGGAAGGGACGCCTCCAGGTGTACCCCCGTGCCACACTGTGCATGACATGCAAGAAGCGAGAGGAAAGACGCTGAGCGAGCAGAGCTCCGACCAACACCCGCACACCGACAGGGGCATCGACCGTCGCCTGTTGTGGGCACTGGTGGCGGTTGTCATGTGGGCGATCGACCAACTCACCAAACATCTGGCCCTCACCCGCCTGGAGCCGTACGAATCGGTACCGGTCATCGGGCCGATCCTGCAGTTCCGGCTGGTCTTCAACGACGGTGCTGCCTTCAGCCTCGGCGGTGGTGGTGCCTTCACTGCCGTCTTCACCACCTTCTCGACCCTGGCCGGGATCGTGGTCACGGTCTATGTGATGACCCGGCTACGACACCGAGGCTGGGCGGTGATCCTCGGCCTGCTCGCCGCCGGGATCTTCGGCAACCTCACCGACCGGCTGTTCCGTGATCCGGGATTCCCGGTCGGCCATGTGGTCGACTTCCTCCAGCTGCCCTACTGGCCGATCTTCAACGTTGCCGACATCTGCGTCACCTCGGCCGCGGTCGGGATCATCTGGCTGGCGGTGATCAAGGACATCGCTCCGGGTGGGCGCAAGGAGCCCACATCAGACCAGCCGGGCCAGTCCGATGTGGCCCAGTCCGAGGTCGGCGAGTCCGACGACAGCACGGTGGAGTCGTGAGTACGCCGCGGATCGTGCTGGTGCCCGACGGCCTGGACGGTCTCCGCGTCGACCAGGCGGTCAGTCGCATCACCGGGCTGTCGCGGAGTCGGGTCAGTGATCTCGCCGACGACGGTCACATCGTGATGGACGGCAAGGTGCTCAGCCGCTCGGACCGGGCTCGCAGCGGTGCCCTGCTGGAGATCACCATCGGTGACGAGCCGGTCGGGGTCCAAGTCGTCCCGCAGGAGGTCGAGGGCATCGGCATCATCCACGACGACGACGACATCGTGGTGGTCGACAAACCCGTTGGCGTTGCCGCACATCCCAGCCTGGGCTGGGAGGGACCGTCGGTGGTGGAACACCTGGCGGCCGCCGGGTTCCGAATCTCCACCTCCGGTGCACCGGAGCGGCAGGGGATCGTGCAACGACTTGATGTCGGCACCTCCGGGGTGATGGTGGTGGCCAAGAGCGAGTACGCCTACACCGTCCTCAAGCGCGCCTTCCGCAATCGGCAGGTCGACAAGACCTACCACGCCCTCGTCCAGGGACATCCCGACCCCTCGGTCGGCACCGTCGACGCCCCCATCGGGCGCCATCCCGGCCATGACTGGAAGATGGCGGTCACCTCGGGTGGACGGCACAGCATCACCCACTACCGGGTGAGCGAGATGTTCATCGGGGCGAGCTTGCTGGAGATCCAGTTGGAGACCGGTCGCACCCATCAGATCCGGGTCCACATGTCGGCTGTCCGCCATCCCTGCGTCGGTGATCCGCTCTACGGGTCCGATCCGGTGATGGCCAGACGCCTCGGTCTGGAGCGGCAGTGGCTGCATGCGGTCGAGCTCGGTCTGCTGCATCCAGGAACCGGTGAACCGGTCGTCTTCCACAGCGAATATCCGGCCGATCTGCAGCATGCGCTCGACGTCCTCCGCGACATCTGACGGACCAGTCCGCCACTGGTAGCGTTTCGGGCCTCCCGTGTTCGGTAGTGTCACAGGGGTGCGGAGAGCAAAGATTGTGTGCACCCTTGGCCCTGCGACCTCGTCAGTGGGGCGTCTGACCGAGCTGGTTTCAGCTGGGATGGACGTCGCCCGCCTGAACATGAGTCACGGGGACCATTCCGACCATGAGCAGAACCTTGCAGCGGTACGCCGGGCCGCCGAGGCGGTGGGGCGTCCGGTGGCGGTGCTGGCCGACCTCCAGGGTCCCAAAATCCGGCTGGGTCGATTTGCGGCCGGTCAGGAGACCCTGATCGAGGGCGCCCTGTTCACCATCACCACCGAGGACTGCGAAGGCACCGCCGAGCGCTGCTCGACCACCTACTTGGGTCTGCCCGGCGACGTCAGCCCGGGGGACCGGATCCTGATCGACGACGGACGACTGATGGTCGAGGCTGTCGAGGTCCAGGGCAATGACGTCGTCACCAAGGTGGTCGTCGGCGGTCCGGTGTCCAACAACAAGGGCATCAACCTGCCCGGTGTCGCGGTCAGTGTGCCGGCGATGAGCGAGAAGGACGTGGCAGATCTGCGTTGGGCACTGCGCAACGGTGCCGACCTGATCGCGCTCAGCTTCGTTCGGTCGGCCAAGGACGCCGAGGCGGTGCACGAGATCATGGACGAGGAGGGCCGCACGGTCCCGATCGTGGCCAAGATCGAGAAGCCACAGGCCGTGGATAACCTGGACGAGATCATCGATGCCTTCGATGCCTTCATGGTCGCCCGAGGTGACCTCGGTGTGGAACTCCCGCTCGAGGAGGTCCCGCTGGTCCAGAAGCGGATCGTGACCGCTGCCCGTACGTGGGCGAAGCCGGTGATCGTGGCCACCCAGATGCTGGAGTCGATGATCAGTGCGCCGCGCCCGACCCGGGCCGAGGCTTCTGACGTCGCCAATGCCATCCTCGACGGTGCAGACGCGGTCATGCTGTCCGGCGAGACCAGTGTCGGGCAGTATCCGGTGCAGGCCGTGGAGACCATGGCCCGCATCGTCGACAACACCGAGGAACACGGCTTGGCCCAGATCGAGCACATCGACTGGGAGCCCCACACCACCAGCGGTGTGATCGCCAAGGCTGCGGTCGAGATCGCCGAGCGGACCGAGGCCAAGTATCTGGTGGCCTTCACCCAGTCGGGCGACTCGGCTCGGCGACTGTCCCGGCTACGCAGTCGGATCCCGATGATTGCCTTCACTCCGCTGGAGTCCACTCGTCAGGAACTGGTGCTGTCCTGGGGACTGGAGACCTTCCTGGTCCCGACCGTGGACCACACCGACGGCATGATCCGTCAGGTCGACAAGGCCTTGTCCGAGCTCGGCCGGGTCAAGGAAGGCGACCGCGTGGTGATCATTGCCGGTTCGCCTCCCGGCGTTGCCGGCACGACCAACATGGTCCGGGTCCGTCGGGTCGGTCTGCCGCTGTAGGGGAAAGGAAAGGGCCCCGGACGGTTCCGGGGCCCGATCAATCTGTACCGGGGAGGGGACTCGAACCCCCAGATCCTTTCGGACAGACGATTTTGAGTCGCCCGCGTCTACCAATTCCGCCACCCCGGCGCGAATGCAGCGGGTGCAACTGTAGCAGGATCTTCGGCGTCGGTCCCATCTGGGCAGGCACCGTCCATCTGCAGGCTTTCCTGTAGTGCATTACCATGAGGAGGTCGTGGCCGGCCCTCCGCTGCACAGCCGCCACACACCGAACTTCATCAATGAAAGGTTTGAAATGACTGACTCCCCGGCGACGGAGCCCACCGTCGATCCCGACCTGCCCGTCCGCCGCGTTCTGGTGGCCGAGGACGAGGTCCTGATCCGTCGCGACCTGGTCGAGATGCTGACCGCCGAGGGGTACGAGGTCGTGGGCGAGGCCGGGGACGGCGAGCAGGCACTCGAGAAGGCCCGCGAGCTCGACCCCGACCTGGTCGTCATGGATGTCCAGATGCCCAAGATGGACGGCATCGCCGCGGCAGAGATCATCGCCAACGAGCGGATCGCGCCGGTGGTCATGCTGACCGCCTTCAGCCAGCGTGAGCTGGTCGAGCGGGCCCGTGAGGCCGGCGCCATGGCCTACGTGGTCAAGCCTTTCGACCGCTCCGACGTCATCCCCGCCATCGAGATCGCCATCGCCCGGTTCGCCGAGATCCGCGCGGTCGAGGCCGAGGTCGCCGATCTGGAGGAGCGGCTCGCCTCTCGCAAGGCCGTCGACCAGGCCAAGGCGCTGCTGCAGGCCGGTCTGGGACTCAGCGAGGCCGAGGCCTTCCGGTGGATCCAGAAGACCGCCATGGACCTGCGCAAGTCGATGCGCGAAGTCGCCGACGGGGTCATCGAGAACTCCAACAAGGTCAAGAAGGAAGGCAAGGCCGCGAAGCGGACGCGTCGGGACTGACGGTCCGATCAGGCCGCAGGGTTGGTCACGGCCTGGCAGGTGACCCGTGCCGTGCACAGCCGCTCGCCGACGTCGTCGACCAGCACCACCTCGTAACTCAGCACCGTACGGCCCAGGCGGAGTGCGGTCGCCGTCCCGGTGACCCACCCCGTGCGGGCTGGGCGGTGGTGGGTGGCGTTGATGTCGACGCCGACCGCGACCCGATCCGGCAGCACCGCAGCTGCCGCCCCGATCGAGGCCAGGGATTCGGCGAGCACGCAGGAAGCGCCGCCGTGCCACATCCCGATCGGCTGGGTGTTCCCCTCGACCGGCATCCGGCCGACCACCTTCTCCGGGCTCACCTCCAACAGCTCGAGGCCCATCGTGGTGTCGAGGGCTGAGGTGAAGTTCCTCACCCAGTCGGGCAAACCGGTCATCGCTGTCTCCTCTCGGTCAGCGCAGTCTAGAGTCTTGGTGTGACCACTCCTGCACGTCTGCTGCTGATCGACGGCCACTCCGTGGCCTACCGGGCCTTCTTCGCTCTGCCGGTGGAGAACTTCGCGACCAGTTCCGGTCAACACACCAACGGGGTGTTCGGTTTCACCTCGATGCTGATCAATGTGCTGCGCGACGAGCAACCCACCCATGTGGCGGTTGCCTTCGACCGGTCCCGGATCACCTTTCGGACCGAGCTGTACACCGAGTACAAGGCGCAACGCTCCGCCTCGCCCGACGAGTTCAAGGGGCAGGTCAACCTGATCAAGGAAGTCCTGGACGCACTCTCGGTGCCGTGGCTGGACCTGGCCGGTTACGAGGCCGATGACATCATCGCCACCTGGGCGACCCGGGCCGTGACCGAGGACGGGATCGACGAGGTGCTGATCTGCACCGGTGACCGGGATGCCCTGCAGCTGGTCTCTGATCGCGTCACCGTGCTCTATCCGCGCAAGGGTGTCTCCGACCTGGCTCGGATGACCCCGGCTGCGGTCGAGGAGAAGTATGGGGTCTCCCCGCAGCGATATCCCGAACTTGCTGCTCTGGTCGGGGAGAGCAGCGACAACCTGCCCGGTGTGCCCGGGGTCGGCCCGAAGACTGCCGCCAAGTGGTTGGCTGCCCACGACGGCCTGGACAATGTGGTGGCCCATGCGCCGTCGATCAAGGGCAAGGTCGGGGAGAAGCTGCGGGACCACCTCGACGACGTCATCCGCAACCGTCAGGTCAACGCGCTGGTGCGTGATCTCGATCTTGACCTTGTTCCGGCCGACATGGCCCGGCAACCGTGGGACCGGGAGAAGGTCCACACCCTGTTCGATGCGCTCGAATTCCGCGTGCTGCGGGACCGCCTGCTGGAGACCCAGTCCGAGAGCGCCGAACCCGAGGGTGGTTTCGAGGTCGAGGGCGAGACCCTCACCGGCGCCGATGTCGTCCGGTGGTTGGGCGAGCACACCAGCGGCGCGCGCACCGGTCTCGATGTCACCGGTCACTGGGGTTCGGGCACCGGGGACATCACCGCCTTTTCCTTCGCCGCAGAAGACGGTTCCGCGGCCTGGCTGGACGTCGCCGAGCTCGACGCCGAGGCCGACCAGGTGTTGGCCGACTGGCTCGCCGATGCCGACCATCCCAAAGCCCTCCACGAGGCGAAGGGGCCGTTGCTGGCCGCCTGGGCCCGAGGCTGGGACATCCACGGGATCAGCGCTGACACCCAGCTGGCGGCCTATCTCGTCCGCCCCGACCAGCGCACCTTTGACCTGGCCGACCTGACAGCCCGCTATCTCAAGCGGGAGCTGCGGATCGAGGCCCCACCGGTCGAGGCACAACCGGCCCTGCAGGATGCCTTCGACTTTGGCGACGAACAGACCGATGATGTGGTCCAGCAGGCCGCCATGGTCCGGGCGCGGGCGGTGATCGACCTGGCCGCCGCGCTCGACACCGAGGTGGCCGAGCGGGGCGGCACCAGCCTGCACCACGATGTCGAGCTGCCGCTGGAGCGCACCCTGGCCCGGATGGAACAGATCGGGATCGCCATCGACACCGACCTGCTCGCCGAGCTGGAGTCAGACTTCGACCGGCAGGTGAGCGATGCCGCCGAGGCCGCCTATGCGGTGCTCGGCAAACAGATCAACCTGGGCTCTCCGAAACAGCTCCAGGGTGTGCTCTTCGACGATCTCGCGATGCCGAAGACCCGGCGCACGAAATCGGGGTGGACCACCGATGCCGATGCCCTGCAGAGCCTGTTCGAGAAGACCGAGCATCCCTTCCTGGCGCATCTGTTGGCCCATCGCGACGCGATCCGGCTGCGGCAGACCGTGGAAGGGCTGCTCAAGGCGGTCGCCTCGGACGGCCGGATCCACACGACCTATGGCCAGACGGTGGCCGCCACCGGACGGCTGTCCTCGACCGATCCCAACCTGCAGAACATCCCGATCCGCACCGAGGCGGGCCGACGGATCCGTGAGGCCTTTGTGGTCGGCGCGGGCTTCTCTTCGCTGATGAGTGCCGACTACTCCCAGATCGAGATGCGGATCATGGCCCACGCCAGTGGGGAGGAAGCTTTGATCGAGGCCTTCCGGACCGGTGAGGACTTCCACACCATCACCGCGTCGCGGGTCTTCCAGGTTGCCCACGACGAGGTCGACCAGGCCCAGCGCGCCAAGATCAAGGCCATGAACTACGGCCTCGCCTATGGGTTGAGTGCCTACGGGTTGAGCCAGCAGCTGCGGATCTCGACCGGGGAGGCCAAGGAGCTGATGGAGGAGTACTTCGAGCGCTTCGGTGGCGTCCGGGACTACCTCCAGGATGTCGTGGCCCAGGCCCGTCGGGACGGCTGGACCCAGACCATCCTGGGCCGGCGGCGGTATCTGCCCGATCTGACCAGCTCCAACCGGCAACGTCGTGAGATGGCCGAACGGATGGCACTCAACGCCCCGATCCAGGGATCGGCCGCCGACATCATCAAGATCGCGATGCTCGATGTCGAGCGGGCCCTGACCGAGGCCGGTCTGTCCAGCCGCATGCTGCTGCAGGTCCACGACGAACTCGTTCTCGAGGTCGCCCCCGGCGAACAGGAACTGGTCGCCGAACTGGTCCGGGCCAGGATGGGCGGCGCGGTCGAACTCGAGGTGCCCCTGGACGTGTCGATCGGCAACGGAGAGAACTGGCACGACGCGGCGCACTGACCGCACTTGTCCGGTGCGGCAGACTGGCTCGCGTGACTACGTGGGAAGAACGGTTGAACGCGGCGGTCGACCAGGCCCTTGCCGTGGCTGACGGAGTGGCAGACCGGAGGTTGGCCGCAATCCGCGCCGCCCGGCCCGGGATCACTCCGGCCCAGGCGACGCGGCTGTTGGAGCGCGAGTTCGCCGGGCTGACGGTCACCACCGGGGCCGGTACGGGACTGGCTGCAGCGGTGCCGGTGGTCGGTCTGCCCGGAGCGATCGGGTTGGCCGGTGTCGACCTGGTCACCTTCCTGACGGCGGCTGCGGCCCATTCTCTGGCGGTGGCCCGGGTGCACGGGCAGGACTTCCGGTCGATCGAGCGACAGCGCGCGCTGGTGTTGGCCGTCCTGGTCGGCAATGCCGGCGGCAAGGTCGTGCTCAACACGGTCGGGCGGACCGGGGTCCGCTGGGGGCAGTCGCTGGCGGCCACCTTGCCGTTGCAGCTGTTGAAGCGGCTCAACACCCTGCTCGGTGGCATGTTGGTCCGCAAGTTCGGCCCCAAGGCGGGCCTGGTCGCGGTCGTGAAGACCATCCCGCTCGGTCTGGGGGCCGTGATCGGTGGCACCGGCAACTTTGTGCTCGGCCGCGAGGTCATCCACTCCACCCGCGAGGCCTTCGGCGAACCGCCGGCCCGATTCCCTGCCGACGGTGACGAGGATCCCTTTGACCCGGATGGGGACGGGCCGGTAGTCTGAGGCGTCGCTGTGCTCTGCCTGCCCTCGTACGGAGTGGGGTGGGCTGGCCCGGATCGAGATCGAGCGATCGGATCCGACGGGTCGAGGACACGGTGCGCCCAACTCAACATCCAGTCCACATCGGAGCCCTACTACATGACCTCATCTCTCGAGGCTGCCCCTCAGGTGGCCATCGACGACTTCGAGTCTCCGGAAGCTTTTCTGGAGGCCGTCGACGCCACCATCAAGTACTTCAACGACGGCGACATCGTCGCCGGCACCGTGGTCAAGGTTGATCGGGACGAAGTCCTGCTCGACATCGGCTACAAGACCGAAGGCGTCATTCCCTCCAAGGAACTGTCGATCAAGCACGATGTCGATCCGTTCGACGTTGTCAAGGTCGGTGACGAGGTGGAAGCCCTCGTCCAGCAGAAGGAGGACAAGGAAGGCCGCCTGATCCTGTCCAAGAAGCGTGCTCAGTACGAGCGCGCCTGGGGCACGATCGAGAAGATCAAGGAAGAGGACGGTGTCGTCACCGGTTCGGTGATCGAGGTCGTCAAGGGTGGTCTGATCATCGACATCGGCCTGCGCGGCTTCCTGCCCGCCTCGCTGGTCGAGATGCGTCGGGTCCGCGACCTCCAGCCGTACGTCGGCCAGGAGCTTGAGGCCAAGATCATCGAGCTGGACAAGAACCGCAACAACGTTGTCCTGTCGCGCCGCGCGTGGCTGGAACAGACCCAGTCGGAGGTTCGCCAGAACTTCCTCACCCAGCTGCAGAAGGGCCAGATCCGCAAGGGCGTCGTGTCCTCGATCGTCAACTTCGGTGCCTTCGTGGACCTGGGCGGCGTCGACGGTCTGGTGCACGTCTCGGAGCTGTCCTGGAAGCACATCGACCACCCGAGCGAGGTCGTCGCGGTCGGCGACCCGGTCACCGTCGAGGTGCTGGACGTCGACATGGACCGCGAGCGTGTCTCGCTGTCGTTGAAGGCGACCCAGGAAGATCCGTGGCAGGCCTTCGCCCGTACTCACCAGATCGGTCAGATCGTGCCGGGCAAGGTCACCAAGCTGGTGCCGTTTGGTGCCTTCGTCCGCGTCGAGGACGGCATCGAGGGACTTGTTCACGTCTCGGAGCTCGCCGTGCGTCACGTCGAGATCCCCGAACAGGTCGTCACGGTCAACGACGACGTCATGGTCAAGATCATCGACATCGATCTCGACCGTCGTCGGATCTCGCTGTCGCTCAAGCAGGCCAACGAGAACATCGATGTCAACGCCGAGGACTTCGATCCGACGCTGTACGGCATGACTGCCTCGTACGACGAGCAGGGCAACTACCTCTACCCGGAGGGCTTCGACCCGGAGACCGGCGAATGGCTCGAGGGTTACGAGGAGCAGCGGGGGGCATGGGAGCAGCAGTACGCTGAGGCCCACGCCCGCTGGGAAGCGCACAAGAAGCAGGTCGAGGAGGCCGAGGTTGCCGAGGTCACCGCTGCCGCAGAGCCGCCCGCCGGCTCGGCCAGCTTCGGTGGCGAAACCGAGGCCGCACCGAGCGAGGGTTCGCTCGCCTCGGATGAGGCACTGCAGGCGCTGCGCGACAAGCTCACCGGCGGCTGACCGTCTCTGGTGCACGCCGATTGGCCGTGTGAAGGCCCCGAGGAATTTCCTCGGGGCCTTCGCCCATTTTCGGGGCCGGTACGGCACAATGATCGGATCAGTTGAGCCCTTTGACGCGCACCCTTGTCCAAGGCGTTCACATCACATCGCACTTGAGGAGGAGCACGTCGTGACCTGTCCGCACTGTCAGGCCGGCGTCCCCGACGTCGCGCACTTCTGCCACCGCTGTGGACAGGACCTGCGTACCGGGGACGACCTGTCGCGCCGCAGGAGCTTTGCGGTCAAACCGGATGAGCCGGTCGCATCCTTTGCGATCCTGTCCACGGTGATGCCGCGAGGTGCCGGACAGCGACCGTCCACCTATCGACTGGCGCTGGTCATTGGTCTGACTGCCGCGCTGCTGTCGGTGATCTTCGGCAGCCTGCCCAGCGCCATCCTGGTGGCTGTGGTGACAGTGCCGCTGACCTACATCGTCTACCTCTATGACACGAACCTGTGGGACGACCAGCCGGTCAAGGTGACCGGCATCGCCTTCGGGGCGGTGTTCATTGCTGCCCTGGCCTTCACGATCGTGTGGACCAGGATCGGCGGGGCGGCCGATCCGTTCGCCGGCTACCCGTTCGGCCGGACCCTGCTGTTCGTCCTCGCGGTGCCGATCATCGGCGAGATCATCCGTCAGATCGGCCCGGTCGTGCTGGCCAGCCGTCCACAGTTCGACGACCTGCTCGACGGCCTGACCTTCGGCGTGGTCGCCGGCGTCGCCTACAGTGCGGCCGAGACGCTGGTCATGTACTGGCCCGCCGTCGTGGGCGGCGCCTCGGACAGCGACGGGATCGCGACCTGGGTGTCGGTGATCTTCCTGCACGGCTTCATCAAGCCTGTGATCCTGGGAACCGCCAGTGGTATTGCCGGGGCAGAGTTCTCCGGTCTGGGCAAGGGGTACGACGGGTTCACCCGTCGCTATCTGCGCGGTGTGCTGATCGCTGTCGGATCGGTCGTCGTGTTCAACCTCGGCCTCAGCCTGCTCGGCGTGATCAACGACGCGACCATCTCGATCACCCTGTCGGTGTTCTGGGGCCTGGTCGTGGCCGGTGCGCTCATCCTCATGCTGCGCAGTGCACTGCACACCGGCCTGCTCGAGGCGGCCCTCGAGTCCGCGGCCCGCGATGGTGGGGTCGGCAGTGGCGACGGGTTGGAGTTCTGTCGCCAGTGTGAGATGCCGCTGCTGATGGGGTCGCAGTTCTGCACCGCCTGTGGCGCCAGCATCGGTGCCCAACATCGCCGGCCCGTGCTGGCCGAACGCACTGCTCCTGCGCTGGTCGGCGTGGGTGAGGTTGACGATGAACCGACCGTGGCGATCCAGCTCGACCCCGATACCGGTCCGCCACCGGCCCAGCCGACCGAGATGATCGCTCACCCGCTCGACCAGGGCGAATGGACCGATGGTGACGCCGGGGACTCCGATGCAGTGTGGGAGGTGGGGCCGGACACCGACCCCGCAGGCAAGGACGGGAAGGAGGACCAGTCGTGAGCCAGTGGCCCAGCAACCAGCCAGGACAGTTCCCCGGTCAGTCCGGTGGTGGCTACGAGCAGCCACCGGCCGCTCCACCCCAGGGATACCGACAACAGCAGCCCCGGTACGGACAACAGCAGCCCCCGTACGGACAACAGCAGGCCCCGTACGGACAGCAGGCCCAATACGGTCAGCAGGCCCAGTACGGTCAGCAGGCCCAGTACGGTCAGCAGGCCCAGTACGGTCAGCAGCAGCCCCAGTACGGGCAACAGCAGGCCCCGTACGGGCAGCAGGGCTACGGCGGAGGCGGCGGTGGACTGCCGCCGCAGAGCGGGTACGGTCAGCCCGCACCCAAGAAGTCCAACGGCCTGATCATCGGTCTGATCGTCGGTGGTGTCGTGCTGGCGTTGATCATCGGGTTGTTGGTCCTGGTGCTCACCCGGGACAGCAAGTCTGGGCAGACGCCGGTCCAGCCGTCGACCTCGACCACCCCGAGCGAGGCGCAGCCGTCCGATCCGCCGACAGACCAGCCGAGCACCGAGCCGCCGGCCCCACCGACCACCCAACCGCCGACGACCGAGGCTCCACCGCCCAATCCGGACGGCAAGCAGATCGACTACAAGGGGCTGAGCTTCACCCTGCCTGATGGTTGGACCGAGGTCACCCGGGACAGTGCGCTGGTGCTCGAGACCTCCTCGGGCAACCGGATCCAGCTGCAGGTCGGCGCGCTGAGCGAGGGCGGGATCTTGGCGACCATCGACTCCTTCCATGCGAACCTGAGCAAGCAGCTCACCAACCCGAAGGTCCACCAGGAGGCCCGCAACTTCGACCTCGGCATCTCGGGTGTCACCGCGGGTGAAGCGTTGCTGGGCGGCACGCTGACGACCAACTCCGGTTCGCAGGCGATGACCTTCGACACCCTCGGTGCGGCCCGTGAGGGAGCCTCCGATGGTTTCCTGCTGACGCTGGCCAGGTCCGGTGACCTGTCCCGGTCGGAAGCCCAGGTCGTGCTCGCCGTCTTCAAGGAACTGGCGGCGAGCCTCCCATGATCCGTTGACTGCCCCACGACGACCGGGACGGATTGCCGACCTTGCGCCGGGCTACTTCGCCCTGGTGATGGCCACCGGCATCGTCTCGGTCGGGTTCCACGAGGCCGGCTGGGTGTTCGTCTCCGATGTCGGGCTGGGCATCGCGGCGGCTGCCTATGCCGTGCTCGCCGTGCTCTACGTGGTTCGCTTCGTGCGGCACCGGGATCGGGTCCGAGCAGACCTGCGCGATCCGGAGGTCGCTTTCGGCTACTTCACCATTGTCGCCGCCAGTGATGTCCTCGCCGTCGGTCTGTTGACCCGGGGGTGGGCGGCGCCGGCGTCAGCGCTGCTGGTCGTGGCGGCGGCGGTGTGGCTGGTGCTGGGCTATCTCTTGCCCTGGCAGGTGCTGATGGCCCGGGACGGCTCACCGATCCTGCAACGGGTCAACGGCAGTTGGTTCATCTGGTCGGTCGCCTCCCAGTCCCTCGCGGTCGGGTTGTCCGCGGTCGAGGTCAGCTCTCCACAGCTGTCGGCCCTGTTGGGCATCTGCACCGTGATGGCCTGGTCGGTCGGCACCTTCCTCTATGCCGCCACCGCGATCGTGGTGGTGCTGCGCATCGTGCACCACGGCATCACTCCGCAGCAGTTCGAACCGAGCTACTGGGTCTCGATGGGCGCCCTGGCGATCGCCGTGGTCGCTGGTGCCGGCATCGTCGAGATGCCGTCGGTGCCGGTGGTTGACGCCGCCCGAGGTCTGATCGGCGGCACCGTGGTGATCGTGTGGTGCTTCGCGGCGTGGCTGGTGCCGATGCTGCTCGGCGCGGGTGCCTGGCGGCACTTCGTCCACCGGGTCCCGCTGCAGTACCTCCCGTCGTTGTGGTCGATGGTCTTCCCGATGGGCATGCTGGCCATGGCGTCGATGCGGCTGGGCCGGGTGGAGAGCCTGGCCGCGATCCGTACCTTCGGGGGCGGTTTCCTGGTCGTGGCGGTGGTGGCCTGGCTGCTGGTCGGTGCCGGTCTGGTCGTCTCGCTGACAAGGCGGCGCTGACCCCGAGCAATTCCGGACCAGAACTGTCAGCAGGGCGCCGTACGCTGTCTTCATGCGCCCACTCGATGAACTGCAACGCCAGGTCGCCCCGCTCGCGGTGGAGAGCGACTTTGAGCCGGCAGGGGACCAGCCGGCCGCCATCGACGAGCTCGAACAACGGATCCGCGCCGGAGAACAGGACATCGTCCTGCTCGGCGCGACCGGCACCGGCAAGACCGCGACCATCGCCTGGTTGGCCGAGCGGCTGCAGCGACCGATGTTGGTGATGCAACCCAACAAGACCCTGGCCGCCCAGTTCGCCAACGAGCTGCGCCAGTTCTTCCCCCGCAATGCCGTCGAGTACTTCGTCTCCTACTACGACTACTACCAGCCGGAGGCGTACATCCCGCAGACCGACACCTACATCGAGAAGGACTCCTCCCTCAACGAGGAGGTGGAGCGACTGCGTCACAAGGCGACCTATTCGCTGCTGACTCGCCGTGACACGATCGTCGTGGCGACGGTGTCGGCCATCTACGGTCTGGGCACACCGGAGGAGTACCTCGACCGCAAGATCACCTTGCGGGTGGGGGAGGAACATGATCGCGACCAGCTGCTGCGACGTCTGGTCGACATCCAGTACGCCCGCAACGACATCGCCGGCACGCGCGGCACCTTCCGGGTCCGTGGTGACACCCTCGAGGTCTTTCCGATGTACGAGGAGCTCGCTTGGCGGGTCGAGTTCTTCGGTGACGAGATCGAGGGCCTGTCCACCCTGCAGCCGTTGACCGGCGATGTGGTCACCCATGACGACGAGCTGTCCATCTTCCCGGCCACCCACTACACCGCCGGACCCGAGCGGATGGAGCGTGCGATCACCGGGATCGAGGCCGAGCTCGGCGAGCGGCTTGCTGAGCTGGAGTCCCAGCAGAAGTTGCTCGAGGCCCAGCGACTGCGGATGCGGACCACGTACGACATCGAGATGATGCGCCAGATCGGCAGCTGCAGCGGTATCGAGAACTACTCCCGTCACATCGACGGGCGTGGCCCCGGAACACCACCGAGCTGCCTGCTCGACTACTTCCCCGAGGACTTCGTGCTGGTCATCGACGAGTCTCACGTCACGGTGCCGCAGATCGGCGGCATGTACGAGGGCGACATGTCCCGCAAACGGACACTGGTCGACCACGGCTTCCGTCTGCCCTCGGCCACGGACAACCGTCCGTTGCGGTGGGAGGAGTTCGTGCCCCGGATCGGTCAGACCGTCTATCTGTCGGCCACCCCCGGCTCGTACGAGACCGCACGCAGCGAAGGCGTGGTCGAGCAGATCATCAGGCCGACCGGGCTGGTGGACCCCGAGGTGGTCGTGAAGCCGACCAAGGGGCAGATCGACGACCTGATGGCCGAGATCAACGACCGGGTCGGTCGCAACGAGCGGGTATTGGTCACCACCCTCACCAAGAAGATGGCCGAGGACCTCACCGACTACCTCCTGGAGCACCAGATCCGCACGCGCTACCTGCACAGCGAGGTGGACACCCTGCGGCGGATCGAGTTGCTGCGTGAGCTGCGGATGGGCGAGTACGACGTGTTGGTCGGCATCAATCTCCTTCGGGAGGGCCTCGACCTGCCCGAGGTGTCGCTGGTGGCGATCCTTGATGCGGACAAGGAAGGCTTCCTGCGCAGCGATCGATCCTTGATCCAGACCATCGGTCGCGCCGCCCGCAATGTCAACGGGCAGGTCCACATGTACGCCGACAAGATCACCCGGTCGATGGCAGCGGCGATCGACGAGACCAACCGTCGCCGCGACATCCAGATTGCGTGGAACACCGAGAACGGTGTCGACCCGCAGCCGCTGCAGAAGCGGATCGCCGACATCACTGACATGCTGGCACGGGAGGATGCCGACACCGCCGAGCTACTGGGGTCGACCGGTTCGCGGAAGTCGCCGGTGCCACGTGAGGTGGGCCAGCACACCCGTGACCTCGCCCAGTTGCCGTCGCAGGACCTGGCCAGCCTGGTCCAGGAACTCACCGAGCAGATGCACGCAGCGGCTGCCGAGCTGCAGTTCGAGGTGGCGGCCAGGCTGCGGGACGAGATCTCGGAGCTGAAGAAGGAGTTGCGGCAGATGCTCGAGGCGACGAAGTGACCCGACTCGGCTCTCGCTGATTGGGGCCGATCGGCCCCGATGCCGTACTCTGGAGAGCTGGAGGGGAGTATTCCCTACGAGGCGTCATCGTCATCACGGCACCGTGTCCGCACGGCCCGGTGGCGCCTGTCACACTGATGGCGGAAGAGACCTCCGAGCTCGTCCCATGCGACCGCCGGTCGTACCGTGTCTCGGAAAGGTTCCCACTCCCTGTGAACGTGCACCTCTATGCCTGGATCATCACGCTTGCCGTGACCATCGTGATTCTCCTGGTCGATGTCTTGGTCATCGGTCGCCGTCCCCACGAGCCCTCGATGAAGGAAGCCGGTACGTTCATCGGCATCTACGTTGCGCTGGCGATTCTGTTCGGCGTCGGCGTCTGGGTGATCTCCGGCGCCACCTACGGAAAGGAGTTCTTCGCCGGTTGGCTCACCGAGTACAGCCTGTCCATCGACAACCTGTTCATCTTCATCATCATCATGACGAAGATGAAGGTGCCTCGGAAATACCAACAGTTCGCGCTGATGGTCGGCATCATCCTGGCCCTGATCTTCCGAGCAGCGTTCATCGCACTGGGTGCCGCAATGATCGACCGCTTCGCCGCCGTGTTCTTCCTCTTCGGCGCCTACTTGATCTACACCGCGATCAAGCTCTTCATCGAGTACGTCAGGGGTGAGGACGAGGGCGCGGACGCCAAGGAGGGGCTGTTCATCCGCCTGGCTCGCAGGGCCTTCCCTTCGACCAAGGACTACCGCGGCGTGAAGCTGACGGTGAACGACGACGGCAAGCGACTGTTGACCCCGATGTTCTTCGTGATCGTCGCGCTCGGCACCACGGACCTGATGTTCGCGCTCGACTCGATCCCGGCCATCTATGGCCTCACCCAGGAGCCCTTCCTGGTCCTGACCGCCAACATCTTCGCCCTGATGGGGTTGCGTCAGCTGTACTTCCTGATCGGGGGTCTGTTGGAGCGGCTGGTCTACCTGTCGGTCGGTCTGTCCATCATCCTCGTCTTCATCGGTGTGAAGCTGCTGCTCCACGCCTTCCACGAGACGCACGTGTTGTCCTGGGTGGGTTACGACGGCCCAATCCCCGAGGTCAGCACCGAGGTGTCCCTGGGGGTCATCGTGGCGACTCTGGTCGTCACGACCGTGGCCAGTCTGATCAGCACCCGTGGCAAGACGACCGAGAAGAAGGCGTCCGCCGAGTTCCCTGGCTACGACGCACCCGAGGACTGACCTCCGCCAGCCGGCCGGATGACAGGACGGCCGCCGGTTACGCAGGCGTTTGCACTAGTCTGCTCATGCCGGGCCGGCGAAGGCCCGAACACAGGAGGAACTCACAGTGAGTCGAAAGACGGCCCTGATTGGATGCGGCGACATCTCCCGACGACACCTGCAGGTGCTCGAGGAGATCGGCGCTGATCTGGTTGCAGTTTGTGACACCGACGCCGAGCGTCTGGCCGCAGCTGCCCCCGAACTCGATCTGATCCGCGTCCAGGATCACCGCGAGCTGCTCTCGATCGTCGGCCTGGAGGTCGTCCACGTGACGACGCCCCACGACCAGCACGTACCGGTGGCCGTCGACTTCCTCGAAGCAGGGATTCCCGTCCTCACCGAGAAGCCGATTGCAGCGTCACTGGCCGAGGCAGAGCGACTGATCGAGACCGCGAAGCGGACCGGTGTCAAGGTTGGCGTCAGTTTCCAGAACCGCTACAACGCCGAGGCACAGGCCCTCAAGGAGATCCTGGACTCGGGCAAGTACGGCAAGGTCCTCGGTGGACACGGCTCGGTGCTGTGGCAGCGCACCCCGGAGTACTACGCCAACCGTCCGTGGCGCGGCAGCCGGGAGCACAGTGGTGGTGGTCTGCTGATCAACCAGGCCATCCACACCATCGACATGCTGCAGTGGCTGATCGGCGATGTCTCCGAGGTCACCGGTCACGCCGGCACCTACGGGCTGGCCGATTACATCGAGGTCGAGGACACCGCCACGGTGGTCATGACCCACGGTGAAGGTGTGCGTAGCGTGCTCACCGCGACCAACATCAACGTCGCCACTGAGCCGGTCGTGGTCAAGATCAGGACCGAGGGTGCCCTGCTCACCATGGGGGCTGATCTGCAGATCGACCGGGAGGACGGCACCTCGGAGACGATCCAGGGCGGGGCGAAGGCGACCGGCCCCCGCTCGTACTGGGGCAATGCCCACCTGCTGCTGATCGACGACTTCCACAAGACGCTCGACGACCCCGAGCCCTTCTGGATCGACGCGGCCGAGGGCTACAAGGCGCTGTGGATCCTCAAGCAGGTTCTCGGTTACTGAGGGTGTGAACAGGTCGGCACATCAACGTGCGGGCCAGCATTGCCCCGTGCGGCTCAGCATGCGTACGGGGCCTTGCTGTCCCACACCAGAATGTGCTGGCCTCTCAGATTCCAGGTTCCAGGCCGGGGCGGGAGCGGTCCGGTTCACCAACCGCGCTTGCGCCACTCGGGCAGGTGCGGTCGCTCCGTACCGAGGGTGGTCGAGTCACCGTGACCCGGGTGGACGGCGACGTCATCGCCGTACGGGGTGAAGATCTTGGTCTCGAGGTCGTCCATCAGCGAGGTGAAGTCCTCGGGTGAGCCCGTCTTGCCCGGACCGCCGGGAAAGAGGCTGTCCCCGGTGAACAGCAGTGTGTTCTGCCAGGCGAGGGCGATCGAGCCCGGCGTGTGACCCACCAGACCGATCACCCGCAACAGGATCGGCCCGCAGGAGATGCGGTCACCGTCCCAGACCTCGGTGATCGGGCCGACGCCGGTCGCCTCGCTGATTGCAGCGACATCGGGGGCTCCGGCGAACAGCCGCGGCCGGCGGGCGGCAGCGACGTCGGCCAGTGCACCGACGTGATCGTGGTGGCGGTGGGTGGTGATGACCACATCCGGGCCGTAGCCCTCGGTGAGTTCGAGCAGGCGTTCGGCATCGGCGGCCGCATCGATCAACACCAGGTTGTCGCCGTCGTGAAGCAGATAGACGTTGTTGTCCATTGGGCCGACTGAGACCTTCGAGATGCTGAGTCGGCCGTCGCGGTGGATGACGACGGGGTCGCCGCCGGGGGTGACATGGTGGGTTCGGGACATGTGGCTCTCCTCGGATGGCACATCGTGACCGTACTTGTCAGTGGGGCCGCCTAAGCTGTCGCGAGTGAATGATCGTGAAGACCAGCTCGTCGTTCGTGGCGCCCGCGAGCACAACCTACGCAATGTGTCACTCGACCTGCCCCGCGACTCCCTCATCGTCTTCACCGGCCTGTCCGGATCGGGCAAGTCCTCGCTCGCCTTCGACACGATCTTCGCCGAGGGGCAGCGTCGCTATGTCGAGTCGTTGTCGGCCTATGCCCGGCAGTTCCTCGGTCAGATGGACAAGCCCGATGTCGACTTCATCGAGGGCCTGTCCCCGGCGGTGTCGATCGATCAGAAGTCGACCAGCCGGAACCCACGCTCGACGGTCGGCACGATCACCGAGGTCCACGACTACCTCCGTCTGCTCTATGCCCGCGCGGGACGACCGCACTGTCCGGTCTGTGGCGAGCCGATCACTCAGCAGTCGCCGCAGCAGATCGTCGATCGGCTGCTGGCTCTGCCCGAAGGCACGCGATTCCAGGTGCTCGCGCCGATCGTGCGTGGTCGCAAGGGCGAGTACGGCGACCTGTTCGGTCAACTGGCCGGACAGGGATTCGCCCGTGCCCGGGTGGACGGTGAGGTGCACAGCCTGACCTCCCCGCCGACGCTGGACAAGAAGCTCAAACACGACATCGACGTCGTTGTCGACCGGATCGCGGTCCGGGCCAGCGCCAAACAGCGGCTGACCGACTCGGTCGAGACCGCCCTGGGTCTGGCCCACGGGATCGTCGGGGTCGAGTTCGTCGATCTCCCGGCCGATGATCCGGGGCGGGAGCGTCGGTTCTCGGAGAAACTGGCCTGCCCCAACGAACATGACATCGCCATGGAGGAGCTGGAGCCGCGACAGTTCTCCTTCAACGGGCCGTGGGGGGCCTGCCCTCAGTGTTCGGGGCTGGGGACTCGGATGGAGGTCGACGAGCAGCTCGTCGTGCCCGATGACTCGTTGAGTCTGGATGACGGTGCCATCGCCCCGTGGTCCTCGGCCCACGTCGCCGACTACTTCCACCGGGTGATCGCCTCGCTCGCTGAGGAACACGGCTTCTCCACCACTGTGCCGTGGCGGGACCTCTCGGCCACCGACCGCCAGTTGCTGCTCCGGGGACTGCCCGGTCAGGTCCGGGTGTCGTACCGCAACCGTTATGGCCGGACCCGCAGCTACAGCACCAAGTTCGAGGGCGTGGTCAACTACATCGAGCGCCGACACGGCGAGGCCGAGACCGACACCTCACGGGAACGATTCGCCGGCTACATGCGGGAGGTGCCCTGCACCACCTGCCAGGGGGCGCGGCTGAAGCCGTCGTCGCTGGCGGTGACCGTGGGGGACCGCAACATTGCCGAGGTGTCGGCGATGTCGATCGCCGAGACCGCAGAGTTCCTGGCCGGTCTCGAGCTCAGTGAACGTGAGGCGCAGATTGCCGAGCGGGTGGTCAAGGAGATCCAGGAACGGCTGCGCTTCCTGCTCGATGTCGGGCTGGACTACCTGACCCTGTCGCGACCAGCCGGCAGCCTCTCCGGCGGTGAGGCCCAGCGGATCCGGCTCGCCACCCAGATCGGGTCCGGACTGGTCGGCGTGCTCTACGTGCTGGACGAGCCGAGCATCGGTCTGCACCAGCGCGACAACCGACGTCTGATCGACACCCTGGTCCGGCTTCGCGACCTCGGCAACACCTTGATCGTGGTCGAGCATGACGAGGACACCATCCATGCCGCCGACTGGATCGTTGACATCGGCCCCGGTGCCGGGGAGCACGGTGGCCATGTCGTCGTCTCCGGCACCGTCGACCAGTTGGTCGCCTCGGAGAAGTCACTGACCGGTCAGTACCTGTCGGGTCGCCGACAGATCGCCCTGCCACCGTCCCGCCGGGCCGGCAACGGGAAGGTCGTCACCGTCCACGACGCTGTCGAGAACAATCTCCGTGGGGTGACCGTCGACTTCCCCCTCGGCAAGTTGATCGCAGTCACCGGGGTGTCCGGGTCGGGCAAGTCGACCCTGGTCAACGGGATCCTCCACACCGCACTGGCCAAGAAGCTCTACAACGCCCGTGAAGTGCCCGGTCGGCACCGTTCGATCAGCGGGGTCGAGCACATCGACAAGGTGATCCACGTCGACCAGTCGCCGATCGGTCGGACCCCGCGGTCCAACCCGGCGACCTACACCGGCGTCTTCGACCACATCCGACGCCTCTTCGCCGAGACCCCCGAGGCCAAGGTCCGCGGTTACCAGCCGGGACGGTTCTCGTTCAACGTCAAGGGCGGTCGCTGCGAGAACTGCTCCGGTGACGGCACCATCAAGATCGAGATGAACTTCCTGCCCGACGTCTACGTCCCCTGCGAGGTCTGTCACGGAGCTCGCTACAACCGGGAGACCCTCGAAGTCCGCTACAAGGGCCGCAGCATCGGCGAGATCCTCGACATGCCGATCGAGGAGGCGGTCGAGTTCTTCGCCGCCATCCCGGCCATTGCTCGGCACATGCGGACCCTGGTCGACGTCGGCCTGGGATATGTCCGTCTCGGGCAGCCCGCCACCACCTTGTCCGGTGGTGAGGCACAGCGAGTGAAGCTGGCCAGTGAACTGCAGAAGCGATCCACCGGCCGGACGCTCTACGTGCTTGACGAGCCGACCACCGGCCTGCACTTCGAGGACATCAACAAGCTGCTCGTGGTGTTGGGGCGGCTGGTCGACGCCGGTAACTCGGTGGTCGTGATTGAGCACAACCTCGACGTCATCAAGACCGCTGACTGGTTGATCGATCTCGGCCCCGAGGGGGGTTCCGGCGGCGGTGAGGTTCTCGTCGAAGGCACCCCTGAGGTGGTCGCCGCGACCGCGGGGTCCTACACCGGGTCCTTCCTGGCCCCCATCCTGGAAGGGACCTCGGTCCCGGTCGACGAGCTGAGCCTGGTTGATGAGCCAGGTCCACCGCGCAAGGGCGCCAAGAAAACGCCTGCCAAGAAGACGCCTGCCAAGAAGACGCCTGCCAAGAAGACGCCTGCGAAGAAGACGCCTGCGAGAAAGACTGCGGCCACCAAGAAGACGGCTGCAGCCAAGAAGGCGCCAGCCAAGAGGACGACAACGGCCAAGAAGTCGGCGCGCACGTAGGCTTGGCGCGTTGTCTTCGCCCGCCCAAGGAGGCCCCATGTCGTACGACCGTCGTACCGTCCTGCTCACCGCCAGTCTCGCGGCGGCCGCAGTCGGGCTGGGGTCATGCCGCAGCGGTCCCGACGGGCCCGACCCGGATGCGGCGCCGGCCACGGTGTCACTCGACGAGATCCCGGTCGGTGGCGCGCTGATCCTGCCCGATGCGCCGTACGTGGTGTCCCAGCCGACAGCTGGTGAGGTCAAGGCCTTCACCAACCTGTGCACCCACCAACACTGTCCGGTGTCGCGGATCGATGGTGCCGACATCGTCTGCGACTGTCACGGCAGTCGGTTCTCCATCGACGACGGCTCGGTGGTGAACGGCCCCGCCAGCGAACCGCTCACCACCTACCCGGCCAGCCTCGACGGGGACACCGTCACGGTGAACTGAGGCCTGTCAGGGGCGGGGCCTACGCTTGGACCCATGGCTGACCCGTCGACCTACCGCCCACCCACGGGGTCGATCCCGGTCCAGCCCGGGGTGTACCGGTTCTCCGACAAGGACGGTCGGGTCATCTACGTCGGCAAGGCCAAGAGCCTGCGCTCCCGTCTGAACAGCTATTTTGCCGATCCGGCCGGGCTGCATCCCCGTACCCACACGATGGTGCACACCGCCGCGCGGGTGGACTGGACCGTGGTGCGGACCGAGGTCGAGGCGCTCGCCCTCGAGTTTTCCTGGATCAAGGAGTTCGACCCGCGATTCAACATCAAGTACCGCGACGACAAGTCCTATCCGTGGCTGGCGATCTCCTTGGGCGACGAGTACCCCAGGGTCCATGTCGGGCGCGGCAGGAAGAAACGCGGCACCCGCTACTTCGGGCCCTACGCCCACGCCTGGGCGATCCGTGAAACCGTCGATGCGCTGCTCCGGGTGTTCCCGATGCGGTCCTGCACCACCGGTGTGTTCAACAACGCCAGGGCCAGCGGTCGACCCTGTCTGCTGGGCTACATCGACAAATGCTCGGCCCCCTGTGTGGAGCGGATCAGTCAGGCCGACCACCACGCCATCGCCGAGGACTTCGCCGCCTTCATGGGCGGCCACGCCAACCCGATGATCAAACGGCTCGAGCGGCAGATGGCCGATCATGCCGAGGCGATGGAGTACGAACAGGCCGCACGAGCCCGCGACGACCTCACCGCACTGCGCCGTGCCATGGAGGCCAATGCGATCGTCCTCGGTGACGGTACCGACGCCGATGTGGTGGCCATTGCCGAGGATCCGCTCGAGGTCGCGGTCCAGATCTTCCACGTACGCTCCGGACGGGTGCGAGGTGAGCGCGGTTGGGTCGCGGACCGGACCGACGAATCCGACACCGCAGACCTGGTCGTCGGCTTCCTCGGACAGCTCTACGAGGACCAGCTCAGCGGGGAGGAACCGGATCCGGACCTGCTGCCACGGGAGATCCTGGTGCCAGCGGTCAACGAGGACACTGCAGCCCTGGCCGATCTGCTCCGGGCACGTCGTGGCTCGGCGGTGTCGATCCGGGTGCCACAGCGAGGGGACAAGAAGACTCTGATGGAGACGGTGGCCCGCAACGCTGCCGAAACCCTGATCCGGCACAAGACCAGACGGGCCGGGGACCTGTCGACCCGCAACCGGGCCCTGGAGGAGATCCAGGAAGCGCTCGGGCTCGACGAGGTGCCGTTGCGGATCGAGTGCTACGACATCTCCAACCTGCAGGGCACCGAGGTGGTGGCCAGCATGGTGGTCTTCGAGGACGGTCTGCCCCGCAAGAGTGAGTACCGACGGTTCGTGGTCCGCGGTGACGGCGACCCTGACGGTCCCGGGCAGAACGATGTCGCCGCCATGCACGAGGTCATCACCCGGCGCTTCCGCCGGCTCCTCGACGACCGACGGGCCCAGCAGGAGGCCAGCGCCGACGACGCCACCGACGCCGATCGGCCCCAACTGGTCGATCCGACCACGGGGGTGCCGCGACGCTTCGCCTACACCCCTGGGCTGGTGGTCGTCGACGGTGGTCAACCCCAGGTTGCTGCAGCCCAACGGGCGCTGGACGAGCTCGGCATCACCGACATCGCGCTGTGTGGACTGGCCAAACGTCTCGAGGAGGTCTGGCTGCCCGAGACCGATGACCCGGTGATCCTGCCGCGCACCAGCGAAGGGCTCTATCTGCTGCAGCGGATCCGGGACGAGGCCCACCGCTTCGCCATCACCCACCACCGGGGTCGCCGCAGCAAGTCGATGGTCGAGTCCGTGCTGGACGACGTCCCCGGGCTGGGGGAGGTCCGCCGCAAGACCTTGATGTCCCATTTCGGGTCACTGCGCAAACTGCGGGCAGCCCGGCTCGAGGAGATTGCCGCACTGCCCGGATTCGGGCCCCGTACGGCCGAAGCAGTGGTGCTGGCACTGGCCCGGACCGAGGAGCCGGCAGCGGTCAATGCCAGCACCGGAGAGGTCGTGATCCCCGCAGAAGCCGAGCACCAGCCATAATGGGCGGCAATGAACATCCAGACAGCGCCGACCGGCTTCCGCGTGGCCGTGGTCACCGGCATGACCGGGGCCGGCCGGACGACGGCGGCCAACACCCTTGAGGACCTCGGGTGGTACGTGGTGGACAACCTGCCGCCACGGCTGGTGCCAACGCTGTGCGCGCTGGTGGAACGCTCCGAGATGCCACGGCTGGCGGTGGTCGTCGACTGCCGCAGCAAGCGTTTCTTCGAACAGCTGCCGACGATGTTCACCGAGCTCAACGAGGCGGGCTACCGCCACGACATCCTCTACGTCGAGGCCAACGACGAGATCATCGTGCGACGTCAGGAGTCGGTGCGTCGTCCGCACCCACTCCAAGGTGACGGCCGCCTGCTCGACGGGATCATCGCCGAGCGGGAGGTTCTGGCCCCCGTACGGGCCTCGGCCGATCTGGTCATCGACACCACTGCGCTCAATGTGCACCAGCTGCGAGACCGGGTCGCCCATGCCTTCGAGGGAGACAGCCTCGACCAGCTCCGGGTGACGGTGTTGTCCTTCGGGTTCAAACATGGCATCCCGGTCGATGCCGATCTGACCCTCGACGTCCGTTTCCTGCCGAATCCGCACTGGATCCCCGAGCTGCGACCGCATTCGGGCCAGGACGCCCCCGTCGCCGAGCATGTGCTTGCCGAACCGGCCGCCCAGGATTTCCTCGACCACCTGGTCTCCCTGGTGCAGGTGATGAAGGAGGGCTACCTCCGCGAAGGCAAACGGTTCGCCACGGTCGCGATCGGCTGCACCGGAGGCCGCCATCGCAGTGTGGCGATCGCCGAGGCCTTCGCCCAGCGGCTGTCCGGCACCGGCATCGTCACCCGTGTGATGCACCGCGACATCGACCGGGCCTGAGGGGGCAGGCGATGCGGTACGAGACACCGGGCGGCTTCGACACCCTGCCTTCGGTCGTCGTCCTCGGCGGGGGCCATGGCCTGTCGGCCAATCTGACGGCCCTGCGACGGGTCACCGATCGACTCACCGCGGTCGTCACGGTCGCCGATGACGGCGGTTCCTCGGGGCGCCTGCGCGACGAGCTCGCCTGTCTGCCTCCGGGTGACCTGCGGATGGCACTGGCGGCCCTGTGTGGTGATCACCCCGAAGGTCGACGCTGGGCCGAGGTGCTGCAGTACCGGTTCGACTCCGGCGGTGAGCTGTCCGGGCATCCGATCGGCAACCTGATGATGGCCGGGATCTGGCAGCAGGTCGGCGATCCGGTGGCCGGGCTCGACCTGCTCGGTGACCTGATCGGGGCCCGGGGACGGGTGCTTCCGATGGCTTCCTCACCCCTTGAGATCGAGGCCGACATCGTGGGTCACGATCCGGCCCGGCCAGAGGAGAATGTGCCTGTACGGGGACAGGTCGCGGTCGCGTCCACCTCGGGGTGGATCCAGTCGATCCGGCTGCTGCCCAGTCGCCCGATCGCCTGTCCGGAGGCGATCCTGGCCGTCCGGGACGCCGACTGGGTGATCCTCGGGCCGGGCTCATGGTTCACCTCGGTGCTGCCGCACCTGATGGTGCCCGAACTGGCCGAGGCCCTCGTCGAGACCCGCGCCAAGCGGGTCCTGACCCTGAACATCACTCCGGGGGTCGACGAGACCACCGATTTCACTGCGGCCCGCCACATCGAGCTGGTCGCCGAACACGAGCCGCGGATGCGGTTCGACGTGGTGTTGGCCGACGAGGCCTTCGCCGAAGGGGACAAGGCCCTCGGTTCCTATGCTGCCTCGCTCGGGGCGACGCTGTGGACCCAGGACCTGATCATGCGGGATGGCACGGCCCGTCACCACCCGCTGCGGTTGGCCTCGGCCTATTCCGAGATCATGACGGGCGAGGTGAGTGGGAGGATGTCGCCATGGCGATGACAGCACAGGTGAAGGCGGAACTGGCGACGATCACGGTCACCAAGCCGTGTTGTCGACGAGCTGAACTGGCGTCGATGCTGCGGTTCTCCGGAGGGCTCCATCTGGTGAGCGGCAAGATCGTGATCGAGTCCGAGCTCGACACCGGCGCGGCTGCCCGCCGGATGCGGGCCAGCATCACCGAGCTGTTCGGCCACGAGTCCGAGTTGCTCACCGTGGCGAGCTCGGGGCTGCGTCGCGGCACCCGCTACCTGATCCGGGTGCTGCGTCACGGCGAGGCCCTGGCCCGGCAGACCGGGCTGGTTGATTCCAAGGGTCGGCCCACCCGGGGTCTGCCACCCCAGATCGTGGCCGGGGGGACCTGTGACTGTGAGGCGGCCTGGCGTGGTGCCTTTCTGGCCCACGGTTCGCTCACCGAACCGGGCCGGTCGATGTCGTTGGAGATCACCTGCCCCGGACCGGAGTCTGCGCTGGCCCTGGTCGGTGCCGCCCGCCGGCTGTCCATTCCCGCCAAGGCGCGAGAGGTCCGCAATGTCGACCGAGTGGTGATCCGTGACGGTGATGCGATCGCTGCCATGCTGACCCGTCTGGGCGCCCACGACACCATGCTCCAGTGGGAGGAACGCCGGATGCGGCGCGAGGTGCGTGCCTCGGCCAACCGGCTGGCCAACTTCGACGACGCCAACCTTCGCCGCTCCGCCCGCGCCGCGGTCGCCGCCGGGGCCCGGGTGGAGCGGGCGCTGGAGATCCTGGGCAGCGAGGTGCCAGAACATCTGGAGAAGGCCGGTCGGCTCCGGGTCCAACACAAGCAGGCATCCCTGGAGGAACTGGGTCAGCTCCATCAGCCACCCCTGACCAAGGACGCCATCGCCGGCCGGATCCGGCGGTTGCTGGCCACGGCGGACAAACGGGCCCGGGAACTCGACATCCCTGACACCGAGGCCGGTATCTCACAGGATCTGCTCGACGACGCCTGATCGGGACCACTGGCGATGATCGGGACCACTGGGGCCAGTGGTCTGACAGCCGGACCAGCTGGTCACTTGTCGCAAAACCGGCGACTCGGATTCGTTAGTCTGTCAGTGTCGACAAGGTTGGGGCAGGTGGGGACCAGAACCCCCGTCGTGGCCGCTCGAACCACACGTGAAGGGAAATCACAGATGACTGTGAAAGTGGGCATCAACGGCTTCGGTCGCATCGGGCGCAACTTCTATCGCGCACTCATTGCCTCGGGTGCCGACATTGAGGTGGTTGGCGTCAACGACCTCACCGACAACAAGACCTTGGCCCACCTGCTGAAGTACGACTCGATCCTGGGTCGCTTCGAGGGTGAGGTCACCTACGACGACGAGTCGATCACCGCCAACGGTCATCGCATCGCCGCCTTCGCCGAGCGCGATCCGTCCGCGCTGCCGTGGGGCGAGCTCGGTGCTGACATCGTGATCGAGTCGACCGGCATCTTCACCGAGGCCTCGAAGGCCCAGGCCCACGTGGCCGCCGGCGCCAAGAAGGTCATCATCTCCGCTCCGGCGAAGAACGAGGACATCACCGTCGTGATGGGTGTCAATGACGGCCTGTACGACCCTGCCGCGCACACCATCATCTCCAACGCCTCGTGCACGACGAACTGCCTGGCGCCGATGGCCAAGGTCCTCAACGACGGTCTCGGCATCGTCAAGGGCCTGATGACCACGATCCACGCCTACACCCAGGACCAGAACCTGCAGGACGGCCCTCACAAGGACCTGCGTCGTTCGCGCGCCGCTGCCCTCAACATGGTCCCCACCACCACCGGTGCGGCCAAGGCGGTCTCGCTGGTCCTGCCCGAGCTGAAGGGCAAGCTGGACGGATACGCCATGCGTGTCCCGACCCCGACCGGGTCGGCCACCGACCTGACCTTCGAGGCCTCACAGGAGACCACCGTCGAGGAGGTCAATGCCCTCGTCAAGGCTGCCGCCGACGGCCCGCTCAAGGGCATCCTGGTCTACACCGAGGACGAGATCGTCTCCACCGACATCGAGACCGACCCGGCCTCCTGCGTCTTCGACGCCGGCCTGACCAAGGTCATCGGCAACCAGGTCAAGGTTGTCGGCTGGTACGACAACGAGTGGGGCTACTCCAACCGTCTGGTCGACCTGACCGCACTGGTTGCCTCGAAGCTCTGATCCTGCTGCACCATCATCGGGTGACGCCGCCGGCCCAGTTGAGGGTCCGGCGGCGTTCCCGCCCCCATCCACCCCTTTGTTGAGAGGACTGCCCGAGATGACGTCGATCGATGGCCTGGGAGATCTGCGCGGCAAGCGCGTCCTGGTGCGTTGTGACCTGAACGTCCCGCTGGACGGCACCACGATCACCGACGACGGACGGATCCGAGCGTCCCTGCCCACCCTGACCCAGCTGCGCGAGGCCGGTGCCCGGGTCGTCGTGCTGGCCCACCTCGGACGCCCGAAGGGTCAGGTCCGACCGGAGTTTTCGCTGGCCCCTGCGGCGCAGCGGCTCGGCGAGCTGCTGGGCACTGAGGTCACTCTGGCCAGTGATGTGGTGGGCGACTCGGCCCGTACGGTCGTCGCGGGCCTGGCCGACGGCGACGTCGCCATGCTCGAGAATGTCCGCTTCGAGCCGGGCGAGGAGTCCAAGGACGATGCCGCACGTGGTGCCCTGGCCGACCGCTACGCCGCACTCGGCGATGTCTTCGTCTCCGACGGGTTCGGTGTGGTCCATCGCAAGCAGGCCTCGGTCTATGACCTGGCCTCCCGGTTGCCCAACGCTGCCGGCCAGCTCGTCCAGGCAGAGGTGAATGTCCTCGAGCGGCTCACCACGAACCCGGCCCGCCCGTACGCGGTGGTCCTCGGTGGGGCCAAAGTCTCCGACAAGCTCAAGGTGATCGAGAACCTGCTCGCCCACGCCGACACCGTCCTGATCGGTGGCGGCATGGTCTTCACCTTCCTCGCCGCCCAGGGCCACGCCATCGGCACCAGCCTGGTCGAGACCGACCAGATTCGGGTGGTCAAGGCGCTGTTGGACGACCCGGCCACCGGCCCGCGGATCGTGCTGCCGACCGACATCGTCGTGGCGCCCGAGTTCAGCGCCGATGCCCCGCCCAGTGTCGTGGCCGCCGCAGCGATCCCGGACGACCAGATGGGTCTCGACATCGGTCCCGAGTCCGGCAAGGCCTTCGCCGAGGCCATCCGCGGCGCGCACACCGTTTTCTGGAACGGCCCGATGGGCGTGGCCGAGTTCGAGGCCTTCTCCCACGGCACCCGTGCGGTCGCGCAGGCCCTCACCGAGGTCGACGGCCTGTCGGTCGTCGGTGGCGGTGACTCCGCGGCAGCGGTACGCGACCTCGGTTTCGCCGACGACGACTTCGGTCACATCTCCACCGGTGGTGGGGCCAGCCTCGAGTTCCTGGAGGGCAAGGAATTGCCGGGTCTCCAGGTGCTGGCAGACTGACCCCATCGGGTACGACAACGACGAGCAGAAGGAACACCTGCGATGGCCCAGGGACGCACCCCGCTGATGGCGGGCAACTGGAAGATGAACCTCAACCACATGGAAGGGGTTGCTCTGGTCCAGAAGCTGGCCTGGACGCTGAAGGACAAGCACTTCGATCCACAGACCTGTGAGGTCGTCGTGCTGCCTCCGTTCACCGACATCCGCGGTGTGCAGTCCTTGGTCACCTCGGACAAGCTGGAGATCGGGTACGGCGCTCAGGACGTCTCCGCGCAGGAGTCGGGCGCCTACACCGGTGAGATCTCGGCGGCCATGTTGGCCAAGCTCGGCTGCTCGTACGTGGCGGTGGGACATTCCGAGCGTCGGGAGTACCACGGTGAGGACGATGCCCTGGTCAACGCCAAGGCCCGCAAGGTGCTGGAGCACCAGATGTCGCCGATCATCTGTGTCGGCGAGGGACTGGAGGTCCGCCAGGCGGGCAACCATGTGGCGCACACCTTGGCCCAGGTCGACGGCGCATTGTCCGGGCTGACCCCGGAGCAGGCCGTGGCCTGTGTCATCGCCTACGAACCGGTCTGGGCGATCGGCACCGGCGAGGTGGCCACCCCGGAGGACGCCCAGGAGGTTTGCGCAGCGATCCGTGGCCGTTTGGTCGAGCTGTACGACGACGGGCTCGCCGACAACGTCCGCGTGCTGTACGGCGGCTCGGTCAAGTCCGGAAACGTCGCCCAGATCATGGCGCAGCCCGATGTGGACGGTGCCCTGGTCGGGGGAGCGAGCCTGGTGGTGGACGAGTTCGCCGCCATCGCACGTTTCCGCGACCTTCCTGTTCTCTGACGGGCCTGTTCTCTGACGGGCCTGTTCTCTGACGGGCCTGTTCTCTGACTGGACCTGTTCACTGACTGGCCCCGACACGCTAGGATTCATCCCATGAGCATCCCGATCCTCGTCTTCAGCCTGCTGCTGGTGCTGACCAGCCTGCTCCTGGGCGTCATGGTGCTGTTGCACAAGGGTCGTGGTGGCGGCATGTCCGACCTGTTCGGCGGTGGCATGTCCACCTCGATGGGCGGCGCGTCGATGGCCGAACGTCGCCTCGACCGGATGACGGTGATCGTCGGCGTGGTCTGGACCGCGTCGATCGTCGCCCTGGGCCTGCTCTACCGCGTCAGCTGAACCCCACCGAAGGACACCCATGGCCAATGGCGAAGGCGCCATCCGAGGAAGCCGCATGGGCGGCGGACCAGGTTTCGAGGTGGAGCGGGGAGATAGTGCTCCACGGCTGCGGGTGGCCTACTACTGTTCCAACGCCCATGTGACCCGTCCGGCTTTCGCGATGGATGCGGAGCCGCCCCAGATCTGGGACTGCCCTCGTTGTGGCAATCCTGCGGGCACGGACGCGCAGAACCCGCCGCCACCGGAGCGGACAGTCCCGTACAAGACTCACCTCGGCTACGCCAAGGAACGGCGTTCTGACGCCGACGCTGCTGCGCTTCTCGCTGAAGCAGTGGCCGATCTTCGTGCCCGTCGCGAGCGAGGCGAGCAGGTATATTGATGATGTCCTATATTCAATAAGGTTGCGCCCGTATATCGATCCTGTTTCATTGTGCAAACGGGTGCACAGGTCATCTTGACGGGGCGCCTCGGTGGGTGTGAGGCTGTCCGCTGGAGGAGCCGCCGTGCCGAGCGGTAATCAGAGTCGACGAGAGGATGTGGATGAGCGCCACTGCCACGGCTGAGCCCGAGGTGTCAACGACACCTGTGGGGCCGGTCAGTTCGAAGTCCACCAAGACCTTCATGCAAAAGCTGAGGCGTGACTGGGGACTGTTGCTCTTCGCCTTGCCCGGCGTGCTGGTCATCCTGTGCTTCCAGTACATCCCGCTGCTCGGCAACGTGATTGCGTTCAAGGACTACCAGCCGTTCATCGGGATCCTGGATTCGGACTGGGTGGCCTTCGACAACTTCTCGATCCTGTTCAACGGTGACCCGGCGTTCCTGAACGCGCTGAAGAACACGATGATCATCACGTTCCTGCAGCTGCTGTTCACCTTCCCGGTGCCGATCGTTCTGGCGCTGCTGATGAACAGCCTGATCTCGAACGGGTTCAAGCGCGCGGTCCAGTCGATCCTGTACCTGCCGCACTTCCTGTCCTGGGTGGTCGTGGTGGCGCTGTTCCAGCACGTGCTGGGTTACAACGGTCCGCTGGAGAACTTCATGGCCGCGATCGGGGGCCCGGCGCCGGAGATCATCGGCAACCCGGGCTTCTTCAAGCCGCTGCTGGTCCTGCAGGACATCTGGAAGAACGCCGGTTGGGGCACCATCTTGTTCCTGGCCGCACTGTCGGGCATCGACCAGAACCTGTACGAGGCTGCTGCCGTGGACGGAGCGTCGCGGTGGCGTCAGCTCTGGCACGTGACCCTGCCCGGCATCCGGCCGGTGGTCATCCTGATCCTCATCCTGCGCATCGGTGACATCTTGTCGGTGGGCTTCGAACAGATCGTGCTCCAGCAGCCGGCCGTCGGCCTGGAAGCATCGGAGGTTCTCGACACCTACGTCTACAACAACGGCATCATCGGCGGCGAATGGGGCATATCCGCAGCGGTCGGCCTGGTCAAGGGCGTGATCGGCGTGATCCTTGTCCTCGGGGCGAACAAGTTGGCCCACATGTTCGGTGAAGCCGGTATCTACCAGGGGGCAGCCAAGTGACCGCGAACGCACATCTGGTCAGTGAAGAGGTCGAAGAGCTCCACAACCGGGAGCCGAAGGGCAAGTCCCTCTACGTCGGCCACAAGGCACCGTGGCACATCGAGGCCATCAAGGTCGTGATCCTGGGGATCTGTTGCCTCGCGGTGATCGGTCCCTTCGTCATGGTTCTGTCAACCTCGTTCGCCGATCCGGTCCAGATCGGCCGCGGTGGTGGCCTGGTCCTGTGGCCGGAGAACCCGTCGTGGGAGGCCTACCGGGCGATCTTTGCCGGCGGGCAGGTGACCCGGGCCCTGCTGATCTCGGTCTTCGTCACCGTGGTCGGTACGTTCGTGTCCCTGATGGTCACGGCGATGCTGGCCTACGCCCTGTCCCGCAAGCAGATGCTCTTCAACAAGATCATCCTGATGGGTCTGTTGCTCACCATGCTGTTCTCGGCCGGCATGATCCCGCTGTACCTGACGGTCAAGGGATTCGGTCTGTTGGACTCGCTGTGGTCGCTGATCATTCCGGTGGCCGTGTCGGCGTTCAACACGATCGTGATGCGGCAGTTCTTCCAGAACCTGCCCGATGACCTCACCGAGGCCGCTTCGATCGACGGTGCGAGCGAGATGCGGATCTTCTTCTCGATCATCTTGCCGCTGTCGAAGCCGATCCTGGCTGCCATCGGCCTGTTCTACGCAGTGAACTACTGGAACACCTTCTTCTCGGCCCTGCTCTACATCAACGACCAGGAGAAGTACCCGATCCAGCTGGTGCTGCGCCAGTACCTGATCAACAACCAGGCCATCGGGGTCGACATCGACCTGATGGGTGAGCTGCCGCCGCCGCAGCCGGCCCTGCAGATGGCGATCCTGGTGGTCTCGTTGGTCCCGATCGCCTGTGTCTATCCGTTCCTGCAGAAGCACTTCACCAAGGGCATGCTGACCGGTGCGGTGAAGGGCTGACATGCGCGCCATCCCTCATCCGGGTCGGACGGTCGACCTACAGACGATCGATCTGTACGACCCGGAGGGGGACGCCAGTGCGCTGGCGGTGCTCTTCGTCCACGGAGGCGGCTGGTACGGCGGCGACCGCAGCCATATGGCCGACTGGGCCAGATTCGCAGCCTCGCTCGGACATCCGGTCGGATCGACCGGATACCGGTTGGCCGACGACACCGGCTTCGACGACAAGATCGCCGATGTGATCACCGGTTGGCGGATGCTGGCCGAGCAGTTTCCCGATGCAGAGTCGGTCTGTCTGGTCGGCTCCTCGGCCGGGGCCCATCTGGTCACCGCATTGACCCTGTCGGATCCGGACCTGGTGGCGGAGCTGCCGATCTCGGCCGTGTTGTCCTTCAACGGCCCTGGTTCAGTCCGTCGGGACCGACTGGCCCGCCCGGAGTGCTGGACCAGAATCAACCAGCTCGGGATGTCGCAGGCCCAGTTCGACCTGCTGGACGGGCCGACCAGCGTGCGCCCGGTCAGTTGGTCCTTCGTCCATGCCGAGGACGAGAACTGGTTTCCCCACACCCATGTCGCCGACCTGGTGAGCCGGTTGGAAGCTGCCGGCCACCGCACCGAGACCACGATGGTTCCCGGCACCAGTCATGGCTTCTGCTACGGCATCCTGGCCAAGGGTGGCGAGCAGGCCGAGATCTCCATGGCTGCCGCGCGGCGGCTGTGGGGCGACTGAGGCGCCACCTGCACCCTCACCTCGGATCTTTTTTTCCCGAGGTCGGTCGGTCGACCGATTTTTCCGCTCAATTCACCGAGTTTTCATCCAGTCATGGAATTTTTTCATATAGTGTCTTAATCCTTGTCGATGACCGATGGAGGATCTGATGGTGACCAGGCTCAACTCGAGGCGCCTGTTTCTCGGTGCGACCGGCGCCGGAGCAGCAGCGGTGATGCTGGGGACGGGCCGGTGGGCCACCACTGATGCGTGGTCGGCTCCGGTCTCTGACTACCCGTTCACCCTGGGCGTCGCCTCGGGCGATCCACTGCCTGACGGCGTCGTGCTGTGGACACGGCTGGCGACCGACCCGTTGGCCGAGGACGGCCACGGGGGGATGGGCCTGCGCAAGGTGCCGGTGCGATACCAGGTGGCCGAGGACGAAGCGTTCAGCACAGTTGTCCGGTCCGGGGTCGTCACGGCCACGCCCGAACTGGGCCATTCGGTCCACCCTGAGGTGGACGGACTGAAGCCCGATCGCGAGTACTTCTACCGGTTCTCCTCCGGGGGCGAGATCTCCCCGGTGGGTCGGACCCGTACCGCCCCCGCCCGCAATGCCGACCTCGACGATCTGAGGTTCGCTTTTGCCTCTTGTCAGAGCTACGAGGGTGGTCAGTACACCGCGTACCAGCACATGGCGGCCGACGATTTGGACCTGGTGGTGCACCTGGGTGACTACATCTACGAGGAGTCCTACGTCGCTGACCCGCAGTTCCATGACGGGGGAGCTCTGCCGGACCATCTGCTCACCGAGTGCCTGACCCTGGAGCGCTACCGGACTCAGTACTCGCTGTACAAGCTGGATGAGCATCTGCAGGCCGCTCACCAGCAGTTCCCGTGGCTGTTCACCTTCGACGACCACGAGGTGCACAACAACTGGCAGGGCGGCAATGACCCCACCGACGAAGAGTCCGCCCGTCCTGCTGCGGCCTTCCAGGCGATGTACGAGAACCTGCCGTTGCGCAGCACCCAACGCCCGGACGGGCCCGACATCCAGATCTACCGCAAGCTGCACTACGGCAGACTGGCCGACTTCACACTGCTCGACTCGCACAGCTTCCGCAATGCCTCGAGTCAGGCAGAGCGTTTCGACCCGGACCGGACCAATCTGGGCTTCGAACAGCGTGACTGGCTGATTGACTCCTTCTCCGACTCGACGGCCCAGTGGCAGATCATCGGCAACCAGCAGCCGATGGCCGAGTCCGACCGTGATCCCGACCCGGAGGTGAAGCGATTGGTCGCCTCATGGGACCTCTACGCGCGCGAACGCAACCTGATTCTGCAGGCAGCCCACGACCGCGAGGTCGACAACCTCGTGGTCCTCAGCGGAGACCGTCACACCAATCAGGTGCAGGACCTGCTCACCGACTACGACAATCTCGATGAGGCCGAGTTGGTGGGTGCCGAGTTCGTGGGGACCTCGCTGAGCAGCAACGGCGACGGTGCCGACACCTCGCCGGTGGGGGAGGCGCTGATGGAGTGCAATCCTCACATGAAGTTCTACAACTACCAGCGCGGCTACAGCCGTGTCACTGTCGACCGGGATCGTCTGGCCAACGAGTTCTTGGTGCTGCCCTATGTTTCCGAGCCGGGCTCCCCGATCGAACTGCGTGCACGGTACGTGGTTGAGGACGGCGTACCCGGCGCCGTCGAGGACATCGTCAACCGCTGACGGCGGCGGATGCGTCGACGCGCCACACGGTGGCACTGCGGCCGCGGACGCGGGCCGCGGGAAGGGTGCTGCCCACCGTACGGGCCGAGGTGACCGCCTCGGCTTTGTCGGCGCCGGAGACCACGAACCACACCTGCGCGGACTCGTTGATCACCGCGTGGGTCAGGCTGATCCGCTCCGGTGGCGGCTTGGGGGAGTTGCGGACCCCGATCACCCGTCCCGGTGCCTCGAGGCCGGGATGATCCGGGAACAGCGAGGCCACATGCGCGTCGGGGCCAACTCCCAACAGGCACAGGTCGAAGCGGGTGTCACCGAGCTCGGCAGCGTACGCCGATGCGGCCGCGTCCAGCTCGTGGCCGGAGTCCGAGGCCGGCATCGGGTGACGGATCGTACGATCCCAGATCGGCCCGAACGCTGCTTGCGCCTGGCCGTCATTGCGGTCGGCATGTCCGGCCGGAACCCAGCGTTCGTCCCCCCACCACAGATGGACCCGGGACCAGTCCACGGCATCGAGCGCCGTCGCACCGAGATGTCGGTACAGCTGTGCTGCGATCGTCCCGCCGGTGAGGCACAGATGGGCCTGGCGCTGATCGGCGATCCGCGCAGCGAGCAGGTCGACCAGTGCGGTGGCGGTGGTGGAGACCAGCTCCTCAGGGGTGGGGGAGACCAACATGGTTCACGGTGCCTTTCCCTCCGGAGCCGGAAGGGCCCGGATCGTTTCATGGAAGATGTCATCGGCGTCCATCCGACGCAGTTCCTCCGACATCAGGTCGGCCACCGCACGCCGTTTGAGGGCGACCAGCCGTTGGGGCTGGCCCGGCACCGCATAGGTGGCCAGGCGGCCGTCACCCCGCACGATGGCGATGTCGCCGGCGGCGGTCTGCAGGGAGGCTCGGGTGATGCCGGGGCCGTCGCTGACCTCACGCTCGACCCGGATGCCGAGGCGTTCCTCCAGCCAGGCGGCCAGCAGCAGCGCGGCTGCAGAGCTGCGCTCGGCCGACACGGTCGCGCTGAGGACGGTGGCCGGGTACTGGTCCAGTGAGGCGGCGAGCAGGGACCGCCACCCGGTGGTACGGGTCCAGGCCAGATCGGTGTCGCCGGGATGGTAGTTCTCTGCCCGGAGCCGCAACGCAGCCAGCGGGTCCTCTGCCCCCATGGCGTCGGTGACGCGTCGGGTCGCCAGCCGTCCCAGTTCGTGGTTGGCCAGGTCGGCCGGGGCCGTACCGGGCCACCACACCACCACGGGGGAGTCGGGCAGCAGCAGGGGGCGGACCACCGACGCAGCGTGGGTGGCCATCTTCCCGTACATCTGCAGTATGCAGATCTCACCGGGGGTGCCCTCGCCGATCCGTAGTTCGGCGTCAAGCCGGTCCTGGTCCCGGTCGCCGGTCACGGCGACCAGAATCCGGGAGGGATGCTCCCGGCCTGCCTCGACCGCAGCGGCGATCGCCGCGTCCTGTTCGGCCTCGGTGCAGGAGATGACGATGGTCATGACCATCCCGGTGGCCGGGGACCCCAGCGACCGGCGGGCGGAGATGAGGGCAGAGGCGATCGCGGACGAGGTCGTCTCGGTCAATGTCGTGATCATCGCCAACTCCTCGGCATTGATGTCGTCAAGGTCATGGCCGCCGCCAGGTGAATCCGTCGCGGGCCAGCATGTCGTCAGCCGATCCCGGACCCCACGAGCCGGGCTCGTAGCTGTCCAGACTCGGCTCGCCGTTGCCGGAACGGTCCGACTCGGCCCAGTAGTCGAGGATGGGGTCGAGGATCTTCCAGGACAGCTCGACCTCCTCGTGATGCGGGAACAGCGGCGGATCGCCCAGTAGGACGTCCAGGATCAGCCGTTCGTAGGCCTCCGGGCTGGACTCGGTGAAGGACTCGCCATAGGCGAAGTCCATGCTGACCTCACGAATCTCCATCTGCGAACCGGGGACCTTCGCCCCGAACCGCATGGTGATGCCCTCATCGGGCTGGATCCGCATCACCAGGGCGTTGTGACCCAGCGCCTCGGTGTCGGTGGAGGTGAAGGGCAGGTGCGGGGCCCGCTTGAAGCCGAGCGCCACCTCCGTCACGCGGCGGGCGAGTCGCTTGCCGGTGCGCAGGTAGAACGGCACCCCGGCCCAGCGGCGGTTCTCGATGTCGACACGGATCGCGGCATAGGTCTCGGTGGTGGAGTCGACCGGGATCCGGTCCTCGTCGAGGTAGCCACGGACCTGCTGTCCACCGGCGAAGCCGGCCGAATAACGACCGCGGGCCGTGTGCAGGTCGATCCGCTTCGGGGCACGGGTGGCCTCGAGGACCTTGCGCTTCTCGTTGCGGAGCTGGCGGGCGTCGAAGGAGGAGGGTTCCTCCATCGCGGTCAGCGCCAGCAACTGCAACAGGTGGTTCTGGATGACATCCCGCGCGGCGCCGATCCCGTCGTAGTAGCCAGCGCGGCCACCGATGCCGATGTCCTCGGCCATGGTGATCTGCACGTGGTCGACATAGTGGTTGTTCCACACCGGCTCGAACAGCTGGTTGGCAAACCGCAGCGCCATCATGTTCTGCACGGTTTCCTTGCCCAGGTAGTGGTCGATCCGGAAGACCGACTGGGACGGGAAGACCTGCGAGACGACCCGCTGGAGCTCCTGGGCGCTGGCCAGGTCATGGCCGAATGGTTTCTCGATGACGACCCGGTTCCACCGGTCTTCATGGTCCTCGGCCAGACCGTGTTGTCGGAGCTGGGTCACCACGGTCTCGAACAGACCGGGCGGGATCGACAGGTAGAAGGCATGGTTGCCGCCGGTGCCACGAGCCTCGTCGAGCTCGCTGATGGTCTGGGCCAACCGGGCGAAGGACTCGTCGTCCCCGATCTGACCGGAGACGAACCGGATGCCTTCCAGCAGCTGCTGCCAGACCTCTTCCCGGAACGGGGTCCGGGCATGTTCCTTGACCGCGTCATGGACGATCTTGGCGAAGTCCTGGTCGGCCCAGTCCCGCCGGGCGAACCCGACCAGAGCAAAGCCCGGAGGCAACAGTCCGCGGTTGGCCAGGTCGTAGACCGCTGGCATCAGTTTCTTGGTCGACAGGTCGCCGGTCACTCCGAAGATCACCAGGACACAGGGTCCGGCGACGCGGGGGAGACGCCGATCCTGGGCATCACGCAATGGGTTGGTACCCGGGGGGTTGGTGCCCGGGGGGTTGGTGCCCGGGGGGTTGGACGCCACGTCACGGTCCTCTCTGCGGAGCTCAGCCACGCGCAGACTCGAGTGCGGTGCGTACGGTCTGGTTCAGTTCCTCGCCGGAGACGACGAACTTGTCAACGCCCTCGTCCTCCAGGACTCGCACGACATCATCCATGTCGATCCCGACCTGCTTCAGCTGGGCCATCGTGTCGCGGGCGCCGTCGGCGAGGTCTGCTCCCGAGACGCGGTCTCCCTCGACAGTGCCGTGATCGGCAAAGGCTGCCATGGTCTTCTCCGGCATGGTGTTGACCGTGTCGGCTACGACCAGCTCGGTGATGTAGAGCGTGTCGGAGTAGTCCGGGTTCTTGACCCCGGTCGAGGCCCACAGGGGACGCTGGGGATGGGCTCCCTGGTCCGCCAGCGCCGCCCACCGGGCGGCGAGCGGGTGGTCTCCGCCCTGGTGGATCGAACCGAAGAGCGCATAGGCCAGCCGGGCGTTCGCGATGGCGGCACGGCCCTTGAGCGCAGCCGCCTGGTCGGAGCCGATCGCGTCGAGACGGTTGTCGACCTCGGTGTCCACGCGAGACACGAAGAACGAGGCCACCGAGTGGATCGTCGACAGGTCGTGACCGGCGGCGGCAGCCTGTTCGAGACCAGCGATGTAGGCCTCGATGACTGCGGCATAGCGTTCCAAGGAGAAGATCAGGGTGACATTGACACTGATCCCCTTGGCGATGGTCGCGGTGATCGCCGGCAGCCCCTCCATCGTGGCCGGGATCTTGATCAGGCAGTTGGGACGGCCGACCCGGTTCCACAGGTCTTCGGCTTCGGCGATGGTTGCCTCAGTCTGGCGTGCCTTGGTCGGGTCGACCTCGATCGAGACCCGTCCGTCGACCCCGTTGGTCGCGGTGTTGACCGCGGTGAACAGGTCACAGGCCTCGGCGACATCGGCCGCCATGATCGACTTGGCGGCCTCGGAGACGTCGGCACCCGCCGCGGCGAGCTCGCGGACCTGGTCGGCATAGTCCTCGCCCTGAGCCAGGGCCCCGGCGAAGATGGTCGGGTTCGTGGTGACCCCGGTGACCGAACGGGTGGCGATCAGCTCGGCGAGATTGCCGGACTCGAGGCGAGCCCGTGACAGGTCGTCGAGCCAGATCGAGACTCCCGCGCCGGCCAGCTCGGCCAGCCGGGGATTCACTGTTGTTTCACTCATGGAGGAAATGCCTTTCTGGAAGCGTCACGCCGAGGCGTCGGTGATGGACTGCCGGGCTGCGGCGACGACGGTCTCAGCGGTGAATCCGTACTGCTCGAACAGCACCTCACCCGACGCACTGGCGCCGAAGTGGTCGATGCCGATGATCTGGCCAGCGCTGCCGACGTACTCACGCCAACCGGTGGGGACTCCGGCCTCAATGCTCACCCGGGCAGTAACCCCCGGCAGCAGCACCTCGTCGCGGTAGGCCCGGTCCTGTTCGTTGAACCACTCCAGGCACGGAGCCGAGACGACCCGGGCCTGGACCCCTTCCGCGGCCAGGGTTTCCTGAGCGGCGATGCAGTACTGCACCTCGGAGCCGGTGCCGATCAGGATGACGTCGGGAGTGCCCTCGCAGTCGCGCAGCACATAGGCGCCCTTGGCGACACCACTGGTGGCGGCGTAGCCGTCGGACTCGCGGGGGAAGGTCGGCACGTTCTGCCGGGTCAGGACCAGGCCGGCCGGCCGGTCGCCGCGGCGCAGGACCTCGGCCCATGCCGCAGCGGTTTCGTTGGCGTCGGCGGGTCGGACGATGTCCAGACCGGGGATGAGGCGCAGTGAGGCGATGTGCTCGATCGGCTGGTGGGTCGGACCGTCCTCACCCAGGCCGATGGAGTCGTGGGTCCACACATAGGTGACGCCCAACTTCATCAGCGCGGCCAACCGGACCGATCCACGCATGTAGTCGGAGAAGGTGAGGAAGGTGCCGCCGTAGGGGCGAGTGCCACCGTGGACGGCGATCCCGTTGAGGATCGCGCCCATGCCGTGCTCGCGGATGCCGAAGTGGAGCACCCGGCCGTACGGGCCGCCCTTGAAGTCGTCGCTCTGCCGGTCAGCGGGAAGGAAGCTCGGCTGGCCGTCGGGAGTGGTGTTGTTCGATCCGGCGAGGTCGGCCGAGCCGCCCCACAGTTCGGGCAGGCCCGGGGCCAGGGCGGAGAGCACCTTGCCGGAGGCGGCACGGGTGGCGATGCCCTTGGCATCGGCGTCAAAGGTGGGCAGTGCGTCCTCCCATCCGGCGGGGAGCTCACCGGCAGTGAGCCGGTCGAACAGCGCCTTCTGCTCGGCATGGTTGGTCGCCCACACGTCGAACTCGGCCTGCCAGGCGGCCTCGACGTCCTGGCCTCGCTTGACCAGCTTGCGGCTGTGCGCGATGACCTCCTCAGCGACGGCGAAGTCGACCTGGGGGTCGAAGCCCAGGACCTGCTTGGTGGCGGCCACCTCGTCGGCACCCAGGGCACTGCCGTGGGCGCCGCCGGTGTTCTGCTTGTTCGGTGCCGGCCAGCCGATGATCGTGCGGAGATCGATGAAGCTCGGGCGGTCGGTCACCTCGCGGGCAGCGGCGATGGCGTCGTGGAGAGCCTGGACATCCTCGCGGTACTCGGTGCCACCGTTGGTCCAGTCGACGGTCTGGACATGCCAGCCGTAGGCCTCGTAGCGGGCGGCGACATCTTCGCTGAGCGCGATGGAGGTGTCTCCCTCGATCGAGATCTGGTTGTTGTCGTAGATCAGGGTCAGGTTGCCCAGTCGCTGAGTGCCGGCCAGTGAGGAGGCTTCGCCGGAGACACCTTCTTGGATGTCACCGTCGGAGGCGAGGCAGTAGATGTGGTGATCGAAGATCGAGGGACCCTCGGTGTCGTCGAAGAGACCGCGTTCACGGCGGGCCGCCATGGCCATGCCGACGGCATTGCCGACGCCCTGGCCCAGGGGACCAGTGGTGGTCTCCACACCGGCGGTGTGGCCGTACTCGGGGTGGCCCGGCGTCCTGGAGTCCAGGGTGCGCAGCGACTTGATGTCGTCGAGCTCGAGTCCGAAACCGCCCAGGTAGAGCTGGAGGTAGAGGGTCAGGCTGGAGTGGCCACAGGACAGGACGAAGCGGTCGCGGCCGTACCAGTCCGGGTTGGCCGGGTTGTGCCGCATCACCTTCTGGAAGAGCAGGTAGGCCACAGGGGCGAGGCTCATGGCGGTGCCGGGGTGGCCGTTGCCGACCTTCTGGACGGCATCAGCAGCCAACACCCGTGCGGTGTCGACAGCACGGTCGTCGAGTTCGGTCCACTCGAGGGGGGTCGCCTGGTCAGTCACGCTGGTCCTTCCGGTGCGGTCTGCATGGTGGGCGGGGTGCTCGTGCGGGACGAGCCCATGGTCATGGCCGGTGTGGCCACCGTCCGCCTTCAGGCGAGCCTACTCGGGAAAGCCCTTCCCCGTCACCTCCAGTCATCATCCGAGACCGGTTTCTGGCCGGATTTGGTGAGGATCACATCGCACCCGGTTCGAGCCATCTGGTCTCGGGGCCTAGACTGCCTTGCGGACGTGCCCGTTGAGTACCCGCGAGCGCGTGAGCTCAAACCCGGTGGATGGGGTTCGAGCTCGATCGAGCGAAGAGGATTTGTGACCAGTACTGAGGTGCCCGCTGCCCGAGGCATGAACGACCGTGCTGTCCGCGGTGCGAACGATGCACAGTCGACCAGCGACTCCGGACGCGTCGACTCGGTCCAGCAGCTGTCCGGGTGGTCCCGGATCCGCGCCACGATCGGTGCCTATGTCGGTCTGACCAAGCCTCGCATCATCGAACTGCTCCTGATCACCACCGTCCCGGCCATGTTCCTCGCCGCTGGTGGCGTCCCGTCACCGATTCTGGTGCTGTGGACTCTGGTCGGTGGCTGCTTGGCTGCGGGCAGTGCGAATGTCTTCAACTGTGTGATTGACCGCGACATCGACCAGCAGATGCGCCGCACCCGTCGGCGGGCCCTGCCGCGTCACGCCGTGACGGTCACCTCGGCGACCACCTTCGGAATCATCCTCGGCATCGGCGCCACCCTGGTCCTGGGATTCGGGGCCAACTGGCTCTCGGCCGGCCTCGCGCTCGCGGCGAATGCCTTCTATGTCTTCATCTACACGATGTGGTTGAAGCGCCGCACCTCCCAGAACATCGTCTGGGGCGGCATTGCCGGCTGCTTCCCCCCGCTGATCGGTTGGACCGCGGTCACCAACTCCCTCGACCTGGCCCCATTCGTGCTCTTCCTGGTCGTCTTCTTCTGGACCCCGCCGCACACCTGGGCGCTCGGCATGCGCTACCGCGAGGACTACGAGGCCGGCGGCGTCCCCATGCTGCCGGTGGTGATGGCTGCACCCGGGGTGGCGATTCGCATCCTGGTCTACTCGGTGGTGACCGTTCTGGTCTCCCTGGCCCTGTGGCCGATTGCCGGGACCGGCCCGCTCTACCCGATTGTGGCCGTCGTCTCCGGTGTCGTGCTGATCATCGAGTCGGTCCTGTTGCTGCGGCGGGCCCGGGCCGGACTGGCCGATGCCGCGCTCAAGCCGATGCGGTTGTTCCATTGGTCGAACTCCTACATCGCCCTGCTCTTTGCCGCGGTCGCGGTTGACCCGCTGATCTTCGGCTGAATCAGTCGCCGCGCTGGCGGGCACGGTAGGCCGCGACCGCGGCGCGGTTGCCGCAGCCGAGTGCGCAATATCTCTTCGAACGGTTGCGCGACAGGTCCACCAGCACCCCCGCGCAGTCCTCGGCGGCGCAGTGGGTCAGGCGGCTGAGCTCACCGTCACGGATCACGTCCACCATTGCCATCGCTGCCTCGACCGCAAGCCGTACGGCCAGTGGCGCCTGAGAGGTTGCGGCATGGAGGTGCCAGTCCCAGTGGTCATGGCGGACCAGTTGGGGGAGGGCCCGATGGTCGGCCAGGATCTGGTTGACCAGTTCGACCGCCTCGGCCTCCTCGGCATCGAAGAACCGGCTGATGGTCGGTCGCAGGGCCACCACCTCTGCCCGTTCAGCCTCGTCGTGGGTCCGGGAACCCGAGATCTCCTGGTCGACCACGAACTGATCGAGCAGTGCCGGACTGTCCAGGCTGCCGTCAATGGCGCTGTTGACCAGGGCCGCCATGGTCACCAGTGACGCATCGGTGTCATGGGTGAAAGGCATGTTGACTCCTGTCGGGCACGGGCATACGCTCACCATGATGTCATGAGTCACCACCCATGTGGCTCATTACTGGGTGCGGCGTCGGTGATCCCGACGGGAGCGGGGTGTGACATGGGGAATTTCGGTGGGTCCGGGACGGCCCTCGGTCGGGGCGACCTCCGGATCCCGATGGTCATGGCGGTCCTGTCGGCACTGTCCTTTGCCGTGTCCGGACCACTGGCCACCGCGCTGATGGCTGCCGGTTGGACCCCTGGTGCCGCGGTGACGGTACGGATCGGCGGTTCCGCCCTGGTCCTGCTGGTCCCGGCCCTGGTGCTCGGGCGCCATGAGTGGCGCCGCATCCCGCAGGCCGGGGGGCCCATCCTCGGCTATGGCGCTCTCGGTGTTGCCGGAGCGCAGCTGTGCTACTTCATGGCGCTGGAGACCACCTCCGTGGCCGTCGCCCTGCTGATCGAGAACACCGCCCCGGTCATCCTGGTCATCTGGACCTGGGTGACCCGGGGACGCCGACCCGACTGGCGGGTGCTCGCCGGCACCGTGGTCACCATGGCCGGGCTCGTCCTCGTGCTGGATCTGACCGGGGCCCGGCTCGATCCGGTCGGGCTGGCCTGGGCCGTCGGCGCCGCGATCTGCAATGCGGGCTACTTCCTGATCTCGGCCCGGTCAGTCGTCGGGGTCTCGCCCCTCACCATGACGGCCGGGGGAATCACCGTGGCGGCGGTCGGGATCGGCGCAGCCGCTGCCGTCGGCGTCCTGCCCTTCCACACCACCGGTGCACCCGTGGTGCTCGCCGGAGCCCAGATGCCCTGGTGGGTTCCGGTGCTCGGTCTGGTGGGCCTGTCCACCGTCATCGCCTACGGCACCGGCCTGGTCGCCGCACGCCGGCTCGGTGCCCAGTTGGCCAGCTTCATCGCCCTGGCCGAGGTGCTGGCCGCAGCCGGTTTCGCCTGGCTGCTGACCGGGGAACGGCTCAGCCCGGCCCAGATGGTCGGGGGTGTGGTGATGGTCGCCGGTGTGGTGGCGGTCCGGCTCGGCTCAGCGCAGATCGGCGCCGAGGTCACGCTCGGCCGCGGTGTGCCAGACCACGTGGGTGGTCGCAGCGACCAGGACGGCCGCACCGAGCATGTGGAGCAGGACCGCGACGATCGGCAGCCCGTTCCAGTACTGGTAGAGGCCGATCGCGCCCTGCATCAGTTCGCCGGCAAGCAGCCAGAGCACCGCACGGGAACGGACGACGACGAGCAAGACCACGGTGAGGCCGATCATGGCATAGACCGCATAGGCGTGGATGTGGCTGAGCAGGGCCGGGTCGAGGCCGGTGCGGCGCGCATCGATGTCACCCGAGTGCGGTCCCGAGCCGGTGACCACCGTCCCCAGCCACACCGACACCGTCATCACGACCGCCAGGATGCGTCCCAGCAGCCAGCCCAGCTGTGAGGTCGTGTGTCGGGGGCGGCCCCGGCCCAGGTCGACCAGCCAGGTGGACACCGCGATCAGCCCGAGGGTGATCATCAGGTGCCCGCCGACCACCCACGGATTGAGGTGACTCATCACCGTGACGCCGCCGATGATGGCCTGGGCGGGGATGCCGAGGGCCACCAACAGGGCCAGGCGCCGTACTGACTCGTGACGGCGACTCATCGCATCCAGATCGGGCGTGGTCCCGGTGATGCTGATCGAGGCCACCACCAGGCCGATGAAGACCACCGAGATCGCGGCCACGGCGACCGGGTGGTAGTCACTGATCACCATCGCCACCAGCCCGACGGCCATCAGTGGCACACCGATCACCAGCAGCAGGGCGAGTCGGGGCAGGTCACCACGTGGACGTCGAGGGTCCCGCAGGGAGAAAGCGGCGATCGCGGTCCCGATCGCGACCGCGCTCAGCACGAAGGTCATCATCCGGTTGCCGAACTCGATGGCCTGATGGATGCCCATCTCACCGTGTGGCAGGTAGGACTCCTCGGTGCACTGCGGCCAGGTCGGGCACCCCATTCCGGACCCGGTGAGGCGGACGGTGCCGCCGGTCACCACAATGGCAATGTTGGCGACCAGATTGGCGATCGCCCAGGCATACATCGCCTTGTCCGTGCCGAACACCTTCACGCCAGCCATCTGAACCCCCTGTTTGCCGCGATGACCATGATCCCTGCCCACGCCGCGGCCACCAGCAGCAGCAGCCACCCCTGGAGACCGGCCGTCATGCCGGTGGAGAACTGGCGCCATGCCTGTCCGAGTGCACCGGTGGGCAGCAGCTCGATGACTCGGGCGATCGGTGCCGGGTAGCGGTCGGCCGGGATCAGGATGCCACCGCCGATTCCCAGGGCGAGGTGGAAGACGTTGGCCAGCGCCAGGGTGATCTCGGCCCGCAGCCGGCCGGCCATCAGCAGTGCCGCCGACACGAAGGCCGCCATCGCGCAGAGACTGGTCGCCACAGTGACCACCACGGTGAGCAGATCCGGTGTCGGTCGCCAGCCCAGGATGACCGCCAGGGCGACCAGCAGGACCAGCTGGATCAGCGCGATCAGGGAGACACCGATGATCTTGCCGATCACCAGGCCGCGCCGTTGCAGGGGGGTCGTCGCAAGGCGTTCCAACACTCCGTGGCGTCGCTCGAAGCCCGTGGCGATCGCCACGGCAGTGAACCCACTGCTCCACAGGGCCAGGGCCATCACCGATCCGGCGAGCTCAGGAAAGCTGATGGCCTCCGCCAACAGGAACCGGCCCAGCACCAGCGCGGCGACCGGGATGAGCAACGAGAGCAGGACCTGTTCGCCGTTGCGGATCTGCAGCAGGGCCTCGACCCGTCCTTGGCGCAGGGCGGCACGACCCGGGCTGGTCGCCGACGGAGCAGGGGAGAGATCGAGGGTCATGACACCTCCTCGGCGGTGGCCGCCAGAAAGACGTCCTCGAGGGAGTTCTGTTCGCCGGTGAGTTCGGCGAGATTGCCCTGAGCGCGGATCCGGCCCTGGCCCAGGATCGCGATTGTCGAGGCGAGCGTTTCGGCCTCGGCCATGTCATGTGTGGTGAGCAGCACCGCGACACCGGCCTCGGCCAGACGGGTGATCAGGTCCCAGGTGGTGCGGCGGGCGCGAGGGTCCATACCGGCGGTCGGCTCGTCGAGGAAGACCAGTTGAGGCCTGCCGACGATGGCGCCGAGCAGGTTGACCGCCTGCTGTTGGCCGCCGGAGAGTCGTCGGTACGGGGTCCCCAGATGTGATGTCAGTCCCATCTCGGTGATCAGTCCGGACAGGTCCAGGGGCCTGCGATGGAGTCCGGCGAGATGGGCCAACAGCTCGGCCGCGGTGATCCCGGACCAGGCGCCGGTGGCTTGTGGCATCAGACCGACCCGGCCTTGGGCACAGGCGGCGGTCGGTGACGTACCGCACACCACGATCCGGCCGGCGGCCGGCGCCATCAGCCCGGTGCAGCAGCGGATCAGGGTGGTCTTGCCGGCGCCGTTGGGCCCCAGCAGGACGGTCACCTGACCGGGGAGGGCCTGCAGGTCGACGCCGTCGAGGACGGTGTGGTCTGCGAAGCCGACCGTGACGTCACAGACGTCGAGGACGGGTTCGGGCTGCACGGCCGGGAGTCTATGCCGCCGGTGTCGGCAGCGACGCTCCGGGGCGGTGGGGGAGAAGGATCGTCAGCCGCTTAGGGACCCCTTGGTTGTGCGTCGGGAATGATTAAGCCAACATCGACGTTGTGAAAAGCATGGAGACTCAACTGGCATCGGAAGATGCCTCGACGCGCCGGCGGGTGCAGGAGTCGATCATGCAGCACGGACCCTCGACTGCTGCCGAGCTCGCCGAGCGCCTGCAACTGACCCCGGCCGGGATCCGGCGCCACCTCGTCGCCCTCACCGAGGACGGCGAGGTCGAGTCGCGCGACCAGCGGGTCTACGGCGCGCGAGGTCGCGGCCGACCGGCCAAGGTCTTCGCCCTCACCGACCGTGGTCGGGCCAGTTTCCCACAGGCCTACGACCAGCTTGCCCTGCAGGCGCTGCAGTTCCTTGCCGAGCAGGACGGCGGCGAAGCCGTACGGAAACTGGCCGGCACTCGCATCGCCTCGGTGGAGCAGCGATACCATGAGCTGCTGGCCGACGATCCGGATCACGATCCGGCTGAAGCCTTGGCTGCGGCGCTGTCCGAGAGCGGCTATGTCGCTTCGACCAGACCAGCAGTGGCCGGGGTGCAGCTGTGTCAGCACCATTGCCCGGTCGCGACCGTGGCCGAACAGTTCCCCGAGCTGTGCGAGGCCGAGACCGAAAGCTTTGCCCGCCTCCTTGGCGTGCATGTCCAACGACTGGCCACCATCGCCCATGGCGACGGGGTCTGCACCACCCATGTCCCCGACCCGAGTCGGGCCGAACTGATCCTCAGTCGGTCCGAACATCCCAAGCCTGACCTCGACCCGACCAAGCAGGAGGTTGACCATGACCAGCACTGAGCCCCAGACCCCGGTCGTCCCGACCCAGGAGGAGCATCTCGAGGCCCTTGGCCGCTACGAATGGGGATGGTCCGACTCCGATGAGGCCGGTTCGATCGCCGAGCGTGGCCTGAACGAAGCGGTGGTCCGCAACATCTCGGAGCTGAAGGACGAGCCCGACTGGATGCTGCAGCGCCGCCTGAAGGGCCTCAAGCTCTTCCAGCGCAAGCCGATGCCGACCTGGGGCGCCGAGCTCGACGACATCGACTTCGACAACATCAAGTACTTCGTCCGCTCCACCGAGAAGCAGGCCCAGTCCTGGGAGGACCTGCCCGAGGACATCAAGAACACCTACGACAAGCTCGG
>CAMDZW010000017.1 GCA_945911015.1 uncultured Propionibacteriaceae bacterium
TCTTGTCGTCGTCCTTCTTGTCGTCGTCCTTCTTGTCGTCGTCCTTCTTGTCGTCCTTGTCGGGATCTTCCTTCTTCGGGGGCCCGGCCGACACCCGCAGCGTCACCTGGGAGTACTCGTCCACAGTGGTCCCGCTGGAGGGCCAGGTGCCGAGGAGAGTGCCCGCAGGCGCGCTGCTCTCGACCTTCTGCTCGACAACCCGGAACCGCATGTCGAGCAGCTTCTGCCGAGCCTGGTTGTAGTTCATCCCGGAGGTGTCGGGGATCTTCACCCGCTTTGGTGGGACGATCACCTTGGGCGGGTTCACGAAGTCCGTCTTGGCGCGGCCCTGCAGTGCTGCTGCCATGGCCGGAGCGTAGAGGTTGGCACCGGGGTCGCCACCACCAGAGCCCTGGAGGTACCTGCCGTTCTTGAGCTGGAGCCCAGTGATGCCGCTCTTCTTCCGCTTGCCGTTGGCGAATGCCTCGGCCGTCTTGTCCTTGGCGATCATGGCGATCCCGGCGACCTCGGGCGTGTATCCGGCGAACCACACAGCCTCGTGGGCGTCGGTGGTGCCGGTCTTGCCGGCCTGTGGGTAACCGCCGGGGATGGTCGCGGGCCTGCCGGTGCCCTGCATGACACCGTTCAACAGCTTGTTGACGCCGTCGGCGACTTCCTTCTTCATCACCCGTTCGCAGTTGCCGTCGGGGAAGGGGATCTCGTCGCCGTCATTGATGGTGACGCTCTCCACGATGTGTGCCTCGCAGTGGATGCCACGGGCGGCGAAGGTGGCGTAGGCCTCGGCCAGCGAGAGTGGCGCGATCTCGGCGGCACCGAGCACGAAGGACGGCTTGCCGCCCCAGGCCTCGAACGAGTCGCCTCCCGCCGTCAACTTGACCCCAGTGCGTTCGGCGACCTTCGCCGAGTTGCAGACACCGGCCAGGTGCTCGAGTTCCACGAAGAAGGTGTTGGTCGAGTTCGCAGTCGCCTGCTGCAGAGTCATCATGGATCCACCCGCGGTGGAGTTGCTCACCGGCCACTTGCCCGTCAGCTTGTAGGAGCCGTCACATCCCTGCCACGTATGATTGCCGAACTCTCTGCTGGGAGGGCCCGGTAGTCTCATGTCCATCGGGATGCCCTCCTCCAGCGCCGCCGCGATCACGAAAGCCTTGAAGGTGGAACCGGCCTGATAGCCCTCGGCGCCGCCCATGGACGGATCCACCGAGTAGTTCCAGTAGGTCTCGCCCTTCTTGGAGTCGCCGCCCATGACCGGTTTGTTCTGTGCCATGGCCAAGATCAGCCCGGTGCCCGGCTCGACGATGTTGATCACCGAGATGACCGGATCGGTCGGAGCGATGAACTTCGACATCGCCTTCTGCGCCTCATCCTGGGTCTTCGGATCAATCTTGGTCTTGATGGTCAGCCCGCCCTGCTTGAGTAGCCGTTCACGCTGCTCTCGGGTCTCGCCGAGCTCGGGGGACTTCAGGACGGTCTCACGGACGTAGTCACACAGGAACGGATACTTCGAACCCTCGCAGCCGTTGTTGGGGCGGCTGACCTTCTTGCGGTCGAACTTGGTCTCCTTCGCCTTGTCAGCCTCCTGGGTGGTGATCAGGCCGACCTGCGTCATGCGGTTCACCACCACATTGCGCCGCTCCAGCGCGAGACGTTCATTGGCGACCGGGTTCACCTGGTCGGGGTTCTGCACCAGGCCGGCCAACATGGCCGCCTGGGCGAGGGTCAGCTTGGCTGCGGAGGTGCCGAAGTAGGTTTCGGCCGCAGCCTGTACTCCGTACGCGCCGTTGCCGTAGTAGGCGATGTTGAGGTACCGCTCAAGGATCTCGTCCTTGGTGAGCTTCTGCTCCAGGGCGATCGCGTACCGCAGCTCCTCGATCTTGCGGGCATAGGTTGACTCTTGGGCCCGCTGGACACCCTTGACGTCATTGTTCAGGGCGGCATGCTCGATCCGGACCATCTTCACGTACTGCTGGGTGATCGACGATCCACCACCGGATGAGCCGGACGCCTCACGCCGTACGAGCTGCTTGAGGGTGGTCATCGGGTCAAAGGCGCCATGTTCGTAGAACCGGTGGTCCTCGATCGCGACCTGCGCCGCCTGCATGATCGGCGCGATGTCCTCGAGCGGGACGTACTTGCGATTCTCGTCGTAGAAGTAGGTGAGTGTCTTGCCGTCACCGAGCAAGACCCGACTCCGCTCCGCCTGGGCCGGAACGTCGAGCTCAACGGGGAGCTGCTCCATTTCCTCCACGGTCGCCCGACCGGTGGCACTGGCCATCCCGGCGAACGGAACGACCAAACCGGCGATCAGCACTCCCGACAGAGCACTGACCACGACGAACATGATGGCGGAGTACAGGACTCCTCCGACACGTTGGGGTGTCACTGGCATGGCGTCCAATCTACGGGGTCGACCCAATCCGGTCGAGCTCACGCGTGAGCCCTGCCCCGTACGGACTTGTCCACAGGCGAGGTTTCAGGGGTTCACAAGCACGCGTTCGTCTCCTAGCATAGCGACGCTGGCTGATTGTTCGTTCCGCTCAGCGTCTGACGGGACGACCTGGTCAAAGGAGGACCATGACCACTGTCGACGTCGATCACTGGGCCGTGCTGGCCAAGTGTCGCAACACCAATGACGTGCTGTTCTGCGAGAGCTCGGAACAGAAACAGGTACGCGAATTCTGCCGGGGATGCCCGGTCCGGGCGCAATGCCTGGCTGATGCCCTCGACAACAAGATCCCGTGGGGCATCTGGGGTGGCATGACCGAACGCGAACGGCGAGCTCTGCTGCGCCGCAACACCGACGTCGACAGCTGGTACGGCCTGCTCTGCGGAGACGATCCGATCGACCTCAAGACCGTCGCCGAAGCGGCTGCCCCGGTTCAGCGGTCCGCAGCCACCCCGGTGAGGCTCAGGTCGCTGAGCAAGGTCCCGACCTGATCCAACGCCGCCAGATCGTGAACATCGCCGACCAGGGCCGGGACGAGGTGCATCGGCACGCCGCGGTGGGTTGCCGCGAACCGCTGCACCAACGCGAGTTGACGTTCCCGGGTCCGGACCCGTTCGGCATGTCGGGTGAGGGCAACTGCTTCGGCTGAGTCGGCCGGGAGGTCCTCGGCGATGGTGAGGGCGCGGTCGGCCGAGAGATTGACCTCAGTGGTGTCGATCCGGTTCACGATCACCCCGGCGAGCGGCATGTTCTCGGTCGACAGCCGATCGGTGAACCACGCTGACTCCCGCAGACTGTCCCGCTCCCCGGTCGCGACCACCAGGAACCGCGTGTGGTCGCCGGACAGCTGGGCCATCGTCTGCTCGGCCCGCTGCCGGAATCCGCCGAAGAGCGCCTCGAAGGCATCTGCGAAGGTCTGCACATCAGCCAGCAACTGCGAGCCGAGCACCTTGTTCATAGTCGCGACAACCAGCGAGAAGCCAGCGCTCATGAAACGCAGAGGCCCCTTCGAAGGGGACAGCAGCATGCCCAGGAACCGACCCTCGAGGAGCTCGGCGAGATGTTCGGGGGCGTCGAGGAAATCGAGCGCGGAGCGGGCCGGTGGTGTGTCGACCACGATCAGGTCCCACCGTCCGGTCTCGCGGGCCTCGGTGTGGAGCTGGCCGAGCTTCTCCATCGCCATGTACTCCTGCGTCCCGGCAAAGGAGGTCGACAGCGCCTGGTAGAAGGGGTTGGTCAGGATCTGGGCCGCCCGTTCCGGGCTGGCGTGGGCTTCGACGACGTCGTCGAAGGTTCGCTTCATGTCCAGCATCATGGCGTCCAACGAGCCGGTACGGGCGCCGCTCAGTCCGAGTCCTCCCAGATCGACCGGTCGTGGGGTGTTGTCGAGATCTTCGATGCCCAAGGACTGGGCGAGCCTCTTGGCCGGGTCGATCGTGATCACCACGACCTTGCGGCCGGCGCGGGCTGCGGACAGCGCCAGTGCCGCCGACATGGTGGTCTTGCCGACCCCACCAGAGCCACAGCACAACAGGATCTGCACCGACTCGTCGGTCAGGATCTGGGGGATGTCGAGAGCGGGGATGTCGGGTGTGGGGAGGTCCTCGGGCCGATCAACCGGTGTCATGCGTTGACCTCCTCGGAGAGCTGATGAGTCAGAGACTCCACCAGCGAGCTGAGGGTGGTCAGATCGACGCCGAGCGGTTCGCGGGGGACATCCACGATCGGAACCCCCAGTGAGGTGAGGCGTTCGCGGCACTCCCGCTCGGCCAGGATCCGGCTGGCCTCCCCGACGAATTCCTCGGCCAGAGCCGTACGGTCGGCCTGAGCGAGCATCGGGAGGTCGAGCTGGAGCTTGCCGTCACGCGCGAGCTCGAGCTGATCGTTGGCCAGTGGGGACGGGGTGGCCCGGTTGGCGATCACCGAGCCGACCTGGATCCCGGTCGGGGCGAGCTCGGCGACGGCTTCGGTGGTCTCGGTGACCGGCATGTCCTCCAGCAGAGTGACCAGGTGGACCGTGGTGATCTCCGAACGCAGCATGGCCATGATCGAGTCGGCCTGTTTGGCGATGGGTCCGACCTTGGCCAGGCCGGAGACGGCCTCGTGGACATTGAGGAACCGAGCGAGTCGGCCGGTCGGTGGAGCATCGAGGACAACCGCGTCGTAGCTGTCGCGGCGTCCCTTCTGTCGGCGCCGCACCGCTTCGTACACCTTGCCGGTCAGCAACACGTCGCGCAGCCCGGGGGCGATCGACGTCGCGAAGTCGATGACACCGAACCGGTCGAGCGCCTTTCCGGCGATCCCCAGGTGGTAGAAGGTCGCCAAGTACTCCATCAGCGCCTCTTCGGCGTCGATCTCGAGCCCATGGACCTGCCCTCCGGCTGATGTACGGGCAATGCGCGGCTCAGTTGTCGTGTCGGCGGCGTTGGGGCGGCCGAAAAGGTCGGTGATGCCGTGGCGGCCTTCCACCTCGCACAGCAGCACCCGGCGTCCCCGGGTCGCCAGAGCACAGGCCAGTGCCGCGGCAATCGTGGTCTTGCCGGTGCCGCCCTTGCCGCTGACGATGTGCAGCTGATGGGCGGGGACGCTGGTGCGGGCCAGCCACGCACCTCGGGGTGCCGCCATCAGGCCAGCCCGGTGATGCGGATGCCGGCGTGGGCCTTGCGCTCAGCTGTGCCGTAGCGGCGATTCATGGCAATCAGGTTGGCGGTGAAGGCCTCGACCTGACCGGCATTGCGCAGGCGTCCGCCAAAGATGGCGTTGATGCCGATCAGGGTGGCCAGCTCGATGCCTCGGGCGACGGCGGCGCGGTCGTCGCCCAGCACGAGGGTGTCGGTGTCCAAGGGAACATCGGAGTCGAGGAGCTCAGCGCTGAGGTGGTGGAAGGCGGCGATCACCGTGGCGTCGGTCAGGATGGCCGCAGCCTCCTCGGCCGCGGACCCGGCCGGTGGCGGTTGGGCGAAGGGGCCGCGTTTGTCGAAGCCGAGCGGATTGACACAGTCGATGACCAGCGCGCCGGCCAGGGTCGGGGCCAGTGCGGTGAGGAGCTCGGCGTGCCCGGCATGAGGGACGGCAACGATCACCGTACGAGCCGCAGCTGCGCCCTCGTTGCTGTCACCGGTCACCTGGGGCAGCGGCTCGGCTGCCGCGGACGCGCGGGCGGGGTCACGGGATCCGAGGATGACCGGGACACCTGCGGCGCCGAGGCGCCGGGCAAGACCTCTGCCGAGGGGTCCGGTGCCACCGAGGATTCCGACGGGGTCCGGCTGGGTCATGCCCGTAAGGGTAACGGTCACCCCATCACCGATGGGACGCCGCACAGGGTGAGAGGGGCCGTGGTCGGCTCTCGTCCCTGCGTATCGTGGGGCCATGACCAAGTGGGAGTACCTGACCGCACCCGTGCTGGTGCATGCAACTAAGCAGATCCTGGACAACTTCGGCGCAGACGGCTGGGAGCTGGTGCAGATCGTGCCCGGGATGAACCCGGAGAACCTCGTCGCCTACTTCAAGCGGCCCGTCAAGGACGACCAGTGACCACTCCGTCCAAGGCCCTGGCCGGGCTCGGACTGGAGCTGCCGACCGTCGCCACCCCGGCTGGGGCCTATGTGCCGGCGCTGCGCGTCGGCTCACAGGTGTGGACGTCGGGCCAGTTGCCGACCGTGGATGGGTCGTTGGTGGCCACCGGGCTGGTGGGCGCCGAGGTGACCCCTGACGCTGCCGCCGACGCGGCCCGGATCGCTGCGCTCAATGCGCTCGCGGCAGCGGCTGCGGTCGCTGGCGGGATCGACCGGATCACCTCGGTGGTCAAGGTCGTGGTCCATGTCGCCAGCGACCCCGGGTTCACCGCTCAGCCGGCGGTCGCGAACGGGGCCAGCGAACTGCTCGGCTCGGTCTTCGGCAGCCCGCACGTGCGCACAGCCGTCGGTGCTGCGGTCCTGCCGCTCAACGCGCCGGTCGAGGTCGAGCTGGTCGTCGAGACCCAGCAGGTGCCTGAGGTGCCCCGCGTAGTGCCTGCTTGATCAGGCGTAGTGCCTGCTTGATCAGGCGTAGTGCCTGCTTGATCAGGCTCAGGACTGCTCGGGCTGTCCCACCAAGGACAGGGCAGCCTCGAGCAGAACCTCGCCTGATCCTGGTGCGGTCCATGAGATCGGGTCGCGCCAGGACTCGTAGTTGCCCTCCTCAAATCCCTTCTGGTCAGGGACATAGCCGACGTGGTCGTTGGCCAGTCCCACCACCGCCGTCATCGGATGGCGCGACCGCTCCCGGATCGCGAGTCCGATCTCGACAAAAATCTCACCCGGCAGCGACACGATGCACAGGTCGCCGATCGTGATCGCCATCACCGGCACATCGCGATCATCCGGTGAGGTCTCGGCCAGGGCCAGCAGCCGCCGCGCGTAATGGAGCCGCAGGCTCTCTTTGATGGGCATGCCGCGCACGAAGGAGAACGGCACGTCCTCCCGCTTTTCTGCGATCCGGTCCTTGGCGATCTGGATGTCCTCGTCAGTGACCTCAACTCGCTGCAGTCGGGCGTGTGTCAGCTGGGCGGTGATGGTGGCCTGGCGGTGACGGCGCGCCATCTGCGTGCCCGCGAACACAGCGCCGAGGGTGGCTCGGGCGACCTGGTCGGCACGAGTTCTGCCCTTGGTCTCCACCGCATCGGACAGATCGACATTGTTGATGTTGCCCGAGCAGCCGTTGGTCAGCTGGGAGTGGGCGCCGGGGCCGAACAGCGCCTGCACCTGTTCGTCGAAGGCGCCGTAGTAGTCGGAGCTGACCGTGGTCGGACTGTCGGCATTGACGTAGTGCAGGGACAGGTTGCTCCACACGCCGATCACGCGGCCGTCGAGGTCCTCCACGATCAGACCGGTGACGGTCGGGTCGGTCGGACCAGCCGGGCCGACCAGGTCGTCGCGACCGCGACCCGGATTCCAGTCAACCAGGCCGTCGGTGCGCCGGTAGCGACGGTTGAAACAGACTCCTTCGACCGTTGACTGTCCGTAGGCGATCTGGGCCGGCACCAGAGTCGTCACCGCGCCGACCGCAGCTCGGTGGATGGCCTCGATCACACTGGCGATGTAGTCGGGATCGACCACGGGACCACCAGGCCTGGCGATCGTGGCCGGTCCATTGTGGGTGTGGGTCGCGCTGACCATGATGTGATCGGCCGGGACCCCTGTGCTGGCAGTGATCCGGGCCTTTGCCTCGTCAACGATGTCGCTGGCTCGCATCATGATGATGTCGACCGAGATCAGCAGCACCGTGGTGTCGTCGGACTTCAGTGCGAGCGCCTTGGCATGCAGCCGTCGCTCGATCGAGTCGCAGAGTCGGGAGTGGAAGTACCCTCCCAGATCGGTCCCCAGCTTTGGGGTGGTGTCGACACGGCAAGAACCGGCCATCAGGGTGGCCTCAGGATCAGACATGGTTGCCATCGTCGGCTCTGGGGCGCCGCCCGGGTCATGACACGAGGGAATGACTCAACATGTGGGAACAATCATGCCGAATGAATCCGTGGGGAGAAACGCGAGACGACCGTACGTGATCAGTGTGATTGGAGCGCTCGTCCTGTGGACAACCGTTGACCGCGCGATCATCCCCATGGTTGGCTCAAAGGCAGCAGAAACCGCTTGCTCCGAGTCGCGGACGACCTGAGGAGAACATCATGACCACCGGTGCCCCCGCCGGCCGAACCCTGCCTACCGTGCCTGTCACCCGACGCAACTTGCTCGCCACTGCCGGAGTGGCTTCCGCTCTCGGCGTGGTCGGCTGTTCCTCGGATGGCCCGGGATCGAACGACCCCGGTGCTGGCAGCGGCCGCGCGGCGACGGTCACCATGCCGACCTGGGCAGAGCCGGAAGGGCTCCCCGAACCTGACTTCCCGGGTGTCCCGGGCCGGCTGGCGGCCGCCTACCTCTCGTACCCGGCAGATCCGCCGTCGATGGCACCGGAGAAGCCGGCCGAGGGCGGCGTCATCAGCGCTGCCTACCCGATCTCCGGGGGAGCGCCCCCTCCGGTGGGTCGCAACGCCTACTGGCAGGCGATGAACGAGGCCCTCAACTGTGACTTCCAGGCGACCCTGGTCGGGTCGAGTGAGTACACCGCGAAGTTCTCCACCATGATCGCCGGGAACGACCTGCCCGATCTGATTGCCGCACCCAGCACCTATCCGCAACTGCCGAAGCTGTTGGAAGCTCAGTTCACCGATCTCACCGAGTACGTCTCCGGGGACGCGATCAACGAGTACCCGAACCTGGCCTATCTGGCGACCGGGGCATGGCAGGAGTGCACCTACAACAACAAGATCTTGGCGATCCCGCAGTCGAAGGAGCCGATGCCGTCGGTGATGTTTGCCCGCAAGGACATCGTCGCCGAAGCGGGTCTGAGCAGCGAGGTCACCAGCTTTGCCGAGTTCAGCGAGCTGTGTCGTGCCATCGCCCGCCCCCAGCAGAACCGGTGGGCCGTCGGCAGCGTGCCGGGCCTGGTCAACTTCGTGATGTCGATGCTGGGTTTGCCGAATCCATGGATCGAAGAGGGTGGCGAGTTCACCCACCAGATCGAGACCGAGGAGTATCAGCAGGCCCTCGCCGAGGTCACGAGGCTGTGGGCAGATGGCCTGGTCCATCCCGATGCTCTGGCCTCCGACACGATCCAGCAGAAGAACTGGCTGGTGTCGGGTGCCTGTGGCCTGCATTGGGACGGGATCGGCGCCTGGACCGATGACGTGTTCAAGACCAACGGATTGGCCGACAACCTGACCTGCATCGTGCCGCCCGGCTTCGACGGCGGTCCGGGCAGCTCGGCGATCAGCAAACCGATCTTCCGACGGATGCTGATGACCAAGACCGAGCCCGATCGCGTACGGGAACTGCTGCGCTTCCTCGACTATCTGTATGCCCCGTTCGGATCCAAGGAGTACGTGCTCAAGACCTACGGTGTCGAAGGGGTCGACTACACCCTTGACGGGTCCGAGCCGATCCCCACCGAGCAGGGAATCACCGAGACCGCATTGATGATGCGTTATGTCGGCACACCGCCGGTCGTCACCTACACCGCCGGACAGCCTGAGGTCACCAAGGCCCGCTACAACTACGGCGCAGCCATCCAGGACATCATTGTCGACGACCCAACCGTCGGGCTGTACTCGGATGCCGAACAGGCCAAGTCCACCGAGCTGACCTCGGTCATCACCGATGGAGTCGGCAAGATTGTCCAGGGCAACGATCCGATCGAATCCTTCTCCCAGGTCGTCGACACCTGGCGGGCTCAAGGCGGCGACGAGATCCGCGAGGAACTCGCCCAAGCACTTCAGGACAAGGGCTGACGGCACCATCGGGGTGCGGCCGACACCACTCAACCGGGTAAGGACATCATGCGCAGGACCTCCGCGTTCACCTTCGGTGACCACGTCGACGGCAACTACGACGTCGCCGAACAACTTCGACGGCAGCTGATCGGCCGTACCCACGAAGCGCTGGAGCGTGGTCGCACTCGCAAGGCCCAGATTTCAACTCTGGAAGAGCTTTCGGCTCACCAGGAACGCTTGACCGCGATCGCCCGGGCCAGCGTCGGTGAGCTGCCCGAGGGCCGTACTCCTCCGGAAGCTCGCTGCACCGGCAGCGTCGACCGTAGCGATCACGTCATCGACAAGCTCTTGCTGGACTGCGGGGACGGGCAGCTGATCACCGCCAATCTCTACCGGCCGACCGAGGCGCCGAAGAGCCCGCTGCCCGCAGTGTTCATGGCGCCCGGGCATTCACCGGACGGCAAGGCCGCGCCTCGCTACCAAGAGGCCTGCGTCATGTTGGTCCGGGCCGGTTTCGTGGTGCTCACCACCGACACGATCGGCCAGGGCGAGCGGTGGGACTTCCTGGATGAACAGGGTCGCGCCATGGTGCATCACAATGTGGTCCAACACGACTACATGGGCACCAAGGTCCGTTGGGTCGGGGACTCGCCAGCGCGCTATTTCGTTGCTGATGCTCGTCGCGCGATCGACTACCTGTTGTCCCGCGACGATGTCGACGAGTCCCGACTCGGGATCATGGGGAACTCCGGCGGCGGCACCATGACCACCTGGTTGGCGATGGTGGAGCCCCGCGTGGCGGCGGCCGCCATGTGTTGTTTCATCTCCGGTATTGAGGAGATCCAGGGATCGGCCCGCTCACAGGACTGCGAGCAGATCATCGTCGGCGGTGTCGCGGCAGGGGTGGACCACGATGACTTCCTGATCGCGATGGCACCACGTCCGGTCATCGTCGGCTCGAAGCGCTCCGACTTCTTCCCGCCGGAGGGCACTGCCCACAGCATCGCCCGGGCCCGGAAGGTCTTCGAGCTGGCCGGTGTCCCCGACAACCTCCAGCAGGTCCGCGATGACGGCCCCCACGGGCTCAGCCCAGTCGTCAACCGGGGAGCGGTCCAGTTCCTGGCCGAGCACCTCGGCGCCTCGCCGATTGTCGACGGCCCGGCCGCCATGCCCGAGCCACTGGAACCGTCTCAGCTGTGGGTCACCGAGACCGGCCAACTGGGCACATCCGGTTTCCCCGTACAGACGATGGAGCAGAACCGCCGACGGCTGGCGGCCGCCCCGGTGCCAGCGGTCGAAGAATCCCTGGCCTGGTTGAACGATCGTGTCCAGGCCCATCGCGTGCCGGACCTTGAGCTGTTTCCACGGTGGTTCGACACCGGGGCACACGGGGTTCGCAAACTCATGTGGTGGCCCGAGGTCGGCATCACCAACACCGCGGTCGTCTTCGAGGCCGATGAGCCGGAAGCGGTCGAGATTCTCCTGCTCGACAAGGGAACTGACTCGCTGGAGTCCCAGCTGACCCGTGCCCGGACCCAGCAACTCGCTGGCCGGACCGTGATCGTCGCCGACGTGCGAGGAACCGGAGGTGTGACACCGCGGGAGGACACGTTCCGGAACCTGGAGGCGCACTACGGGACGATGTTCCGCTTCGTCAACGAACTGATTGCTCTGGACGACAGCCTGACCGCTGGCCGGCTGTTCGATGTGCTCAGGATCCTTGACCTGATTGCCGATCCTGAAGGCCTGGGCCTGACCGGGGTGCCGATCGAGTTGGTCGGGGAGGGGCATGGCGCCTTCCACGCCCTCGCGGCAGGAGCACTGTCGGACCAGTTCAGCACGGTGCGGCTGTTGACCGAGCCCTTTGACCCGGCAGAGACCGTGGCACACGACCTGTACGGCACCGAGCGGGACTTCCTGCTGGTCGTGCCCGGGATGGCACAGCACTGCCCGCAGGAGAACCTGCGGGCAGCACTGGGGAGTCGTCTCGCCTGACCGGCCGACCGGCGATCACCAACCGATCGAGGTGAGGTACTCGCGGGAGTCGCGGAGACAGTCGAACGGATCGCGCCCGTAGGTGTTGTCCTGCTCGATGAAGAAGAAGTCGGCCCCTGCGGCCTCGGCTGCTGGGAGCAGCTTCGGCCAGTTCATGTTGCCCTGGCCCACTTCGGCAAACTGGACGATCTCGCTGAACGCCTTGGCCCATGCCTCGTTGTCGCCCCGGGCCTGAGCCTCAAGCGCTTCCTGGGGGACCGGCACGACCCGGTAGTCCTTGATGTGGATGAGCCGACAGACGCCGGCGTAGGCCTCCAACATGTCGAGCGGTGCCATGCCGCCCCGCTGCACCCAGTGCAGGTCGACCTCGAACTCCATCGACGGCGCGACCCGGCGGACGATGTCGAAGATCCGCTCGCCGTCGAACTGGGCCAGGTCGACGTGGTGGTTGTGGTAGCACAGCGTGATGTCGAGTTCCTTGAGCTTGGCGGCATAGGGCTCGCACGCGGCAGCCCACTCCTCGGTGAGGTGCTTGGCGGTCATCGCCTCGCGCGGCATCATGCCGATGCGCAAGAAACTGCAGTTGAGACGACGGCAGTCGGCCACGATCTTGTCGAAGTCCCGGTCGAGGGCATCGATGATCGGGTTGGCCTTGGCCGCTTCGAGGGCAACGCTGAGTGCGCCGACGCTGACCCCGAGTTCCTTCACACCGCGCTCGAGGTCGGCCGTGTTCTCCTCGTTCATGGGGATCTGGGAGACCTCAACGGAGTGGAGGTCAAGGCCCTTGATCTGCTGCAGAACAGCAAACATGCCCTGTTCTGCCACCTGGTTCTTCACCATCATCATCTGGACGCCGAGTTGGATCGTCACCGATCTGCTCCTTTGATCTCATGCCGAGACCTGACCTCCCGGCTGTCACCTCCACTCAATCACGACACTGTCGCCCCAGATGCAGGAGGATGGACGAATGGACATGATCGAACGCGTCCGGGCCGACAACCCGGGGCCGATGACCCTGACCGGCACCAACACATGGCTGCTGCCCGGGGTGAGTGGGGTCGTGGTCGTCGATCCCGGTCCGGCGTTGCCCTCCCATCTGGCCGCGATCGACCAGTACGGGCCGGTGGAACTGGTCGTGCTGACTCACCGGCATCTCGACCACAGTGAGTCCGCTGGGACGTTCGACGTCCCCGTACGAGCCGTTGATCCTGACTTCGGCGAGCCGATGGCCGAGGGCTCGACCTTGCCCGGCGGACTGGTCGTGCTGAGCACTCCCGGACACACCGATGACTCGGTGTGTCTGTGGCATGCGGCATCAGGGGCGTTGCTGACCGGGGACACACTCCTGGGGTCGGGAAGCTCGGTCATTGCCCACGGGGAAGGTTGCGTCAGTGATTCGTTGGAGAGCTTGGCGCGCTTGGTCTCGTTCTGCCGTACGGCCCAGGTGGCTCGACTGTTGCCCGGCCATGGGGAGCCAGTGGTGGGCGATGTCACCGCCCGGGTGGAGCACGACCTGAGACACCGACAACAGCGCTTGGCGCAGGTCACGGCGGCGGTCGAGGCCGGGGCCGGGTCGGTGGTCGAGGTCGCCGGGACCGTTCATCCTGGCGTGGAGGCTGGCCTGCAGGCTGCGGCGCAGTCGAGCGTGGCAGCACATCTGGATCATCTGGGGCTGCTCGATCCCGATGACCCATGGTTGGTGTCACCTCGCCGCAGGGGAGAGAATCAGGCGTGATCGCGAAGGTTCTGTCGTTCTACCGGTTCACCGAGGTGACTGACCCCGAAGCCGTACGTTTGTGGCAACGTGAGTTGTGCCGCCGACTTGGCCTCGGGGGACGGATCATCGTGTCCGTCCAGGGCATCAACGGCACCGTCGGCGGCGAAGTGGGAGCATTGAAGCAGTACCTCAAGGCCACTCGTGAGCTGCCTGTCTTGGCCGGACTGGAAGGCGCCTGGACAGACGGTACGGGGAATGACTTTCCTCGGTTGAGCGTCAAGGTCCGCCCCGAGCTGGTCACCTTCGGGGTTGCGCCGACGATCTCGTTGACAGCGGACGGGGTGGCCGGGACGGGGGTCCACCTGTCCCCGGCCGAGGTGCATGATCTGGTGGATGCCCGGGGTGAGGACGTGGTCTTCTTCGACGGTCGCAATGCCTGGGAGGCGGAGGTGGGCAGGTTTTCCGGTGCCGTGGTCACCGGCGCCGAGACCACAGCGGATTTCGTCACCGAGCTGGAGTCCGGGGCGTACGACGCGTTGAAGGACCGGCCGGTCGTCACCTACTGCACCGGCGGGATCCGCTGTGAGGTGCTCAGTTCCTTGATGGCCGACCGTGGCTTCAGCGAGGTCTACCAGATCCAGGGAGGAATCCTCGCCTATGGCGCCGCGTACGGCGACGACGGCTTGTGGGAGGGCGCCGTGCGCGTCTTCGATGACCGCGAGATCATCACCTTCTCCGACCGTGCCGCCACCATCGGGGAATGTGTCCGCTGCGGCAACGGCACCAGTCGCCATGCTGACTGCCCAACCCCACAGTGCAAGGCTCGGACCCTGCTGTGCACCGCCTGCACCCAGACTGATCCCCGCTGCGCCCAGCACCAGCAGCCCTGAGCCACCCAACCTCCCCCGTGCCACCCCACAGCTGCCCCACAGCTCAGGTTTCCGACCCAACGGACCGTTTTGAAACGATGCACGACGTCTTCTCGGTCGGAGACTGTGCAGGATGGTGGGCACCTTCCTCCTTCAACTGGGGCGGATGATCCCGGCCAGCCGCCGGTGGAAGACGCGGTTGCGGCGGGCCGCGGGTGGCTCGGCAATCCACTGGCGTGCTTCGGGTGGAGCGAACTGTGCTTCGGCCCGAGTCGACATGATCCGATCCCGGACCACGGTGGGCCGGTGCAGGTCGGAGGAGGTGAATCGGGCAAGGACCAGACCAAGCCGGCGTGCGCCGTCTTCCTTCTCGAGATCGCGGCGATGCTGCTGCGCGGTCCGATGGTCGGCACCGTCGAACTCCATGACCATCCCTGCCTCGGGATCCAGCAGATCCACCTCGCCGGGGTCACTGGTGCCTGGTCCGGACACGATGTGATTGACCAACAGGATCTTGATTCCGCAGGCATGCGCGGCGAGGCGCAGCTTCGTCTCGAACGGTGATCGGACCCCGAACTGTGCCAGGGGCAACGCCTGTCGAGCCAACCGGATCCCTTTCCAACCCGCACGTCCGCCGATCCATGCCGCGAAGTCCTCCAGGTCCATCAGGCCGGCACCGATCACAGAGTCAATCACCGAGACAGCTGACTCGACGTCGCCAGAGAGCCTAATGGCGTCGAAGGTGGCCCGTGGGACCGTGGTGAAGGCGAGTTCACCAGTGGTCACAACATCGCCATCAGGAAGCCGGTCGTAGAGAATCGTCGCTCCAAGGTTCTGGCGGGCACCACCGCCCGTCCCACTGCGAGCGGAACCGGTGTCTGGGTTCTGCCGTCGGCCTCAAGTCCGTCGAAGAGCCCTGCTCCCCACCAACGCAAGGCTGCCCAACCCGTAACGGCCTGACCGGGCGAGAGCCGGCCGGCCTGGTTGACAATGCGCTGTTCCAGACTGGCGGCGGCGCCGGCCACAAGGTAGCGACCGTGGGTGGCCTTTCGGTACTTGCCGGTGGGCGGGGTCCGATTCCAGCCCAGGTCCGCCCTGCGTACGGTCGGACAGGGAGTTGCGTAGGGGGCTTCGTAGCTCCAGCGATGGCGTGTCATGCCAACACCATGGGGAGTTTGGTCGGTCGCCGTTCACCCCGTCGCCACATCTGTGGACAACATCGGGGGTCACCATCTGGCTGTGGATGACCATTCCGACCCAAAGGACGTCTTTAGAACGTTTCACGAGGCCCGTTGGGTCGGAATCTGATTGGGCGGGGGCGAATCTGATTGGGGGGAGGCAGGCTTGAGCAGCAGCGGCCACCCTCAGCGGGCGCGGCGCTCCACGCGGGCGACGTCGAGGATGGTGACCGAGCGGGGCTCGAGGCGGATCCAGCCACGGGTGGCGAAGTCGGCGAGTGCCTTGTTGACGGTTTCGCGGGAGGCTCCGACCAACTGGGCCAGTTCCTCCTGGGTCAGGTCGTGGTGGACGTTGATGCCGTTGCCGGTTTCCTCACCGAAACGGGAGGCCAGGTCGAGCAGTGCCTTGGCCACGCGTCCGGGGACGTCGGAGAAGACCAGATCGGCCACCACGTCGTTGGCGCGGCGCAGCCGGCCGGCCAGCTGCGAGAGCAGGGCCTTGGAGACCTCGGGATGGCGTGCCAAGGACTGCATCAGCACGTCATGTTCGAGGCAGCGGATCACGGCCGGAGTGATGGCCGTGGCGGTCGAGGATCGGGGCCCGGGATCGAACAGTGACAGCTCACCGAACATCTGGCCGGGGCCGAGGACGGCGATCAGGTTCTCCCTGCCGGCCGTGCCGCGACGCCCCAGCTTCACCTTGCCGCGGACGACCACATAGAGCCGGTCGTCGGCATCTCCCTCGTGGAACAGGACTTCGCCCCGGTCCAACTGGACGCTCGACATCGCTGCAGCAAGTTCGGTAGCGGTCTCGCTCGCCACCCCTTGGAATAGGGGGGCCCGCCGAAGTACATCAGGATCCACGCGTCCGTAGCCTCTCCACGCTTGTGAGGCCGGCCCCAATGAAGTTGCCGGCCCGTCGCAGTTCAGCGGTTAGGCTACCGGTCGCGTCGCCGGATTGACACCACTGCAACCAAACAGAGACCTTGTGTTCGGCACTCGGACGGTTCCCGAAGACGTGGGACGTAGGCTGGCCGGCATGGCGACCTCCCCTTCTGCGCGCATCACCCCCCGGCCCGAAACCGCTCTGGTCCGCCGGGCGCGCCGGATCAATCGGATCCTCGCCGAGACCTATCCCGAGGCACGCGCCGAGCTTGACTTCACCAATCCGTACGAATTGCTGGTCGCCACGATCCTGTCGGCCCAGTCCACCGACAAGCGGGTCAACCAGGTTACCGCGGAGCTCTTCCGGCGCTGGCCGGGGCCGGTTGCCTTGGCCGGTGCGGACCGGGTCGAGATGGAGGAGCTGATCCGGCCGACCGGTTTCTTCCGGGCCAAGACCGACAGTCTGTTGCGGCTGGGGCGCGTGCTGGTCGACGACTTTGCCGGCGAGGTCCCGGGAACACTTGCCGAGCTGGTGACGTTACCCGGAGTGGGTCGCAAGACCGCCAATGTGGTGTTGGGCAACGCCTTCGGGGTGCCCGGCATCACCGTCGACACCCACTTCGGCCGGCTCGCCCGGCGGTGGGGGTGGACGGCCAGCAAGGACCCCGACACGGTCGAGGCCGAGGTTGGGGCCCTGTTTCCCAAGAAGGACTGGGTCATGCTCTGTCATCACGTCATTTGGCACGGTCGCCGCCGCTGCCATGCGCGCAACCCCGCGTGCGGAGCCTGCCCGGTGTCCCACCTCTGTCCGGTCTTCGGCGAGGGGGAGACCGATCCGGTCAAGGCCGCCAAGCTCGTCCGGGAGCCTCGCGGATGAAACGAGTGGCCCTTGCCCTCGGCGCGCTGCTGATGTTGGTGGGCTGCGCCCCGGGGCAGATCGTGACCCCTGATCCGAGCGCGTCGGCCAGCGAATCGATCCCGGTGAGCACGGCCGACCCCGATGACCTGGCTGAGCTGAAGGCCGCCTCGGGCATCGAGGATTGCGCCGAGGTCGCCCCCGGACCTGTGCCCCCCGACGGCCTGCCGGACATCGTGTTGCCCTGTCTGGGTGGGGGCGCATCGGTGCCGCTGAGCGGTCTGCGTGGCCCGATGGTGATCAACCTGTGGGCCCAGTGGTGTGGGCCGTGCCGGGCCGAAGCGCCGTTCCTGACCGAGGTCGCCGATGCCCTGGCCGGTTCGGTCGAATTCCTGGGCATCGACTACAGCGATCCGCGACCCGAACTGGCGATCGAGTTCGCCGAGGATGCCGGCTGGACTTACCCACAGCTCGTCGACGAGCCCGGCCTGCTGCGTGCACCGTTGCAGATCGCCGGCCCGCCGATGACGATCCTGCTCGATGCCGACGGCCGCATCGCCTACACCCATCGCGGTCAGATCGCCTCCGCGGACCAGCTGCGCCAACTCATCCACGACCATCTGGGAGTGACATGACACCACCGTGGCTGACACCGCTGGCCGATCATCTCGCTGACCCGACCAGCACCCGTACGGTGGTCAGTTCCCGTCCCGGCAGGGGCGGCCGGCCCGCGGCAGTGCTGGCGTTGTTCTCCGGCACCGAGCTCGATGATGCTCGGGTGACGATTGTCGAACGGGCCCACACCCTGCGGCACCACCCCGGCCAACTCGCCTTCCCCGGCGGGGCGGTGGACGACACCGATCCGAGCCTGGCTGCAGCCGCACTGCGCGAGGGTCAGGAGGAGACCGGTCTTGATCCGGCCGAGGTCACCGTGGTCGGCATGTTGCCGGCCGCCCACGTCGCGGTCAGCGGCTTCGATGTCTCTGCCGTTGTCGGGTGGCGCCCCGCCCCGACCAGGTTGGGAGTGCAGGATGCCGGCGAGGTGGCCCAGGTCCTCGATCCGCGCCTGAGCGACCTGCTCGATCCCGAACACCGGATGACGGTGCGGCACCGCAGTGGTTACACCGGACCCGGATTCTGGCTGCGCGATCCCGCCGGTGAACAGTTGTTGTTGTGGGGACTCACCGCCCACCTGCTCGATGGGGTGCTGGATCTTGCCGGCTGGAACCGGCCCTGGGATCGATCGCGGGTCACCGGCGTCCCGGAACGCTTCCTCCGCGACGGGCGGGCACCTGCCGGGGCTCGGCCCGAGGAGCTGCACTGATGCGGGACGACCTGCTCCAGGCCTGGCGTGAGCTCTGCCCGTACGAGCAGCTCGGGCAGCGGCTGTTGGATCGGTGGTCCGAGCCGCACCGCCACCATCACGCCCTGCCGCATCTGGCCGCCGTGCTGACCATGATCGATCGGCTCGCCGAGCCGGTCCATGACCTGCGGCTGGTGCGGTTGGCCGCGTGGTACCACGATGCCGTCTATGACCTGCCGCCCGGACCGATCAGCAATGAGGAGGCCTCGGCGCGGCTGGCCGAGGCCGACGGCCAGCCAGCAGAGGTGGCACGGCTGGTGCGGATCACCGCCGACCACCGGGCCGCCGATCCCCATGCGGAACTGTTGTGCGATGCCGACCTGGCCGTGCTGGCTGGTTCAGCCGAGGACTATGCGGCCTATGCGGCCGCGATCCGGCGCGAGTACTTCTTCGTCCCCGAAGAGCAGTTCCGGGCCGGTCGGGCGAAGATCTTGCAGTCACTGCTCGAGCAACCCCTGTTCCGTACGGTCAGAGGTCGCGCCCTCGAGGCTGACGCGCGGCGCAATGTCACCGCTGAGATCGCGGAGCTGGTCGGCGCAGGGACGTGACCACGACCGCGAACAGGGTGATCACGCCCCCGATCACGGTCATCAGCTGTGGTCCGCCGCCGGCAACCGGGACGATGGTGTCGATGACCAGAGATCCGAGCAACTGGCCGGAAATGCTGGACAGACCGAGGACCAGCACGCCGGTGTACCGCACGACACCGGCGTTGATGGTGATGTAGGCCAGCCCGATCGGACCGGACAGATACAGCCACCACGTGGTCGGCAGTTGTCCCGGCCATCCGACAACGCTCAGTTTGACCAGCCAGGCGATCAGCAGCAGCACCGTCCCGGCGGTGAAGTTGCCGAGGCTGGCGACCGGCAGCGTGGCGATCTCGCGGACACGGCCGTTGACTGCACTCTGGAAACTGAGGCCGAGTCCGGCGACCAGCGGCAGCAGAGCCAGCCACGAGGCCGTGCCGAGGCGGTCGGAGACGGCGATGACCACGGCCACGACGGTCAGGGCGGCGCCAATCAGTCGCCGTGGGCTGAGGCGGATCGAGCCGCTCGGGCCGAGTCCGATTCGGTCGATCACCACCGCACTCGCGGTCTGTCCGGCGACGGTGCACACAGTGAACAGGGCTGCGCCGAGCACGGCGCCGGTCAGGGTCTGGGACAGCACGACAAGGGCACCGCAACAGCCGCCGAGCAGCACCCACCACGGCTGCTCACCATGCCGGACCGCGCCGAGGATCTGGGCGACTCCGGTGCGGTTGCGCCGGTTCACCGCGACGATGACAGCGATGATCACCAGCCCGGCCAGGAAGGACACCAAGGCCGCCAGATAGGCGTCACCGAGCTCCACCCCGAGGGCACCGTTGAGGCGGGTCTGGGTCGGGATCAGGGTCCCGCAGACCAGGGCCAGACCGGCCCCGAGCGCCCTGTTCACCGAATTTCGATGGTCAACGAAGTTCGAGGTCCCTGTTCCGGTGCTCGATGGCCGGGGTCTTGGCGGCGGTGTTGACCCGCTCGACTGCGCCCTTGACGGCATTGACCGAATCGGTCGCGCCGCGTTTGGTGGCGGTCGCGGAGAAGTCAGCATTCTTGCGGAGCCAGTTGCCGATGAACACGGCCAGTCCCGCGGTGACCACCAGGCCGCCAGCCATGATCAAGAAGCCCAGCCACATCCGGTCGAGCGCCTCGCCGATCAGCACCGAGCAGCCGATGAAGGCCAGGCCCAGGGCATACAGAGCGATCACACCGGCGGCGCCGAACAGGCCGACCCCGGTGCCGGTCTTCTTGACCGCAGGCATCAATTCGGCTTTGGCCAGCTCGATCTCGTGCTTGACCAAGAGCTGGACGTCAGCGGTGATGGTCTTCACCAGGTCGCCGACACTGCGTTCCTCGCTCATCTGCACTCCCTCATCTCGGGGTCGACGATAGTCGCAAACCGGTGCCGAGGTCACGCCCGCCGTTGGCGTACTCAGATATCCCGCCTCTGGCGTAGGCAGATTCGCAGCGCGATGGTGGCCAGCAGGGCAGCGATGACCGAACCGAGCAGGACCGCCGCCTTGGCGTGGTCGATCTCGACCGGTTGGCCCGCGAAGGCGAGCTCGGCGACCAGCAGGGCCACGGTGAATCCGATCCCGGCCAACACGGCGACCGAGGCGACCTCACGCCACCTGACCCCGCCGTGCAGCTCGGCTCCGGTGATCCGGGCGGTCAGCCAGGCGCCGCCAAAGACACCGATCGTCTTGCCGAGCACGAGGCCCAAGGTGATGCCGATCGTGATCGGATGGGTGACGACATCGGCCAGCGCGGACGGTTTGAGGCTGACACCGGCGGCGAACAGGGCAAAGACCGGCACGGCGAAACCAGCCGACACCGGCCGCCAGAAGTGTTCCCAGCGATCCACCGGGTCGTTGCTCTCGTACGGGGAGGTACGGGTCAGCAGCCCGAGCAGGACACCGGCGATCGTGGCATGGACACCGGACTCGTGCATGAACCACCAGCAGCCGACGAACAGCGGCACGTGAAGCCACCACTTGTCGAGACGTCGTTGCTGCAGGAAGAACCAGATGCCGGCACAGGCCAGCGCCAGGCCGAGGGCGAGCCAGTTGATGGCAGCGGTGAAGATCACCGCGATGACCACGATGGCGCCGAGGTCGTCGACGATCGCCAGGGTGAGCAGGAATGTCCGCAGGCTCGGTGGCAGGCCTGGAGCGACGACTGCGAGGACCGCCACGGCGAAGGCAATGTCGGTGGCCATGGGGATCGCCCACCCCGACAGGTCACCGGCGCCGACCAGGTTGACCGTCAGATAAATGCCGGCCGGGACTGCCATCCCGCAGAAGGCGGCGACAATCGGCAGCAGTGCCTGTCGCGGATTGGACAGGGCTCCGGCGCGGAATTCACGTTTGAGCTCAAGGCCGGCCAGGAAGAAGAAGATCGTCAACAGCCCGTCGGCGGCCCAGTGCTGCAGGGAGAGTGGACCGAGCTGGACCTGGCGGGCGCTGTCGTACCCGTCGGGACTGAGGTTGGCCCAGACCAGGGCGGCGACCATCGCGATGAGCATGAGAACGCCGCCGACGGTTTCGTTGCGGAGTGCTTCGCTGACCGCGATCCGGTCCTGATTGTCGCTCGGGCCGAAGATCGTCAGACGTGCCATGGTGCCTTTCAGGGTTGACAGGTCATCTTGCCGACCAGACTTCCCGGCGCACCGGTCAAGGAGCTTATGCCAGATGGCGTTCACGGCGAAAAGGGGGCTGCCGACATCATTCCTCCTCGCAGTCAGTCATTCCCGATTGATCTGCTGGGGTCGTTGCGGTAGATCGGTCGTGATGGCCAAGATGGGGGCATGTCTCCTGCGGAAGGTCCGGACCAGTCCCGGATGCTGAAGTCGCAGGCGGTGGCCGATGCCGTACGGCAACGTGCGATCGCCGGCGAGTGGGCCGTCGGTGACCGATTGCCGACCGAGCGGGAACTCGCTGCGGTCCACGGGGTCGGGATCAACACGGTCCGGCGAGCTGTCGCCCAGCTCGTCCGCGAGGGAGTCGTCCGCAAGGTCCAGGGCTCGGGCACCTATCTGGTGGGGGTGCCCGCGCCCAGTGGCCGCGGGGGAGTCAAGCCGCTGATCGGGGTCGTGCTGCCGACGCCGAAGTACTACGCCGGGATCACCGACGGCATCATCGAAACCCTTCGTCGAGCGGGGTGGCAGGTGCTGATCAGCTACGCCACTTTCGAGCCAGAGTTGGAACTTGAGCGATGTCAGGAGCTGCTCGCACTCGGTGCACGCGGTCTGCTGCTGTCACCATCGTTCTACGTCAGCCCGGACCCGGAGGCGCACCTCCACGCCCTCGAGTCCCTTGGCGTCCCGATTGTCCTGGTCGACCGGCGGCCACCGACCCGTACCTCGGAGTGCACCTCCTATGTCGCCACTGATCGCGAATGCGCGGCCCAGATCGCACTGCGGCGATTCACTGACATCGGGCGCTCGCGGATCGGCTACTTCGGCACCATTGGTGCCAACTCCTCTGACGTGCGGGATGCCTTCGTCCGAGCGGTCGACTCCTACGGTCTGGAACTGGTCGATTCCGCGATTGTTGAACACCGCCCCTGGAGCCGCGAACTGGTCGCCGGCTATGTCGCGGAGGCGCGCGAGCGAGGGATTGATGCGGTGCTCTGCATGGATGACCGTCAGGCGTTGGCGCTGCTGCCCGCGCTGGCCGAGGCAGGTCTGCAGGTCCCCACGGATGTGGCCGTGATTGCCTATGACGACGCGGTGTACGACCTGGCTGCGGTCCCGTTGTCAACGATTTCGCCGCCGCGTTTCGAAGTCGGCGCGGCTGCGGCCGAGCTCATCCTGCATCACCTCACCCAAGGGGTGAAAGCGGCCGCCCGACATGTCGAGATGCAGCCCCGACTGATCGTACGGGCGAGCTGCTCGGCTTCCTGAAGGTCCAGAGTTCCCAACACACAAAGGAAAGAACATGTACTGGAGCATTCTGCTTCACCTCGGATTCAACATGTGGGACGACGATCCCAAGTCGCCGTCGATCCAGAAGAACCCCTACCGCGAAGCTTCTGACAAACTCCGCTGTGACCGCGGCACGTGGGATGCGGTCACCAACCGGATGGCTGAGGTCGGGATGAACCAGGTCCTGGTCGATGTCGGCGAGGGCATCAGGTTCGACTCCCACCCCGAGCTGGCCGTCGAAGGTTCGTGGACACCGCAGCAGATGGCTGACGAAGTGGCACGACTCAAGGGTATGGGCCTCCAGGCCGTCCCGAAGCTCAACTTCTCGGCCGGTCATGATGCATGGCTGGGGGAGTACGCCTTCATGGTGTCTTCCAAGACGTACTACCAGGTCGTCGCCGATGTGATCGCCGAGACCGCTGAGATCTTCGGCAAGCCCGACCTCTTCCACATCGGCATGGACGAGGAAACCCTGGGTCATCAGCGTCACTACCGCCAGGCGGTCATCCGTCACTCCGACTTGTGGTACTCCGACCTGGAGTTCTATGCCACCGAGGCCGAGAAGGCCGGCGCCCGCGCCTGGATGTGGTCGGACCGGATCTGGCACCACGAGCAGGAGTACCTGCGTCGGGTCCCGAAGTCGATCCTGCAAAGCAACTGGTACTACGGCGAGACCTTCGACCACTCCGAGGACCCGCAGCATGTCGGCCGCACCCACGTCCGCGCCTACGACCTGCTGGAGGCCCACGGCTATGACCAGGTCCCGACCGGAGCGAACTGGTCATGTGACACCAACCTGATCGACACCGTCCGCTACTGCCACCAGTTCATCTCGCCGGAGCGAGAGCTCGGCTACATGACGGCCCCGTGGTACCCGACTGTCGACGAGCAGCGGGACCGCCTGCTCGCCGCCGTCGACCAGGTCGGCGAGGCAATCGCCGAGTACTCCAGTGGCCTGCAGGAGCCTTCGCACTGACCCAGCGGTCGGGTCAACAGACTGCTTGACATCGATACGGTGGCCGTCCCCCACAGGGGGGTCGGCCACCGTTTTCCGTGCCAGCAGTCTGGTAAGTCAGTCCTTGTCCGGTCAGGTCATTCCCACTCCATACCGGGACCCGTTGACATGGAAGAGCGTGCCACATAGCTTCTAGTCAGTTGCATGTCACACACAACCCGATGGTCGCAATGATTGCACCAGCGGGCCAATGAAGGAGAGCGATCATGACTGGGTTCACTGCACCTCGTCGGCGGTTCCTCCAAGGGATCGGAGCCGGCGCATTCGTCGCCGCGGCCGGCACCCTTGCCGCCTGCACCCCGGAGGGCGCCACGCCGCCCGGGGGCGGTTCCACCACAGGCACTTCGCCGGGGCAGAACCCGAACACCGGGATCTCCTTGCCCACGTACAAGAAGTTGGAGCCTGTCGCCCCGGATCTGCCCGGTGACGCCGAGGGTGTCCCGGATGCGTTCTTCACCTTCCCCGAGTCGCCTGTTGCGGTGACCGACGGCAAGCCGGGCACCGGCGGCACAGTCACCTCGATGCTCAGCCTGGCTGGCTCCGCAGTGCCACCCACCATGGCTGACAACGCCTGGTGGCAAGGGCTCAATGAGCAGCTCGGCGTCACCCTTGAGATCGGGATGACCGCTCAGGACTACAACTCAAAGTTCGCCACCACCATCGCCGGTGGCGACATTCCTGACCTGGTCCAGGTGCCCGCCGTGGCGCGGCTGCCCGAGGTGCTTGAGGCCGAGTTCGAGGATCTCACCGAACACCTCGCCGGCGACGCCGTGCTCGAATACCCCTGTCTGGCCAGCCTGCCGGGCTACATGTGGGAGACGGCCGTGCGAGGAGGAGCGATCCGTGCAGTGCCACCGGGCAACATCGTCGGCTCGCCGACTCCGGTCATCCGGCAGGATCTGGTGGATCGGATCGGGGCCGACATGTCCTCGGCCACCGATGCTGAGAGCGTGCTCGACCTGTTCACCGAGCTGACCGATGCCAAGACCAACCAGTATGCAATGACCAACCCGGGCAACATCCGTTACTTGCTGACCTCCATGTTCGGTGCGCCGAACACCTGGGCCGAGAGCGGCGGCGCCTTCACCAGCCAGTACGAGACCGAGGAGTATCGCGCAGCTCTCGAGTTCGGTCACACGATGTGGGAGGCGGGCGTCTTCCACCCCGACACCTTCGGGGGAGCCAACGGTCCGGCCGAGTTCCAGGCGGGCAAGCTCGCCATCTTCTTCTGGGGCGGTGTCGGCTATCGCAGTCTGCTCCGGGCGGGGATCCCCGGACTCGAGCTCGGCTTCTGGTCCCTGCCGAAGGCCGACGGCAGCGGTGTCGCTCCGAAGCGTCTCGGCACGGGCACGTACCAGCTGTGCGCCATCCGCAAGCAGGACTCGCCCGATCGTGTACGGGAACTGCTGCGGATCCTCAACTGGTGTGCCGCTCCCTTCGGGAGCCAGGAGTACCTGTACATGAAGTTCGGGGAGGAGGGCACCCACTGGGAGTGGGACGACGAGCTGCAGTCTCCGGTCAGCAACCAGAAGCTCAGCACCGAACGGATCAACGTCTCCTACTTTGCCAGTGCTCCGTACGAGCTCTTCGATCCGGGCGACCGCGAGACGACCGAGGCGATGTACAACCATCAGGCCGAGACGATCCCGACCGGCATGCGCAACCCGGCAGCCAGCCTCTACTCGCAGACCAACGACGTCCAGGGCCCCGCGCTGACAGCCACCATCGACGACGTCGGCTACCAGGTCATCCAAGGACGTGCGACCTTGGACGACTGGGATGCGACCGTTGAGGAGTGGAAGTCCGGCGGCGGTGACAAGATTCGCGGCGAGTACGAGCAGTCCTTCGCCGACCTCAACCAGTAGTTCCCAACCCACAAAGGAAAGGCATCGTGGCCACACCGGAGTTGAACACGCCCAGAAACGGGCCATCCATCAGTCGACGAGGCATGTTCGGTCTCGCCGGAGGAGTCGCGGCCGCACCGCTCATCCTCGCCCCAGCACCTGCCTCGGCCACACCACAGCCGCGGCAGACGCCCGGCCAGAGCGGGCCCGGAGGTCCGGACCGCGACGGCACCGCTGACGAGATCAGCGTCCACGTCGGTGACGAAGTGACGATCGTCCCGCCGACCAAGGAACAGATCAATCAGTATCCCAACTCATTCGCCTGGGACACATTGGTTGACGGTGTCCTCGCCAGGAAGGTTCTGATCGGGGTCAACCGCCACATCGATGATGCTGATGCCGCGCCCGAGCGCGCCTACTTCACCTCCGTTGATGACGGCGCGACCTGGGAGGAGCAGACCGAGATCCCTTCCGTTGTGCCACGCATCCAGCTCCGCGACGGGACCGTCCTCGGTTTTGGGTACTACACCTACACCGAAGGCGACGCCGACAGTGTCGACACCGGCCTCACCCGCACCGGGGTCAGCTGGGCACGTTCGACCGACGACGGTGTCAGCTTCACCTCCGGCACCGGCGAGCTGGTGAGTGAGCGTCCCATTGCTGTCGCCGAGCCGGCCGAGGATGATGCCAGCGGGGTTGTACGGACCAAAGTCTCCTTGCACGACAGGGCCTTCGAGCTTTCCGACGGGACAATCTGTCAACCGGCACTGGTCACCTTCGCCGATGCAGCGAAGATCTGTTCGGTGCTCCTCGCCACCACCGATCAAGGCGACCACTGGACCGTACGATCGGTGATCGCCGAGGACCCGACGCTGATCACCGCACCCTTCTCCTATGAGGGACTGGGCGAACCCAACGTCGTACGGTTGGGCGACGGCTCCCTGCTCGCTGTGTTGCGCACAGGAAGCTGGCGGCCCTTGTACAGTTGCCGTTCCACCGATGACGGAATCACCTGGAGTGCTGTCGAGCAGATCCGGGCTGGAGACGCCGCCGAACATATCCCTGGCATCAACCCCAAGCTGCGGCTGTTGCCCAATGGGCTGCTCGTGCTGATGACCGGCCGTGACCTGATCCGCCTGTACATCTCCCCCGATGGTCGCGGCGAACAGTGGCAGGAGCCGATCATCATCTCCGGTGACGGCTTCGAATCAGGCAACGGCGGGCTCGAAGTGTTGGCCCACAACCGGGTCCTCGTGATCGGCGACAAACGCAGCAACAACCGCCCCGGTAGCAATCCCGTACGGGACTACCACATCTGGTCCAGGGTGGTGACGGTCAACCGACATCCGTTGTACAGAATGGATCTCGCTCGCGAGATCGCTGCCGGGACCGTCACGCTGACCACCGATCTCGATGGTCAGTCAGGCCTCGATGCGGCGGTGGCGCTGACCGATGGCTTCATCGAGCACGGACGTCGCGCCGTGGCCAGCGGTCGCCGCGCTGACGGGACGGTCACGATCGATCTCGGGCGGTCGGTACGCCTGACCCAGATCGGCGTCGGCGGTGCCGAACACAAGCAACGCTTCACGGTCGACACCTCAATCGACGGCGCGACCTGGCATCAGCATCATCGAGGCGGCCATCGTGGCCCGCAAGCCGCTCTGGTTGCGGTCGACAGCGACGCACGGTGGGTCAGGATCCAGGCCCGTGCCTCGCGTCAATCCGTCACTCTCAGTGAGATCGAGGTCCACACCGCGGCGATGACCTTCACCGACGAACCCGTCGGCGTTCTCCCGTACGGCTTCACCGGCTCGGACACGGCAGGTGTCATCGAGGTCGACCGCGGCGCGGTGCTGCGTCTGTCCAGTGATGATGACGCTGATCCACCGTCGGTCCGCCACAGTTGGGGCCACGGCAGGGCCGGGGTGCGGGTCGAACTGGATCTGCGCGCGGTGGCGATTCCTCGTTCAGCCGCAGTGGTACAGCTCCTCGGGTTGCCGACCACCGGGTTGGGCGCCGAAGTGCTGGGAGTGAGTGTGGCTCTGCGGGCCAATGGCGCCCTGCAGTGGTGGGACGGCAAGGTCTGGAACGAGAGCCACCCATCCGGCACACTCACTCCCACCCGCTGGCAACGGCTGGTGCTCACCTGCCCGGCTGATCGGTCTGCACCGCCGACCCTGGCGATCGACGGGACGACCCGGGAACTGACCTACACCACGCCGCTCATCTGGGATTTCCGCGCGCTCAGGTTTGGTCTGAGCAGTTCGGCCTCCGCCGGGCAGGAGATCCTGATCGACAACCTCAGCGTGGAAGCCATGTGAGCGTCAGCAGTATGCAAACACCTCAGTTGCATCCAGACACCACATCTGCAGGGGTGGTGTCTGGCGCAACTGAGGTGTTTGCGTCGACGGTGGTGTGCCGGGTCGATCAGTCCTCGGCCGAGGACGCCATGTTCCCCTTGATCAGGTTCATCACCGAGGAGTCCTGCAAGGTGGTGACGTCACCGAGTTCGCGGTTCTCGGCGATGTCGCGCAGCAGGCGGCGCATGATCTTGCCCGAGCGGGTCTTCGGCAGCTCTTCGACGACCATGATCTGACGCGGGCTGGCGATCGGACCGATCTCGGTACGAACGTGGTTGCGCAGCGTCTTGACGATCTCGGCGTCGTCAACGCCCTCCTCGGAACGGAGGATGACGAAGGCGACGATGGCCTGACCGGTGGTCGGGTCGGACGCCCCCACGACGGCCGCCTCAGCGACGCGCGGGTGGGAGACCAAGGCCGACTCGATCTCGGTGGTGGACATGCGGTGACCCGACACGTTCATCACGTCGTCGACCCGGCCGAGCAGCCAGATGTCGCCGTCATCGTCCTTCTTGGCGCCGTCACCGGCGAAGTAGACGCCGGGGAACCGGGACCAGTAGGTGTCGACATAGCGCTCGTCATCGCCCCACAGGGTGCGCAGCATCGCCGGCCACGGCTTGGAGACCACGAGGTAACCGCCCTGTCCGTTGCCGACCGGCTGGCCCTCGTCGTTGACGACGTCCACGACGACACCGGGGATCGCGCGCATCGCAGCACCGGGCTTGCAGGAGGCCACCCCGGGCATCGGGCTGATCATGTGCATGCCGGTCTCGGTCTGCCACCAGGTGTCGACGACCGGGGTCTTGTCGAGACCGATGTTGGTCCGGTACCAGACGTAGGCCTCGGGGTTGATCGGCTCACCGACCGAGCCGAGGACCCGCAGCGACGACAGATCGAACTTCGCGGGGATCTCGGCGCCCCACTTCATGAAGGTACGGATCGCAGTCGGCGCACAGTAGAGGATCGAGACCTTGTACTTCTCGATCAGCTCCCACCAACGACCCTGGTGCGGGGTGTCGGGGGTGCCCTCGTACATCACCGAGGTTGCACCGTTGGCGAGCGGACCGTAGACGATGTAGGAGTGACCGGTGACCCAGCCGATGTCGGCCGCGGTCCAGTAGATGTCATCCTCCTTCAGGTCGAAGGTCGCCCACGTGGAGTAGGTGACGCCGACCAGGTATCCACCGGTGGTGTGGAGGATGCCCTTGGGCTTGCCGGTCGAACCCGAGGTGTACATGACATACAGCGGGTGCTCGGCCGGGAACATTTCGGGGGTGTGCTGGTCGGAGGCCGGCTCGACGACATCGCTCCACCACTGGTCACGGCCTTCGACCATGGCGGTCTCCTGGCCGGTGCGCTTCACCACGAGGACGGTGTGCACTCCGGGGCAGCGCTCCAGGGCGGCGTCGACAGCCGGCTTGAGGGCCGACGGTGCGCCGCGGCGGTTGCCGCCGTCGGCAGTGATCACGACTTCGACCCCGCAGTCAAGGATCCGGTCGGCCAGCGCGTCGGCAGAGAACCCACCGAAGACGACGGTGTGCACCGCGCCGATACGGGCGCAGGCCAACATCGCCACGACGGTCTCGAGGATCATCGGCATGTAGATCGCGACCCGGTCCCCGGTCTTCACACCGAGTCCGGTCAGCGCGTTGGCGGCCTTGGAGACCTCGGCGAGCAGCTCGGCGTAGGTGATGGAGCGGGTGTCGCCCGGCTCGCCCTCGAAGTGGTAGGCGACCCGGTCGCCCTTGCCGGCCTCGACATGGCGGTCGAGGCAGTTGTAGGTGACGTTGAGGGTGCCGTCGGCGTACCACTTCGCGAAGGGAGGGTTCGACCAGTCGAGCACCTGGGTCGGCTTGGTGCCCCAGCTGATCAGTTCGGCCTGCTTGGCCCAGAAACCTTCGAAGTCAGCGTCGGCCTCGGCAAAGTCTGCCTCGGTGACGTTCGCGTTGGCCGCGAGCTCGGCTGGTGGCGGAAACCGGCGATCCTCGTGCAACAGGTTGGACAGGGCATCGTCAGACACTGTGTGCCTCCTCGTTGAGAATGGCGTTGTTGCGGACTGCCGCGCCTGGGCGCGGCTTGATTGTTGGTGGCACCGCAAGCTCACGGCCAACGGTTGCGCCAGGACTCAGACTAGCCCCGACCGGCCCCCGGGTGCTCATCCGGGTCTCGCATTCAAAGATTCGGTCAGGAAGAAACCCCAGAGAGGGTCGCCCCCAAAGGCGGCGACCACTCTCCGGTCACGCCCGGGTCAGTCGGCCAGATCGAGATGCGCCACCTGGTCGGCGGTCAGTTCCACCTGCAGCCCGTCGAGCGAGCTGACCGTCTCACTGATCTGGCGTGGCCCGATCAGCGGGAACACTGGGAAAGGTTGGTGCAGCAGCCACGCCAGCCCGATCGCCATCGCCGACACACCGAGTTCCTGGGACAGCGCCCTCGCCCTCCGGAGCCGTTCGAAGTTGTCGGGGCCGTAGTAGCAGCGGACCAGCTCGGTATCGCTGCGGTCGTCTTCATCGGCTCGGGCAAAGAACCCCCGGGCCTGGGCCGACCACGGGAAGATCGCGGTGCCGGTCCGGGCCAGCCACTGTTTCGAGTCCCGATCGGTCATCGCGCGGCAGCCGACCCACGGCACATCCAGGGCTTCGGCCAGACTGAAGGTGTTGCTCAGTGCGGTCATCGGTGTCCGGCCGTGCGCGGCGGCCCAGGTATTGGCCTCCTCGAACCGTTCGATCGACCAGTTGCTACCTCCGTACGCCTTGATCCGTCCTGCTCGCACCTCGGCATCCATGGCGTCGACGAACTCACCGACCGGCACCTGGGGGTCATCACGGTGCATGAAGTACTGGTCGATCCAGTCGGTCTGCAGCCGTGCGAGGGACTCGTCGAGCTGGGAGTGGATCGCCTCTGGCGTGACATGTGGGGTGTGGGCGCCCTTGCCGATCAGGAACAGGTCGTCGCGGATCCCGCGGTTGCGCATCCACTGGCCCATCAGCTGCTCGGGCAGACCACCGCCATACAGCCATGCCGTGTCGAAGGCATTGCCGCCACGTTCGACGAAGTCGTCGAACAGAGCGCTCAGCAGCGGCAGGGTCCGCGGATGGTCAACCCCCATCACGATCCGGCTCACCGGCCGCTGGGTCGCGACCACTGTCCCGTACGGCATCAGGTTTGGCTCGCGCACGGTGAGGGCCTGGCCCGACACGGTCGCGACATCGCCGGTTTCCCCCGGGTGGACCACGCCGAGCTGCTCGCGCCACTGGTCGAGGACAGCGAGGTTGGCCAAGGTGTCGGCCCAGCTCATCGCCGGAGCCTGCCGGTCGGCCAGATGGGCGCTCACATGGTCGGCCTCGCTCGCGTAGAGCTCCGGGGTGTCGACCGCCACCTCCTCGGGTTCGGTGTGCGGCCGATGGATGGTGAAACCGGCCGGGCGTCCGTCCCGGCACGGCAGCCACGGATTGGGGACCTGGATCCAGCCGTCGGCGCCGTGGATCCGGACGACCGGTTCGGTGGCCAGACCGACCCCGGTCTGGATCTGGGCGGTGATCCCCGAGGCGAAGCTGAGGGAGGCGACGGCCCAGTCGTCGACACCGGTCGGGGCCAGATGTCCGGCCCCGGTGACGGTGACCGGTTCGTCGTACGGCTTCGACTCCCCGTCCACGCCGAGGGCAGCGCCGGCCAGCAGCCGCACCATGGAGACCGGATAGCCGCCCACATCGAGGATGCCGCCACCGGCGAGGTCGGGATCGTAGGCGCGGGACTGCGGGTCGAAGGTCGCGCCGAAGGAGAAGGCCGCCTGGATCGAGATGACGCGCCCGATCGCCCCCGACGAGATCGCCTCGACCAGGGCGGTGGTTTGAGGATGACAGCGGTACATGTACGCCTCCATGCAGAAGACGTCGTTGGCGCGGGCCGCTTCGAGGACAGCCATGGCGCCGGCACGGTTGGGGGTGATCGGCTTCTCCACCAGAAGGTGCTTGCCGGCCCGTGCCGCAGCGATCGCCCACCGAGCATGCTGCGGATGCGGCGTTGCAATGTAGACCGCATCGACGGTCTCGTCGGCCAGCAGGGCTTCATAGCTGCTGTGGGCGGTGGCGGGTCCGCCCTTGGTCGCCTCGGGATGCTCGTCGATGAGCGCCTGGGCGCGCGTGATGTCACGGGAACCGACCGCGACGAGGCGGCCGGTCCGAGAAGCGGCGAGGCCAGTGGCGAAGGCGCGAGCAATCCTGCCCGGGCCGAGGATCCCCCACCGCACAGTCATCTGATCTGTCATGGGATCAGGGTTTCACCGGAGGGCCCATCCGGGACAGAGTCCGTCTCAGATGCCGCTGGTAGGCTGCGCGGGTCCGGCTGAATGGTGGGGGAACAGAATGCGCAAATTGGCCGTTGTCAGCCTCGGAAACCGTGCGCTCATCGCATTGGTGACGATCTTCGTCCTCATCTTCGGGGTGGTGACGACCGCCGGTCTGAAGCAGGAACTGATCCCGTCGCTGCAGGTGCCGACCGCGATCGTGATGACCAATTATCCCGGTGCCTCCCCGGACGTGGTCGAAGAGCGGGTCACTCAGCCGATCGAGCAGGCCGTCCTCGGGGTCCAGGGTCTGGAGTCGTCGTCGTCGACCTCGGCGACCGGCATCTCCACCGTCGTGGTGAACTTCGAGTACGGCACCAACATGGCCCAGGCTCAACAGGACCTGCAGGCCGCCGTGTCGCGGGTGAGCGGCTTCCTGCCCGACGAGGCCGACAGCCAGGTCGTCACCGGCAGTATCGACGACCTCCCGGTCCAGGTTCTCTCGGTCACCGCTGACCTTCCGCCGGCCGATCTCGCTGATCGTCTCACCACCATCGCCGTCCCCGAGCTCGAGAAGCTGCCCGGTGTCCGGGCGGTCGCCGTCGCGGGTGGCCCTTCGCAGCGGGTGCTGGTCGATCTCGATCTGGACAAGGTCGCCCAGGCCGGTCTGACCCCGGCGCAGATCAGTCAGGCTCTGGCGGCGGCAGGACAGCTGACCTCGGCCGGCACCATCACCGAGGAACGCTCCGAACTGTCGGTCACCCTCGGCGCCAAACTCGCCTCCGCCGATGATGTCGCCGACATCGTCCTGGCCAGCCCGACCAGCGGCTCGGTCGTCCTGGGCGACATCGCCGATGTGACGCTGGAGGAGGTCCCGGCGACCTCGGTCTCGCGGACCAATGGGGAGGCCAGCCTCACCCTGTCGATCACCAAGACTCCGGACGGCAACACCGTGGACGTCAGCGAGGCCATCGCCGCCGCGCTGCCCCATCTCGAGGCTGAGATCGGCGCCAAGGCCGCCTTCGTGTCGACCTTTGACCAGGCCCCGTTCATCACCCAGTCGATCCATGACCTGCTCATCGAGGGCGGTCTCGGCCTGGTGATGGCGATCGTGGTCATCCTGGTCTTCCTGCTGTCGATCCGGTCAACCCTGGTGACGGCGGTGTCCATCCCGGTGTCGGTGCTGATCGCCCTGATCGGACTGTCGGTGGCTGACTACTCCCTCAACATCCTCACCCTCGGGGCGCTGACCATCGCCATCGGTCGGGTCGTGGACGACTCGATCGTGGTGATCGAGAACATCAAGAGACATCTGTCCTACGGGACCGCGAAACTCAAGGCGATCACCACCGCGGTCGGTGAGGTGGCGATGGCGATCACTGCGGCCACGATCACCACGGTCGCGGTGTTCCTGCCGATCGGGGTGGTCGGCGGGCAGGTCGGCGAGCTGTTCCGGCCGTTCGCGGTGACGGTGGCGCTGGCGCTGCTCGCCTCGCTGCTGGTGTCGCTGACCATCGTGCCGGTGTTGGCCTACTGGTTCCTCAAGGCACCTGAGGATGTCGTCGACCCGGCCCAAGTCCAGCAGCAGGCCGAGGAGAAGGAACGCCGTTCCTGGCTGCAACGGGCCTACGTGCCTGCGCTCAAGGCGGTCGTCGGCAGACCCGTGATCGCCTTGCTGGTCGCTGCGGCACTGCTCGGCGGCACCCTGGCCCTGATCCCGCAGCTGCGGCAGGACTTCCTCGGCGACATGGGGCAGGACACGATCAGTGTCACCCAGGAGTTCGAGATCGGGGAGAACCTCGAAACCCAGACCGAACAGGCCCTGGTCGTCGAAGATGCGTTGCGTGCGGTCGACGGGGTCGACGTGGTGCAGACCACCATCGGTGGCGGTGGGATGTTCAGCTTCGGCATGGGTGGCGGTTCCGACCAGGCCACATTCTCGGTGACCACCTCGCCCGATGCGGATCCGGCTGTGGTCACCGAGGACATCCGGGCTGAGCTGGACAAGCTGACCGATGTCGGCGAGCTGACCGTCGCCTCAGGTGCGGCCATGTACGGCACTGATGTGGTGATCGACATCTCCGCAGCCGATCCGGATGTGTTGCGTGAGGCGACCGAGGCGGTTCAGGACCGGATGGCCGCTCTCGATCACGTGACCGACGTACGGTCGTCGCTGGTCGCTGCCCAACCGCGGGTCGAGGTGAAGGTCGATGAGGAGAAGGCTGCTGAACTCGGACTGAGTGGGGCAGCGGTGGCGCAGTCACTGCAGGGCCTGATCACCCCGGCCACCGTCGGCTCCATCGAACGGGGCGGCTCCACGATCGACATTGTGTTGCGCATCGATGACGCCCCGGTCGGGCTCGACGCCTTGAAGAAGGTCGAGATCGCCGGTGCGGCCGGACCGGTCAAGCTGTCCGAGATCGCCTCGGTCTCGATCATCGAGGTGCCACCCTCGATCAGCCATGTCAACGGCCAGCGCAGCGCTTCGGTGACGCTGACACCGACCGGCAACGACCTGGCGCAGACCAGCGTCTCGGTGCAGACCGCACTTGACGAGGTCGACCTGCCGGAAGGGGCGACCGCATCCATCGGTGGAGTGACCGCCGACCAGGCCGAGGCCTTCGGGCAGCTCGGGTTGGCGTTGCTGGTCGCGATCGCCATCGTGTATGTGGTGATGGTGGCGACCTTCAAATCGCTGGTGCAGCCGCTGATCCTGCTGATCTCGATCCCGTTCGCCGCGACCGGTGTCCTGGTCGCGTTGCTGGTCAGCGACACCGCGCTCGGTGTCCCGGCGCTGATCGGCCTGCTGATGTTGATCGGCATCGTGGTCACCAATGCGATCGTGCTGATCGACCTGGTCAACCACTACCGAGCCCAGGGCCAATCCATCGACGATGCCCTGATCAACGGCGCTCGACAACGTCTGCGGCCGATCCTGATGACTGCAGCCGCCACGATCATGGCGCTGGTTCCGATGGGGCTCGGCGTCACCGGCGGCGGGGTGTTCATCTCCAAGCCGCTGGCCATTGTGGTGATCGGAGGCCTGTTCTCCTCGACGATCCTCACCCTGTTCTTGGTGCCGGTGCTCTATCGGTTGGTGGAGCGCTCCGCCGAGAAGCGCAAGGTGTACTCGCAGCAGCGCCGGATGGCGCGTCTGGAGGCGAAGGGCCTCACCCTGGACCCCGAAGGGCGCGTGATCCACATCGACGCACTCCCTGCTGGTTCCGAGCTGGAGACCGAGGCATCCGCCGTGGCGGAGTCCACCGGCGAGCGGCCCGACCAGCAGCCTGTGGATTCCGAGCCTGTGGACTCCGAGCCTGTGGACTCCGAGCCCGCGGATGAGGAGTACGTGCCGAGGCGTGCCCGCTGATCAGAAGCCGAGGGCGATGTTGAGTCCATCGTCCCCGTCTCCGAAGGTGATCTGGCTGTGGTCGACCTCGGCCCGCCAGCAGGTTGCCTGCCAGGGCAGCAGCAGCGGCTCCGGGGCGCGCGCCGACGAATCGTAGAGCTGACCGACCTGGTCCAGGAGTCGTTCGCGTTCGTGCTCGGGGAGCTTGGTGATGGTGGGGTTCCGGGCGACCATGGCCAGCATCTGCGGGCGGGTCACCGCGATCCAGTTGCGGAAGTCATGACGGGTGACCTCTCCGAAGTGAGGGCTCTCCTCGAGGGCGGCGATCGATCCGTGGCCGAAGTCGCCGCTCATCAGTGACGGGTCGTACTCCTGCACCAACCGGGTCAGCCGCTTCACCCACGGCACCGTGTCGTCACGGGTGTTGTAGACCACGCCGATCACACCGCCCGGACGCAGCACTCGCGCGATCTCACTCAGCGCCAACCCCGGAGCGAGCTTGTGCAGCACCTGCGCGCAGGTCACCACATCGAACACCCGGTCCGTGAAGGGCAGGTTGGACGCATGCCCGGCGATCGTTGCCGTCCACCGTGGCACCGGGTCGGTCGTGGCCTGATCGGCCAAGGTCGCGACTGCAGACAGATCCTGGTCCAGGCAGACGACATCATGTCCGTCGTCGACCAGCATCGTGGCGAGACTGCCCCGGCCGCTGCCGAGGTCGAGAACCTTGCGGCGGTCACCCCCGGCCAACCAGCCGGGGACCGCCGCCGGATACGGGGAAGGCGCGGTACTCATGGGTTCAGACTCTACGTTGTGCGGCCCTGCTGAGCCGGTTCACGCACCGACCAGGTGAGTCCGAGCTGCCGGACACGGTCTGGACGCCGGCTCCTCGACCGGGAAAGACTGGCCCGATGACGACGCCATACCTGGCCGGGATCGCCACCATCGACATGACGCCGCCGGTGGGGATTCCCCTGGCGGGCTTCGCCGGACGCGGCTACCACTCCAGCACGGGGGTCGACCATCCGCTCCGCGCGGTGGCGCTCAGCCTGGGCGATGGCGAGCACGATGTCGTTGTGGTGACGGTGGAACTGGTCGGATGCTACGACGACTTCGCCGACCGGATTGCCGGAGGCATCGCCGAGCGCCTCGGCCTGCAGCGGGACCAGGTGTTGATCAACGCCAGCCACACCCACTGTGGGCCAGTGCTGCGTGACAGCGATGTGCGCCATCACGGCCGGATCGATCCGCAGTACCGCGAGGAGCTGATCGCCTCCCTGGTTCTGCTCGCCGAGCGGGCCCATCTCCATCGCCAACCGTCACGGCTCGAGCGGGCGGTGGGGCACTGCGGCTTCGCGGTGAACCGTCGTCGGCCCGATCCCGATGACCCGACCCGGATGGCGCGGTCGATGCAGCCCAATCCTGACGGGCCAGCCGATCACGAAGTGCCGGTGCTGGTGGTCAGCTCGATCGAAGGCACCGTCAAGGCGGTGGTGTTCAGTTATGCCTGTCACCCGACCTCCCGCGGTGGGCTGCGGATCAGTGGCGACTATGTCGGATTCGCGATGGATGCGGTCGAGGAGGCGTTCCCGAATGCGCAGCCGATGTTTCTCCAGGGCTGTGCCGGGGACCAGAAACCGGGTCCCGACGACCCGACGGAGGTGAGTTTCCCCGTACGGTCAGTGGCCCAAGTCCGCGAGCTGGGAGCTGCACTCGGCGAGTCGGTCGCTGCCGCAGTAGCGCAGCGGACTGCGGTGGCGGGCCCGATCCGTACGGCCTTCACCGCCATCACCATCAGTGCCGAGGAGGTCGACGTCAACAGGGTCGAAGCGGCTCTGGACTCCGAGGCGGCCTACCAGAAACGGTGGGCCGAGCACTGGCACCGAGTGATCGCCGAGGGCGGCCCACGCCGGACCGATGCTGAGCTGGAACTGCAGGTGATCGCGATCGGGGACGATCTGGTGCTGATCGGTCAGGGCGGCGAGATGACCGTGGAGTACGGGCTGCGGTTCAAGCAGGAGCTGGGGGAGCGGTTCGGCCAGGTCGTGCCGCTGGGCTACAGCAACACCATGGTCGGCTATGTGCCGGTGGCGCGGCAGTTCGACGAGTACGGCTACGAGGTGCTCGATGCCAACCAGTACCGGCTGCGGTCCGGGCGGTGGGAACGGGCCACCGAAGAGCGGATCCACTGCGCGGTCGCCGACCTGGTCGACCGGCTCACCTGATCGAGCCGCCACCGGGACTAGGCTGCCGAGATGAAGATTGCGGTCGCCGCCCTCGGTTATGTCGGTCTCTCCTTGAGCACGCTGCTCGCTCAGCGTGACGAGGTGGTCGGCTACGACATCGATCCGGGCCGGGTGGCCCAGCTCAACCAGCGGACCAGTCCGTTGTCCGATCCGCAGATCATCGACTTCCTGGCCCACCGCGATCTCGATCTGCGTTTCACCACCGATCCTGCGGATGCTTATGCCGAGGCGGAGTTCGTGATCGTGGCGACCCCGACCGACTACGACGCCGACACCAATGGGTTCAACACCGAGACCGTACGGGGGGTGATCGCCGATGTGGTGCGGATCAACCCCGCCGCGACGATCGTGATCAAGTCCACCGTGCCGGTCGGGTTCAGCGATCAGATGGTCCAGGAGTTCGGGTTGTCGTCGGACCGTCTGGTCTTTTCGCCGGAGTTCCTGCGGGAAGGCAAGGCTCTGTACGACAATCTGCAACCCTCGCGGATCATCATCGGGGGAGAGGGGCCCGGGGCTCGGGCCTTTGGCGAGCTGTTGCGGCAGGCATCCCTGGACCGGGACGTGGCCGTGCTGCACACCACCCGTACCGAGGCCGAAGCCATCAAACTGTTCTCCAACACCTACCTGGCGATGAGGGTCGCCTATTTCAATGAGCTCGACACCTTCGCCAGCACCCACGGACTCGATGTCCGCGCCGTCGTCGACGGGGTGGGGTTGGACCCCAGGATCGGGTCCCACTACAACAACCCGTCCTTCGGGTACGGCGGCTACTGCCTGCCGAAGGACTCCAAACAGCTGTTGGCCAGTTACGCCGACATCCCCCAACATCTCGTACGGGCCACCGTCGAGTCGAATGCGACCCGGATGGACTTCATCGCCGCCGAGGTCATCGCCCGAGCACCGCGGCGGGTCGGGATCCACCGGCTGGTGATGAAGGCAGGCTCGGACAACTACCGCGAGAGCAGTGTCCTGGGGGTGATCGATCGGCTCCGCCGGCACGGCATCGAGCTGCTGATCCATGAGCCGCTGCTGGAACAGGACCATTTCGACCAGATCCCGGTGACTTCCAACCTGGACGAGCTGCTGGCCTGTGACCTGATCCTGGCCAACCGGGTCGACCCGGCGCTCGAACCGGTGGCCGAGAAGGTCTACACCCGCGATCTGTTCGGCACGGTCTGAGGCAGACTGATCCGGTGACTCCTGATCCGCTGGCTGGTCTCGCTCTGGCCGAAGGGCTGCCGTCGGCGCATGCCGCGGCACTCGACGCGGTCGACTCGGTGCTCCGTGACCGCGGGCTGCGCCGCACCTCGGTCGACGATGTCGCCACGGCCGCTTGGAGTGCGGCACAGGCGACGGCACAGCTCCAGCCTGCGATGGCCGATGTCGTCGAAGCCGATCGGGTCGCTGCTGCGGTCCGGATGTTCGCCGAGGTACCGAGGGTGGCCGAGCTGGTGCGTAGCGTCCCTGGTCAGGCGCTGGCTCGGCTGCATGCGGTGTGGGGGCGCGGCCTCCTGGCCGATGATGAACTGGGCCGGGTCCGCACCGACCCCGAGGTCAGTGCCCGGCTGGCCGAGTTGACACGGTTGCTGACCACTGAGACCGAGGCGCCGGCGCTGGCCGTGGCCGGGATCGTGCATGCCGAGCTGTGGACCATGGCGGCGTTTCCGATCGGGTCCGAAGCGGTGGCACTCGCGGTCCAGCAGGCTGTCCTGATCGATGCCGGGGTGGACCCGCGGGCGGTGATCCCGGTGGCGGCCGGTCATCTGGCCGTCGGGGGGCATGCGCAGGCGTTGCGCCACTACGGCTCGGGTTCCGCGGACGGGGTGCGGGCCTGGCTGCTGCACCATGCGGCGGCGGTGACACGAGCAGTGGAACTGTCGCCATTGGCGCGATGAGCGGCTGAGTAGATGGTCCCTGTCGGGTGCAGGCGTTTCTGTCACGTGCAGACGTGGACGCGGCGCCCGACTCGAGGTCAAGGGCGCCGCTGCAACACATCAGACCGAGTTACCATGCGTGCATCCTCATATGTGCCGCCCGGGCTGAGACTGTGCTCAGATCCCGGCGCTGGCGCCCGTCATGGATGGGTGATCGCCGCGTGGGTGCTCGACTGCCGTGTCTGGGCGACGAGGCTTCGTCGTCGTCCTGCGAGCCCGGAATCCGAACCCTGCAAGGGATCTGACGATTTCTGCTTCGTTGTCCTGAGACCAGTTCTACCTCACTTTCGCGCACTTGCCAAGGGTTTGGGCGAAACTCCTGTGCGACTCGCCGATGCATCCGCTTGCAGAGGGTTGTCCACAGGGCAGGAGTGACCTCGGAACTTGTCCACAGATCTGCCGCGGCGATGACCGTACGGCCATGCAACGACCCATGGTGTGGACATGACCGATTGTCCGCTGATCATCACCGCCGACCCCGAGCTGTTGGACCAGGCCCTGACCGCGGTTGCCGCAGCCGGAGCGGAGGCGACCATAGCCCCAGACCTGGCCGCGGCGCAGACCGCCTGGCGCGACGCCACGGTGGTGCTGCTCGGCGTCGACCAGGCCCCCGCTCTGGCGGGACTTTCGTCTCGATCATCTCCGGTCCGGTATCTGCTCGGTGCCGAGTCCGACCGCGAGCAGCTGTGTGGTCTGTCGGCGCAGCTGTCCTGCGCGGTCGCGATCCTGCCCGAGCATCGAGCCGAACTGACCGTCGCGATCCGCGACCAGCACGTGGCCACTACGCGTGGCGGGATGGTCGCCCTGCTCGGCACGACCGGCGGTGTCGGGACCTCGACGCTGGCGGCCGGACTGGCCTGGGCCGCCCATGACTCCGGCACCAGCACGGCTCTGGTTGATCTCGACCCGTACGGGGGCGGGCTCGACCTTGCCCTCGGGATCGAATCCGAACCGGGCTGGCGCTGGCCACAGCTGGTCGGTGTCACCGGTCAGGTCACCGCCGTGGCCGACCGGCTGCCAGCCTTGGAGGGGATGCCGATCCTGGCGGCGAGCCGTCAGGAGGTGATCGAGGAACCCACGTCGCAGGTCGTCCACGATGTGCTGGCCAGTATCCGGGTCGATCATGAGGGTCTGGTCGTCGACCTGGGACAGCGCCTGTCCACCCCGACCGTCGATGAAGTGACCGGCACCGCGCAGCGGGTGCTCTGCCTGGTCCGTGACGATGTCCGTGGCGTCGCCGCCGCAGAGGCCCAGCTGAAAACCAGACCTGAGACGACGGCCGACTGGCAGCTGGTGGTCTGTGGCACGACCCGCTCAGCGGGACTGCCGGAGACCGAGATCGCTGCCGCCCTGGGGCGTGATCTCGTCGCAGTCGTCCCGTACGATCGACAGCTCAGCCTGGCTCTGCTGCAGGGGCATCTGCCGGCCCGGGCCGCCTCCAAACGATGGCGCCGTGCGATATCTCAACTGGCCAAGGAGATCTGGCCGTGACCGCCCTGGCCGAACTCCGTCGCGAACTGGCCGATCTGGGCCATCCACCGCGGGCCGACGAGGTGGCTCGCGCCATGCGCGTTCGCGGGATCGTCGTGACCGACAGCACGCTGGCTGAGACCCTCGAAGCACTACGGCGGGACTCGCTCGGTGCCGGTCCACTGGAGCCACTGCTGCGGCTGCCCGGTGTCACCGACGTCCTGGTCAACGGACCCGATCAGGTGTGGACCGACGGGGTCGGCGGCCTGCGCCGCGCGGAGGTCACCTTTGACGATGACCATGCGGTCCGGGAGCTGGCGCAGCGACTCGCGGCGAGTGCCGGCCGCCGTCTCGATGACGCCTCGCCGTGGGTGGATGCCCGACTGGCCGACGGCACCAGGTTTCACGCCGTCCTGGGTGTCATCGGGGATCCCGGAACTTGTGTCTCGTTGCGTGTGCCGCCTCGCACGAGTCTCAGTCTCGACGACTGGGTTGCCTCCGGTGCCGTCCCGGTGGGCGGGGCACAGATCCTGGCCGCAATGGTCGAGGCGAAGGTGGCCTTTCTGGTGACCGGTGGGACCGGCACCGGGAAGACGACACTGCTGGCCACCCTGTTGTCCCAGGTTCCCACCACAGAACGGATCCTGGTCGTCGAGGACTCCCGCGAACTGCAGCCCGACCATCCGCACTGCGTGCGGTTGGAATCCCGTCCGGCCAATGCAGAGGGGCGGGGTCTGGTCACCTTGACCGATCTGGTCCGGCAGGCGTTGCGCATGCGGCCCGACCGCCTGGTGCTCGGGGAGGTCCGCGGTGCGGAACTGTGTGATCTGCTCACCGCGCTCAACACCGGCCATGAAGGAGGATGCGGGACCGTCCATGCCAATTCGGCTGCCGATGTGCCGGCTCGGCTGGAGGCTCTGGCCGCACTGGGCGGGATGTCGCGTGAGGCGTTGCATGCCCAGGTGGCCAGTGGTCTCGAGGCGGTGATCCATCTGGTCCGGGACGGAACCGGCCAGCGTCGAGTCGCCGAGATCTGTGTCCTGGAAACGAATCCGACGACCGATCGGGTCGAGGCGGTGCCTGCGGTGAGGTTCGAACGGGGCCGTGCCCTGCGTGGTCCGGGCGCAGAACGGATGGAGGCGTGGACATGATCGGCGCGGTGGTTGCGGCCGTGGTGGCGGTGTTGTGCTTGGTGAGGTCACCCGTGCCACGTCGTCTGCCCCAGGCCCACGTCGCGGGTCGGAGGCGGCAGACCCGCTGGCCGATACTGGTGGCCGCCGTGCCGCCCGTCCTGGCCGCGCTGGTCAACGGTTCGGCCGTCGCAGTGACGATTGCCGCTGAGCTGATGACCATCACGCTCGTCTGGCTGGTGTGGACCGGGTGGCGGCGACGACGGGCCCTGGCCGATGCCGAGGACATCGCCCACGGCTGCCAGGTCCTGGCAGGTCAGTTGCGAGTGGGAAGGATCCCGGTCGATGCGCTGGCCGTTGCTGCCGAGGACTGCCCGATTCTGGCGCATTCCCATCGGCTGCATCTGCTCGGTGGGGACCTGGTGACCATCTGGCAGGAGGAGTCGGCCCGTCCGGGGCGTGCAGGACTGAGGGTGCTGGCACGGGCTTGGCACGTCTCGGTGACCACGGGCGCAGCCATGGAGCAGCTGCTGCAACTGGTCGCCGCCGAGCTGGGCCGCGAGCACCGGGTCAATGGCGTGGTCGAGGCCGAGCTGGCCGGGACGCGCGCCACGGCACGGTTGTTGAGTGTGTTGCCGCTGGCCGGTCTCGGACTCGGCTTCGTGCTCGGCGGCGACCCGCTGACCTTCGTGACCGGCGAACCGTTGGGTCAGGTCTGTCTGGTGGCCGCAGCAGCTCTGGTCTGTGCTGGCCTGGTGTGGGTCGAACGCATTGCCGACAGCCAACACCGCTCGATCCGAGAACCGAAGGAGTGATGGCATGTTTGCTGCGGTGACCGTTGCGGTGGCGGTGTGGTTGTTGATGCCGGCGCGAGCACGCAGGCTCACCACCGGTCCTCCGAGGTGGCTGGTGCCGGTGCGCAGACTCCTCACCGGTCGCGATGGTGGGATCGAGGCACGCGTCCGCACGATGATCACATTGCCAGCCGGCGCGATCGGCTCGCTGCTGTTGGTCCTCGTCGGGGGCCCGGTCTGGTTGGTCATCCCGGCGATGGCTGTGGTGGTCGGTGCGGTCTGGGTCGGGCTGGGATGGATCGAATCCGATGCCCACCGGACCCGGCGGAAATCGGTGGCGGCCGACCTCCCTCAGTTCTGTGACCTGCTGGCCTGTTGCCTGCAGGCCGGTCAACCGCTGCGCCGTGCCATCGACGTGGTCGCCTCGGTCTGTGACGGCCCCGTCGCTCAGGACCTGGGCCGGGTCGTTGATCTGGTACGAGCAGGGGTGCCGGAGGCTGAGGCCTGGCGTGAACTGGGGCAGCGGCCCGAGTGGCGCCGACTTGCGCTCGATCTGGCCCGGTCGGTCGAGACCGGCAGTGAGGTGGCTGATGCCGTACGGCACCACGCCGAGCTGACCCGCCAGGATGCGCACCAGAAACGAGAGATCGACGCTCGTGCGGCCGGGGTGCGCAGTGTGCTGCCGTTGACGGTGTGCTTCCTGCCAGCGTTCTTCCTGGTCGGAATCGTTCCGGTGGTGGCCGGTCTCATCTCAGATCTCTTCTGGTGAAGGAATCCCGGATGAGTTGTCCACAGTGTCCGTCCGTCCCGAAGCTCCATCCACAGGTCACCGAACTTGATGAACAATCCGGGTCCGATCGACCCATTGTGTTGATGAGTTCGGCTCAACGGGAGCCGCCGACACAGAAGGAGACACCGATGTCCGCACCAGAGGAGATCGAGAACACCAACGACCAGAAGCGCGAACGGGACGAACGAGGCATGACCACTGCTGAGTACGCAGTCGGCACGGTGGGGGCAGTCACCGCAGCCGGTGCATTGATCACCATCTTCAGCCAGCCGTGGTTCCGGGAGCTGCTCATCGCCTTGATCAAGATGATCATCGAGCTCATCACCGGGATGAAGTTCTGATCTTGGTGTTCCAGGGCCCGGGGTGGGGGCACGTGTGAGGTGCCCCCACCGATCGGTCCCAGACGACCTGACGGAGGAAGAAATGAAGCCACACGGGAAGTCCGGGGACCTCGCGGATGCACGGGGGATGGTGACGGCAGAGATCGCGGTCGGAGTGCTCACGGTCCTGCTGGTGGCCTCGTTGCTCAGCGTGGTCGTCGCCTCATTGTCGTTGCGTTCCCAGTGTCAGGCAGCAGCATCCGAGATCGCCCGCCATACCGCGCGAGCTGATGCGGCCGCCGTTGCGGCAGCCGAGGCGGAGTTGCCAGCCCATTTCAGCGTTGAACAGAGCACCGATGGCTCGATGATCACTGTGACCGTGCGGGCGCCGGTGCGGGTCGGCGCCTTCACCTGGTACGAGGTGAGCTCAACGGTCCACACCAGAAGCGAGCCGGGGCCATGACGGGGCGGGCTCGCGATGAGCACGGCTCCGGGACAGGGTTGGTGTCCATGGCCATCGCCGTTGTTGCGTTGGTCGCCCTGGTCGGGGTTGTGGTGGGCAGTCTGGTCATGGCGAGGGAACAGGTGGCCCTGTCCGCCGACCAGGCTGCACTCTCGGCGGCCCGAGCGCAGGCGATGGGGGAGGATGCTTGCGCAACGGCCGCCGAGATCGCCCGGGCCAACGGGACAGAGCTGGTCAGCTGCGATCTGGTCGCTGACCTGGACGCTTTCGTGGTCACCGTCACCGTCAGCATGGAGCTGGGCACGAGCTGGCCCGGCCTGCCGCGCCGGGTCGAGGTCACCGCCAGCGCCGGCCGGACCTAGCCAGGAGCCACCGCTTCTCCTTAAGATAACGAAACGGTCACGCCCATGCTCGAACCAGTTGACGGCACTGTTCGATTCCGTTCCGATTGAGCCGCGTTCGATGGCACGGCTCAAGGAGGATCGATGGCGACACGTCAGGAGACCGCTCGTCGTCGTCGCGCGTTGGTCGGCGATGTGCGCCGCATGGTCAGCCGCCGCAGCGCCTTCGGCGAGGAGATGCTGCCCAGTGTCCGCGAGCTCGCTGCCCAGTATGACCTCGCGGTGTCGACGGTCCACACCGAGCTCCAGCCGTTCCGTGACGAGGGATCCATCGTGTCGGTCCCGGGGCTGGGGATGCGCGTGGCTCACCGTCGGCTCGATCGGGACCAGTTCATCTTCGTTGTCCCGAACCCGACCAGGAACACCTACCGCAACACCCAGCACCAACTGATGCGGATCGGATTCGAAGACCGGCTCACTTCGCTTGGGGCGACCACCATCCCGCTGGCGGCCAAGGAATGGCACCACCTCGACCGTGCGAAGGTCGATTCGCTCGGCGGTGTCTGTTGGTGGAACACCGTTGATGACCCACTGGACGATCCGATCTCCGCGATCCCGATCCCGCGGGTGGGATCGGGCTATCGACGCGCCGCCGATGACATCACCGCACCGACCCATGACGCTGTCATCCCCGACGACCACGCTGGTGGGGTGCTCGCGACCGAGCACCTCATTGCCCATGGACACCGGCGAATCGCCTTCCTGGGTTCGCATCCGAACGACCGTCAGCTGCGGTTGAGGGAGTACTCGGCCGAGCGTGAGCGCGGATGGCGGGCAGCGATGGTCGCGGCTGAGCTGGCTGCCGATCTGATCTGCGCCCAGCCACGCGTCACCGGCACCCGTACCGAATCCGGCCACACGGTGGCCGGCCGACTGCTCCACCATCTCGACACCGTCACAGCCGTGGTCGGCACCGACGACAGAGCCCTGTTGGGGTTGGTGGCAGCTCTGCGAGGCGCCGGCATCGCCATCGACGACTGGCCCGCGATGGTGGGCTTCGAGGACTTCGCCGAGATCCGTCCCCATGCACTCACGTCGTTGCGGACACCGTGGTCGCAGATGGGTGCCGCTGCCGCACAGCTCCTGTGGGACCGCAGCACTGGTGCGCTCACCGGTGACCCGGTGCTCCAGCGGATTCCTTTCACCCTCATCCCGCGGCTCGACGTCGCCGGCACTCCGGCCCGGTCGGAAAGTCGGGTGTCGGCCCAGATCCTTCCCCAGACGTCACCTCGGTGACGATCACCCCAACCCCCAACCCCGGAAGGGACCCATCATGGTCAACGAAGCCATCCATCACCCCACTGATCCGTCCGACGACCAGGCCAATGAAGCCACTCCGTCGCGCGCGGGTCGCCGGAGCTTCCTGGCTGCAGCCGGGCTGACTGCCGGGTTGGCCGCCGCACTCGCCGGTCCGCGCACGGCCCATGCCGACCCCGGCGACGAGGCAACGCTGGTGCCGATCACCATCGCTGAGCTGCGCGCCCAGACCGCCGCGCCAACAGCACAGATCCATTTCGTCACCGATCCCGGCCAGGAGGGACTGTTCGTCGCGGACTCCGACGACGACACCTCACCGGACAACACCGGCACCGTGATCGTTTCTGCCCACGGCACCCGATTCGTCCGGCAGTACGACGGTCCGCTCAATGTGCGCTGGTTCGGGGCCAAGGGCGACGGCGTCGCCGACGACACCGAAGCCATCCAGGCTGCTGTTGACCACGCCCAGTCAATTGGCGAGGAAGTTCGCAACGGAGGTGCACTGCGGGCGCCGCTCCACATCCCGGCCGGCCTCTACATGGTCAGCAAACCCATCGTCTTCGACCCCGGACTGTCCCTGCGCGTCTTCGGCGACGGTCGCCACAGCTGCATCACCAACTTCGACGTCGATGAGATCATCGACGCCATCTTCTGGATCGACTCCGAGCGGGGCAACCTCGCCGACGGTTGGCGCTTTGAGGACCTCTACCTGGTCCCGGGTGCGCGTCCCAGTGGCGGGACCAACGTTCGGTACGGCATCCGCGGCCACTTCACCCGGTCGGTCTTTCGCAGTTTGCGGTTGCAAGGTTTCACCCAACCCGAGGGTGCCGGGGTTCTCTTCGGGTACGGCTGGTCCAACACCTTCGACACCTGCAACATCAGCCACAGCGAGAATGCCATCAGGTCCATGGACAACAATCTGAACTGCGTGAACATCGTCAACTGTCTGCTGCGGCAGTGTCGTGGAGCGGCCATCCACCTGGGTCGGTCTGCGGGTGGTTATCTGGTGTCGGTCCGTGGTTGCACGATCGAGGGCAATCAGGGGCCGGCCATCCTTGCCGAAGGTGCGGTCCGTGGCCTCGACATCCATGACTGCTACTTCGAGGCCAACTGCTCCGAGCCGTACCTGTTGAAGCATCGCGACAACGCACCGGTCCACGCTGACATCATCTTGGGTACGGACCTCGAAGAGATCGGTCCGATCCGGATCGCCAACAATCTCGTCAACATGACCAATGGTCGCACCGAGCAACACGGCAGTTTTGTCGTCTGCCACTCGGCCAGCGGTGGTCTCGACATCGTCCACACCCGGGTCACGAACCCGGCCGCGCCTCTGACCCGGAACCTGCTCCAACTCGGTCCCAGTGCCACCGACGTCTATCACCTGGAGGAGGTGACCGTACGGGGGACGACGGTCCAGCGGCCGGAGCAATTCACCCTGGTCGAGTTCGACCAGCTCGAGGGTGTGGTCAACTCCTTGCACCAGACCGAGATCAGCGGTGTGGAACCGATCAACCACTGTCCGCCGGCGTCGGACTTCGAGTCGGTCGCTGCCGGAGCCGCTGCGAGCTTGACTGCGGTCACCGGACGTCGACGCGGTCGCGCTGTCTGGGAGCTGAAGGCCACGGAGGCCGGTGACTCCCAGGTGCTCGGTTTCACCCTCGATCTGGATGAGATCTCCGAACTGGCAGGCAAGTACGTCTACTTGGCCTGCGAGGTGAAGCCGGGCACTCCGGACGTCGAAGTCGGTCTGTGGACCAGCCAACTCGGCAGCCAAGGAGTGGCGACCGCCGGCGACGACGAATGGCAGATCATCTCGTTCGTCGACAAGATGCCCGACTCAGGCACGGTCAGCTTCGGGATCCAGCTCCACGGTGCCGCAGCCGGAGACACCGCTGCCGTGGCAGCGCCGGCCCTGGCCGAACTGGGTGCGCGGTACGGAAGCTGGGGGACGGTGTCGCTGTCCGACCTGACTGGGCTCGGCCGATCCGGGGTGCTGCGCGAGCTCGGCTGACCCGCCGACGGTCAGGATTCCGACCGAACGGGCGCCTGTGAAACGTTGCATGGCGTCTTTTCGGTCGGAATGCTGGCTTGGGCGGGTGCTGGGGCTGGGGCTGGGGCTGGGCTGATGCTCCTGGCTGGCCCCATGCTGGGACTGGTGTTGGCGGGCCTGGTGTTGGGCTGGGTGGTCCCGGATCAGCGCAGGAGGTGGCGCAGCAGGAGGGTGGCGGCGTCCTTGTCGAGGACCTGGTTGTTGTTCCCGCACTTGGGCGAGATCACGCACGCCGGACAGCCGCCGTCGCAAGGGCACTGCTCCAGCCGTTCCAAGGTGGCGGCCCACCAGCGGTCAGCGACCCGGTAACCACGGTCGGCGAAACCGGCCCCACCGGGATGGCCGTCATGGACGAACACGGTCAGCGCGCCGGTGTCAGGATGTAGGACCGTCGACAGGCCGCCGACATCCCACCGGTCCGACTCCACGAACACTGCGAGCAGGCCGATCGCGCAGTGTTCGGCACCATGGGCGGCACCGGCCAATTGCAGCTCATTGAGCCCGAGCGCCGACGGGTCGGGCAAGGTCCACCAGGTCGCCCGGGTGCGTAGTGTCCGCACCGGAAGATCCAACGGGTTGCGGTCCAAGACGGCACCGGTGACCTCATCGCGACGAAGATAGCCGATCACCTGACTGGTGACCTCGACGTCACCGCGATACAGCCTGCTCACACCGAACGGTCGGGATTCCCGCTCAGCAAGGATTGTCACCGAGCGCTCGGTCTGCGGTTGGGTCGTCCAGCCGGGGGAGCCGACGGTCACCATCGCCAACCCTTCTTCATCATCGAGACTGCGCACCAGATGAGCATCACCTCGGTGGAGATAGACCGCGCCCGGATGGACGGCCGCATCCGCCGATCCGGGATCAACATGGCCGATCACTCGCCCGGTGTCGACCTCGACGATCTGGACGGTGCGGCCACCCTGGGCTCTCAGATCGACCAGGTCGACCGCCCGGTCCGGACGCGTCCAGTGCCAGCGGGTAGCCGATCCGGTCCCTCGGCGTCGCAGCACCCGTTGGCGGACCAGGGCATCGACGACCGGTCGCATGGCTGGGCCGAACCAAGCCGCATCCGAATCCTGCAAGGGAATTTCTTGGGCGGCGCTGGCCAGTTGACCGGCCAGCACCCGCGGATTGTCGGGATCCAACACCGTTGGCTCGGGCGGCTGGTCGAAGATCAGGCTCGGGTGCGCGAGCAGGTGGCTGTCCCGCTGGTCGAGCCCGCCGAGCGCCATCACCACCGCCGGCCGTCCCCGGCGCCCAGCTCGTCCGGCCTGCTGCCAGTAGGACGCCATCGAGCCGGGGATGCCAGCGATCACGACCGCATCGAGTCCGGCGATGTCGATCCCGAGCTCCAGGGCATTGGTCGCCGCCACCCCGTGCAAGGTGCCGCCGGTCAGGCGGGCTTCCAGGTCTCGGCGTTCCGAGGCAAGGTACCCGCCCCGGTAGGCCTCGATCGACGCTGCCCGATTGCGCTGCTGCGCCTCGACCGCGATGATCTCGCACAGCTTGCGTGACGGCACGAAGGTCACCACCTGGCGTCCCGGCACCGGACCATCCGCAGGGGCGGCGAGATCGGCCATCAGCGAGGCCGCGACCGGCACGACGCGTTCGCCGGCGTCGATCAGGACATGGGTGACCTCGGCGTGAGGTGAAGCATCGTCGTCGATGACGGTGATCTCCTCGACTCCGATCCCGGTCAGTCGCGACATGGACAGGGCAGGTGAGCCGGCTGTCGCACTGGCCGTGATGATCACCGGATCGGCACCGTAGTGGGCACACAATCGTCGCAATCGGCGTACCACAAGGGAAATCTGGGAGCCGAAGACGCCTCGGTAGCGGTGCGCCTCATCGATGACGACGTATTTCAGACGGGACAGGAACTCTGCCCACTTCTGGTGGGCGGGCAGGATCGAGAAGTGCAGCATGTCCGGATTCGACAGGACAAAACCGGCCCATCGACGGGCGAACTCCCGCTCGCTCGGATCGGAGTCCCCATCAAGAGCACCGACCCGCCAACCCGGGATGTCGAGCTCCTGCGCGGCCCGCAACTGGTCGTGGGCCAGGGCCTTGGTCGGCGAGAGGTAGAGCGCTGTGGCCGGCCGATCCGGGTCCACCGTCAGCTGACGCAGATGCCGCACCACATCAGGGGCTTCGACCACCGCACCGGGTCGGGTGGCGGTGATGATCGGCAGCAGATAGCCCAGCGACTTGCCAGACGCCGTCCCGGTCGCCATCACCACCGGTCGGCCGCGGTGGGCGGCCTCGGCTGCCGCCACCTGATGGGCCCAAGGTGCCGCGATGCCGCGCGCGGCCAGCCGCTCGATCACCACGGTCGGCAGCCAGTCCGGCCATGGCACCGGACGAGACGGACGTTCGGCCATGGTGTGCACATGCCGCACCACACCGTCGGCCCGTAGCTGGACCAGCGACGGCAAGGACTCCCAGTCGTGACTCATCGCGGATTGAGGGCACGTTGCAGCCAGAACAGTGCCGCACCCTGGGCGCCGTCCTCGGCGACGACGCTGACCGGCGCCGGCTCGGTGGCCGGAGCGCTGGCGCGCAGCTGCTCTTCGATGGCCTCGAGCAGCGGAGCGCCGAGCTCGGTGGTGGGCCCACTGAGGACGATCACATCGGGGTCCAGCACCGCTGCGATCGAGGCCAGTGACCTGCCGATCCATCGGCCGGCACGGCTGACCACCTCGAGCGTGACGGGATCTCCCGCTCTGGTTCGGGTGACGACCTGGGGCCATGACATGCCGAGCTCGTCCAGGAGTCGTTGACGTCCGGCCAGACTGGTGAGGCAACCGCGTCCACCACAGGAAGGGCATTCGGGGCCGGTCGGGTCGACGGTCACATGCCCGATCTCACCGGCCCTGCCATGGGCTCCGCCGCTGTGGATGCGACCATCGATCGCCACTCCGGCCACGACACCATCGCCCAGAAACGCGTGGGCCAAGGTCGCGCTCCGGCCGTCCTCGCGAATCACCATGTGGGCCAGTGCGACCGTCTGGGCACGGTTGGTGACCACCACCGGGAGATCGGTGAGCGATTCGAGCTGGTCGGCGAAGGCGACGTCGTGCCAGCCGTGGGACAGCGCAATTCGGATGACCCGGCCGGGAGGTTCGACCACGCCGGGTGCGCCGACTCCGATCCCCAGGATCAGCGGTGTGTTCGATGCCTGGCGGTTGACCTCGGCCGCAATCAGGGCGATCACGTCCTCGGCAGTCCCGGGTCGACTCGCCACGGTGGTGCTGGTGACGATGACTCCAGCGAGGTCGGTGGTCACCACATAGATGTGGTCGTCACTGATCTGGACCCCGATCACATGCGCGGCAGCAGGGTTGAATTCCAACATGATCCGACTGCGTCCCCGAGGCTGGGCCACGGTGCCGGTCTCCACGACGAGGCCGTACGAGATGAGCTCGGCCACCAGCCCGGACACGGTCGCCTTGCTTAGCCGACACTCAGCGATCACATCGGTGCGCGACAACGGTCCGCGGGAGCGGATCAGTGACAGCACCGTCGCCGCATTCACCCGTCGGGCGCCGCCGAGCCCCGACGGCAACAGTGTGTCGATCACCGGGTGAGTGTAACGAGCGAGGCGGTCCGACCCCAACACCGTGTGTCTCACCATGTGGTCCACCGTTGTGGGCTCGCTGTTGAGCGGGCCTGAGTGAGCTGATGGGCGGTAGAGGTTGTAGTGCTGCGTTTCCATGGGCGGAGAGTCGAGCCCTCGGGCCTTGTCGCCGAGTGCTCTCGGTCTCGCATACTTGTCACCTGTGGCTCAGTTGGGGCAAAATACGGAACTAAATAGGACGTGGCATCCGTGCCCCATCTCAACGAGGAGGACGAACACATGACTGGAACGTCTGCAGGAGCGCTCACCCGCCGCACTCTGCTGGCCGGGACCGTCGCGACCAGTGCGGTGGGCATGGCCGCATGCCGGTCGGACAAGAACGGCCCCGGAACGCCGAATGGCAAGGGCGGCACCGAGAGCGCGGCGGCCCAGCCCCCGGCCCATGTGCCCTTCGAAGGAGTGACCCCGGATCTGCCCGGCACCGCCGACGGTGTGATCCCCGGCTTCTTCTCCTATCCCGACCCCCCGATCGAGCGTGGCGGATACCCGCTGTCCGGGATCGAGCCGTTCTCGGCGCTGATGCAGGGCACTGCCCCCAATGTTGCACCGGGGGAGAACAAGAACTACAAGCAGTTCAACGACCAGCTCGGGACCGAGTCCCACTTGGTCTATGGCGCCTATGGTTCCGACTACACCACCAAGCTGCAGACCACCATCGCCGGCGGTGACATCCCGGACTTCGCCATGGTGCTCCCGGTGGCTGAGTTCCCGACCATGCTGGATCGCACCTTCAGCGATCTGACCGATGTGCTCGCCGGGGACAACATCAACAAGTACCCAGCTCTGGCCAACATCCCGACGTCGGCCTGGCAGCAGGTCGCATCGGTCAACGGCCGGATCTTCGGTGTCCCGCAGCCGCGGCCGCCGGCCGGCGTGGTGATGAATGCCCGCGGTGACCTGTTGGCCGAACGCGGTGTCACCGGGCCGGTCGAACTGTCGGACGGGCAGGACCTCATCGAGCTGATGGAGGCCGTGACCGACCATTCGAAGGGGCAGTTCGCCTTCGGGGCCAATGTCGTCGGGTGGCTGCTCTTCATCATCCAGCAGATGGTCGGCACTCCGAACAACTGGGCCATCCGCGACGGAAAGTTCGTCCACGAGTACGAGACCGAGGAGATGCGCCAGGCCATCTCCATCACCACCGATCTGATCAAGCGCGGGGTGGCCCATCCGAACTCATTCTCCGACCCTGGCCAAAACCGGACCTGGTTCGAAGGTGGCGTGACCTCGCTCTACATCCAGGGATTCACCGGCTGGGGTGGCATGGTCAGGACCAACCCCGAATGGAACCTGATGAACATCGAGCTCCCCAAGTGGGACGGCGGTGGCATGGCGCCGATCCGCAAGACCCCACCGGGATATGCCGCCTTCGTCGCGATCAAGAAGAGCGACGACGACCGCCTCGACCAACTGCTCCGGGTCGCCGACTACATCGCCTCACCATTCGGCACGAAGGAGTACCTCGAGGTCAACTACGGCGTCGAGGGCTACAGCTACGAGATGGCCGACGGGGCCCCAACCGCCATCCCGGACTCCCCGCCCAAGCCCGGCATCACCTATCTGGGGGGCAATTCCGGCGCGGTCCTGTTCGGCGAGGACCAGGACATCGTCACCGCCCAGCACGACTACCTGTCACGCGCGATCCCCAATGGCGCCGACGACGCCTCGCTCGGGCTCTACTCCGAGGCTGCGACCAGCGCCGCAGCCAGCTTCACCGGTCCGATGAACGACACCCTGCGCGAGGTCATCCAGGAGCGCAAGACGCTTGACGACTGGGACGAGGCCGTCGAGCGGTGGCGCAAGCAGGTCGGCGACACCATGCGCGCCGAGTACGAGGCCGCCGCCCAGGAGTGACCTCTGTCCCGTACGGAAGGAATGGCCGGCCAGGGAACCGATTCCTGGCCGGCTTCTCTTATGCAAACCTTGTGCCGGTGGGTGGGACACACATGGCCAGGGATGAGACCACTGTGATTACTGGTTAGACTCCGCTTCGGTTCCTACGACCCGAGAACGGGTCAACTGTGTACATGAGGAGACGCTGATGTCGTTGATCCCGATCGCCCAGGAGGTGGCGTTGACCGGCGCGAACCCGGTCTTCGTCGCTGTCGTGGGCGTCATTGCCCTCCTTGCGGTGGGCATGGCTCTGATGTTCCGATCTGAGGTGTTGAAGGCTGCTGACGGCACACCCAACATGCAGGCGATCGCCAAGGGGGTGCAGGAAGGAGCGCAGGCCTACTTGGCGCGTCAGTTCAAGACGCTGGCCGTCTTCGCGGTCATCGCCTTCCTGTTGCTCCTCGCATTGCCGGCCCACGGATCCGGCGAGCACAGTGCCGGACACCAGTGGATGTTGCGCATCGTCCGCTCCGTTGCCTTCGTGGTCGGTGCCGCCTTCTCAGGAGCGATCGGTCAGCTGGGCATGTCCCTGGCCACCCGGGCCAATGTCCGAGTCGCCGCCGCCGCGAAGGACGAGGGCCGCAACCCGGCCATGAGGATCGCCTTCCGCACCGGCGCGACCGTCGGCATGGCGACCGTCGGTCTCGGCCTGTTCGGTGTGGCGCTGGTCGTGCTGATCTTCCAGGGCGACGCTCCCACCATCCTCGAGGGCTTCGCCTTCGGCGCTGCCATGCTGGCCATGTTCATGCGCGTCGGCGGTGGCATCTTCACCAAGGCTGCTGATGTCGGTGCTGACCTGGTCGGCAAGGTCGAGCAGAACATCCCCGAGGACGACCCCCGCAACGCCGCCACGATCGCCGACAATGTCGGTGACAACGTCGGCGACTGTGCTGGCATGGCTGCGGACCTGTTCGAGTCCTATGCAGTGACCCTGGTCGCCTCCCTGATCCTCGGCAAGGCCGCCTTCGGTGAGTACGGTCTGGTCTTCCCGCTGATCGTCCCGGCCATCGGTGTGATCACCGCCGTCATCGGCATCTACCTGACCCGCCCCAAGAAGGGCGTCAGCGGCCTGACCACCATCAACCGCTCGTTCTATCTGTCGGCCCTGATCTCGGCCGTGTTGTGCGCAATCGCGGCCTTCGTCTATCTGCCCAGCAGCTTCGCCGACCTCGGGGTCGAGGGACTTGTCTTCGACGGTCCGATCGACGATCCACGGATCGTGGCCATCGGCGCGGTCGTCATCGGCATCGTGCTGGCCGCCATCATCCTCGCGTTGACCGGTCACTACACCGGCACCGAAGGACGTCCGGTCCAGGATGTCGGCCGCACCTCGCTGACCGGCGCTGCCACGGTGGTCCTGTCGGGCATCTCGCTCGGTCTGGAATCGGCGGTCTACACCGCGGTCGTCATCGCGCTCGCCGTCTACGGCGCCTTCCTGCTGGGCGGCACCGGGATCGTCGCGCTGTTCGCGATCGCGTTGGCCGGTTGTGGTCTGTTGACCACCGTGGGTGTCATCGTCGCCATGGACACCTTCGGTCCGGTCTCCGACAACGCTCAGGGCATCGCCGAGATGTCGGGCGACGTGGACGGCGAAGCCGCCCAGATCCTGACCGACCTGGACGCAGTCGGCAACACCACCAAGGCCATCACCAAGGGCATCGCGATCGCGACCGCTGTCCTGGCCGCGACCGCACTGTTCGGGTCCTACACCGATGCCATCCGCACCGTCCTGACCGACGCCTACCAGCAGTTCGAGCTGGAGTCGGTCGTGTTCAACCCGGTCACCTTGGTCGGTCTGATCATTGGTGCTGCCGTGGTCTTCCTGTTCTCCGGGCTGGCCATCCAGGCGGTGAGCCGGGCCGCAGGTGCGGTGGTGTACGAGGTGCGCCGCCAGTTCCGCGAGATCCCTGGGATCATGGAGGGCACCGGCAAGCCGGAGTACGGCAAGGTCGTCGACATCTGCACCCGCGACTCGCTGAAGGAGCTCGCCACTCCGGGTCTGCTCGCGATCCTGGCTCCGGTCACGGTCGGGTTCGGTCTCGGCGCACCGGCACTGGCTGGCTACCTCGCCGGTGCGATCGCCTGTGGCACCTTGATGGCGGTCTTCCTGGCCAACTCCGGTGGCGCCTGGGACAACGCCAAGAAGCTCGTCGAGGACGGGCACCACGGCGGCAAGGGCTCGGCGGCACATGAGGCCACGATCATCGGTGACACCGTGGGAGACCCGTTCAAGGACACCGCCGGTCCGGCCATCAACCCGCTGATCAAGGTGATGAACCTGGTCGCCGTGCTGATCGCGCCGGCCGTGGTGAGCCTGTCGCTGCTGGACACCGACTACGGCTGGGTCCGCTTCGTCATCGCCGGCGTCTCCTTGGCCATCATCGTGATCGCGGTGTGGCAGAGCAGCCGCCGCGGCATTGCGCTGGAGGACGATGACTCCTCCGGCGGCACGATCCCGCCAGCCACCGTTGATGCTGCGGATGAGGCCGAGGACACCGAGGCCGTCACCCACGCTCGACGCGGCTGAACCACCTGAGCACAACGGCCCCGATCCCCGCCCACACAGGGATCGGGGCCGTTGGCGTCAGCCGAGGACGACGGGGCCGATCAGGCCGGACGGACGCAGAGCACCCTCAAAGGCGTTGGCGCTCGAATTGCTGACCAACACCTCGACCACATTCTCTCCTTGTCGCCAGTGATGGCTGGCAATGCTGGTCACGTACGGGGCATGGACCAGATCGGCGACCCGGGTGCCGTTGACGAAGATCCTGGCGAGTTCACCGACCTCACCGAGGTCGAGAGGGAGCGATCCCTGTGGCGCCTCGTCCAAGGAGACGGTCGTGCGATAGCGGACCGTGCCCGCCCAGGTCTCCAACGCCGGCACCGTGGTCCAGTCACCCAGATCCGGGCCGGGCCAGGCCTGTCCGCCTGGCCGGAACGCCTGCCAGCGGGTCAGCCCGAGTCGGATCGGCAGGGCCTGGGTCACTTCCGGTGTCGGCAGAGCCTCACCTGATGGTGCTTCTGGGGCAAGGATGATGCTGCTGCGACGGTTGAGCACCGTGGTCGCGGACCGATGACGGCTGCCGGTCCAGGGGTCCCAGATCTCGCCGCTCTCGATGCCGAGCTCGATCGGATCCTCGCCCTCGTTGACCAAGAGCCACCAGGCATCCCCGGCCCCACCCGCCGAACCATCTGAGCCGCCGGTCCACCGGCCGACCCGCAGGTCGGGTCGGTTGCCGCCGATGACGGTGAAGTCGGTCGGGGTGAGGGCGTCGAGCCAGGCGGTGTCGTCGAAGGTGTGCACCCCCGCGGAACGCAACCGTTGCCCGTACGGCCCGGCCAGGACCTCTGCGGTGGCGACGACCGCACGATGGTGGTGGGCGCGGGCCTCGACCTGTGCGGGGGTGAGGTAGTCGAAGGTGACTTGGCGCTCGTAGAGCGCAGCCACCTCCTCGGTCGGCACCCGGTCACCGGTGACCACCGCAACCTCGGCGGCGGGAGTGAGGGAACGCAGCACCATGGTGGCACGCCGCAGATGTGCGGTGATGGCGTCGAAGTGGGGCCACCAAGCGTTGTGGAGACCGAGGTCCGGCTCACTCTCGAAGGCTCGGTTTCCCTGCACTGATTCAAAGAAGGCGTGCAGAGCAAACAAGGTGGTGCCGCGGACGAGGTGCCAGTCGAGCAGCCATTTCGCCTCGTCGAGGGAGAGCCGCCAGCCGTAGGCGCCGAGCACCTCGGTGAGCACGGTGCGGATGCCGCGGGCGGCGGCAGCGCTGCCGGCGGTGCGGGCCGTGGCACTTTCGCGGCCGTGGAGTGCTGTCGGGCCGGGCAGGGTCCAGCGCCACACCGCGTCCTGTCCGGGCCAGGTGAAGTGGTCCAACGGCGACAGTTCGTCCGGAGGTGACGGATGGCCGGTGAGCGCGATGCCGTGTTCGTCACACCAGCGGCGCTGTGCTCCGTAGTAGACCCGGGACAGTCGTTCGGCAACCAGGTCGGTGAACCGCGTGGGCAGGTTTTGGTCGTCGTCGTAGTCGACGAACAGGCTCGGGAGGAGACGTGCGTCGAGGTCGGAGAGCAGGTCGTCGTGCCAGGCCACCACGTCCTTGCGGTGGAAGCGCCCCAGGATGTCGGGCTCGTCGGTGAACATCGCCACGATCGGGTCACCGAACCACTGGGCCAGGTGCTCGGCATAGGCATCGTGGGTGAGGCGGATGAAGCTGGCCACCGCTGCCGGGTCGAGCAGGTTGGCTGCGGCCGGCGCCACGGGGGAACCGTCGTCATTGTGGGCGTACGCGCCGCGAATACGGCCCCCGCTGGGCACCTCGTACAGTGCCATCAGTCGCCACCGCCCCGGGAAGTCCTCGGCCGTGAGGCGGATCAGGTGGTGGTCGCCCGGGCTGAGGACCCGGGTGGTCTGCGCGACCACGCGGTCGTCGTCGTCGAGTTGGCCGGCGACGACGGTGACCAGTCGGTCGACCAGGCTTCGTCCGGTGGTCGGCCGCCAGTAGCCCACTGCCTTTGTGGCCCCTGTCTCGAGTGGCGGGGTCCAGGTGGTCTTGGGATAGGCGGTCCACACCTGCTTGGCCTCAGCAGTGCTGTTGTCCTGGGCGGTGACCTGTCCGTCCACCACGACGGTCGAGTCGCCGAGCGTCAGCCCACGAGCCATGTGGTCAGGGTTGGCTTCGACGACCTGTCCGTTGGCTGAGCCGGATGGATAGGAGGCCTCGTCGTACAGGATGACCTTGAGTCCGAGTCGGCGGCACTCGGCCATGACGTGGTTCATCACCTCGAACCAGCGTGGCGTCAGGTACCCGACCTCCGGATCCAGTCCGATGCGGGCACATGGGCAGACCCCGGAGAACCCGGCCCCGGCGAACTCCTCGAGTTGACGGGTCAACTCGGCCGGATCACAGGTGCCGTTGAGGAACCAGAAGGCGACCGGGCCGAATCGTCGCGGCGGATCGGAGAACAGGGCAGCCAACTGGCGACGGTCCTCGGCCTCGACATACTCGCTCATGAAACGTCACAATTGCCGATCCCGTTCCTGATGACAACCCCGCCGCGCGAAGATCCCGGTGACCGGTCACCCGAGGATCCGGGCAACGTCTAGGGTGAGGTGGATGAAGTGGTCGAAGGTGCTCGTCGGGATTCCTGTTGTCGCTGTTGCCGGAGTGGTCGCCCATGACCTGTGGCAACGCAAGCACGCACTGTTGCGCAACTTCCCGCTCATCGGCCACGCCCGTTATCTGCTCGAGGGGATCGGGCCGGAGCTGCGGCAGTACATCGTCACCGACAACGACGAGGAACGGCCCTTCTCCCGGGACGAACGCCGCTGGATCTACGCCTCGTCGAAGCAGGAGAACAACTACTTCGGATTCGGCACCGACAACCACATCGACACCACGCCGGGCTACACGATCATCAAACAGCGGACCTTCTCCGAGGCGGAACCGACCTCCAACGAGTCGGCCGGAAAGAATGCCGAGATCCCCTCGGCCAAGGTGTTGGGCAGCTTCCGAGGCCGAGCCAAGGCCTTCCGGCCGGAGTCGGTGATCAACGTGTCGGCGATGAGTTACGGCTCGCTGTCGGCAGCGGCGATCCAAGCGCTCAACCGCGGGTCGGCCCTGGCCGGTTGCCTCCACAACACCGGTGAGGGCGGACTGTCCGATCACCACCGCCATGGTGGAGACCTGATCTTCCAGATCGGCACCGGCTATTTCGGATGCCGCGACGAGCACGGCAACTTCTCGATCGACCGGCTCAAGGAACGCATCGCCGACGCCCCGGTCAAGGCGATCGAGATCAAGCTCTCCCAAGGTGCCAAGCCCGGTCTGGGCGGCATGTTGCCGGGCGCGAAGGTGACTGCCGAGATTGCCCGGATGCGCGGTATCCCCGAGGGGCAGGACTGCGTCAGCCCGAGCCGTCACAACGCCTTTGCCGATGTCGACGCCATGCTTGACTTCGTGGAGATGATCGCCGCCGAAACCGGCCTGCCGGTCGGTATCAAGTCTGCCGTCGGTGACCTCGGGTTCTGGAGCGATCTTGCCGAGCACAGTGCCTCGGGGACCCGTGGTGTCGACTTCATCACCATCGACGGCGGTGAAGGCGGGACCGGTGCTGCGCCTCGGGTGTTCTCCGACTCGGTCGCGCTGCCGTTCCGGATCGGTTTCACCCAGGTCTATCGGATCTTCGCCGAGTCTGGCCAGACCGATCGGATCACCTTCATCGGATCGGGGCGCAACGGGCTGCCCGACACCGCGATGTATGCCTTCGGCCTGGGCGCTGACATGGTCAACGTGGCACGTGAGCCGATGTTGGCGATCGGCTGCATCCAGGCGCAGAAGTGCCACACCGACCATTGTCCGACCGGTGTCGCCACTCAGAACAAGTGGCTGACCGGTGGTCTGGACCCCACCTTGAAGTCGGTACGGCTGGCCAACTACATCCGCGCCTTCCGTCACGAGGTGCTGAAGCTGACCGAGGCCATTGGTGTCGCTCACCCGGGTCTGGTCAGCGTTGATGACTTCGAGGTGCTCAACGGTGACGGCACCTCGGTGGATCTGAGATCGATCACCGGCTACGGACATGGCTGGGGTCTGCCGTCGCAGGCTCAGCGTGAGGCGGTCATCGCGCTGATGGCCGGAAAGGACCACGACACACGATGACTTCCCTGATGTTCTGGAATCTGTTCGAGGCAGGGATCGAGGCCGCTGCCGGGGACACCGCTCGTTTTGAAGAGCAGGTCGCCGTGGTCCGCCGCCATCAGCCCGACATCCTGGCCGTCACCGAGGGATGGCGCTGGGAACTGGACGATCGGGCCCTGTTCCGCCGGGCCCAGGAGGCATTCGGTTACGACCACGGTGAGCTGTACGAGGCCAAGACCGGCTGCCACATGGCGGTCTTCACTCGTGAGCCGATCACCATCGCCGGTTTCTTTGCCCAGCCACATGTCCAGGCGTTGTGGCACGGTGGCTATGCCGCGGTCCTGGCGATCCCCGGCATGGACCGACCGTTCAAGATCGTCGGCACCCATCTCAATCCGTTTGACCCGACCCTGCGCAGGACCGAAGGCAATTTCCTACGTGTGTATCTGCGGGCCGATGAGCACGGCGTCATCGTGATGGACGCCAACACGACTGCCCCCGGCGACCCGGAGCCCGCCTTCTCGGTGAGCAGCCATCAGATCGGCGCGGACAAGGCCGATCGGGCGGCAGTCGAGGTGCTGGCCGAGGTCGGACTGATTGATGTCGGCGGTCACTTCGAGGACCGCAGCCCGACCTGTGGTCACCACGTCGGCAGCGGGAAGCCGGGAGCCGTTGTCCGGTCGGTCAGGATTGACCAGATCTGGGCGACGCCATCGGTTGATCTGCGCAGCTACCGTGTCCTCGACGACACCAGCGTCGATCCCGAACTGGACCATGCCTCCGACCATCGGCCGGTCTGGCTGGAGTTCGGCTGATCAGGAACGCTTGCTGGGCTCGGGATCGATCGGCTCGGGCGGGCTGTTGATCGGGTCCACCGCGAACGCCCACCGCAGCGTGCCGCATGCGGTCTGGGCGATGGGTTTGGCCAGCAGGACCCGCACCGGCGAATAGGGGAGCCGCAGCCTGGCCAACGCCCAGGCCGGCATCAGTGACAGGGCACCTTGGACGAGCATCTTGTACGCAGGCAAGGAACTCTTCGGCAGCGGTGGGTGGTCCAGCAAGAGATCGGCAGCCTGGACGGCAGGTTCGGTGCGCTTCAGCTCGAGCCGATAGCCCATCGCCTGGTCGACCAACTCGTCGTGGCTCCGCGGTGGGTCGATGACCCCCAACTTCTCGGCCACCAACGCAGTCTGAGTCACATACTCGTCGCACCGTTGCGGACTGAGCGGCTTCTGCCCGAACGCCTGGTGCGCGGCCAGGAAGGATTCGGTCTCGGCGATGTGGACCCACTTGAGCAGATGTGGATCGTCTGCCTCGTACGGTTCACCCTCGGGGGTCACGCCCTTGATGAACTGGTGGATGTGGTCGACCTTGCCGATCGCCGACTCCGCCTGCGGCACCGTGCCGTAGGTGGTCACATTGATGAACTGGGCGGTCCGTTGCAGTCGACCCCACGGGTCGCTGCGATAACCGGAGTGTTCGGAGACGGCTTGCATCGCGACCGGGTGCAAGGACTGCATCAGCAGGGCACGGATCCCGCCGATGAACATCGATGTGTCGCGGTGCACCCGCCAGATCGCATCACTGGGACTGAACCAGCGTTCGCCCGCCTCCTGCCACACGGGCAGGGTCGTGGCGAAGTCGGGTCCGTTCACCTTCGCGCGGACCGCATTGGTGATGCGGGTACGAGCTCTCGAGAGCAGCTTTGTGGCCACGACCTGATCTTACCCACATCTACGCGACCGTAGGTTGCTGCCCTCGATGTCCTTCGACGCCCGAGCCGATTCGGCAGAGAGACCAGTGGCAGGATCGGTGGTGTGAATGCGATCCGACATGTCTTGTTCGATGCCGACGGCGTGCTCCAGGAACCGCCCGGAGACTGGCCCGGGATCGCGGCCCGATGGTTCGGCGATCGGACCGAGGAGTTCCTGCGGGCAGCATTTGCCGACGAGAGGCCGACGCTGGCCGGGGATGGTGAGTTCCTGCCGTTGCTCGCCGCCAGACTGGTCGAGTACGAGATCACGGCGCCGGTCGAGGAGGTGTTCGCCGACATCTGGCTGTCGATCGTGCAGTCGGATGAGTCGATCCGGCTGGTCGAAGCCGTACGGAATGCCGGTTTCGGGGTGCACATCGGCACCAACCAAGACGTCGGGCGCGGTTCGTGGATGCGCCGTGAGCTCGGCTATGACGAGCTCTTCGATGTCGGATGTTGGTCGTACGAGATGGGAGTGGCCAAGCCCGATCCGGACTACTTCATCCGGGCTGCCCAGCGGATCGGTGCCGATCCGGCCGAGATCCTGTTCATCGACGACCGCGAGGACAACGTGACCTCGGCCCGTACGGTGGGCATGGCCGGGATCGCCTGGCACCTGTCGCAGGGACATGATGCGCTGGTGGAGCAGATGGCTGCGGTCGGAGTGGCCCTTCCTTGACCGATTCTCCTGGATCGGACCCCGTTGGTCCTGTGATCGGTAGTTGCTGCCGGCGTGTGGACTGGCCTCAGGCATCAGGGCACAACCCCCATCAGGACCAGCCCCGTTGCCGGAAGGAGAGCCATCATGATCCACTTCGTTGCACCGCCGGGATGGCCGTCGGGCCCGGCGGGATGGTTGCCGCCGGTCGACTGGACACCGGGATCCGGTCTGCCGAAACCGCCTCGTGGCTGGGTGTTCTATGTCGACGACTACGGGATGCCGGCTGACCCCGGCCCCTATCACTGGGACCCGGAGACGTGGGCTCCCGAGAACGCGTATGGGACCGAGAAGGATGTGGCCACCGAGTCCTTCCCCACCTACCGCCCTCCTCGACACCGCTCGTCGTCCGCGGCGACGGTGCCCGAGCCCGGCCGGCTGACCCGTCGTCGCCACCCTGTCCGGACCCTGTTGGTCCTGGCGGCGGTGGCCCTGGTTGTGGTGGCCGTGATCCGCCCGGACCTGGTCGACCGGCTCAAGGATGCGGTCATCTCACACGATCCGTCGGTGTCGGAGCCTGCACCGGCCGACGGGTTCACGCCGTTGCCCGAACCCGACGATCTGCCAGCTGCGGCCATGGTCGCCCTGGGGCACCGGTGCATCACCGAAGCGGTCGAGCCGCACCTGATCGGGTGCACCCCGTCCGGCGGAGACATCGAGGTATCGGCCCGGTGGGTGCTCGATGCCGACGACGAGATCATCACCTTCCAGGTGGTCGGCCGGGCGACCGGCCACGGTGGCCAGGTCTCGACCTCGGTCGCCGCCCTGTTGCAACTGGCGACCGGGGACCCCCAGGTCGACATCATCACCGCACTGCCCGAGCTCGGGGAGGGTGACGAGCAGGACTTCGAGCTCGACTGGGGCAGGGTCCACATCGTCGATCTCGGCGGGGACGGCTTGCAGCTGGTCCGCGGGATGCGGGCGGACGGCCCGCCGCCGTCGATGACCCCACAACAGTTCGCAGTGTCAGCATCCGAAGCCACCACAGTGCTCCCCGCCGATGGTGACTTCGAGTGCTCGGGCAAGAACGCCCGGCTGAGCTGCACACGCGGAGACGGTGAGATCGCGATCCTGTCCGACGACGACACCATCACCACCGTCCTGATCGGCATCGACCACATCGATGACACCAAGGGGCCGTTGCTCAACCTGATCCTGGCCCAGGACGACATCCAGCCGGTCATCGACGCGGTCCTCGAGGTCGCCGACAACGCTCGGGGGACGGTGGTCTCGGTGGCCGGGTTCCTCGTGGAGCGAGTGGACGACCAGGTGCGGGTCGTCCCGATCCTGCCCTGGTGGTGAGGTCAGGAGCCGAACTCGGTCCGCAGCACGATCTCGTAGCGGTCGGCCCGGTAGAGCGACCGGGCGACCTCGATGACCTCTCCGGCGCGGTCCCGACTCTCACCGCTCATGTCGAAGACCAGGGCGCCCGGCTCGACCTCCAGCAGCTGCGCATCGGTGCCGGTGACTGACGCGACCCGGACCCGCTGCTCATGGCTGGCGGCGCGGACGCCCCACTCCCGTTCCAGCACCTCATGCATCGACACGGTGGTGAACTCGTTCCGTTCCAGGCCCGGGAAACGATCCAGCGACAACTGTGACCGGGTGATAGCCATCGGCAGCCCGTCGGCGGTGCGCAGCCGGACCAGATCCAAATAGCGGTCACCGGGCGCAATGCCGAGCGCTCGAGCGGTCGCAGCGCTCGCGGTGCGGACCCGGGCCGACACCTTGCGGCCGCCCGGTTCCAGTCCTCGGGCGCGCATGTCGTCGTCGTAGGAGACGAGATGGCGGGTGTGGACGAACCGGGGCTGTGCGACGAAGCTTCCGCGGCGGGGGACCCGTTCCACCAGGCCCCGGGCCACCAACCCGTCAACGGCTTCCCGCACGGTCATCCGAGCCACGGAGAAGTGCTCGGCCAGGGTCCGCTCGGCCGGCAGCTCGGTGCCGACCGGCAACTCGGCGACCAGATCGCCCAGGAAATCGGCCAACCGTGCTCGGCGGGTGCCGCGATCTCCGGGATCGGTGGGGAGGCTGTCCAGCATCGCCTGGATCACGTCCTGTGTCCCGCCCATCGGCTGCCTCCCTCCGGCCGCCGACAGCCTATCGACCAGCCAGTTTCCCGGTCGACGGGTGGGGTCACCGCTCGTGCGGCCGACCGGACGCCTCCCGTGCCGATCCCTGGTCAAGGTCGCCCGGTGAGTCGGCAGCAATCACCCAGGCGACCACCTCGGCCAACTGTGAGGTGACCAGAGCAGGGGTGGCCCACGGCAGGTTCGCCGGGGGAGTGTTCTGCTTCCGGCGGCGTTCGGCCAGATAGTCCTCGACCCGATCCGGGTCAGTGGGGGCGTCACGGCGCAACAGGACGGTCACCGCCCCGGCTCGGTTGCCGCCGACGATGTCATGGTCGATCCGGTCACCGACATGGACATGTACCGCAGCGCCACCGCGGGCTCGCACGAACATTTCCTCGGCCGGCTTCGGCACCCCGACGTCATCGCTGGCGATCAGTGCGTCCACGGCAGCGAGCAGGCCGGCATGGCGCAGGATCGGTTCCTGATAGCGCCGCCAGCCGTTGGTCAGCACCAGAGTCGACCAGCCCGCAGCGCGTAACCGGCCGAGCAGAGCGGGAGTGTCCTCGTGCAGCACCTGGGTGAGTCCGGCGGCGGCATAGTCCTCCAGTCGCTCCATCAGGTCGAAGCCGAGATCACGTCCGTCGACGGTGTCGGCGACGAGCTGGTGCCAGTCATAGGCGCCGAGCTCGTCGGCAGCCAACAGCTCGTTGTGGCGCCGGTTCAGTTCTGCGCGCAGGGACACGGCCTCGTCATCGTCCTCGGCAACCGCGGCCATGGCATCGCGCAGCACCTTGGAGAACGGTCCACGGATCAAGGTGTCGTCCAGATCGAACGAAATCACCTTGTCGGAAAGGGAAAGGGGGCTCATCGGGTTCCTTCGGTCATGCCGTCCATGAACTGTCGTGACATCGCGATGAACAGCACGATCACCGGGATGGCGGAAATGCTGATGCCAGCGAACAGCAGAGACCACTCGGTGCGGAACTCGGCCATCACCGTGGTCAGGCCCAGTGGCAGGGTGCGCATGTTCTCGCTGCGGATCAACACCAGAGGGAAGAAGAACTCATTCCAGATGCTCACCGCTGACACGATGGCGACCGTGCCCAGTGCGGGACGCATCAAGGGCAGGAAGATCCGCAGATAGATGCTGCGCCATCCGGCACCGTCGACCAGTGCGGCCTCTTCGATCTCGTGTGGCACCGACAGGGCGAACCCGTACATCACGAAGACCGCGAAGGACAGGCGTTCGGCGATGTGGATGAGGACCAGTCCCTGGAGCGAATCCAACAGCTGCAGATCCCGCATCATGGTGAAGATCGGGATCACGGCCAGCCGCAGCGGGACCATCAGCCCGAGCAGGAAGACCGCCAGCAGCACCTTGTTCCACCAGAACTGGAACCGGGCCAGGTAGAAGGCCATCATCGATCCGATCACCACCAGCACGGCTACTGACGCCAGAGTGACGATGACCGAGTTGAGCATGAACCGGGAGAAGTTGGCGCGCTGCCAGATCTCTGTGTAGTTGGAGAACTCCCAGGTCGACGGCAGACCGACTGGGTTGTTCAACACATCGAGGTCGTTCTTCAGCGAGTTGACCAGCATCAGCACCACTGGTGCCAACTGGACCACAGCACACACGATCAGCACGGTGTAGCCGAGCATCCGGGTCGGCCGGATCGGCCGTCGGGTGCGGCTGGTACGGGGTGCGGTACGGGCAGAGGTGGCGATCGTGGACATGTCAGTCCCTCCCCGGTCGGAAGGCGCGCACGGTCAGTAGCGAGACCCCGGCCATCAGGACCAGCATCGCCAGGGCGAGAGCCGATCCCAGACCGATGGCTGCGGTGCCGCCCTCCCCGCCGAAGGCCAAACGGTAGAACAGCAGTCCGAGGGTGTCGGTGCCGTAGTACGGAGCTCCGGTGACCCCCTGCATGGCGTAGACGAGGTCGAATGTTTCGAAGGCACCGATGAATCCCAGGACGGTCAGGATCATCCAGGCCGAGCGAGTCAGGGGGAACGTGATCGACATCATGATCCGCCATGGTGAGGCGCCGTCGATCCGGGCCGCCTCGTAGATGTTGTTGGGGATGGCCTGCATCGCGGCGAGGAAGACGAGGATCGCAAAGCCGATGCTGTGCCAGATCCCGACTGCGGCCACCGCAGCCAGCGCCGATCGTGGGGTGGCCAACCAGGCATGGGAGAGGAACCCCAGGCCCATGGCATCGAACAACCCGTTGAGGGCGCCCGAGCGCGGGCTGAGGATCAACTGCCACAGGAAGCCGACCACGATCAGCGACAGCAGTCGGGGCAGGAAGTAGGCGGCCTTGAAGAACTCGCGGCCTGCCGTCAGCTGGTGGAGCAGTGCGGCGAGCACGAACGCGATCACCAGGCCCACCATCGAGGCCAGGAACAGCACCACATTGTTGCCCAGGGCGTTGAGTACCCGTTCATTCAACGGCGCCGTGGTGAACAGGGTGCGGAAGTTGTCCAGCCCGATCCAGTCGCCGCGACGCATCCCTCGGAACTCGAAGAAGCTGTTCACCAAGGTGGTGACGATCGGGTACAGGACGAACACCCCGTACACCGCCAGCGCCGGGAGCGCGAACAGGTGCACCCCGGGGCTGATCCGGCGGGGCGAGCGAGCCGAGGCCATCACTGCCTCGAGGCCAGATAGGCCTCCTGGGTCTTGGTGAACAGCTCATCGGTGCTCACCTGTCCGCCGAGGACCCCCTGCAGCAGGGTCTCGAACTCGGCCTTCACGTCCGGCTGTCCACCGCCCATGGCTGCGATCGGGTTGGCCTGGCTGGCTGATTCGGCCATGGCGGCGATGTCGACATGGAGGCCGCTCGATGGTGCTGTGCCGGGTACCGGGCTGAGCCGACCGAAAATGTCGGAGAAGGCGTTGCCGAACTCCGGGGTCGCCATGTATTCCAACAGGGCTTGGGATCCTTCGAAGTCAGGTGAGCTCGACAGCATGGCGTAGGCGCCGTCGACCGAGGTGCACAGCCGTGCCTGGCCGCTGCTGTCGTCGGGCAGGCTGGGCAGGAAACCCATGGTCAGCTCGGCGTTGAGGTCCTGCAGGGGGACCACTCGGTAGTCGCCGTTGATGTAGAAGGCCGCCTCACCCTGGGCGAACATGGCTCGGGCCTCGTCATCGGCCATGCCGATGAAGCTGTCGGGGAAGTACGGTGCCAGGTCCAGCACCCGCTGCACCGAGTCACGGAACTCGGTCGAGGTGAAGTCGCCGGAGCCGTCCTCGACTGCGCTGGTGAAGGACTCGCTGAGCTTCACCGTCCCGACGGCCTGGTAGAGGATCGACAGCAGATAGGCGGCCTTGCCGGACTGGGCGATCGGGGTGATTCCGGCACTGTTCAAGGTGTCGCAGGCGGCCAGGAACTCGTCCCAGGTGGTTGGTTCGTCGATGTCGTGCTCGTCGAGCACGCCGGTGTTGGTGAGGGTGAGCAGGGCGTTGAGGGCCAGTGGCACGCCGTAGACCTTGCCGTCCGAACCGCTCACTGCGGCGAGGCTGTCGGCGTCGAACTCGGACACGCCGGGGAGGTCGTCCAAGGGTTCGAGCTCGCCGGTGTCGGCGATTTCCTTCGCCCCGGCATAGGGGCGCAGCTGGATCACGTCGAGACTTTCGCCGGCCTGCATTGCGGTGGCCAGGATCTGGTCGTAGTCGGTGGAGTTGAACGGTTCGAACTTCACCTGCACATCCGGGTGGGTGGCCGTGAACTGGTCGAAGATCGTCTTGTAGCCGTCGCCGTCCTCCTGGCGCCAGCTGTAGACACTGACGACTCCGTCGCCGCTGTCTTTGCTGCATCCCCCAAGCACCGTCGAGCCGAGGACCGATGCGGCGATCGCGCCGCCGAGCACTGTGCGTCTGGTGACCATGACGCCTCCTTCTTCCCACCGTTGGTTGGCCCGATCGTAGATCGTGGTCTAGTCCAGAGTCAACGGTCGGTCTGCAAAGCGAAGAGCAGACAACACAGGGAAGGCAAAACACAGGGACCGGTGAACATGTCACCGGTCCCTGTGTGGCTGTGGTTGGGTTCAGCCTGCGTGCGGTGCGCAGAGCTGGGCGTAGCGCTCGATCATCGTGTCGACGACCTGGCGCGGATCGGCGGCCCAGATATCGGCGTTGAAGATCTCGACCTCGATGTCGCCGGTGTAGCCGGCCTCGGCCACGAGTGCGCCGATCGCGGGGAAGTCGATGTGGCCATCGCCCATCATGCCGCGGGCCAGGAGAGTGTCGGCCGGCAGTGGCGTGATCCAGTCGCAGACCTGGTAGGACAGGATCCGCCCTTCGTCGCCTGCGCGAGCCACCTGGGCGGCCAGCTCGGGATCCCACCAGACATGGAAGGTGTCGACCATCACGCCGACCTGTTCGGCCGGATAGGGCGCCGCCAGATCAAGTGCCTGGCCCAGCGTCGACAGCACGCCACGGTCGGCGGCATAGATCGGATTCATCGGCTCGAGGGCGAGTTTCACCCCACGTTCGGCGGCATGGGGCACCAGGATCTCCAGCGCCCGCGCCACCTGGTCCCGGGCGGCGACCAGGTCCTTCGAACCCTCCGGCAGGCCACCGACCACCAGACACAGGCAGTCCGCCGACAGCGCAGCAGCCTCCTCGATCGCGGCCCGGTTGCTGGCAATTGCCTCGTCAAAGGCCGCGCCGGTCGCGGTGAACCAGCCACCACGGCACAGCGACGACACCCGCAAGCCGGCTTCGCGCACCAGGTCCACCGTGGCGGACAACCCGTACTCGGCGACCGGCTCACGCCACAGGCCGACCGACTCGATGCCGGTCGTGGTGCAGAGCTCGACGACCTCGGGCACCGAGAGCGAGTTGACCGTCTTCTGGTTCAGCGACAGTTTCGCCAGCTGGGCTGCAGAAGCGGAGCTCACAGCGACAGCTCCGGCAGCTCGATGCGCCGACCCTCGGCCGACGACTGCAAGCCGGCTTCGGCCAGCCGCACTCCGCGAGCGCCCGAGAGCAGATCGTACGGGTTCGGCTCCCCATCGACGACGTGGCGGATGAACTGCTCCCACTGCACCTTGAAGCCGTTGTCGAACGCTTCGTTGTCAGGGATCTCGTGCCACTGGTCGCGGAACGGGGTGGTCTCGACCAGGTCCGGGTTCCACACCGGCTTGGGGGTGAGCTCACGCGGCTGGACCTTGCAGCGGTGGAGTCCGGCCACGGCACTGCCCTTGGTGCCGTCCACCTGTAGCTCGACGAGCTCGTCGCGGTTGACCCGGACGGCCCAGGAGGAGTTGAACTGGACGACGGTCTTGCCGATTTCGAAGATCGCGTAGGCCGCATCGTCGGCCGTCGCGGTGTACTCGGCACCCTTCTCGTCCCATCGGGTCGGGATGTGGGTGACCGCCAAGGAGTTGACCGAGTCGATGGTGCCGAAGAGGTCCTCGAGGAGATAGTTCCAGTGGCAGAACATGTCGGTGACGATGCCCCCGCCGTCCTCGGCCCGGTAGTTCCACGACGGGCGCTGGGCAGCCTGCCAGTCGCCCTCGAAGACCCAGTAGCCGAACTCGCCACGGACCGAGAGGATCTCGCCGAAGAAGCCACCGTCGATCAGGCGGCGGAGCTTGCGGAAGCCGGGGAGGAAGAGCTTGTCGTGGACCACACCATTCTTGACGCCAGTCGACTTGGCGAGTCGAGCCAGGTCAAGGGCGGCCTCGACGGACTCCGCCGTCGGCTTCTCGGTGTAGATGTCGCGACCGGTCTCCATCGCCTTGCGCAGTGCAGCCTCACGGACATTGGTGAGCTGGGCGTCGAAGTAGATCGAGTAGTCGTCGTCGGCGATCGCGCCGTTGACATCGGTGGTCCAGTCCTTCAGGCCGTAGCGGTCGGCCAGCTCGGACAGCTTGTCGGCATTGCGCCCGACCAGCAGCGGCTGCAGCTGCACGCGCGAGCCGTCGGCGAGTTCGACGCCGCCCTGCTCACGGATGGCCAGGATCGATCGGACCAGGTGCTGGCGATGCCCCATGCGTCCGGTGACGCCGTTCATCACGACGCCGATGGTGCGGTTCTCCATGTCGATGTCATCCTTTTCAGACAGGGACGCCGATACCTGACCGGCGATCTGGGAATGGGCTTTCCCGGGTGACTCTACTGCAGCGGCGTCGGTGGTGACAACAACGACGAACTCAGGTGCTGCGGGAGGCCGGTCGGGCTCAGGCAGTCGGGCTCAGGGGAGCGTGGTGCTGTCGCGCAGCACGACGCGACCGCTGACCGTACGGGATGAGCCTGGCTCGGCACTGAGTAGGTCGACCGCCAACCGTCCCGCCTCACGCAGGGGAAGGTTGACCGTGGTCAGACCCGGCTGGACATCGGCCAGAGTCGGGATGTCGTCGAAACCGGCCATGGCGATGTCGACGCCAGGGGTCAGTCCGGCCTCACGGATCGCCGCCATCGCCCCCAGTGCCATCGCATCGGTGACTGCGAAGACGCAGCCGGAATGGGTGATGTCGAGCAGCTGCTCCATCGCCTGGTGGCCACCGTCACGGTCGAACGGGCCGGCGATGATCCGCTCCGGTGCCACCTCGATGCCGGCCTGGGCGAGGCCGGCCAGGAAGCCGGAGGTCCGGTGCTGGGCCGTGACCAGGTCCGCGGGTCCGGCCAGGATGGAGAAGTCGGTGTGTCCTTGATCGGCCAGTGCGCTCGCCAGTTCGGTGGCCAGCGACTGATTGGCGATCTCGACCACAGGCAGATCGCCGACGGGCTGGCTGATCAGGACCACGGTGCCGCCAATGTCGTGGAAGGCCGCGATCTCGGCGGCCAGCTCGTCTTCGCCGTCGCCCAGTCGCGATCCGACCAGGATCACCCCACGGGCGCGTTGACTGCGGAACCCGGCCAGGTGACGCAACTCCCGCTCCGGATTGCGACCTGTGGTGCCCATGGTCACGGTCAGCCCGGTCGCTTCGGCAGCCGCCACCACCCCGGCGGCGATCTGGGTGAAATAAGGGTCGGCGATGTCGGCCACGATCAGACCGACGGTGTTGGAGTGGCCGCGAGCCATCGCCTGGGCCGGTCCGTTGGCGGTGTAGCGCAGCTGTTGGGCTGCGGCGAGTACTCGTTCCTTGAGATCCTCGCCAACCTGCCGGGCGCTGCCGTTGAGGACACGTGACGCGGTCGCCAAGGACACCCCAGCCAGTTCCGCAACCTGGTACAGGGTCGGCTGGGCCATGGTTCGCCACCTCCGGGATCGATTTGTCGGGCGCTCGGGCAAGCGCTTCCCGGAAACAGAATTTCACCTTCGGGCGATGGTGGCCACCCCATGTTCACCGTGTGGCCCCACTGGTCGGCCTCACCGGTTTGCGCTACTGGGTGGCCGCCAGCGCCTCCTGATATTCCTGCCGAATCTTGTCGCCACCACGGGTGCGCCACTCGTCGAGAGCCGCCGTCCAGGCACTGACCGGTTCACGACCGAGGAGGATCTGGGTCTGCACGTCGTTCAGTGTCGCGTCGAGTTGGGCACCCTCGGAGGACTGGGTCTCGGAGTAGAGGCCGTAACTCGCGTCATCGACCAGGCGCGGCAGCCAGGCCGAGCCGATCGCGTGCTGGTCCTCGACTACGTCGGGATGGCCGGGCAGATAGAGCGTGATCGGTGGATCGGACACATACTGCAGACCGATCCCGGTCTCCACCGCCCCGGTCTGGTTGAGCACCGGATCCGAGCCGTCGAGCTCGTAGTGACGGCCGGCGGTCCCGTACTTCTTGAACAGGTACTCCTCGGTGCCGAACGGTGCCGCCAGGTGGTCGGCCACCCGCAACAAGGTGGTGATGTCGTGGTCCGAGTCGGCCCAGAAGGCAGTGATGTTGTTCAACTGCAACCCCATGAAGACGACGCTCTCGCCGCCGTCGAAACCGGGCAGGTCCATCATCGACATCTCGAACCCCTCGGTCGCGACATTGTCGGTGTAGAACTGATTCCACGCGACGAACGAGTCCCGAGTCATCAGACAGGTGCCGCCGTTGAGCCATGCCTTGCGGGCCACGCCGCCGGTGGCGAGCCCGTCGGGATTGACCACCCCGGCCTCCATCATCTGGCGGCCGGCCTCGAGGGCTTGGGTGTAGCCCTCTTGTTCCTGCATCCGGATGAAGGTCCCGCCCTCCTCGGCCCAGTTGTTCGCCAGTCCGAGCATGGTGGCCAGCATCGGCACCGAGAGCGTGTCCCAGCACCACCTGTTGTTGCGGGCGTCGGTCAACTCCTCGCACAGCGTCAACAGGTCCTCGAAGTCGGTTGGAGCCGGGTCGACAATTCCCTTCTCGGCCAGCAGGTCCTTGCGATAGAGCGGCCCCGATGTGCGTGCCATGGCCCGCGGCACCGGGATCCCGAGGATTCGTCCGTCGAAGACGCAGCCGCGCCACAGGTCCGGGCCGAGTGCCGCCAGAGCGGGATACTCCTTCACCGCATCTCCGGACAGATGTTCAGTCAGATCGGCACAGGTGGCGGCCATGAGGCTCGGCAGTCGAGGGGTGGTCGGCGGGACATTGATGATGTCGGCCAGTTCGCCGCCCGCCATTCGGGTCGCGAACTTGTCCGTGTAGTCGTCGTTGGACGACAGCGTGATGTCCAGTTGTGACCCGATCCGCTCGTTCATCGCTTGCCAGTAACGATTCTGGTCCATCCCCGGTGGGATGGCGCCCGGGATGGAGGTCATCACCGAGATTGGCTTGCCATCACCGGACGGTTCGTCGCGGTAACGCACTGGCGAGTCAGGATAGGTGAGGAACCCGTCCAGCATGATCTCGTCGCCGGGTAGGTCGGGGGTCACCCCCTCGTACCGGACATAGGTCGGCAACGGGACCGATTGGTTGGTCCGCTGCTGACCGCCTGGGTCGTTGGGCGTGGTGGAACACCCGGTCAGCGCGCCCGCCAGGGCGGTGGTGGACAGGGCGGCTGTGGACAGGGCAGCTGTCCCCAGCCATGTTCTCCGGCTCATCGTCGTGCTCACGGTGGGACTCCTCGCTTGCAGCATTGCTTCGAACGGCGACAGCATGACATAGTACGTCCTATGCCTGCAAGACTCTCTGGTGTCGTCGTCCCGACCATCACCGCATTGCGGCCGGACGGGACGGTGGATCGCGAGTCGGTCCACCGCCACACCCGGTACCTGATCGACGGGGGTGTCAACGGGATCTTCGGGCTCGGCACGACCGGTGAGTTCGGCTTCCTCACCGATGACCAACGCGTCGAGTTCGTACGGGAATTGCTCGCCTCGGCGGCCGGTGAGGTCCCCGTCGTGGTCGGCGTCACTGACACCTCGACCGCCCGGGTGCTGGCCCAGCTCCGCCTCTTCGCCGACCTGGACGTCGCCGGTGCCGTCGTCACCGCGCCCTTCTTCGCCGCCACGGCCTCGGCTGAGGTCCGGACCCATTTCCGTACGATCCACCGCGAGTTCGCGCAGCTGCCGGTGTTTGCGTACGAGAATCCGCCACGGGTCAACGGGTTCAGTCTGGCCACCGACGACCTGCTCGAGCTTGCCGAGGACGGAGTGATTGCCGGGGTCAAGGACTCCTCCGGATCGGATGCCCAGTTGCGACGTCATCTGCTCGTCCGCGCCGATCGTGGTCTGGACGACTTCCAGATCTTCACCGGATCGGAGCTCACCGTCGATGCCGCGTTGATGATTGGTGTCGACGGAGTCGTGCCGGGGTTGGGCAATGTCGACCCGGCCGGCTATGCCCGGATCAGCGCCCACGCCCGAGCGGGGCAGTGGGAAGCGGCCCGATCCGAGCAGGAGCGACTCTTCCGTCTGTTCCGGATCGTCGGGATCGCCACCGATCATCCGATGGGAGCGAGCTCCCGGGCGCTCGGGGCGTTCAAGTCCGCCGCCCATCAGCTCGGCAGCATCGCCCACCCGACGATGGCGACTCCGGCTGTCCCGTTCACCGCCGACGACCATGCCCGAGTTGCCGATCTGCTCCAACAGCACGGTCCGACCGCGAGCTGACCCCTAGGGTGGTGCTCATGAGTGTCGTACCGTCGGCGAGGTCGGGTGCCGCCGCCAACCAGCGCAGGATCCAGGACGCGATCAAGCAGTATGTTCTGGACAACGGGCTCGGCCCGGGCGACCCGATGCCCACCGAACCGGTGTTGATGGACATGCTCAACATCTCCCGCAATCCACTGCGGGAGGCCATGAAAGCCCTGCAGGCCTTGGGATTCGTCGAGATCCGCCACGGCTTCGGGACCTATGTCGGCACCCCCGGGCTGGACCCGTTGCAGGCCAGCCTGGTCTTCCGGATGGCCCGTTCGGTCAATGGTGACCTGGCCGAGGTGGCCAACCTGCTTGCGGTCCGGCAGGCGCTGGAGATCGGGCTTGCCGATGAGGTCGTGGCCTCGCTCGGCGCCGATGACCTGGCCGCGCTGGACGAACTCGTCGAGGCCATGGCCGGTGCGGCGGCAGCAGGGGAGCACTTCCCCGAACATGATCTCGCCTTCCACCAGGTCCTCTACCGGAAACTCGGCAATGCCCTGGTCGATGACCTCCTCGAAGTCTTCTGGCGCAGCTTCCACGAGATCAACCCGGTGCTGCCCGGGCCCGACTACACCCCGGCCGATGCCGTCGGATGGCACCGCGAGCTGGTCGATGCCCTCCGTCGCGGCGACGCGGCCCTCTACT
>CAMDZW010000018.1 GCA_945911015.1 uncultured Propionibacteriaceae bacterium
TGAAGTGATGCGTGGTCTGTTCGGTACGGGACGGCGCAAGCGCTGAACCCATCCCGTACGACACCGGCCGCGGAGGGTAAGGCAAGCCTTGCTAGGGTTCTGATCATGCCAATCGCCCCCACCCTCCGCCGTCGGACGCTGCTCACCGGGGTGGCGGCCACCGCCGTCGGTGCCGTTGCTCTCGCGTCCTGTTCGTCACCGACCGAGGACGGGGATCCGTCGGAGCGTCGGACGGTCGACCATCCACTCGGGACCTCCGACATCCCGGTGAACCCCCAGCGGATCGTCTGCCTCGACGCCGGGGTGTCGTTGCAAACCGCGCTGGAGATTGGTGCCCCGGTGGTGGCGGGGGAGACCTTGGCCGGGGACATCGCGGTCCCGACCTACCTCCCCGAGCCGCCGGAAGAGTTCACCGCACTCGGTTTCAACGAACAGAACCCCGAGCAGATCGCCGCGCTCGACCCGGACCTGATCATCGGCAGCCGAGTCCGCGTGGAGGAGCTCTACGACCAGCTCGCGGCAGTCGCCCCGACCGTTGCCGTGCTGAACTCGGCCGATGGCGTGACCTGGAAGGAATCGGCAGCCACCGTGGGCGACCTGGTCGGCGCCGGTGATCGCGTGCAGGAGCGGATCGCGGAGTTCGATGCTGCCGCCACGGCGTTCACCGAGAAGCATGCCGCACTCCTGGAGTCCAACCGCATCGCCTTGATCCGCTTCACCGACGAGGTCCGGATCGTCACCGGAGCGGTCTTCCCCTCCAACCTTCTCGAACTGTTGGGGGTGCAGCGACCCGAGTCCAACACCCCACCCGACGACACCACGACCTACATCTCGCTCAGTCAGGAAGAGGTGGGTCGCATCGGCGACGCCGACATCATCCTCCACTTCAGCGGCGGTGGCGGATTCACCCGCCAAGCCGGCGCCGGTGATGATGTGACCGGCGGTCCACTGTGGCAACGGCTCGATGCGGTGAGCTCGGGACATGCCTACGAGTTGGACGCGGTCACCTGGTGGGACGGCAACTCGGTTGCGGCCGGTCTGGCCGGGATCGCCGAGCTCGACGAGATCTTTGGTGCGCTCTGAGCGACGGCTGCTGCGGTGATCCGGTCGGCGTAGGGTGCGGGTGTACCGGCGGCTGCGCCGGACTCGTGGAAGGAATGCATCGAGATGCCGTCTGCGACCGCAGAGCCGCCGCCCGGGACACGTACCCGCCGTACGACTCAGCGTGACCTCGCCCAGCTGGCCGGTGTCGGCCAGTCAACGGTGTCGGCTGTCCTGGCCGGCCGGGCACGGCAGGCAGGGATCTCCGACGAGACCGCCGAACGGGTGCTGGCCCTGGCCCGGGACCACGGCTACCGACATGATCCGGCAGCGCGACGGCTGAAGGGCAAACAGGCCAAGGTGATCGGCGCCCACAGCAGCGGCCACGTGTTTCCGCTGGCGCCGCGCAACTACAACTTCGAATATCTGGTCGGGATCGGGCTGGAGGCGGAGGCCGCGGGATACGACCTGATGCTGCTCACCTCCGCCAGTCGGGCCGCCCGCCGTCCCAGCGTCTACTCCCCGGAGGGAAACCGGCTCGCCGTCGCTGATGGTGCGGTCATCTTCGGTTTCCGGGACGACCACGACGAACTGGCTCGGCTGACCGCCGAGGGATACCCCTTCGTACGGATCGCCGAACGGGCGGTGCCCGGGATCGACATCGCCTGGGTGGACGCCGACTTCGCGGGCGCGACCGAGAAACTGACGGTGCAACTGCACGGGGCCGGCTATCAACGGCTCCTCTATGTCGGTGAACAGGCAGCTTCCGAGCCTCGCCGCGCCCGCCAGACCGGATACCGTCGCGCGGTCAACCAGCTGGGACTGTCCTCGTCACGGCTGGTCCTGGTGGACCGGCAGCAGGTTGGCGACCCCGCCTGGCTGGTGGAGCATCTGCGTGGTGGGGTTGATGTCTTCCTCGCTGAGGACCACCTGATGGCCGACAACTTGATGCAGGCCGGCCATGTTGCCGGTCTGCGGATCAATGTCGACTATGCGATGGCTGTGCTCCAGGCTCCGTTCCAGGCCCCGTACGACGGCACATTCTGTGCCTTCCTGCTGGAGCCGAGGGCCGACATCGGTCGGCGCGCCGCCCGCTTGCTGATCGAACTCCTGGAGGGGCGGGAGCCGGACCGCCGCCAGATCCGGCTGCCCTGTGAGCCCGCAGTGACCATGACCCCCGATCTCGACCCGGATCGCCAGACACGCTGACTGGCGATCCGGGGTGGGGAAGTTCAGCTGCTGGTGGTGAACACCTGCGCCTCGTCGAGAATCAACCGGCTGCTGTCGTCATGGTTCAGCAGAGAGGCCACCACACGGATGCGGGCCACCGGGGTGTCGTCGACCGTCCGCGGCACGTCCTCCATGATCGCCAGCCAGGCCCAGTCCGTGCCCCCGTCGCGGGCGAACCGCAACGGCTGTTGGCTCTGTCGTAACAGGGCGCCACTGTCCGATCGGTACTCGACCTTGAACGAGACCAGCCCCGCGCTCTGAGGGTCGATCGGTTCGTCACCGGGGACCAGACGGAACCAGATCCGTCCCGCCAGCAGCCCACCACCGGCGGGGGCCTGCTGGATGATCGAGTTCTCCTGGGCCGAGGACGTGCCCGGTTCGCTCCACAGTTCGAGACCGGTGGATCCGTCGAGTCCGGCACCGGCCACGGGCCGAGCATTGTTCTTCACCGTCCACGGTGGGAAGCCACCGGCATCGCCGGACTCGAAGTCACCGTTGACCAGGACCGAGGGACGGGTCTGGTCGACGATCTCCAGCAGGAGCTGGCAGAAGCGGCCGGCGGGTGTGGTCGGCGAGGTGGTGGCCAGGTCCTCGACCGCGACACGGACAGCATTGCCGTCAGCCCCGACGATCCAGTCGTGCAGGTGGAAGAAGGTCTCACCGTTGTAGCCAGTCCAGAAGTGGCTGGTGTCGTGGTTGTACTGGCGGCGGGTCACCGGGTCGAGCTCGTCCTCGGCGGCCAGGGCGCGCCGTTGGGTGGCGGCCTCGACAGCCTCGGCCAGGTCGACCTCGAGCCCAGACACCATGGACAGGGCCGCCGTCTCGTCGGTGGGCGCAGCGACCGGGTGCGGATAGCTGCGGACCGACCGTTCGACGTACTCGTGTCGACGGCGGATCAGGTCGATCCGTGCGCGCTGGGCATCGGTGGTGGCCGCATCGCGGGCCCGGTCGAGCAGTTCACCGGCGCCGACGACATCGGCATGGTCGAGCACGTCGAGGTAGGTGCACAACGGGAAGTACACGTAGGTGCGGAACCGGCTGTACGCCCAGAAGGGGGTCTGGACCACGCTGTCGGTCCAGAAGTCGTCCCAGAAGGCGAAGTAGGCCGCCAAGTCGCTGGCGCCTGGGCCGGCGACCGCCTCGTACCATTCAGCGATCAGGTCATCGGGGTCGGCCTCGATGTTCCACAACAGCTTGGCCAACATCCAGGTCTTGGGACCTTCACCGATCAGGTCGGGGTACATGTCGGCGTACTGGAACTCCACACCGTTGGCCGCACCCCAGGCATAGGCCTCGGCCAGGGCAGCGAGATAGGGCCGGGGCACCACATACCGGGTGCCGGAGGAGTAGTCGTACCACGCAGTCCGCCGTGCCCGCCCCTGCCAGGAGGTGAACCGCGATTTGATCCGGGTCCGCGCCACGGGATCGACCCACGCCCCGCTGTCGACCGTGACCATCGGCACGATCTGGGGATGCAGGTCGAACGACGGCGGGTCAGCCACATAGGTGTAGGCCAGCACCGGGAAGGTCTTCGCCGCCAGATCGGGGTTGCGGTCGATCACGCCGGTCACGACCTGATTGACCCAGCGGTAGTAGGACTCCGAAGCAGAGGCGTAGCCCTCCGAATTGATGATCGAGGTGTCGAGATCGGTGTCAGAGAAGGAATTTCCGCCGTCGTTGATCGCCAACGAGAAGATGTCCAGCTCGGGATTGTCCGCGAAGTGGGCCAGAACGTGGTCGATGGCCACCTCGGCGGTGGCGTCGAGATCGAACCGAGGCTGCCAGCCGGACGTTGCGGTGAGGGCGGGCAGTACCGTCTGGCCGTCACGGATCGGGTAGTACTCCGGATGGTAGGTCGGCAGATCCGGATCGGCATAGGTGCGCGGCGGGAAGATCCGCGACATGTTGTGGTTCGACCGGTAGGTCAGGGTGGAGTGCGTACGGTTCGTGGTCGCCCACATCACCCGGGCGTCGTCGGTGGTCCACTCCGGGGCAAGCGGTGAGACGTTGGAGACCTGGGCGCCGAGGAACAACGGGGAGAAGGATCGGCTTGCGAAGCTTGGCCCGTCCACCACCACCAATGACTGATCGCGTCCGGGACGGCGGGGCTGGACCCGCGACGCGGGCGGGACGGGCAGGCGTCGCCGGGCGTCCGGTACGGACAGGCGAGACAGTTCGGGGATGTCGGTGCCGTCGGGGCCGGGCATGAGCCAGCGCACTCCCGCGTGGCGCTCGAGGAACTCGTACACGCCGTACCGGGTGCCCCAGTCGGTGCGTCCGAGGATCATCAGGTCGCCGTCGTGTGCTGCGATGACGTAGCCGTCGGGGTCGAGGTCGGCGACCGCCTCGGTCACCGTAGCCGGGGGATTGGGCCCACCCCAGCCCAGATAGATCCGCCCACTCGGCAGATCGGGATCATCGGCCTCGGCGGGGGAGACGACGGCGAGTCGCGCTCCGGTGCCGGTCTCGACCGTGTCGGCCAGGACCTGTGTGGCGTGGGCCAGTTGGCTTTCGCCGTGGTCGGTGGGGACCAACCGGATCGCATCGGCACGTGCTCCCGACTCTCGGTTGCCCAGGACCACGGTCGTCGGTCCGGCCGGCAACCGATGAACCTCGGGTCGGAAGGTCGGCGATCCCTGGTTGCCTGAGCCGACCTCGAACCAGGTCCAGTCGGTGGTCAACTTGGTCGTGATCCACTCGAACGGTGGACCTCCTGCCACTGTCACGGTGAAGGAGTCCGAGGCATAGCTGGGTCCCCACATCCTCACCCACAGGGTGAATTCCCCTGCGGTCGGAAGATCCACGGTGACCTCGACGCTGCCGTGGCCGTTGTTGCCGGCCGGGGCATCCACATAGGCCCCGCCTGAGGCCGATGGGTCCTCCACGACCCGCATCGGCGCGGTGACCACGCCATCTTCGACCTCGACCTCGAAGCCGTCCCCGAACGCCGGCTCCTCACGCGGCACGATGACGCAACGGGCTTGGCCGTCGACGACCAGGTCGAGATTGTCGGCATGTGCTCGTGCCAACGGCAGGGCTGCTGCTGCTCCGCCGAGGGCCGATCCGATCAGGACAGATCGTCGTGAGATCCGCAGCCCCGATGCTGTCGGTGTGGTGTCCATGTGGTGTCCCTTTCCTGTGGTGGTCAGCTGGCCGCGGCGGCCTGCTGATACTCCTCGGCCATGGCCTGGCCGACGTCCTTGGTCCAGGCCTGGGCGAACTCCTGCCACGCCGAGACCGGTCGTTCGCCGAGCAGGATGCTGCGTTCGGTGTCGTTGCGACGCTTGGTCCAGGTCGCCGCCTTGCCCAGAGCAGTGGCCGAGTAGAGCCCGACCGAAGCATCACGGCGCCCCTCGGGCAGGACCGTTGAGAGGTAGTCGTGCTGTCGCTGCACCAGATCCGGATTGCCCGGCGCATAGAGCACGTTCTGGGCGCCTCCTCCGGCGTACGGCCAGCCGACCAAGATCTGGTCGCTGCCGCCCTCGACGAAGGAGGGTTCTCCTTCGTCCAGGGTGTAGGTCTCTCCCTCGAGGCCGTACGCGATGTCAAGGTACTGGCTGGTGCCGAACGGTGAGGCGATGTAGTCGAGGATGCGCAGGATCTCCTCGACCCGTTCGGGTGAATCCTGCTGGCGGATGGCGACGTAGCCGTAGTACCCGGCGAGGCTGGTGTAGATGCGGGTGTTGCCGCCGCCATCCCACTGCGGCAGTCGGACATGGCCCATGTCGAACTCAGGATTCGACCGGGCGTAGTTGCCCCACGACGGGAACGTCTGGACCAGCAGGGGAGTCGTGCCGGCTCGGAACCAGGTGTTGTTCGAGCCAGGGTCGGCGAAGGACTGGGGATGGGTGTAACCAGCCTGGACGATCTTGGCCGCCTGATCGAGTGCCTCGACGGTCTCGGGGGCGTTGATCTCGTGGGAGAACGTCCCGTCGTCGTCCTGATGCCAGATGTTGGGCGCCCCATACATCTCCCGTACGACGCGGAGCAGCCAGCCGGCGGGATCGCCGCCGAGCGCAAAGGTGTTGGCTGATGGGTCGGTCAGCTCAGCGAGCAGCGCAACGAAGTCCTCGCCGTCGGAGATCGTCGGATTGGTGTCGATCCCCTTCTGGACGAGCAGGTCACCGCGGGTCATCAGGATGCGTCCGGCCGGAGGGCGGGGCTGCGGCACCCCCCAGATTCGCCCGTTCAGGGAGGACACAGCCCAGTTGTCTGCAGTGAAGCTGGCCAGGGCCGGGTACCGGGTGACCGCGTCCCCGGAGAGGAAGTCGCTGAGATCGGTGAAGTTTGACTCAAGGATCTCGGGCAGCCGGGGTACCGGCTCGATCTGCACCAGGTCGGGGAGGTCGCGGCCAGCGATCGTGACCTGGAATTTGGCGGTGTACTCAGTGCTCACCACAGTCGCGGCCTGGAGCTGGTTGCCAGCCTGCTCGCGGAACCGTTGGTAGATCGGGCTCGAGTCCGGTGCTGTGGTGGGTGCGCCGCCCTGGAGCAGCGCGGTCACCGGGTCGGTCGTCGGCAGCGGGAACCCGTCCCGGTCGATCGGCGGCCGTGGGTGGTTGAAGAAGCCTGCGGTGACGCCGTCGTCGCTGGCCGGCAGGTCCGGCGTCAACCCTGGGAAGGGCACGTACGACGGCAACGCTGCCGAACCGGCTGATGGTGGGCCTGCCGGCTCCGGGGTGTCGCCGTCGCGGGCACACGAAGCGAGCAGCGCAGAGCCGGCGGCTCCGCCGAGGCCGGCCAGGACGGTGCGGCGAGGGAGCTGGGTGAAAGACATGGGTCCCCTTGGTGTGGGTGGTCGGTCAGGTGGAGGTGTGATGGACCGTCGGGGCATGCGGGCAGGACAGTGTCTGGTGGTCTCGGGCGTGATGATGGTGCGTGGGACCCTCCAAGGCCGCGGCAACCCGTTGCCGCAATGCCTTGCAGTGATGCGGGCGACACTACAGATACGTATCTGTTCCGTCAAGGGATCAATCCACGTGGACCCCCGGGCAGGCTCGGTACCCTCGGACCCGTGAGCGACCCCCCTATCGACGACCCCCGTACTGGCCCCGGTGCCGGGCTGCTGCGAACCGTCGAACTCTGTGCTCCCTTGGGCTTCGCGCCGCTGCCGGAAGTGGTTGACGACGCCGCCGGTTGGCGCCCGATGAGTGAGCTCGACCTCGACGCGGGATCAGGTGACGCATTCTCGGTGGCGGCCGCCGTTGCCGCTGAGCTGACCGACTGCCCAGCTGGCCCCCACGCCGTACACGCCCTGCGGTCCCTGGTCCGAGAGGTGTTGTGGTCCCAGTCGGCCACCGTCTTGCTCACCGGGGTCGGCCTCGCGGTCACCGCTGAAGGCTGGCTTCTGTCTGGAGTCGGTGACGGTCCCGGGTCGATCCGCCATGGTGTGCCGCGGAGGGCCGTCGGGCCGGTCCCGGCGCAGGAGGCCGCCCACACGGTGGTCGCTGTGGTGACCCCGCTGGTGGAGGCGATCCGCGCACACACCCAGGTCGGTCGCCGCACCCTGTGGAGCTATGTGTTGGACACCTCGACCATGGCGATGCTCGTCCTTGCCCGGCAGCTCGGCCGGGACCGGCGCGCCGACTGGGAAACGGCCGAGGCCTGGCAGGAGCTGCTCGTGGCCGCTGGGGTGCCGTCGTTGTCGAGTCCCCGCCTGGCCGCTTATGGCCCACACGACCATGACCTGTGGGGCGTACGGGGGGCGTGCTGCCTGGACTTCAAGGATCCCCACCACGGCTACTGCCTGACCTGCCCGATCCTGGACCACGACACCAGGGCCGCGCGCTGGACGGACAGTCCTCTGGCGACACCGCCGGGCCAGTGAGCGCACCGCCACCACGTGGGCCACGTCTCACCGGCGCCGTCCGGTGCCTTCGGTCCGGCCGCGGATGGGACGATGGTGCCCGTACGTGCTGAGTGATCTGACGAAGGAGGGACGATGTCCCAGGGGACCGACCAGAAGCTGGCCGATGTCGGCGTGACCGGCCTTGCCGTGATGGGGGCCAATCTCGCCCGCAACTTTGCCCGCAACGGATTCCGGGTGGCGATCCACAATCGCTCCGCCGCCAAGGTCGACACGTTGATGTCCGAGCACGGCGACGAGGGTGATTTCGTCGCCACCCCAGATCTGGCTGATTTCGTGCAGGCGCTGGAGCGTCCACGCAAGGTGATCATCATGGTCCAGGCCGGACCGGGCACCGATGCGGTCATCGACCAGCTGGTCCCGCTGCTGGAGGACGGCGACATCGTCGTCGATGCCGGCAACGCACACTGGGAGGACACCCGTCGCCGCGAGAAGCGGCTCCGTGAGGCGGGTCTGCGCTTCGTCGGGGCCGGAGTTTCCGGCGGTGAAGAGGGCGCCCTGCTCGGCCCCTCGATCATGCCCGGTGGGGACACCGAGGCCTATGCGCATCTCGCTCCGATGTTGGAGAAGATCGCTGCGCAGGTCGACGGCGAGGCCTGCTGCCGTCACATCGGCCCGGATGCTGCCGGACACTTCGTGAAGATGGTCCACAACGGCATCGAGTATGCCGACATGCAGCTGATCGCCGAGGCCTACGACGTGCTGCGCACCCTCGGTGGGGCCACGCCGACCGAGATCGCCGACATCTTCCGCACCTGGAACACCGGCGTCCTGGACTCTTTCCTGATCGAGATCACCGCCACCGTGCTGGACAAGGTCGACGTCCGCACCGGCAAGGCCCTGGTGGACGTCATCCTGGACGCGGCCGCCCAGAAGGGGACCGGCACCTGGACTGTGCAGTCGGCCCTTGCCCTCGGGGTGCCGACCGGCGCCATCGCCGAGGCTGTCTTCGCGCGCGCCGTGTCCAGCCAGCCCGCCCAGCGTGCTGCTGTCCTGGACCGTTTCGGTGCTGTCGACGTCACCCCGGCCGCCGATCGTGAAGCGCTGGTCAACGCTGTCGAGCAGGCTCTGTACGCGTCCAAGATCGTTGCGTACGCCCAGGGCTTCGACCTGATCCGTACCGCCAGCGACGACTTCGCCTGGGGTGTGAAGCCGGGCGATCTTGCCACCATTTGGCGCGGCGGCTGCATCATCCGAGCCGCGTTCCTGGATCGGATCAAGCAGGCCTACGAGGCCAACCCGTCGCTGCCGAACCTGCTGGTCGCTCCCGACTTCGCCTCTGACGTCGAGACTGCAGAGTCCTCGTGGCGCTCGGTCGTCGGTCAGGCCGTCGCCAACGGTGTGCCGGTCCCGGCCTTCAGCGCGTCACTGGCGTACTTCGACTCGCTGCGTCGTGACCGCCTGCCGGCTGCCCTCGTCCAGGGACAGCGTGATCTCTTCGGTGCGCACACCTACAAGCGCATTGACGCGGAGGGTTCTTTCCACATCGAGTGGTCCGGCAACGGTGACGAGGTTTCGGCCGACTGACACTTCCCGACACACGAGCCCCGGACGACCGCCACGGATCGTCCGGGGCTCGTGACGTCTCAGGTGCCGAGATCGAGATCCAGGTCGTAGCCTTCGCGATCATCCACCTGACCCGTGGTCGGATGGATGACACACGAGCGGAGTCGGCGTGCGGCGAGGTCGACGGCGACGATCCGGAACCGGCCCTCTCCATTGCGTTCGGCACCCTGCCAGTTCTGGAAGGACTGCAGCACGGCCTGGCCGACATCAGAACGATCGATCCGGTGGGCGACATGGTCCCAGACATGGTGCCCGGAGAAGACAGCCAGAACGTTGCCGTGATGGCGCAGCAGCTTCTGCCAGACCTGTTCGCCGTCGTTGCCGTCCTGGGTGCCGACATAGTCGTGTGGATGATGGGCACAGCCTGGCCGGGTCCGCTCACCGTCGATGAAGAGGTGGGCGTGGGTGTTGACGACCACCTGGTGATCCGGGTGGGCGGCCAGCAGTTCTGCGGCCCAGGCCAACACCTCGTCGCGCGGAGCGAACTCCAACGACAGGAAGCCGAGATTTCCTTGTGGAGCAGAGATCGTGGTCCAGCTGTTCTCGATGCCGCCCGGTTCGAAGGTGACAGCATCGGGGGCGACCAGTGGAGTAAATCGCTGACGAAACAGCGTGAGTGACCTGGAGGACTGGAGCTGGTCGTCATAATCATGGTTGCCCGAGCTGATCAGCATCGGCAGGCCCGCAGCGGCGATCGGCCCCAGCCCGGCCGCTGCACGGTCGTACTCATCGGGGTCGTCGCCGCCACGGTCCACCACGTCACCGACATGAAGCACCATCTGCACGTTCCACGGCTCTCTGGCCGCCAGGACCTGCTCGGCCAGTGGCCCGTAGAGCTCAGGATGGTTGTTGCTCAGCCCTTGGGTGTCAGGGATGACGATGAACGACACTTCGTGCGCGGCCGCAGACATGGCATCGATCATGTCACGCGGGACTTGATCCGGATGCGTCGCATCTCATCGGGGGCGTGAGGCCCGACGGGGCGTGCGACCGGTCTGCTTCAGCTTCTTGGCGGCGTGTGTTTCTCGCCAACGGTGATGAGCCCGTTCGGACTTGCTCCGTTCGGACTCCTGGGGATACCAACTCAGGGGTCGATAGGAATACATGGTTGCTCCTGGGTGACCACGTCCGGGCATGGCTGCGCCACGGGACATGGGAGAGATTGCTGTGGTGTTGGCGGGACGCCGTACGGCGCCCCGGTCATCGGCTCACTCAGGAGGCGATGACCGGAAGAGCGCCGTACGGGTCAGTGAAATTCACCACGATGAGGCCACCTCCTTCCGGTCGGGCGACCGATCGTCGCCGTCTGGAAAGAACGGTAGACCCATCCCGTACGAGGGGCAACGGGTTATTTGGAGCAGGTCGGTGGGGGCAGCGCTGCAGGGGTGGCACACCATCTGCGAGCCTACTGCCGAGGCTGATGCGGACCGACCGTCCGAACGGCCGATGGGCGGGGCGACCGCGCTCCCCAGAAGTGCCGCCGACCCCGCCCGCTGATCAGCCGGCAGCCTCGATTGCGGCGAGGTACTCGTCACGGATCTTGTCGCCCACGACGGAGCGCCAGTTCGACACGGCCTTGTCCCATTCGTCGAGCGTCTTGCGTCCCTGCATGATCTCGCGCTGGGTGTCGAGCAACTTGCGCTGTTCGGTGGCACCACGGCCGTTGTCAGTGTCGGAGAAGAACCCGGTCACTGCATTGGCTTCACCGGTGGGCAGTACGGCCTGCAGGTACTCGTGCTGGCGCTGGACGAGGTCACGGTTGCCGGGGATCAGTAGCTGGGCGCTGGCCTGGCCACCGAGGTAACCGACGGAGAATCGTTCGTTCTCCATCGTCTTGGTCGCCACTGGAGTGCCATTCTCGAGGGTGTAGTGCACGTCCTCGGTGCCGTAGTTGACCGTCATCCACTCGGTGGTGCCCAGCGGGGAAGCGACGTAGTCCATCACACGCAAGATCTCTCGCACTCGGTCGGGCGAAGCTGTCTTGGTGATCGCGGAGTAGGCCGGATAGCCGGCCGAGGCGAGGTGCTTGATGGCCAGACCGCCACCGTCCCACTTCGGGGTGGCGATGCCCCTGACGTCGTACTCGGGGAACTGCCGCTGATGGGTGCCCCAGCCGGGCACTCCGTCGATGTAGAGAGCGGTCGTGCCGGCGTCCCACCAGACCTTGTTGTTGGTCGGATCCGAGAACGAGAGCGGATGCATGTAGCCGGCTTCCCAGATCTTGATGAACTGTTCGATCGCAGCCTTGGCCTCCTCCGTCTCCCACTGGTGGACCAAGGTGTCGCCCTGCTTGCGCCAGGTGTTCGGGGCGCCGAACATCTCGTTCAGGATCGGCAGCAACCAACCCTGCGGGTCGGAGCCAACGGCGTAGCGGTCGTCGCCGGGGACGGTGAGCTGCTTCAGCATCTCCACGAAGTCGTCACCATTGGTGAGCTCCGGGGTGCCTTCGATGCCGAGCTCGTCCATCAGATCGCCACGGCCGAGCACGGTGATCCCGGAACCCGAGGGGCGGGCCAGGGTGACGCCCCAGAGGCGGCCGTTGAGGACATTGCCCTTCCAGACCTCGGGATTCACCGCGGCCAGGTTTGGGTACTCCTCCACCTTGTCCCCGCCGATGAACTCACTGAGGTCGTGGAATTTCGTCTCCAACAGCTGGTTGAGCTGCGGCACGGCGACGACCTGCATGATCTCGGGCAGGTCACCGCCCGCGACCGTCACCTGGAACTTGTCGGTGAACTCACCGAAGCCACCCCAGGTCATGTCGAACTCGGTGCCGGCGTCGGCGGCGATCTGCTGGTAGTACTGGTTCTTGTCGAAGGCCGTCGCCGGGGCATTGCCCTGCAGCAACATGCTGATCGGAGCGACCTCGGGCAGCGGAAAGCGGTCACTGGTGATCGGATCGCTGGGCAAGGAGGCGAACCCGGCCGGGACACCGTTCTCGCCGGCCGGGAAGTCAGGATCTGCACCGGTGAAGGGAATGTGGTTGGGCAGCAGCGCATCTTCGGTCGAGCCGCCGCCATTGCCGCCACCGCCTCCGGTGCCGTTGTCTGAGTCCGTCCGGCAACCAGCGACGGCGAGCGCAGCCAAGCCGCCAACGGCACAGAAGCTGCGGCGGCTCAGCCCAAGGGTGGTGTCTTTGATGGTCATTGATGTTCCTCTTCCTCATGAGATGAGTGAAAGTCATCTCGCGCCAAGGGTAGTCAAGGAACGACTCCAGCTCGCCTCGTGGAGAGCCGCGGTGGACAGACACCGGGTCACGATGTGATCACGGCGTGATCAGGCCCGTTCTGGTGGGGCAGGAGGGGGTCAGCGGGAACGGCGCCGGGTCGGCACCGCCGCCTGGGCCTGCAGCCAACGCTGGTTGGCGCGGCGGCTCTTGGACTGCTCGGACTCAAAGCGCTGCCAGGCGCCGAGAAGCGGAATGATGGTCATGGGCGGGTACTCCTTGGGTGCTGGGTACGTCAGTGGGCATGCGAGGACGCACGGGATCGCCGTCCGTCATCGGTGGGGTGGTCTCGTGTCGGGGAACGTGCCGGCGGTTGCCGGGTTCACACCCGTCGGTGAAACCGAAGACATCTTACATCGTGAGATGGGTTGGTGGCAAACCCTCACGGCCCGCACAAACCCTGCAGTGGTCAGGGCAGGTTCGTGTGGTCGGGGCAGGTTCGTGTGGTCAGGGCAGGGGGTAGCTGCGGAGCTCGCCACCCATCGTCGCCACGATGTAGTGGCTCTCGTCCGCTGAGAGGGCTGGGCTGGAGAAGACATAGTCGGGTGCGAGCTGCCCCAGGACCCGACTGGTCCGGGCATCGAGGTCAACCAGGGCGACCAGGCCCCCGGCACCGGTGAGGATCATCTCGGAGCCGCGGAACAGGAAGTCGGCGTTCTTCTGGTACGGGATGGTGTCCAGTTCGAAGTCGCTGTCGCCGGTGTCAGGGTCGAGCATCATCACCCGTCCCACCTCGCTGACCGCCAGGATCCGCTCACCCCTCATGCGTGGGGCCGGGCAGACACCGAAGGGCTCGTTGCGTTCCCAGATGACCTCTCCGTCGCTGCGACGCACGGCTCGGAGCAGGTCAGTGCTGCCGGCCAGGACCGCATCCCCGGGCAGCGGCGCTCGCCGGCCCTGCCAGGGCCCATAGATCAACGTGCGGTAGCTGTCGGTGCGCCCACCGGACTGATCGACGCTCCATCCGGGCTCGCCGGTGTGGGCGTCGAAGGACCAGACACATCCGTCGCTCAGACCGAGATAGATCTGCTCGCCATCGCACAGGGCCGGTCCGGTACTGATCCCGGCGAGTTCCTGACGCCACAGGATGGACCCGGAATCGCTGTCCACACAGAACAAGGTGTCGACCGCCAGGGCCAGGACCACGCTTGCATCGTCGATCGTGGCGGTGGCCAGGTCGGACATCACCGGGGCACCAAGGTCAGTGCGCCACAACAGATCGCCGGTCCTGGAGTCCAGCGCGTAGACATGATGATCTGCTGAGGGAAGAAAGATCTGGTGCCGGTCGGCGAGTGCGGCCGGATCGTTGTGGACCGGACCGATGAGGGCAGTCCAGACACGTCGCGCACGTCGCTTCTCATTCCGGACGGCCAGGACATGTCCCGAGGTGCTGGCGCTGATGACCAGGTCGCCGTCCTGGACGAGGGCAGCGGTCACGCTGCCACGGAGCCGGGTGGTCCAGGCCGGGGTGAAGCCGGGTGCCTCGAAGTGGATTGTGGTGTGCCACAGGTCGCCGCCGGTGTTGGCCACCACCGGTGTGCCGGTCACCCGGATGAAGACTCGATTCTGTCCGGCCGGCACGTCGGTGAGGTCGAGGGTGGTGGACCAGTCGGTGCCGTCCGAGGTGAGCTCGGTGTAGTTGTCCACGTTCCCCGAGCCCAGTGTGGGGCCCATGACCGCAGCCTGGACCAACGCGACCTCGACATCGGATCGGAGGGTGACCGCGACCTGGAGCTGGTCGCCGTCGATCGACACCGATGCCTGCTCCGGCTGGAGCCGGTTGCGGTCGCCCGGCGCGAGGTCGATCGGTGGCAGCTGACGCCGCCCCGGCTCGAACTCGGGTCGGGTCGGATCGGCGATGTCGACGCGTTCGACCTCCAGTAAGTCACTGTCGGTGGTGCGGTGTCGCGTCAACAGGTAATAGCCGGGAGTATCGCCGTTCGACACCCCGGTCAGCTCGGTCATGCCATTGACGACATTGTCCCGTTCGCTGTGGATGTGGCCGCACAGGAAGGCGTTGACGCCGTACTCGGTGAACAGGTCGAGCACCTTGTCGGCATTGCGGATCTGGTTCGGCGTCAGAGCCAGGACGTGGTGTCCGACGACGAGGATCGGCCGTCCCTTGGCCTTGGCCAGATCCTCACGCAGCCAGCTGAGCTCCTCTGGGGAGTAGTCGGCCACGCCCTGCTGGTGGATCGACGGATTGGTGAACACCACATGGAGGTCGTCGAGATCGATCGAATGGTGCAGCGGTCCGATCTCGGCCCGGTAGGCGGCGTAGTTGTCGACGATCCAGGCCGCTTCGTGATTGCCAGGCACATGGTGGACGCGGCTGAGGAAGGACTCCGGAAACATCCCGGTCCAGGCGCGGAGCTCGTCGGCGCTGCCGTGTTCAGTGAGGTCGCCACCGTGGATCACAAGGTCAGGGTCGAGCTTGACCAGCGCGTCTGCGGTCGCGCGAGCACGTGCGGTCTTGTCCGGTGATGCCTCGGGATTCACATGGACATCGGTGACAAAGGCGATGACCTGTCCACCCTCGTCGCCGGCGTGGGCACGAGCAGCTGGCATCGAAGCCAGAAGAGGCAACGGTGCTGCGGCGAACAGACTGCGGCGTCGGATGGTGACGGCATTGCCGGACATGAGCGCAACTCTCTGGGAGGAGTCAGTGGTGCAGGGCGGTCGAACGGTCCCGGCCGGTCTCATCATCGCGGTCGGGCCCCTGGGGAGCAGTGAACGTCGGGCCGAGGTAGGCGCCCTGTCCGAGCAAATGTTGTTGCAGGGCAGGGATGTCGACCTCGTGAATGGTGGCACCGTCACGCGCGGCCCAGGCTGCGGCCACGCCCGCTGCCTCACCCATGGCGAAACACGGAGGCATCACCCGTACGGCGGCCAGGGCCTCATGGGTGGCCGACAGGCAGCGTCCCGAGACCAGGACATTGTCCAGGTCCTGCGGGGTCAGGCTGCGGTACGGGATCTCGTAGATGTTCGCGGTGGGTGGGATGCCATCGTCGAACGGGCCGTCGCCACTGGTGGGGCTGTGGATGTCGACCGGGTACCCGGCGGCGGCGATCACATCGTCGAAATGCTTGCCCTGTTGCAGATCCTCGAAGGTCAGTGTGTATTCGCCCAGGATCCGTCGGGTCTCGCGGACCCCGATGGTGGCGGCCGTGTCAAGCAATTCGCAGTTCTCCAAGCCCGGCAGCCGCTTGCGGAAGAACTCGAGCAGGTCGGCGACCTGGTGGCGGGCCTCGATCTCGGCACTGGTGAGGTCGGCGACATCGGTCCCGTTCATGCCGAGCACCCGGGTCGTGTTGATCCGCCACACGCCCGGCTCCGGAGTCCGGAAGAGCTGCACACCGCGGCGGGGGATCGGGTAGCTGCCATCCTCGCGGGCAGCGGCGACGATGTCTTCGAACGGGAAGCGATTCTCCGGGTGGGTGCGGTAGTACTCGTCGACGGCGTCGTCGTCGACATTCTTGATCCGGAAGAACAGCGTCATCGGCTGGACCAGCCCGTCGCTCTCGCGTCCGTAGGCGAAGCGGGCCCCACCCCGGGCGGCGACGTCGCCGTCACCGGTGCAGTCGATGACGACCGAGGCCGGGACATGGCCCAGCCCGTCCTTGTTGGCCACGACCACGCCGGTGACCGTTCTGCCGTCGACGACGGTGTCGGCCACGAAGGTGTGCAACATCAGCTCGACCCCGGCCTCCTCCAACATCTGGAGCCCGATGAACTTGGCAGCCTCCGGATCGAACGGGGTGACCCGTTCATGCCCGAAGACCATGAATCCGGAGAACCCGGTGCCGGAGTCGACCCGGGACGGATGGATCGCGCCCCCGGCATCTTCCATGCGGCGTACGAACTCGTCGAAGATCCCGCGCACCAGTTGGATCTCACCGTCGAGTGAGAACGAGGTCATGCACGGTCCGACCAGGCCGGCGGTCAGGTTGCCCCCGACGAAGCCGAAACGATCGATGATCCGGACCGAGGAGGCGCCGGCCCGGGCGGCAGCGATCGCCGCAGCGATTCCCGAGGGGCCGCTGCCGACGACCAGCACGTCGGTGGCCGGATAGCTGTTGAGGTGCTCGACGAAGTCGGCAGTGCGCATGGCAGAGATCTCCGTGGTGGTAGGGAGTTGAGGAAGGGTCAGTGGGTCAGCAGGGAGTGGCCGTGGCACGGCCAGCGACGGTCTGGTTCCACACCGAGGTGGGCCCAGGCGGTCGGTGCGATGTCGATGTTCTCGGCCTGATCGGCCCAAGTGGTGGCGGTGGGGGCCTCGCCGAGGAATCCGGCGACCACATAGGTCTGACGCTCCTGCCAGCTGCCGCCACCGTGGCCACCGCCGTCGAGGTGCCCGTGGTCGGTGGTGAGGATGACCAGCCAGCTCTCCTCAGCGAAGGTGGGCCGGGACTCGATTGCTCGCACCATGCGGGCCAGTCGTTCGTCCTGGCGGCCGATCGCGGCGAAGTACTCGTCACCGACGCCGTGGTCGTGGGCGGCCGAGTCGGTCTCGCCGAAGTAGACGAAGCTGAAGTCGTGGTCCTCCTCGCCCAGGCGACGCTCGGCGTCGTCGATCACGAGCTGGTCGGAGTCGGCAAAGCCGCGCGGGTACTCGCGGCGGTCGAACCAGGTGAGGGTGCGGACACCGGCACCCAACAGAGGTCCGGGGCCGTACTCGCTGCCGAAGATCAGGGCCGATGCTGCGCCGTAGGTGCGGATGCTCGGGTCGGCGCAGAAGGCCCGGGTGAGCATGTCCGGAGTGCGGTGGAACAGGTGGTGCTCGCCCTCATTGCTCAGCACCTGGTGGGTGTCGGGCCACACGCCGGACAACATGCTGGACCAGCCGACCGCCGTCTTGGTTGGGGCGACATCGACATCGGGCTGGGTCGTGCTCCACCATCGGCCGTTGTCGGCGATGCTGGCGATGGTGCTCGGCCGGAGTTCACGCAGGACGTCGTCGCGTACCCCGTCCCAGCCGACGACGAGGACCTTGGGACGGACAGCAGTGGAGGGGCTCATGGCGCCAGTCTGGCCGGATCGGGTCTCGAGCTGCAATACTTCCCGACAGATGTGCACATGCGTGCAGTTCAGCCAATCTTGCAGAGGATCGGTCATGGTGCAGCGAGATGACATGCGTACTGAGCTCGCCCTGCGCGCTGCGCAGCGGTACTACCTCCAGGACGCGACGATGGATGCGATCGCCAAGGAGTTGCGCGTCTCGCGATCGACGGTCTCGCGCCTGATCAGTCATGCCCGCGATTCCGGGCTGGTCGAGATCCGGGTCTTGCCTCCGACCGCCCAGGTGGGGGCTGTCGAGGCCGAGTTCGAGAAGAGGTACGGGATCCATGCGCATGTGGTCCATGTCCCCGACCACACCACGCCGGTGGAGCGACATCAGCGCACGGCCAGCCACGCCACCCGGGTGCTCAACTCGATCTTCACCTCGGACATGATCCTTGCCCTGGCCTGGGGGACGATGGTGCGCGAGATCAGCGAGGCGCTCACGGCACGGACGGTGACCAACTGTCGCGTGGTGCTGCTGAACGGGATCGGGAACCCTCGCGCTCTGGGGGAGCACTACTCCAGCGCCATCCTGACCGCCTTCGGTGCGGCCTACAATGCGTACATTCAACGACTTCCGGCGCCGGTCTTCCTGGACCGTGCCGAGACCCGGGAGGCATTGCTGGCCGAGCGGTCGGTCCAGGTGACCCTCTCGATGCAACGGGACGCCGATGTGGCGTTGTTCAGCATGGGGCATGTCGAGAACGGAGTCCCTTCCTCGCCGTACCGAGCCGGGTACTTCCTCGACCAGCTGGACTTCCAACAACTCCTTGCCGATGGCGTGGTCGGGGATTTGGCGACCACTTTCATCCGGGCCGACGGCAGTCATGACGCGATTGCGATGAACCGTCGGACCACCGGCCCCGACCTCGACCAGTTCGTCACGATCCCGCATCGGATCTGCGCGGTCTCGGGTCACCACAAGATCCCTGCGCTGCGGGCTGCGCTGCGTGGTGGCCTGGTCACCGACCTGGTGATCGACGAGATCACCGCCCGTGCCTGCCTGACCGACACCCCAATCGGTATGACTGCCGAAACCTCCCGCTGATCTGCGGTTCATGTTCGTGACACCTGCACAAGCGTCAATACTGCACGTACGTGCTAGCCCATTGCACGAAGTTCCGTGGCCCTCGTAGCCTCACGGTGAGGTCCCGCGGTGCGGTCCGCTCGGCGAAAGGAACAAGGATGACTACCTCTTTTCAGGTCAACAGACGACAGGTGCTCGGCTCGATGGCTGCGCTTCCACTCCTCGCAGGGGGGTGCTCGCTGCTCTCGCGCGGCGGTTCTGGCGACTCGACCTTGCGACTCAACTACGCCGGCTCGGCCGACACCATGCAGATCCCCAGCCCCAACCCGATCGCCGACAAGCTCTCCGAGATCGTCGGGATGGATGTCGCCAATGAACGCACTCCGGAGGACATGGGTGCTGCACTGGCCGGCGGGCAGGCGCCCGACCTCTTCCTGACCTCGCGCTCGCAGCTGTGGGCCTACGACCGTCAGGATCTGCTGCTGGACCTGACTCCGTACCGCGACCAGCTTGCCGACTACGAAGCCTTCGTCACCACCGAGCAGCTCGACACCGGCGTGATCGACGGCAAGCTGAAGGGTGTACTCCGCAAGCCGCGCGAGTTCAGCTACGGCGGTCTGTGGATCCGCGGTGACTGGCTGGACAAGCTCGGACTGGATCTGCCCAAGACCACCGAGGACTTCGCCGAGGCACTGAAGGCCTTCCGGGACGAAAAGCCGGGCCGGACCGATGCGGTCCCGTTCACCGGTGCGGGGTCCGGCAGCTTCAGCATGCTCCACGGCGCCTTCGAAGCCGGCAGTCCTGATGACCTGTACGCCAGCGGTGGTGAGGTCATCGACGGCTACAACGATCCTGTGAACCTGGAGGCACTGGAGTACATCCAGTCGCTCTTCGCCGAGGGGCTGGTCGATCCGGATCTGTTCAGTGTCAAGACCGCCGATGCCCGGGACCGTGCCCTTCAGGGCAGCGCCGGAGCCATCTACGTGGGCTGGGACCAGATGAAGAAGCCCGAGTATGTCGAGGCGGCGAAGACCGCTCAGCCCGATTCCGACTGGCGGATGATCGACGTCCTGTCGGCACCAGGCCGTGAGGGTGCGATGCCGGCCGATGCGTACGGTGCGGTCCAGGGCATTCCTGCTGAGCTCGGTGACAGTGAGGAGAAGGTCACCGCGATGATCAAGCTGCTCAACTATCTGGGCACCGAGGAAGGATCCCGGCTGGTGATGTTCGGTATCGAGGGCACCCACTATGAAGTGGAGGGGGACAAGGTCAAGGCCCTGCCGGCGATGGAGGAGGACGGTGCCTACTTCTTCGCCTACCAGATGGCCGGACGTGACGAGGATTTCTATCTGGACGTGAAGTTCGATGCCCAGCGGGACTACTGGGAGGCCTGCCGGGCCCGTAAGCGTCTGGCCACGTACCAGACCCTGGTGGCACCGCCGGAGGGCTTCAGCCTCGCTGACGCGAACCGGTTCGGTTCGGAACAGACGGTCCTCTTCATGACCGGTGAGCGCAAGCTCAGCGACTACCCGAAGTTCCTGGAGGAGCTCAACTCCCAGTTCGACTACGACAGCTATGTCGCCTCGGCACGGGAGCAGCTGGCTGCCCTGGGACTGCCGGAGTGATCATGTCCGGTGGCGATGGAGGGGCCGGCCGTTGGGCCGTGGTCCTCGAGGCGCTCACCAGCTTCTGGCGGGCGGTGGGCGTCACCGTGATGTGGCTGATCGCCTGCCTGCCCGTCGTGACCGCAGGCGCGGCCACGATGGCACTGTTCGGTGTCGTGCGCGACACGGTTCTCCAGCGGGAACAACCGGTCGTACGGTCCTATCTCACCCATCTGCGGGACAACGCCAGACTCGGCACCGGATGGCTGGTGTTCACCCTTGTCCCGGTGGTGGCACTGGTGCTGATGTGGCGCCAGCCCGCGGCGGCCTGGACCGATGCTCTCGCCGTGATCTCAGGTCTCGGCCTGGTGGCCATGGTGCCCCTGCTGGTGCATGGCTGCACTCTGGCTGTCCACACTCGGCAGCCGTCGCTGCGCGCGCTCTACCGGTCCAGTGTGATGCTGGCCGTCGCCAGTCCCGGTCCGACGCTGATCGGTCTGGTCGTGATGGCCGCGACCGCTGTGGCGACGGCGGTCTGGCCGGGGGCGATCGTCGTTCTGGGATATCCGGTGGCGCGGGCACTGTTCAGCGGTTTCCGTCGCGGGTTCGACGCCGTTGCTGCCGGTCCCGGCACCGTACGAGAGGAGCAAGCACATGGCCTCGGCTGAGGTGGAACAACGACCTCGTATGGCCCGGCCCTTGTCGCCGTCGCGACGGCGATGGAAGCGGACATGGGCGGCGCGGGCCCTGTTCCTGATGATGATTCCCGGTGCGGTGTACCTGCTGATCTACAAGTACGGTCCGATGTACGGGGTCCTGATCGCCTTCAAGGACTACAGCATCCGCAAGGGCATCCTGGGAAGCCCGTGGGCAGATCCGTGGTACGGCCACTTCGTCGAGTTCATCAGCTCACCGTTCTTCGGATCGCTGATGACCAACACGGTGCTGATCTCGGTCTACAAGCTCCTCTGGGGAACGATCCCGCCCATCATCGTTGCGCTGCTGTTCAACGAATGTCGACAGGTGTGGTTCCGCCGGATCGCCCAGACCGTGAGCTACATGCCGCACTTCCTGTCCTGGGTGATCATCTACGGTGTCTCGATTGCCCTGCTGTCACAGGGAACGGGCGTGTTCAACGGCTTCCTGCGTGACACCTTCGGCTTCACCATCCCGTTCCTGACCTCGAACGACTGGTTCCGCAGCGTCCTGGTGGTCTCTGATGTGTGGAAGGACATCGGTTGGGGCGCGATCATCTACTTTGCCGCCATGGTGGGGATCGACCGCAGCTACTACGAGGCAGCGATGGTCGACGGTGCCGGCCGACTGCGCCAGATCTGGCACATCACTCTGCCCGGCATCCGGCCGGTGATCATCCTGCTGCTGGTGCTCAAACTGGGCGGCATCCTGGACGCCGGTTTCGACCAGGTGTTCATCTTCTACAACGTCCAGGTCTATCCGTCCGGTGACATCATCGACACCTGGGTCTATCGGGCCGGTCTGGAGAATCTGAACTACAGCCTCGCCGCGGCCGTGGGGTTGTTCAAGTCCGTGATCGGTTTGGTGTTGATTGTCGTGGCCAACCGGATCGCCAAGAGATGGAATGCGCAACTATGGTGAATCAGGCGTCGGAGCCCGAGTTGGTGACCACTGAGGAGGCCGCGGCCGAACCGGAGACGAAACCGACCACGGCGATCCGGTCTCGTGGTGACCAGATCTTCGATGTCATCGTCAACATCGGGCTGGTGCTGGTCATGTTGGCCGCCGTCCTGCCGTTGCTGGTCGTGGTGGCTGCCTCGTTCACCCCGTACGCGGAACTGTTGCGCAACGGCGGATACACCCTGTTCCCGCGGGACTTCACCCTCGACGGCTATCGAGCCGTCCTGGCCGATGCCCGTCTGCAGCAGGGCTTCATCGTCTCGGTGTTCATCACCGTGGTCGGTGTGACGATCAACATGGTGGTGTCGGTGTTGTTCGCCTATCCGTTGAGTCAGCCGCATCTGCCCGGTCGGCGGGGGCTGCTCTTCTTTGCCATCCTGACCACCCTGTTCAATGCCGGCATCATCCCGACCTTCCTTGTGGTGCAAGGAACCGGCTTGCTCAACACCGTGTGGGCGATGATCATCCCGACCACGGTCAGCGTGTTCAACGTGTTGATCCTCAAGACCTTCTTCCAGGGCATCCCGAGCTCCTTGTTCGAGGCGGCCCGGGTCGACGGACTGGGGGAGTGGCGGATCCTGGTGCAGATCGTGATTCCGCTGTCGCTGCCGGTGTTGATGACGATCGGGCTGTTCTATGCGGTCGGGCAGTGGAACACCTTCATGTCGGCGGTGCTCTACGTACGTGACACTGACCTCCAACCGCTGCAGGTGGTGCTGCGCGATCTGATGACCGAGGTCTCCAGCGACGCCCCGATCGAAGCTGATGCCGTGGTGCCGACGGTCACCTACCGGATGGCTGCGGTCGTACTGACCGCCCTGCCGATGATCGTGGTCTACCCCTTCATCCAGAAGTACTTCCGCCACGGCGTGCTGCTGGGCTCGGTGAAGGAATGACCCGGTGAGTCGGGCGGACGCGAGATTTCCTGCGGTGGTCGGTCAGCGGTCGGTCAATGTGGGGCGCCTGTGTACCGCGGGTCGTCGGTGACCGCACCGAAACCGTCCTCGCCCAACCCGAGCGCGGCCTCGTACCGGGACCACAGGGTCTCGCCGGACCCTTTCGCAGCCCGGAGACCCGCTGCTGTGAGGCGATCGTCCTCCTCCTTGGTGATGACCACGAAGCTGAGTCCGCGATGCACCTCGCGCAAGTACTCCAGCATCTGGTCGGCCCCGAAAGCCGGGTCCACAACGCGCTCGAAGATGACGGCGGTCATGTGGTTGATCGGTGTTGTGTGCTCCAGCACGAGTCGCCCGGTCGTGTCTGCGGCGAAGTAGGCGTCTCGGGCGGCGGGAGACCACGGATAGTCGAGAGGTTTGTTGTGGGTGTGGCGAGGACGCGGCATACGCGGCTCCTGCCAGATCTTCTGCACCGATTCACGTGCGGTGCGGCCAGCAAAGGCGCGGTGCGTCACACGAATCTTCGCCACGGCACGGTGGACCTCCACAATGGCGCTGGCATCCACCCGGTCGGCTTCTGCCCCGAGTGAGGTCAACTGTTCGCTTGATTGCATGATGTTCACTCTCCACGATGATCGTGTCCGTCGAAACCGGTACACCAGTCTCAGGCCGCCACTGCCAGAAACTGCGCCACCGATGCACAAGAGGAAGAGCCCGGCCGATGGTCGGGCCCTTCACCGTGACCTGTCGTCCCTGATGCGACTCAGCTGTCGCCCATGTCCGACCCATCACCAACGCGGAGGATAGGGGATTCGAACCCCTGAGGGCTTGCACCCAACCCGCTTTCCAAGCGAGCGCCATAGGCCACTAGGCGAATCCTCCGCGCAGGAGCGTACCGGATTGGCTGCCGTCGGGCGAATCGGCGGGGCCCTGTCGCCCCGGCTCGTGACGTCAACTTCGCTCGCGCACGAGTTGCGGCTAAACTTTCTCCCAGCCCCCCGCGTGGCGGCATCTTGCCCAACTCCCCCAGGGTCGGAAGACAGCAAGGGTCAGTGAGCTCTGCCGGGTACGCGGGGGGTCCTTCATGTCCTCGATCGCTGCCGATCGGGCCGGACAGCTTTCGGGCTGTCGGAGGTGGCGGCTAAGGTCTTCTGCGTGACCGACATCTCGCCGACTGGAGCCGAAGCCGCACCCGATGGTGCCGCGTTGTTCAGCGAGCCGGAGGGATCTGGTACGGAGGCAGCTCCGCTGGCGCTCTACCGCCGCTATCGACCCGACACCTTCGCCGACCTGATCGGTCAGGACCATGTGACCGCTCCGTTGCAGCGGGCGCTGGCCAACAACAAGGTCAACCACGCCTACCTGTTCTCCGGGCCGCGTGGCTGCGGCAAGACCACCAGTGCCCGGATCCTGGCCCGTGCGCTGAACTGTGAGCAGGGCCCGACGCCGACGCCGTGCGGGGAGTGCCCCTCATGTCAGGACCTGGCCCGCGGCGGGCCAGGCAGCATTGACGTGATCGAGATTGACGCGGCCTCACACGGTGGCGTCGACGATGCGCGTGATCTGCGTGACCGGGCCTTCTTCGCGCCGGTGAGCAGCCGGTACAAGGTCTACATCATCGACGAGGCGCACATGGTCACCGCGGCCGGTTTCAACGCCTTGCTGAAGCTGGTGGAGGAGCCGCCGCCTCATGTGAAGTTCGTCTTCGCCACCACCGAGCCGGAGAAGGTGATTGGCACCATCCGGTCCCGGACCCACCACTATCCGTTCCGGCTGGTCCCACCGAGAGTGCTCAGCGACTATCTCGCCACGCTGTGCGCGGCCGAGGGCATCACGGTCGAGGAGTCGGTGCTGCCGTTGGTGGTGCGCGCGGGCGCGGGCTCGGTGCGAGACTCCCTCTCGGTGCTTGACCAACTCCTCGGTGGTGCCGCTGAGGAAGGGGTCTCGTACGGGCAGGCTGCGGCCCTGTTGGGGTACACCCCGGATTCGTTGCTGGACGAGATCCTGGACGCCTTTGCTGCCGGCGATGCCGGTGGTGTGTTCTCGGCCGTCGACAAGGTGATCGAGGTCGGTCAGGATCCCCGGCGCTTCGCCGAGGATCTGCTCCGGCGGTTGCGGGATCTGGTGATTGTCGCCGCGGTGCCGGATGCGATGTCGAGTGGGCTGGTCGATGTGGCCGGTGACCAGGCCGAACGGCTGCAGTCGCAGGCGGCCGCGCTCGGGGCCGGTGAGTTGACCCGCGCTGCTGAGGTGATCGCGGCCGGGCTGACCGAGATGCGGGGGACGACAGCGCCCAGGCTCCATCTGGAGTTGATGTGTTCTCGAGTGTTGCTGCCCGAGGCCGATCTGGATGGTCGTGGACTGCATGCCCGCATCGACCGGCTTGAGCGAGTGATCGGGATGAATGCCGGGGCGCCGCTGCCTGTCAGTGCGGCCGGTACGCCTGCTGCTGCGGCGCCGGCCCCTGTGGCACCGTCGGCGCCCGCCCGGACCGAGGCGGAACCCGCCCGGACCGAGGGGGAGCCTGCCCGGACGGAGACAGAACAGGGAGCTTCCGAGTCTGCCTCGCCGACTCGTCCACTTGCTGCGGTGCCCGATTGGACCCCGCAGCAGCCGCCACCAGCTGAATCCGCGCCGGCCCAGCCCCCAGCTGCCCAGCCCCCAGCTGCCGAGTCGCGACCTGTCGCGCCGTCGCCCGCGGGCCCTTCGGTGTCGGGGATGGGCACCGCCGATGTACGTCGGTTGTGGCCTGATGTGCTCGACGTGGTGAAGAGGCGTCGCCGCTTCACCTGGATCCTGCTGAGTCAGAACTCGCATGTCGTGGAGGCCGGTGACGGCCGGTTGACGATCGGACTCACCAACACCGGCGCGCGGGATGCCTTCGCCAAGGGAGGCTCTGAGGAGATCCTGTCTGAGGCGTTGACCGAAGTGATGGGGACCCGTTTCCAGATCCAGGCGATCGTCGACACCGGTGACGGCCCGTCCAATGCCGGTGGCGCACGTCAGCCGTCAACCGCGGCGGAGCCGCCTGTCCCGACGGCGTCTCCGACCACGGCGACGGCCCCGGCCCCCTCCTCCGCAGCACCTCAGCCGGAGCCCGGACAGGGCGCGGCGTCACCGCCCAGGCTCCACGCGGTGCCTGACGCCCCGGGCTCGGCTCCGGCCTCTGGCCCAGCTGATCCAGCATCCGGTCGCGGAGAACCGTCGAGCCCGGCGAGTCCGGGGTCGAACCATGCTGCCGCGCTCGCCCGCGAATCGATCCGGGCCACCCGACATGGTGGGAGTGCAGCGCCACCGCCCGAGGACGTCGAACCACCCTCCGACGAGGACGCGTGGGTCGACCGTGACGACGAAGTGATGGATGACAGCTTCGAATCCCACACCGAGTTGCTCGCCAAGCATCTCGATGCCGAGATCATCGAGGACGAACCGACCGATTGACCGCGCACCGCGCGGTCAGACCCGCCGGTGTCGGACCGGACAGCTACGCTGGTGACGTTCGCGGTCAACACCGCTCACAGCATCGACCGATGGAGGAACCCCGTGTTCGGCGACACCGACATGAATGCCCTGCTCGAGCAGGCCCAGGCCATGCAGGCACAGTTGCAGCGCGCCCAGGAGGAGCTGGCCGAGACCGAGGTGACCGGGACTGCTGGCGGTGATCTGGTGACGGCCACCATGAATGGTTCGATGGAGCTGCTCAAGCTCGACATCAAGCCCGAAGCGGTTGACCCCGACGACATTGAGGGCCTGTCCGATCTCGTCGTGGCCGCGGTTCGCGATGCCCACCACAATGCACAGGCGCTGGCCAGCTCGAAGCTCGGCCCGATGGCCGGCGGCATGGGTGACGGACTCGGCCTGCCCGGCCTGGGTGGCTGAGTGTACGAAGGCGCGATCCAGGACCTGATCGACGAGCTCGGGCGACTGCCCGGGGTCGGGCCCAAGAGCGCCCAGCGGATCGCCTTCCACCTGCTGGCGGCTGATCCAGAAGACGTTGAACGGCTCGCCAACGCACTCATCACGGTGAAGTCGACCGTTCAGTTCTGTGAGGTCTGCTTCAACGTCTCGGCCGACACCCGCTGTCGGATCTGCCGGGACCCCCGGCGCGACGACACCGCCATTTGCGTCGTCGAGGAGTCCAAGGACGTCCCAGCGATCGAACGGACCCGTGAGTTCCGAGGCAGGTACCACGTGCTCGGTGGCGCGATCAGCCCCATCGACGGGATCGGCCCGGACCAGCTGCGGATGAGGGAGTTGCTGCAGCGACTGGCCGACGGCACCGTCACCGAAGTCATCATCGCGACCGACCCCAATCTCGAGGGAGAGGCCACCGCTTCGTACCTGTCACGTCTGATGTTGCCGATGGGGGTCCGGGTCGCCCGACTTGCCAGCGGCCTGCCGGTCGGCGGCGACCTCGAATATGCCGACGAGGTCACCTTGGGGCGCGCCTTCGAAGGCCGTCGCTACGTCGAGGCCTGAGCTTGCTCCGTTTCGCACCAGTTGTTGACATGCGGCACAGCTGGAACGCCTGTCAACGGCAACAACTGGAGCAAACGCGGTTGGTAGCGGGGGCCGGATAGTGGCGGGCGTCAGGGATGGAGGTCCGGCTCCAGCGGCAGGCTGAGGCCGCCGCCGGGTTGTGGCTCCAGCTCCAGATCGGTCACGTCGATGACAGTGTGCTCACTCACCGAAACGGTCGCGCCGATGACAGTGGTGAAGCTGTTGGTGTTGCACTGCTCGAGTTCGGGCGGACAGATCAACACATAGACCCGCAGCCGGTCGAGGCTGTCGGCCAGCACGAATGACCACCCCAGGGTGGTTTCGGGATTGGCGTGACCGGCCATGCCCTGGTCCTCGAGCCAGGACTGGACCTCTGACCGTACGGTCTGGGCCAGACTGTCCTGCTCGGGCAGGGTGAGCCGGGGCCGGAGTTGGGAGCTGGGCCGCTGCAGCCCGCCCTCCGGTGTCTTCCCCAGTGACATCGTCCACTCGGCCCGCTCGCGGAGCCGTTCGATGCGCGCCATGTCGGTGATCCGGACCACCCGGGGTAGGTCGTCGTCGACCGGAGGTTCGTCGGCGGCCGCCGCGGCGGGCACCAGGTCGATCTGGATCAGGTCCAGCGGCATCACCGCTGAGCATTCCTGGTGCCACCGTTCCAGCGCGTCGTCGACCGCGCCCATCACCTCGGCCCGGTTGGCATCGCTGAGGTCCGCCTGCACCTGGATCGTGCCGCGCCGGACCCCGACCGGCCCCGGATCGGAGAAGGCCACCAGTGGCATCCCGGCGGCGCCACACACCGCCTCAAGGCTGCGCAGTTCGTCAGCCAGCCAGCGGCCGTGGCCAACGGCCTTGCGCAGCGCATCGTCCGACAGCCGGGTCACGACCACGATGGCATCCGGGTCATCGAGCACCGCATAGCGGGCGCGGATGACAGGCACCGGGATCGGCCCACCGATGTCGCGGGATGCGTCGATCACCCGCAGCTCACCCGGGAACAACCGATCCGCGGTTTCCTGAGCCGCGTCCACCGCACCGGCCGATGAACAACCAGCCAGAGCAGCCCCGGCCAGCCCGGCCAGCCCGGCCACTCCGGCCAGTGCCGCCAACAGACCCCGTCGCCCCATCATCGTCAGTCCAACGAGGCCAACCACGCCGCATAGGCGTCGAAGGAGTACGGCCGACCAAGGAAGTCAGCGACCAGGTCAGCGGCGTCGGCTGATCCGCCGGGCGCCAGGATCCGGTCTCGATAACGACCGGCGATCTCGGCATTGAACAGGTCCTCGGGATCGAAGGCCGAGAACAGGTCCCGCGAGATCACCTGGCTCCACATGTAGGTGTAGTAGCCGGAGCTGTAGCCCTCGAGGTGGCCGAACGCGGTGTGGAAATGGGTGTCGGGGAGGTTGTCGACCAGGGAGTACTGCTCCCGCACCTCAGCAACGGCCCGGTCCCGATCGGCCGGCCGGTCCCGGTGCAGCCGGTAGGAGATGGCGGCGTAGTACATCTGGGTCCGCACCGCCAGGGCTGCCGCAACATCCTTGCCGCGGCGCATCCGATCGACCAGGTCGACCGGGATCGGCTCGCCGGCCGCATTTGTCGCGAAGGAGCGCAGGATGTCGCCATCCCAAGCCCATTCCTCCAGCAGCTGCGACGGTGCCTCGACGAAGTCCCATTCGGTGGCGACCCCGGAGAACCGGGCACAGCGCTGCCCGCCGCCGAGGATGTGATGGACGAGGTGACCGAACTCGTGGAACAGGGTCACCACATTGCTGTGCTCCATCAGCTCCCGGCCGAAGTTGCACACCAGCGCACCTTCGGGCAGCTGCACACCGTCGACGCCGGTGACCAGGTCGAACTGGGCCGCATGCTTGAACTTGCCCTCCCGTGGGTGCAGGTCGAGATGGATCCGGCCGAGCCGCTCCCCGTCACGGATGACGTCGTAGCTGGTGACATCGGGGTGCCACGCTGGGGCGTCCACCGTTTCGTACGAGATCCCGAACAGTCGCCCGGTGACCGACAGGAGCCCCTCCCGTACCCGGGAGAAGGTGAAGTGGGTGCGCACCTGCTGGGCGTCGACGTCGAACTGTTCGCGGCGGATCAGTTCGGTGTAGTAGGCGACGTCGCCGGTCACCAGGGTCGAGATCGTCGGATCCTCCTCCTGGGCGCGGGCCAGCAACAGGTCACGGTCCCGCGCGGCACCGGCCGCAGCCAGCCCGGAGATGCGGTCGATGAACTCGCCGATGGCGTCGCCGGTGCCGATCATCTTGACCTCGGCGTCGAAATCCGGCCAGCCGTCGTAGCCGAGCAGGGTCGCCTGTTCGTGCCGCAGCTCCAGCATCTCGGCCAGGACGGCGTCATTGGCCGGCCACGCCCGACGCTGGTTCTCGGCGGCCAGCGCCAACCGGGTCTCGCGGTCGCGGGCGAAGGTCAGCACCGGGATCAGATCGGGGTAGTCGGTGGTGACGGTGACCAGGCCGTCGTCGCCGGCCGGGTGAGCGGCGAGCCAGTCCTCGGGAAGTCCTGCGAGCTGTTCCGGCGTCACCCGGATCGAGCGCACGTCGTCGCGGATCTGACGGGAGAAGTCCTGGCTGACCACGACGAGGCGTTCGGCGATCTCGGCGAGCCGGGCGCGGGTGGCGTCGTCACGGTCGATGCCGCTGCGACGGAAGTCGCGCAGCACCCGGTCCAGCAGTCGGGTGGCGTCGGCGTCGAGCCCGGCAGGATCAACCGCTGCCATCACGGCATAGAGCTCGGTGTTCTGGCCGCGTTCGGTCACAAAGACGGAGGCGTCCTGGGTGGCCTGCTCGGCCCGTTCCCGCACGGCCTCGTCCGGGTGGACCTCGCCGAGCAGTTCGGCATGGGTCGATGCGTTCGCCACCGCGATGTCGATCTGGTTCCACAGATCGATGACCGTCTCGGCCGGACGGGTCGTGCCGTCGGTGAGGGTCGCGACGAGCGCACGGGCCGTGTCGAGTGAGCTGTTGGACCGGTCGGCGACGAAACTGAGCCAGCCGGCGTCACTGGTGGGCAGGGCGAGTGGATCAATCACCAGGCCAGCGTATCCGGAGCAGGTCCCAGCATCACTGATCGTCGGAGTCGTCGGCGTCCAGATCGGACAAGTGGAACGACTTCGCCGGGGCCTTGGCTGCCCGGAATTGTCGCACCATCGCCAAGGCGGGCACACACCACAACGCGGCCGCGGCCGGCATCCCCACGATCACCATCGCCCGGGGGACCGACGCCGACAACACCCCGAGCAGGATCCCGTTCAGCCCGATCACAGCCAGTGCGATCGCGAGCCCGGTGTGCGACCGGTCGCGCAGCAACAGCCACCCCAGCCCGTGAATCGCAGCGATCACCCCGGGCAGGACCCACCACACACCGACGAGTCCCAGCACGACCGATGCGACGACAATCGCGGCCATCTGGGCGACGACCGCCACCACGTACGGCCTGAGGTCGCGTTCCTGCGCGGCCGCGGCGGGCAGCTTGCGCCCGTACCAGAGCAGGGGTGCCACGGCGACGAGCCCCAGCAGGACGACCAGCCACGGCATCGGCAACTGCGATGCGCCGGCCAGCCACCAGACCAGGCCGTCCGCAGCCAGGAGCAGGACCCCGAAAAAACCGAGAGCTGCCGATCGCGGGGTGTCGGTCATGGAGCAACCCTATGTCTGATGGGTGAACCTGCGTCGGACCTGCCGCGCAGGTCGTGGTCAGGGGCGTCACCCCGGTTGCACAAGGCGTGCCGCATCGCGGCGATACATCGCAGCGTGTTCGGCGAGCTCCCGACGCCCCGTCGACCGTGCTCTCTCCTCAGAGAATTCGGCGAGCTCGATCAGCCCATCAGCCATCGCTGCATGCAGCTCGTCGTCACTGGCTGTGCACCCGTAGGCTTCGAGCAGCGCGGCAGTCCTGCGTGAGCGTTGCCTGCCGATGTCGGCTGGTTCGCCAGCATCCTCGCCATAGGGCACGAGGCGATAGGCGAGATAGGCAAGATCCCGGATCCGAGGTCCTGGCGCGGCCATGTCGAAATCGATCACGCCGACCAGTCGACCGTGGTCAAAGACGAAGTTGTACGGCGCGAAATCGTTGTGGCAAATCACCTCTACCGGCTCGCGGGCGAGCTGACGCCATCCCTCATGTCTGTCGATGAGACCGACAGTGGCGTCATGAATCTGGCGAAGGAGCCGGGCGGCGTCCTCCAAGATCTCGGTGCGCCAGATCCAGTGTGGAAGTGGATAGTGGGCCACTGTCCCGGGAAGAAAGCTCAGCCGTTCCCGTCCGTCATCGGTCAGCCCCAGCACGCGAGGAACTCGCTGGACGCCGGCCTCAGTCAATGTGGTGAGCAGGGCGTGGACATTGGTGGTCCAGGTGCCGGCCTCCCGGAGGACCTCATCTCCTCTGCGTGTGACTGGGGTGAGATTTCCGCCTGACAGTGGCTCGTCCTGCATCACTCGATGGTAGATGCCACGGGGGTATTCGGGTCGAGGTTCTTACCCGGCGGTGCGGGTCGACCCGATGATCTACACTGGCTGGCGCAGTGCACACGGCATCGATGGGGCCATCACCCCGGAGCTGACGGAAGAACGGTACCTCTGCGGTGCTCACTAGAACCGTCGGTCGCTGCGAGAAGCAAGTGGATCCCGTACGGGATCAAGAAGGGTGGTACCGCGGCCCGAGCAATCGGGTACGTCCCTTCATGTCAGTGACGCAGCACAGCCGGACATGAGGACCACCGCCATGAGTCAGTATCGCCCCGTACCACCCCAGGTCGACCTTCCTGCCGTTGACCGGGAGATCTTGGATCTGTGGGCCGAGCGCGACACCTTCACCCGCTCCTGGCAGCAGACCGCCGACGGCGAACCATGGACGTTCTACGAGGGGCCGCCGACGGCGAACGGCAACCCCGGCACCCACCATGTCGAGGCGCGGGTGTTCAAGGATGTGTTCCCGCGGTTCCGCACGATGCAGGGGCGTCGGGTCGATCGGAAGGCCGGCTGGGACTGCCACGGGCTGCCGGTCGAGCTTGCGGTGGAGAAGGAGCTCGGCTTCACCGGCAAGGGGGACATCGAGGCGTACGGGATCGAACCGTTCAATGCCAGATGTCGCGAGTCGGTGCAGCGCCATGTCGGCGCCTTCGCCGAGATGACCAACCGGATGGGGTACTGGGTCAACATCGACGACGCCTACTGGACCATGTCGACCGACTACGTGCAGTCGGTGTGGTGGGCGCTGAAACAGATCTTCGACAAGCAACTGCTCGTCGAGGACTACCGTGTCGCTCCGTACTGCCCGCGCTGTGGCACCGGGTTGAGCGATCATGAGTTGGCCCAGGGGTACGAGGACGTCACCGATCCGTCGGTGTACGTGAAGTTCCCGCTCACCTCTGGCCCGTACGCGGGTCAGGCCTCCTTGCTGGTGTGGACCACCACACCGTGGACCCTGGTCTCCAACGGGCTGGTCGCGGCCAAGGCTGATGTCCGTTATTTGCTTGCCAGCAACGGATCCGAGACCCTGGTGGTCGCCGAGCCGCTGCTGGAGAAAGCGCTGGGTGAAGGCTGGGAGCCGACCGGTGAATCGTTCCTGGGCTCGGAGATGGTCGGCTGGACCTATCAGCGCCCGTTCGAGTTGGTCGAGTGGCCCGGCCAGGGCCACTTTGTGGTGAACGAGGACTATGTCACCACCGAGGACGGTACGGGTCTGGTCCACCAGGCACCGGCCTTCGGCGCCGATGACTTCGCTTCCTGCCGACGCCACGACGTGGCGCTGGTCAACCCGATCGACACTCAGGGACGATTCCTGACCGAGGTGCCTTTGGTCGGCGGGATGTTCTTCAAGGACGCCGATCCTGTTCTGATCAAGGACCTGGAGTCGCGTGGCCGGATGTTCCGCCATGCCGAGTTCGAGCACGCCTATCCGCACTGCTGGCGCTGCCACACCGTGATCATCTACTACGCCCAGCCGTCGTGGTACATCCGCACCACGCAGATCGTCGATGCCCTGGTGCGGGAGAACGAAGCCACCACCTGGCATCCCGAGACGATCAAGCATGGCCGGTTCGGTGACTGGCTGAGCAACAATGTCGACTGGGCGTTGTCTCGCAAGCGCTATTGGGGCACTCCGCTGCCGATCTGGCGCAATGAACTCGATCCGAACGATCTGGTCTGCGTGGGATCCCTGGCAGAGCTGGGAGAACTCGCTGGTCGTGACCTGTCGGAGCTGGATCCGCACCGTCCGTTCATCGACGACGTCACCTTCACCCGACCAGGGGTCGAAGGGACCTACCGGCGTGTGCCGGAAGTGATCGATGCCTGGTTCGACTCGGGCTCGATGCCCTTCGCCCAGTTCGGATATCCGCATGTCGAGGGATCGGTCGAGGCTTTCGAGAAGGCCTATCCGGCTGACTTCATCGCCGAGGCGATCGACCAGACCCGTGGCTGGTTCTACACCCTGATGGCGGTCGGCACGCTTGTCTTCGACAAGTCCTCCTACAAGGACGTGCTCTGCCTGGGGCACATCCTCGCTGAGGACGGTCGCAAGATGTCCAAGCATTTGGGCAACATCCTGGAACCAATTCCGCTGATGGACACCCACGGTGCCGATGCGGTCCGATGGTTCATGGCAGCCGGTGGTTCGCCCTGGGCAGCACGGCGGGTCGGGCACCAGACCATCGCCGAGACCGTACGCAAGGTCCTGCTGACCTACTGGAACACCGTTGCCTTCCAGGCGCTGTATGCCGGGGTCAACCACTGGACTCCCGCCGCCGCGGCTGGACCGTCGACCCATGTGCTGGACCGGTGGTTGAGAGCGGCGACCGCCGCGCTGGTCACCGATGTCACTGCCGCCCTCGAGGAGTTCGACACTCAGCGGGCTGGTCAGCTGATCGGCGACTTCGTCGACGACCTGTCCAACTGGTACGTGCGCCGTTCCCGCCGACGGTTCTGGCACGGCGAAGAGGGTGCCCTGCAGACGCTGCATGACACGCTCAACACCGTGACCCGGTTGATGGCGCCGTTGACACCGTTCCTCACCGAACGGGTCTGGCAGGATCTCTTTGCTGTCCAGGAAGGAAATCCGGACTCGGTGCATCTGGCTTCGTGGCCGGTCGCCGACGTCGATGCGCTCGACCCGGAGCTGCTGTCCTCGATGCACCTGACACGGCGACTGGTCGAGCTCGGTCGGGCGGCGCGGTCGGAGGCCACGGTCAAGATCCGTCAGCCGCTGCGCCGCGCCCTGGTGCCGACTGCGGCGTACGGGCAGTTGACCGAGGAGCTGCGCGCGGAGATCGAGGCCGAGCTGAATGTGGGCACCATCGAGTCCTTCGCCGGTGCCGGCGACCTCGTCGACCACTCCGCCAAGGGCAACTTCCGCGCTCTCGGCAAGCGTTTTGCCAAGGACACCCCGAAAGTTGCGGCCGCCATCGCTGAGGCTGATGCCTCACAGATCGCTGCTGCGGTCGCAGCCGGGGCGACGACGACGGTGACCGTCGACGGGATCGGCGAGGTCGAGATCGGGGCTGATGACGTGCTGATCTCGGAACGCCCCCGCGAGGGCTGGTCGGTGGTCAACGAACAGGGCGAGACCATCGCACTGGATCTGGAGATCACCCCAGAGCTGGAGCGGGCCGGCTTGGCCCGCGAGGTCGTGCGGGCGATCCAGGAGGCCCGCAAGAACTCCGGATTCGAGGTTTCGGACCGGATCCGGTTCCAGTGGTCGGCGGCCGGGACGCTGGCCGAGTCCTTGGCCGAGCATGCCGAACTTGTCGCTGATGAGGTCCTCGCGGTCGAAATGGTTCAGGCCGAGGCGGCCGAGGACTGGAGCCGCAACACCGAGATCGGTCTGGACTATCGGATCGAGCGGGTGACCCCATGAACGAACGGGAGGGGCGGCTGATCGTCCTGCTGCACGGGATGGGGCAGTCACCCCAGTCGTGGCAGGAGCAGGTGGTCGCCCTCCCGCCCGGCACCAGAGCGGTTGCACCGTGGCTGTACGGGATGCGTCCGGCCCGTTCCGACCAGTTCAGCCTGCCGGGGGCAGCCGACGATGTCGCTCGGACCCTTGATCTGCAAGGGGCCGAACGCGCGGTGATCTGCGGCGTTTCGCTCGGAGCCAGGGTCGCGCTGGAGGCTGCGATCCGTCATCCCGACCGGGTCGACTCTGTCATTGCTGCCGGGCCGCCGGCGGCCGTGCCGGCGATCGGTCGCTGGTCACGGCGGCTGGCGATGCGGCTCGCTCCACGTTCGGTCTTCGCCAACCAGGGCATCGACAAGGCCAAGGTGGTGGCCGCCGGCAAGGAGGTCGACCGGATCCAGTCCTTCGAGGACGTGGAGCAGATCACCAGCCGGGTGCTGTTGCTGGCCGGCAGCAAGGATGCCGGCGGGGTCGACACCGCGCACCGACTCGCTGCCCGGATCGACCAGGCGACCGTACAGGTCATCGAAGGTGCCGGGCATCTGGTCAACAGCGACTCTCCGGCCGCGTTCAACCAGGCAGTCGCCGACTTTCTGGGGTGACATGGCCGTTCAGCCGTGCGAGGTCAGGATGTTGATTCGCGAGAATCGCCGTAGGTAGCCAAAATCGGACATCGAACCCGCGATCATGTCCGAAAATGGCTAATCATCGACGATGTCAGGAATTGAATGACTCAAGGTGCGAGCGGCGCCACCGGCACGGTCGGCCCACTCGCGCAACAGCGCCCGTAGCGAGCCGTCATCGTCGCCGGAGACGATCCTCACCGGGTGCGGGATGGCCACGATTCCGAAGGCAATCCAGTCCCAGTTGTCGGCGGTGATGGTCACCAGGGTGGAGTCAGGGGCCTCCTCCTCGACCAGCCCCCAACGGCCGACATGGCGCCTGACTTCGGCTGCGGGGGCGTCCACCCGGCAGATGATCACATGCCCAGAATCGCTGCCCCGCAGGGAGCGCCGGACGTGTTCGACCGGATCATCGCCGGGCACGGTGCGGGTTGCGACGGGGATCGTCGTGATGTCCATCGAGGTGATGCGATCGAGTCGGAAGGTCCGCCAATCGCTGCGGTCGAGGTCGTGAGCGACCAGATACCAGCGACGTCCGACCGGCACCAGATGGTAGGGCTCGACCCGTCGCCTGCTGGCCGTCCGATCCCGGGCCACGTAGTCGAACTCGACCCGCACTCCGTCACGGCAGGCCTGAGCCACGTTGGTGAGGATTTCGAACTCGATGCCGTAGGAGGCATCCACCACCGGTGCAACAGTCGCTTCGCGGACCGCATTGACTCGGCGGCGCAACGGCTTGGGCAGCACCTGGGTGACCTTGGCCAGAGCCCGTACGGGGGCGTCCCCGAGCACGGCGGCCGCGCCCAGGCTGGCGGCCCGCAGTGCGACCACGATCGCAACTGCCTCTTCGGCGTCCACCACCAGCGGTGGCATCGCGGCACCGGGGGCCAACTGGTAGCCGCCTTCGACGCCGCGAGTCGATCGGACCGGATAGCCGAGATCGCGGAGACGGTCGACATCGCGGCGCAGTGTCCGGTCAGTGATCTGGAGGCGTTCGGCCAGCTCCGGCCCGGTCCAGAACCGCTGGGTCTGCAACAGGGTCAACAACCGCAGCGTACGAGAGGTGGTGGCCGCCATGATTCAGTCGAGACCTCTTCAGTCGAGGACCGTCCGGTCCTCGACATGGTGGACACCGAGGGAGTTGCAGGCGAAGTTGAGGGAGCGCTGCACCGCAAGCGAATCATCCAAAGGCATGATGGGTGACTCCGTCAGCCCCTCCGCAACGCAGCGGTGCACCTCATCGAACTCATGGACGTAGCCGACACCGTTGGACCTGACCTCCCGCTCGACGGTCTCGCCGGCGCGGTTGCGCAGCACATAGCTGCGGGGATGGTGGAACCGGGGTGCGATCTCGATCGATCCTTCGGTGCCGACCAGCAGGGCGTGCCCGGGCAGGGGATAGTTCACTGAGGCCTGCAACAGCGCGGCGCGACCGTCCTCGTACGAGAAGAGGACACCGGCCTCCCCGTCGACTCCGGTGGAGGTGCGTGCACCCGAGACCGTGATCTGGTCGGGGGTGCCCAGCAGCCAGTGTGCCAGCGAGAGCGGATAGATCCCGACGTCGAGGATTGCTCCGCCGCCCTGAGCGGGGTCGAACAGGCGATGGCCTGGGTCAAAGTCGACCGCCACTCCGAGCTCGGCGCGCACCTGACGGAGCTCGCCGATGGTTCCCTCGGTCAGCAACTTCCGCACCTCGACCCACAGCGGCTGGAAGCGGGTCCACATGGCTTCCATGCAGAAGACCCCAGAAGCACGGGCCGCTGCGATCAGCTCCTCGGCACCGGCCACGGTGGCCGTGAAGGCCTTCTCGACGAGCAGGTGTTTCCCGGCGGCGACCCCGGCCAGGCCGAGCTGGAGGTGTTGGGGATGTGGGGTGGCGATGTAGAGGGCGTCGATCTCGGGATCGTCGATCACCTCACGATAGGAGCCGTAGGCCTTCGGCACCGAGAACTCCTCGGCGAAGTCCCGCGCCCGTTCCAGGCTTCGCGATCCGACAGCGGCCAATTCACCGCCCTCGACGAGTCCGAAGTCACGGGCCACGCTGTGCGCGATGTTGCCCGGACCCAACACACCCCATCGCAGCTTCTCAGTCATGGTCTCGACAGTAGTCGAACGACGGGCGTCCCAACAGCACCAGGGGCGGTGGGCGCCTTCCGGCACTCACCGCCCCTGGGTATTTCTGGTGCGACCTGCTGTGCGTGTGACCCACGCCGAGTTGATCAGATCGCGGTGTGGTCCCGCGAACCGAGGTACTCAGGGCGCGGACGCGCGGCGGCGAAGGGCTCGACGCAGGCGTTTTCGACCGAGTTGTAGACCACGAACAGGTTGGACCGCGGGTACGGGGTCACGTTGCCGTTCGAGGCGTGCATGCAGTTGGAGTCGAACATCGTCGCGCCACCGGCATGGCCGGTCAGCACGTCGATGCCGTACCGCTCGGCAAAGTCGGTGAGCGTCCACTCATCCGGCGTGCCGGCACCCTGCATCACCAGCGACTCGAGGTAGTTGTCGTCCGGGGTCTCACCGACGCAGCTGATGTATTCCTTGTGTGAGCCGGGCATGATCATCAGCGGTCCGTTGAAGGTGTAGTTCTCGGTCAACGCGACCGAGATGCTGATGGCTCGGGGCGCAGGCATCCCGTCCTCGGCGTGCCAAGTCTCGAAGTCCGAGTGCCAGGTGAACTCCTTGCCGACGAACCCGGGCTTCAGGTTGACCCGGCTCTGGTGGATGTACACATCCGAGCCGAGGACCTGACGGGCGCGTTCGACCAGCCGCGGGTCATGGGTGATCCGCTTGAACAGCTCGTTGGACTTGTGGACCTCGAAGATCGACCGGACCTCCTTGGTCTTCGGCACGACGATGGTGCGCGCGTCGTTCTTCACCTCCTCGTCGTCGGCCAGGCGCTGGAGCTCGTCGCTCATCGCGGTGACTTCCTCGGGGTTGACCAGCTGTTCGATCTGGAGGTAGCCGGACTGATCGATCCGGGCCAGCTCATCAGCGGACAGCGGACCGTCCTCGGGGCCGCCGAAGACGACCTTCCCCTCACGCGGGATGACACTCGGGCTTCCTCCGACTCGAGTGACATAGCGATCATGGACGGTGGGTGCAGACATCGAAATCTCCTTTGTCTGTGGTGTTGTGGTGCGGTGTGATGCCGTTCAGGCCGAGGCGGCCTCCTCGACGATCAACGGGTACACACCATTCTCGTCATGGACCTCGCGGCCCGTGACCGGGGGATTGAACGTGCAGGTGCAGTGGATGTCCTCGTCAGCGATCACGGTGTGCTTGTCGTGTTCGTCGAGGAGATACATCACACCGGGCTCGAGAGCGAACTTCTCGCCGGTGTCACGGTTCACCAGGGTTCCCCTTCCCTGGTAGACGAAGACGCACTCGATGTGGTTGGCGTACCACATCTCCGTAGTCGTCCCGGCCCGCAGGATCGTGTGGTGGAAGGAAAATCCCACCCCATCCTTGGCCAGGACAAAACGACGGCTGCGCCAGTTGCCGTGGTCGACGTCGTACTCGGTGTTGTCGAGGTCGCTGAGTGTGATGACCTTCATCCAGGTTCCTTCGTGTCGAGGGTGGTCAGGCGGCGCGGGACTCGGTGGCGTCGTCGGAGACGACGGCCCGGGCGGCCTCGAGGAGGATGTTGAGCCCCTCAGCGAGCTGTTCGGCCGAAATGGTCAGCGGCGGCATCGTCTTGAGCACTTCGCTCTCCGGTCCGGAGGTCTCGACCAACAGGCCGCGCTCGAAGGCCTCGGCGGCCACCTTGGTGGCGATGTCGTCCTCGGGGAAGCAGACTCCCGAGAGCAGTCCGCGACCGCGGAAGGAGGCGCCGGGCACGAGATCGGCGATCTCCTGCAGACCTGCCTTGAGCTGAGCGCCACGTTCGCGCACGGTTTCGGCGAAGCTGTCATCGGACCAGAACTCGCGCAGAGCGGCGGTGGCCGTGACGAAGGCCGGGTTGAAACCACGGAAGGTGCCGTTGTGCTCGCCCGGCTCCCACTGATCCAGCTCGGGCCGGATCAAGGTGATGGCCATCGGCAGGCCGAGTCCGGAGATGGACTTCGACAGGCAGACGATGTCGGGCTCGATGCCGGCCTTCTCGAAGGAGAAGAAGGTGCCGGTCCGGCCGCAGCCGGCCTGCACGTCGTCGACAATCAGCAGCACGTCGTAGCGACGGCACAGGTCGGCCAGGTTGCGCAGCCACTCCATGCGGCCGGCGTTGAGGCCACCTTCGCCCTGGACCGTCTCGACGATCACGGCGGCAGGCAGGTCCTGTCCGGACCCGCTGTCGGCCCAGACCCGCTCCAGCCAGAGGAAGTCAGGGGTGCGGCCGTCGAGGAACCCGTCGTACGGGGCAGAGGTCGCGTGGTAGAGCGGGGTGCCCGCGCCGTTGCGCTTCATCGAGTTTCCGGTCACGGCGAGGGACCCGAGGGTCATGCCGTGGAACGCGTTGGTGAAGGACATCACCTCGGTGCGACCGGTCACCTTGCGCGCGATCTTCAGCGCAGCCTCGACCGAGTTGGTACCGGTCGGGCCAGGGAACTGGATCTTGTAGTCCATCCCGCGCGGCTCAAGGATCAGCGAGGTGAAGGCATCCAGGAAGTCCCGCTTGGCAACGGTGTACATGTCAAGGGAGTGCACCACCGAATCGCCGGAAAGGTAGTCCAGCAAGGCCTTTTTCAGGACCGGGTGGTTGTGGCCGTAGTTCAGCGCGCCAGCGCCGGAGAAGAAGTCGAGGTATCGCTCCCCGTCCTCGGTGAACTGTTCGGCGCCCCTGGCTTCGGTGAAGACGGTAGGCCAGTTGCGGCAGTAGCCGCGGACGGCGGACTCACGGTTCTCGAAGACCGCGGTATCCATGATTCTCCTTGTTGGGTTGACAACTGGCTGGGTGGTCGGGGCCCGTACCCAGCCGGTCAGTGTGATGCAACATCATCGCGATGTTGCCGAAGTGGGCCCCAGCGACCTGCCTTCGGACAGGAATGTCCGAAGGCGGTCGTCAGCGGGATGGATCTCGGGAGAGACCGGTGATGCGGTGCAGCAACTCCGGCTCAGCTGGTTGATCGACCGGGAAGTGAACGGCGGTGAACAACGGAGTGACCTCGTGCTCGGCGCCGTGACGATCGGCGAAGGAAGCGAACAGGGCCTGGGAGGCCGAGTTGTCGTCGGTGATGGTGGTCTCGACAACGGTCGTGCCGGTGCGGCGCACCAGCTCGTCCAGGAGTCGTCCGGCGATGCCTAAGCCTCGGCAGCGGTCATCGACCGCGATCTGCCACACCATCAGGGCCTCTGGCTCATCGGGACGGGAGTAGCCCGTCACGAAACCGACCACCTCGCCGTCCAGTTCGGCGACCACGCTGGTGGTGGCGAAGTCCCGGGCCCACAGTGAGTAGGCGTACGGTGAGTTGAGGTCCAGGCGGGCAGAATCCCTTGCCACTCGCCACAAACTGGGCCCATCGGTGAGCGAAAGTGCCCGGAACGCTGTCCGGGCTCGAATGTCTTCCTTGGGCAGATCTGTCTGTCGTGGGGTCGTCATCGTTTGCCCAACTTACTGGGGTCTGTGCCGCAAGCCAACCCCGTTCGACGTATTCGACAGGCGCCACCCGTCCCGATCCGTGTGCCACAAGGGATCCAGGCGATTGCAAACCTTTTCTTTCCTTGTCTTGAAGGCTGGACGGTGTGGTGTTGGTCTCATTGGCCCCTCGTTCGGTGCCTCGTGGGGCCCGTTTGTGGCCGTCGGGGCGGGCGTTGGCCCTGTCATGGCGCTCGCACCCGCCCGAGCGCGCCCGAGGGTGCCCGCGCCGCGCGTGCGTACCCGCGGGGATTGGATGTCGGCGGCGGGGAACGAACGCGGCTCGGCATCAGCCAGAACCCGGATCGGACTCGTGGGAGAGTGGGTACTGCCGGTAGAGTGGCCGCGGCCCGAAACCGGGTCGGACAGAAGGCGCCAGCCGAAGTGGAGGAGCCAACGTGGGGCGCGTGGTGCAGAAGTACGGAGGATCGTCGGTCGCCGATGCCGAGAGCATCAAGCGTGTCGCCAAGCGGGTTGTGTCCACCAAGCAGGCCGGGCATGAGGTCGTTGTGGTCATCTCTGCGATGGGCGACACGACCGATGATTTGTTGGACCTGGCAACCCAGGTGACCCCGCAGCCACCGGCGCGGGAGTTGGACATGCTGCTGACCGCAGGTGAGCGGATGAGCGCGGCGCTGTTGGCGATGGCCATCGCCGACTTGGGCGCCCACGCCCGGTCGTTCACCGGATCGCAGGCCGGCGTCCTCACCACCAGTGCGCACGGCAATGCGCGGATCATGAACATCACCCCTGGGCGGATCGAATCGGCCGTGAACGAGGGTGACATTGTGATCGTCGCTGGTTTCCAGGGTGTGAGCCAGGACACCAAGGACGTCACCACGATCGGCCGTGGTGGCTCTGACACCACCGCTGTCGCTCTTGCAGCGGCGCTGAATGCCGATGTGTGTGAGATCTACACCGATGTCGACGGCGTCTACACCGCCGACCCGCGGATTGCGCCGGCAGCGCGGCAGATCCCGGAGATCTCATACGAGGAGATGTTGGAGATGGCGGCCTGTGGGTCCAAGATCCTGCATCTTCGCTGTGTCGAGTATGCCCGTCGCGAGAACGTACCCATCCACGTACGCTCGTCCTTCTCCGCCAAGGACGGCACCTGGGTCAAGGATCTGGAGGACATGACCATGGAACACGCGATCATTTCCGGAGTCGCTCACGACACCGGCGAGGCCAAGATCACCATCACCGGTGTGCCGGACCGGATCGGTGAAGCCGCCAGAATCTTCAGCGCAGTCTCTGCCGTCGACGTCAACATCGACATGATCGTGCAGAACATTTCTGCGGTCGAGACCTCGCGTACCGACATCTCCTTCACCGTCCCCAAGGGCGATGGCCAGCGCGCGATCCAGGCGCTGCATGCCATCAAGGAAGATGTCGGGTTCGAGGATGTCCTCTACGACGACCGCATCGCGAAGGTGTCGGTGGTCGGCGTCGGCATGCGTTCCCACCCCGGTGTCACCGCCAAGTTCTTCTCCGCTCTGGCCGAGGCCGATGTGAACCTTGAGATGATCAGCACCTCCGAGATCCGCATTTCTGTGGTCGTGGACACCGACGATGTCGACCGTGCGGTGCGGGCTGCGCACACCGCGTTCGGGCTCGACGCCGAGGACGCTGCGGTCGTCTACGCCGGAACTGGTCGCTGACCCCTCCCGATCCACCCCTTCCCGAGCTGTTGGAATCCATCTGATCCGGGAGGTCAGTCATGGACGTCATCGGTACGGTTCTCAACATTGCGCTGCCGGTCTGCGTCGGTCTGCTGATCGCGATCATCGCCCGCGGCTCTGCCTGTGTTCTGGGGGTGCTCGGCGCCGTGGTGACCGTGGTGTGGGCCCTGGCCCTGCCCGGCGCGCTCATCGGACGCCTGGAGCCGGCGGCCATCGGTCTGTTGGGCCTGTCGGTGCGCGTTCTCACTCTCGGCCTGTTCATCGCAGCAGCGGCCCTGGCCTCGCGCCAGCGCCCGGGGTCGATTCGGGAGCCGACGGCTGAACCGACCGGATGGGTGCACGGCGGTGGGCCCTCATGAGCGGCTTCCTGCTCGCCTCGGTGACCATGAGCGCCATGCCAGTGATCGGCCTCGTAGTGGCCGTCGTGATCATCCGAGGTCCTGCCCGCTGGACCGCCGGCGTCGGTCTGTTGCTGATGGCGGGGACATCGGCGCTGTCGGTTCTCCTGCCATGGGTGGCGGCCGAGTCAGGCGCTCCGGCGGCCCTGCTGCTGTCGCTGTGGGGGATCGTGGACGCTGTGGGCTGGGCGATGCTCGCCCTGTCGGTCATCCATGCGACCGTGTGGTCGCGCCGGCAACCGACCGGTCTGGTGCCGCCCGGGTTCCCCACTGAGGGCGGACAGTCTCGGCTTGGTGACGATCCGTGGTCGTAGTGTTGACGGACTGCAGACGGTTACTTAACGTGTGACCATGATTCGGTACGGATCGAATCCCTGATTTACGTGTCCGGAAGCCGTGACCGCGGTCAACAGGTGACCGAAATGTGAAGGAGTTGTCATGTCAACGAGGCGACAGGTACTGCAGTGGGGCGGGCTGGCGGGCGGAGTCTCGCTCGTGGCGGGGTGTGGTTTCTCCGGCAACAAACCGAATGGCACCGGCGGTGACGATGGCGGCGGCGGATCGTCCACGTTGACCATCGAGGGGCCGGTCCTGCCGACCCTTGACCCGCAGGTCATCAGCAACGGCATGTGGATGGTCAACCGGGGCCTCATCGAGGGCATGCTCATGCAGACCGATGACGGCACCGACGTCCAGCCGGCCTCGGCCGAGAGCTGGGACGTCTCCGACGACGGCCGCGTCTACACCTTCCACCTCCGCGAGGCGAACTGGTCTGACGGTTCGCCGGTAACCGCCGACGACTTCATGTTCGCCTATGAGCGGCTGCTCGAGCCCAAGTCTTCTGGAGCCGGGGTGACCTTGGGTGCGAACTCCTACGTCTCGAGCCTCGGCATCAAGAACGCTCTGCAGTTCCAGCAGGGCATCGTGGAGGACTGGGCCGAGGTCGGCGTGAAGGCCCCGGACGAGAAGACGATCGAGATCACCCTCGAGACTCCCAACCAGGGCTTCCTGATGGGCATGACCCATGCCTCGATGTGTCCGCTGCCCAAGAAGGTCCTCGAGGAGCACGAGGCCGAGTGGGAGCTGCCGGAGAACATCATCACCAACGGCCCCTTCACCGTCGAGGCCACCCAGACCAACGTCAGCATGACCCTGGTCAAGAACCCGGAGTACTGGGACGCGGACAATGTCGATCTCGACCAGATCAACTACCGGATGAACGACGGCACGGCCACCCCAACCCTGGTGCCGTTCGAGAACGGTGAGGTCGACATCATGAGTGTCGGCGACGCGGCGATGTTGCTCCGCTTCCAGAATGAGCCCGAGCTTCAGGGCAAGCTGCACAGCGCCAAGCCGGGCTCGATCTACTACCTGGCCCTCCTGCACTCCAAGAACGAGACCCTCTCCGACATCCGGATCCGTCAGGCGCTGTCGCTGGCGATGGGACGCGACACCGCGGCCAAGAGTGTGCCGCTGGTCGAGCCGACCACCTCGCTGGTGCCGCAGTCGGTTGCCGGATGGGACGAGAGCGTCACCAACCCCGAGGACATCGACAAGGCCAAGCAGCTGCTCGCCGATGCTGGATACCCCGACGGCAAGGGACTGCCGACGATCACCATCCTCAACGGTGGCAACCCGTCGCCGATGATCACCACGATCATGTCCAACTGGGAAACCAACCTCGGCATCAAGGTCGCCAACGACGCGGTCGAATCCGGTGTGTACGTACAGAAGCGCAGTGCGCTCAACGACGCCAACTACATCGGCTTCTACTTCGGCAGCTTCGCCGCCGAGCTCAACTGGTCCAAGTGGGTCGGCTCGCTGTGGTCGCCAACCTTCACCAAGCCGTTCTCGCTGTCCGCCAAGGACTACCAGGAATACCTGGATCTGCAGAAGAGCGACCTCAAGCCGGCCGAGCTGACCAAGCAGCTCAACGAGATCGCCGACGAGCGGTGCTCCGATGAGGTCAAGCAGTTCGCCGAGCTGACCGACAAGGCATCCAAGACCGTCGACCCGGACGAGGCGACCGAGGCCTTCAAGATCGCGGCCAAGGCCCGTGAGGACTGCTTCATCTTCCTGCCGATCGCTCAGGGGTCCTACCACTTCGCGGTCAACGAGCGGGTCACCGGGTTCCACCCGCGCCCGACCGGCGACCAGTACTACTACAAGACCCTGGGGGTCAAGTAAGTGGCAGCCGCAACTGCTCGAGCCCGAACGGGAAGGAACTCCGTCGGCTCGATGGTGCGGTTCACCGTCCACCGGCTGGTGCGAGCCATCATCACCTTGGTGATGGTCTCGCTCCTGACCTTCGTCCTGCTGCAGCTGGCACCCGGCAACTTCGCTGACCTGTCGGCCATCACCAGTGGTGCGACGATGACCGCCCAGGGTCAACGTGATGAGGTGATGTCGAGCTTCACCGCCCGCTACGGTGACCAGGTGCCGGCTTGGCAGCAGTACCTGATCTTCATGAAGGGCGCTGTCACCTGGGACATGGGACCGTCCTACAAGTACCCCTCGCTCACCGTGGAAGGGATCATTGCCGGCGCTTTCCCGGTCTCGGCGACGATCGCAGTGCTTGCGGTGGCGTTGGCCCTGCTTGTCGCGGTGCCGATCGGCGTCCTCGCTGCTCGGCGTCGCAATGGCTGGTTGGACAATCTGCTGATGTTCCTGGTCACCATCGGCAACAGCGTCCCCAATTACCTGATGGGCGCATTCCTGCTGATCATTCTGGTCGGCCGTCTCAACCTACTGCCCTCGGGCGGCTGGGACGGTCCGCTCAACATGGTCATGCCGGTCATCGCACTGGCGATCGGCCCGATGGCAGTGTTGGCGCGCTATGTCAGATCCGCGGTCATCGAGACCCTGCGTGAGGAGTACGTCACGACCGCCATCGCCAAGGGTGGCCCGGGTCGTACGATCATGGTCCGCCATGTCCTGCGCAACTCGCTGATCCCGGTGGTGACCGTGGTCGGTCCGATCGTGGCCAGCCTGATGGCCGGAACGGTCTTCATCGAGACCATGTTCCGCATCCCCGGTCTGGGCCAGTACTTCACCGGTGCGGCCACCAGCCGCGACATGCCGCTGTTGATGGGCACGACCTTGTTCTTCGCCGCCCTGCTGGTGATCACCAATGTGGTCGTCGACGTCAGCTACGGCATCCTCGACCCGCGCACTCGGATGGAAAGGCGGCCGGCATGACCACGCCTGAGATGGAAGCCACGATCGACGACAATCCGGTCCCGGAGTCCGTGGCGGAGGCCCCCGGTGGCGGCCAACAGGGCCAATGGCGCCTGATCTGGCGCCGGTTCACCATGAACAAGCTGGCCTTGGTCAGCCTGGTCTTCATCGTCTTGCTGATCCTGGCCGCGATCTTGGCACCGCTGATCGCCACCCATGACCCGCTCTACCTTGACGTCAGCAAGTCACTGCTGCGACCCGGACACGAGAACCACCTGCTCGGCACTGATGTGCTCGGCCGTGACGTCTTCAGCCGGTTGATCTTCGGCCTTCGCACGGCGTTGATTGTCGGCTTCGTTGCCGAGCTGGCAGCTCTGGCCTTCGCGATCCTCATCGGTCTGGTCGCGGGGTATGTCGGTGGCCGGCCTGAACAGCTGTTGATGGGCTTCACCGATGTGATGTACGCCTTCCCCGGCTACCTGTTCGCGGTCATCCTGGTGACCGTGATGGGGCGCTCGGTGCTGGCGGTCATCCTGGCCATTGCCATCGCCTCCTGGGTGGGGCAGGCCCGACTCGTACGGGCCCAGACCCTTACCTTGAAGGGACGCGACTTCATCGAGGCCGCACAGGCGATGGGGGCCAAGGGGCCACGAGTGGCACTGCGCTACATCCTTCCCAACGCGATGGGTCCGATCCTGGTCGCCACCAGCTTCGGCATCCCCGGTGCGATCGCGACCGAAGCCGGCCTCAGCCTGCTCGGTCTGGGTGTGCAGCCACCCACCCCGTCCTGGGGCTCGATGCTCACCGAGGGCATCGCCTACACCCAGGTCGCTCCGCACCTGATGCTGGCACCGGCCATCCTGTTTGCACTGACCCTGCTGGCCTTCAACTGGGTAGGGGACGGCATTCGTGAGGCCTTCGACACCACTGGGAGGGCGCAGTGAGCGCCGAACGTGAACGCCTGTTGGAAGTCCGTGACCTCCAGGTCCGGTTCAAGATGGGCAAGAAGCAGACCGAGCTTGTTGCGGTCAACAACATCAGCTACGACCTCCACGCCGGCGAGGCGTTGGCGATCGTGGGCGAGTCCGGAAGTGGCAAGAGCGTGGGCGTGCGTGCCCTGCTGGGCCTGACGGCCGAAAACGGCAAGGTCACCAACGGAACCGCGCTCTACAAGGGAGAGCAGAACCTGCTCACGATGTCGCAGGGACGGCTGAACCGCCTGCGGGGCAAGGACATCGCGATGGTGTTCCAGGACGCCATGCAGTCGCTGAACCCGACCCTGACCCTGGAGACCCAGCTGATCGAACACCAGATCTGGCATCGGCTCTGTGACCACACAACCGCGCGGAAACGGGCGATCGAGATGCTCGGCAAGATGGGCATTCCCAAGCCTGAGCAACGGATCCACGCCTATCCCTTTGAGCTGTCGGGGGGCCTGCGGCAGCGTGCCATGATTGCCATGGCCATGGTCACCAATCCGGTGCTGCTGATCGCTGACGAGCCGACCACCGCGGTCGATGTGACCCTGCAGCGTCAGATCCTGGACCTGTTGGCCGACATCAAGGCCGAGGGTACGGCGATGATCATGATCACCCATGATCTCGGTGTTGCCCGGGACCTGTGTGACCGGGTCGAGGTCATGAACAACGGCGAGATCGTCGAGTCGACCGACATGACGAACTTCCTGTCCAATGCCCAACATCCGTACTCACAGAAACTGCTCGCGGCCACGGTCGAGGTCGGTGATGTGGTCGACGAACCCGACAACGGTGATGTCAAAGCATCGGGTGAGGACGGCCCGAGTGACGAGGCCCCGGTCCAGAGTGGATCGGTCCAGAGTGGATCGGTCCAGAACGGATCGGGCGAGGGCGGATCGACAGCACCAGAGCCGGCTGACGTGGTGCTGAAAGCTGTCTCGGTCAGCAAGACCTTCCACCCCAAGTCTGGTGTGGTCCACGCCGTACGGGATGTCAGTCTTGACCTGCACCGGGGCGAGACCATCGGTCTGGTGGGTGAGTCAGGTTCGGGCAAGTCAACCCTGGCGAGAATCTTCCTCGACCTCATCCCGGTGACAGACGGCGTCGTCGAGTTCGGCGGCAAGGATCTGGTGCAGATGAAGCCCGCCGAGCGGCAGGACCTGCGCCATGACATGCAGGCCGTCTTCCAGAACGCCACCGGGTCGTTGTTGCCGCACTACACCGTCCTCGACAACGTGATCGAGCCGCTCAACATCCATCATGTCGGAGATCCGGCGTCTCGCAAGGCGCGGGCGAAGGAGCTGCTGACCAAGGTGGGGGTCGACCCCAAGCGGGGACACCAGTATCCGCGGCAGTTCTCCGGCGGCCAGCAGCAGCGCATCGCGACCGCTCGGGCACTAGCCCTGGACCCGGAGATCCTGGTCTGTGACGAGCCGACCTCGGCGCTCGATGTCTCTGTGCAGGCGCAGATCCTGGACCTGTTTGCCGACCTACGCAGCGAGCTGGGACTGACCTGTCTGTTCATCTCGCACAACCTGGCCGTCATCGAAAAGGTGTCGGACCGGGTCGCGGTGATGCGGCACGGCTGGATCGTGGAGCTGGCCCCGACCAAGGAGCTGTTCAACAATCCGCAGCATCCTTACACCCGGCAGCTGCTCAATGCGGTGTTGCCGGTCCGTCGGGATCCGCAACAGTTCGACAACGCGGTCCCCGAACCCACCGAGGACGAGAACTCTGAGCTGGTTGAGATCGCTCCGGGTCACCTCGTCCGACAGTCGATCGGTGCTGCGACAGAGGTTCCTGCCGCCTGAACAAGGCCTCCCCGGCCGGTCGCCTGATCACACGGCCTCCCCGGCCGGTTGACAAGCGTTGTTGACGTCTGACCCTGCTGGGACGCAGGTCGACGTCAACGACGCCTGCAAACGTGACGGCGTGCGGCGTGCGACGCTGAGTGTGTCGGAGTGTTGACGACTATCCTGCGGCTGACAGATTTTGGTCGGCGTCATGAAGAAGCGTGGTGCATGCGGCAACGTCGAGTCGAGCCAATCGGTCGTGCGACAACAGCAACACTGCTCCGGACTGGATTGGCTCGCTGTCCTCGATGGGAAGAACTTCCACGTGAAGATGGTTCGACAGTGTCGTCGCACCTGTCATGAGGCCAACGATGGCCTGCCCCAAGATGTCGAGCCGTGGATCCTGGGGTGGACGAAGTTGCTCCTGTCAGGGGGCGTAGGCCTGGAGCGCTGGATCGATCAGTGGTCGGACTTCTTCTGGCGCAGCTGCGTGGAGGGGACTGACTTGGTTCGCCTGAACATCAGCCAGAAGCGTGTTCCACCACGCTCGCCAAGCTGGTGCCCCAACGGTCAGGGAGAGTTCCATGTCTGCCACGGGAAGCATGGTCCGGGCGGGCAACCCGTTGAGGACCGGAAGCCCGGCGGCATCACGGACCAGAAGAGCGACTGTCAAGGCGAGTGGAGTCGTGTCGACACTCACCATGCCGCGTTGGCCTGACTGCATGATGCCTCGGTTCTCAGATGTTGATCGAGTCGGTCGAGTGTCCAGTGTCGCAGTACCGCAGCAGTTCGACACGCGGTCTCCGACCCGTCCTGGCGCGGTCAGGCGTCGTCCTGCTCGGGGATCCGGTGCCCGTCGGGGCCGATCAGGTCGCGCTCACCAAGCGGCTCTGCGAGTACCACGTCCACCTCTTCGACGTAGCACATGTCGATGTGACCACCTCGATCACGTTTCAGGACAACGACAACGTGAACTTCCTCCGGTCCTTCCTCGACGATCTCGGCGTCAACGATCTTGGCCGCCACGTCCACACACAAGCGGAGTGTGATGGTGCGGCCGTCGTCAGAACTCACCCTGTACTCGCGGGCGTCAGATTGCTCGATGGTGGCGCAACCAGCGAGGAACAGGCAGAGCATAATCAGGGCTCCACGCTTGAAGTGCTGCACGGAACTCTCCTCTGAGCCGTCGTCGATTGCTACGTCCGTCATCACGACACCAGCATCAGATTGCCATGTCAAGGCCCCGCGACCGGGTCGCGGTGTCGTTGTGCCGGGCGCACCGCCGACTCGCCAAATCGACCGGTGATCGGTCGTCGGTCGATTTGAGGGTCAGCCCCGATGAGCGGCCCGGAGTTGGATCGGCCCGGAGCCAGTGCCGGTCTCCAGCAGGATGATCTCGTTGTCGCCGGGGTGCAGCAAGGAGCCGGGCAGGAAGTAGGAATCCTGCGGGCCACGGTCCCAGTAGCGGCCCAGGGCAAAGCCGTTGACCCACAGGTGACCCCGCTGCCAGCCGGGCAGCACGACCAGGGTGTCCCCGGGGCGATCGACATGGAATCGGGCCCGGTGGAAGTGCGGGGCTGAGCTGGTGCTGACCTGTTCCCAGTCCAGGGTGGGGACGGTGGTCAGGTCGAGGGCCGCCGTGGTGAAGCCGAAGGCATACTGCTGGCCGTGCCGTACGGTGCCCAGACCCTTGATGTCACGCATGTGAGGGCCGTAGTTGACCCGGCCGAAGTGTTCCACCAGGCATTCCAGGTCTCCTTGCTGGCCGGAGATCTCGAGCTGGATCTCCTCCGGTGCAGTTCCGGTCGACTCGGCCGTATCTCGTTCGACGGTGCCCAGCGGCGACCCGTCCAGGCTGACCTGAGCGATGTCAGCAATGTCGCCCAGCAGCAGCGGTCGGGGCGCTCGCGGCCCGGGGATCGGGACCCGGTAGCGGGCAACGCCGTACTGCACACCGAGCTCGTCGAGGCTCGGGGCCGTCGCCGAGGTGATGGCGGGTTGGGCGTCCAGGACGGGCGCCAGCGGTGCCGAGGCGTCGACGGCCAGGTCCTGATCCTCCAACAGGGGCAGCGGATCCGGCAGCCCTGGCAGCGGCTCGTCATGGAACGGAGCCAGCACCTCGCGGAAGGCGTGGAACAGCTCGGTCGGACGTCCCTGCTCATCGATGGGGGAGAAGTAGTCGTACGAAGTGACGGTCGGCCGGAAGGCCTGGTCCTCGTACGGTCCGACCAGATTTGCGCCGGACCAACCGGCGAAGTTGGTGCCGCCGTGGGCCATGTAGATGTTGACCGAGGCACCCTCATCGAGGATCGCCTTCAACTCGGCGGCGACCTCCGATGCCGGTCGCGGGGTGACCGGGTGTCCCCAGTGGGTGAACCAGCCACACCAGAACTCCATGCAGAACAAGGGATCCTCGTCGCGGTGCTCCCGCAGGATCCGGAACGACTCGGCAGCTCGGCTGCCGAAGTTGGCGGTGGCCAGCACCCCGTCGATGGTGCCGCCGGTCAGCATCAGGTCGGTCGGGCCGTCCGAGGTGAACAGGGGCACGTCGATGCCGTGACCGAGGAGCATCTCGCGGACCGCTTCGAGGTAGGCGTGGTCGTCGCCGTACGAGCCGTACTCGTTTTCGACCTGCACCATGATGACGTTGCCGCCCCGCGTGGACTGTCGGGGCGCGATCCGGGGGATCAGCTCGCTGAACCAGGCTTCGACTGCAGCGATCCAGCCCGGGTCGGAACAACGCAGGGGGATGCTGACGTCGGACAGCAGCCAGACCGGGATGCCACCGGCATCCCATTCGGCACAGATGTAGGGGCCGGGACGGACGATGACATCCAGATCGAGCTCGGCGGCCAGATCGATGAACCCTTCGATGTCGCCGAGGCCATCGAAGACGAATTCGCCGGGATGGGGTTCGTGGAGGTTCCACGGAACATAGGTCTCGACCGTGTTGAGACCCATGGCCCGCAAGAGCTCGAGGCGATGGCGCCACTGGTCGGGGTGGACCCGGAAGTAATGGAGGGCGCCGGAGAGGATCCGGTGGGGCGCGCCGTCGCGGACGAACTGGCGGTCGGCCACGGTCAGAGGGCTGCGGGAGCTCATGGCGCGAAACGCTACCCGGGGTCGACGGCGGACGTCATGGCCCGGCTCAACCCGTGGTCCGTTCGCCCACGGTGAACCGGGAATGAACAGGTCGAAAGTTGGGTTGAGTCGATGACACTCAACTTGGGTGTTCGGTGGATTCTTCAGGAGCGCATCACCATGGACTCGACTCTTCGACTGCCCGTCCTCTTCCTGTCCGACCAGGTCGTCCTGCCACAGATGGTCGTCCCGCTCGAGCTCGACGACAGTGCTCGCAGCGCCATCGACACCGCCCGTGCCCATGCCGACGGTCGCCTCATCCTTGCCCCCCTCATGACCGGATCTGAGGGATTGGCTGATCGGTATCCCTCGTACGGGGTCGAGGCGAGCGTCGTCCAGCTTGGCCGCACCGCGTCTGGCACTCCTGCGGCAGTCGTCCGTGCCGAGCACCGCGTCCGCCTCGGCTCCGGCGTCTCCGGGGAAGGCAGCGGCCTGTGGGTCGAAGCGACCCCGGTCGCCGACGAGGAGATCACCGACGAGCTCACCGCACTGGCCGATGAATATCGCAGCCTGTCGATCGCGTTGCTGCAGCGCCGCGACGCCTGGCAGGTGATCGACACCGTCAACCGGGTCACCGACCCTTCAGCCCTGGCCGACCTGGCTGGCTATGCCTCGTGGCTGGACGACAACCACAAGCGTGAACTCCTCGAGACGCCCGGTGTGGCGGACCGTCTGCAGCTGCTGATCGGCTGGACCCGGGAACACCTGGCCGAGGTCGAGGTGAACGACAAGATCGCCGGTGAGGTCCGCGACACCATGGAGAAGAGTCAGCGGGAGTACCTGCTGCGTCAGCAGCTCGCCGCCATTCGTGCCGAGCTGGGCGAGGACGAGCCCGAAGGTGCCCAGGACTACCGCAGCCGGATCGAAGAGGCTGATCTGCCTGACCATGTCCGCGAGGCCGCCCTGCAGGAGGCCGGCAAGCTGGAACGGGCCTCGGATCAGAACCCGGAGGCCGGCTGGATCCGGACCTGGCTGGACACCGTGCTCGACCTGCCGTGGACCACCCGGACCACCGACTCGACCGACCTGGTCGCGGCCCGGGACATCCTCGACGCCGACCATCACGGGCTGGGCGACGTCAAGGAACGCATTGTCGAACATCTGGCCGTACGGGCTCGTCGCGCCTCGCGTGGGCTGGAAGTCGTCGGGGGGCGCGGGTCGGGTGCTGTGCTCGCCCTCGCCGGCCCGCCCGGGGTGGGCAAGACCTCGCTCGGTGAAAGCATCGCGCGGGCGCTCGGTCGCACCTTCGTCCGGGTTGCCCTCGGTGGCGTACGGGATGAGGCTGAGATCCGCGGCCACCGGCGTACCTATGTCGGGGCGCTGCCCGGTCGGATCGTCCGGGCCATTGCTGAGTCAGGTTCGATGAACCCCGTGGTCCTGCTCGACGAGATCGACAAGGTCGGTTCCGACTTCCGCGGCGACCCGGCAGCCGCACTGCTCGAGGTGCTGGACCCGGCACAGAACCACACCTTCCGTGACCACTACCTCGATCTGGATCTGGACCTGTCCGATGTGCTCTTCCTGGCGACGGCCAATGTGGTCGACACCATCCCGCAGGCGCTGCTGGACCGGATGGAATTGATCACGGTCGACGGTTACACCGCCGACGACAAGGTCGCCATCGCCCGGGACTTCCTGTTGCCACGTCAGTTGGAGCGGACTGCGCTGAGTGCCGACGAGGTGTCGATCACCGATGATGCACTGTCCGAACTGATCGCCAACCACACCCGCGAGCCCGGTGTGCGACAGTTGGAACGCCTGCTGGGCAAGGCCTTGCGGAAGGTCGCGACCCGGCTGCCGGTGTCGGACGAGACGGTGGATCCGGTGGTCGTGGATGTGGACGATCTGCCTGACATCGTCGGGCGAGCCCGGTTCATCCCGGAGAGTCGAGAGTCGCTGGCCGTGCCCGGGGTGGCGACCGGTCTGGCGGTGACTGGCTTCGGTGGCGACGTCCTCTCGGTCGAGGCGGCAGCGATCGACGGCAAGTCCGGACTGACCCTCACCGGTCAGCTGGGTGAGGTGATGAAGGAGTCGGCCCAGATCGCACTGTCCTATGTGAAGGCCCATGCCGCCGAGCTCGGGATCACCGACACCTCTGTGCTGGAAGGAAACATCCACCTCCACGTTCCAGCCGGTGCGGTCCCCAAGGACGGACCGTCGGCCGGTGTCACGATGGTGACCGCGTTGACCTCGATGGCGCTCGGAGTGCCCGTACGGTCAGAGGTCGGCATGACCGGTGAGGTCACGTTGAACGGCCGAGTGCTGCCCATTGGTGGGGTGAAGCAGAAGCTGCTCGCCGCACAGAGGGCCGGGCTGGCCGAGGTCTTCGTGCCGCAGCGCAACGAGCCCGATCTCGACGAGGTGCCGGCCGATGTCCTCGAGCAGGTCACAGTCCGGCCGATGGCCGATGTTGCGGTGCTGGTGCGGGCGGCTCTCGGGCTCGCGGAAGAGGTCGCACAGGCCGCCTGAGCAATCAGGACAATTCCTGACCACAAGGGATCCCATGATGGTCTTCACGCCGGTCCGAACAGCGGACCTGACACTCCGACGGAGATCATCATGGGATTCCTCACCCGCACCATCACCGACGAGAACGATGGGGTCGCTGCTTTCGCCTCCAACCAGATCCGCCAGATCGCGACATCACTGCATGGGCTGACGTCTGAGCAGATCCGAAGCACCCCGAGCGCCTCGGCGATGAGTCTGGCCGCCATCGCTCGGCACGTCATCTTCATCAACGCGAAGGGCTTGCTGGCTTCCCTCGATCCCGACCACACTCCCGCGCCCGAGGCCTACACGGCCCAGGACCATGCCGCCGGGGGAGTTCAGCCCGAGGGCATCCTGGGCGAGGACACCGCCGAGAGCCTGATCGCCGAGCTCAACTCCCTCGCTGACCGTACTGAGCAGCTGCTGTCCAAGGCCGATCTGGACCGACGGATTCCGGTGCCGGACCAGCCGTGGTTCTCCAAGGATCTCGGGACCTGGCCGGCCCGCTGGGTCGCGCTGCACACCATCGAGGAGTGTGCGCGTCATGCCGGGCATGCCGACATCATCCGCGAGTCGATCGACGGCTTGGGTGCCTATGAGCTCAACGCCCTCGCCGAGGGTGTCGCCTACGCCTGATCAGCCAGGGGTGGCCTGCTCGTCGGCAGTCACGTCATGGGAGACGTCGCCGAGCAGGTCCGCTCCACCCAGCGGATCGGTCTGCCAGGACTCCATCTCCCAACCCCGGTCGGGATCCCCGACCAGAGTGATCATGCCGGTGTTGCGCAGCTTTCGACCGTCATGGCCGGCCCGATCAAGATCGGCGGCAATCTCGGTGAACACACGGATCGCGGCACCGTGGCTGACCACTGCCACGGTGTCGTCGGGGGCATGGCGCTCGGCGATGGCCTGCAACGCCGAGGTGTAGCGCTCGAGAAAGGCGTAGCCGTCCTCGCCGCCGGGCAGGGCGGCATCCAGGTTGCCGTGCACCCACTCGCTGCAGGACTGCCGATAGGCGTCGACGGCCTCGCGGGAGTGGTCCAGCTCCCAGTCGCCGGCACTGATCTCCTCCAACCCGACCTGCAGCTGAGGTGAGATTTTCCGTACGGCAGCGAGCGGAGCCGCCGTCAGGTGGGTCCGGACGAGCTGGGAGATGTACAGGCCGGCGATGTCCTCATGGGCCAGTGCTGCCGGGACCGCCTCAGCCTGACGTTGCCCCAGCGGGGTCAGCCCGGCTCCGGGGATCTGTGTGTCGAGGGCTCCGAGCACATTGTTGGGAGTCTGGCCGTGACGGATGAGGAGCAGTCGCATGGCCTCGATCCTATGATCATGGCTGCGGGTCACGATTGACCAGCCCGCGTTTGCTGCAGGATCGAACTAGCGGTGGACCCATAATTGGAGTCGTGGCTCGAACCAGCCCGTACCCGTCGTGGAGGCCTGACCCGTGGAGAACCCCGTAGTACCCATGTCGTCCCTGTTCACTCGTCGTCGATTGTTGGGTTCCTCGGCGATCGGCATGACGGCCGTCGGGTTCGCCGGTTGCGCGACCGGCGGCGGCACGGGACCCGATGTCGGCAACAGCCCCACGGTCCCGGTCACAGAGGGCAATCCGTTCGGTCTGGCCGAGAACACCACCGTGGACGCCGTCGGGTTCAACGGCGGGTACGGCACGGACTACATCGATTTCGCTGGCGATCAGCTCACCCAGAAGTTCCCGACCGTGACGGTGACCGTCAAACCGGCAACCGACCTGGCCGGAGAGCTGCAGCCGCGTTTCGTCGGCGGGACCCCTCCGGATGTGTTCGACAACTCCGGCGCAAAGGCGATCGGTTTCAATGCGATCCTCGACCGGATCACCGAGCTCGACGACGTGATGGAGGCCGAGAACTACGAGGGCATCCCGATCACTGACACCCTGCACGAGGGGGCGATGGTGCCCGGGACCTACGACGGCCGTTTCGTCGCGATCAACTATGTGATGACGGTGTACGGGTTGTGGTACTCGGGGTCGCTGTTCGACGAGTTCGGGTGGCAGCCTCCCACCACCTGGGATGAGGCGATCTCTCTTGGGGAGAAGGCAAAGTCACAGGGCAAGTACCTTTTCTGCTGGGGCAAGGAGGCCGCGACCTACTACCAGGTGATGGCGCTGGAGTCGGCCATCAAGCAAGGCGGCCATGAGGTCCGCCTCGCGCTGGAGAACCTTGAGGAGGACTGCTGGTCGCATCCGGCGATCCAGGCGGTTTTCGAGGCCCTGGAGACGATCGTGTCCGAGGGCATGGTCAAGCCGGGCGGGTCGGGCACCTTGTTCACCGCAGCACAGGCCCAGTGGTCCAACGACCAGGAGGCGATCCTCTACCCCAGCGGTGCATGGATCGAGAACGAGATGAAGTCACAGACCAAGGACGGCTTCGAGATGCGCGGCGCCCCCACTCCGATCGTCGATTCCTCCTCGGTGATGCCTCTGGAAGCACTTCACAGCTCGGCAGCAACGCCATTTGTCGTTCCTCGCAAGGCAAAGAACGTGGCTGGCGCCAAGGAACTCATGCGCGCCATGCTCAGCGCCGAGGCCGCGACGAACTTCTCCAGGACGCGTCTGGTCCCGACCGTCGTGCGTGACATCGTGCCCGAGGACGGATTCGGATCGACCGCGCTCCAGTCGCAGAACAGCATGCTCGCTGCGGCAGGGGAGCAGGTCTTCGACCTCTCGTTCGTTGACCTCTACGGGATGAACGGGGACATGCTCACTGTGTGGAACTCATTCCTCGACGGGGCCTCCGACAGGAGTGAGTTGACCGCATCGCTGCAGGGCCTGACCGATGCCGTACGCAACGATCCGAATGTGAAGAAGCTCCGCGTGGACTGAAGCGGGCTCAGTGGGCCACCGCCACCACATCGACCTCGACCAGGATGTCGTAGAGATCGGCGCCGACCGTGGTCCGCGCCGGGTAGGGCTGGGCGAAGGTGTCGGCGTAGACCGCGTTGTACTCGGCGAAGTCGCGCTTGAGATGCTGTAGGTAGGCGGTCACCTTGACCACATCGTCCAGCGTCAGTCCTTGGGCGGCGAGTGCGGCCGCGACATTGGCCAGCACCTGCCGGGTCTGTTCGCCGACGGACTCGGCGACCTCGCCGGTCGCCGGGTCCTGCGGCCCGAACCCGGCCGTGAAGAACATCCCGCCGCCCAGTACGCCTTGGCTGTACGGTCCAGCAGGCTGCGGGGCCTGATCGGTGTGGATGACGGTACGGGACATGGTCGACTCCTCAGCGGTGCAGCATGTGTTGTTGATGTCACCGTACCGGCGCCGATCCACCCAGCTTCGTGACGGGCGAAGTTTCCCCGATGTTCATGCACAATGAGGATGAAGTCCTTGCGCATGCGTATCACGCACAGTAGGTTCCATGGGGTGGCAGATCACAGCGATGAGGATGCGACCTTCGAACTGGCGGACCAGCGGTGGCTGGATCGTCGCAAACTACTGATCGGTGCCGGAGGCAGCGCGGCTGCCCTGGCCTTCATGGTGAATCATCCGACCCGGGCTTCGGCCAAGGTGGCCGCTGTCCCCAGCGATGAGGATCCGTTCACTCTCGGGGTCGCGTCGGGAGACCCCTTGCCGGGGGCAGTGGTGTTGTGGACCAAGCTGGCCCCACGGCCGTTCGAGGCGTACGGAGGGCTCTCCCCGGATCGCGCGATCGAGGTGCGGTGGCAGATGTCGTCGGACGAGAACTTCTCCACCGTGGTCCGTCAGGGCACCGAACTGGCCCATCCGGAATACGGCTTCTCGGTCCATGTCGACGTGCGCGGACTGGAACCCGACACCGTCTACCACTACCGATTCGCCACCGGCGGCCATCTCAGCGCCACCGGGCGGACCCGTACAGCTCCGGCACTGGACGCGGATCTGAAGGAACTGACCTTCGCCGTCGCGTCCTGCAACTCCTTCAACGCTGGTTGGTTCACCGCCACCGGCCACATGGCCGACGAGGACGTCGATGTGGTCTTCTTCCTCGGCGACTACGTCTATGAGTACCCCCTGCTGGCCGAGCAGAGCCTGCGGGTGGATCCGCCGGACATGCCGTCGATCTTCAGCACGTCCACCGGTTCGCTCAGCCGCTATCGCCTGCAGTACATCGCCCACCGTCTCGAGCCCGAACTCCAGGAGGCCCACCGCCGCACACCGTGGATCGCGATCTGGGACGACCACGAGGTCTTCAATGACTCCTGGGGGTGGCCAGACACACCCGAACATGCCGACGACCTCGTCCGACGGGCCAATGCCTATCGCGCCTATTGGGAGCACATGCCCCTGCGGCTTCGTCAGGTGCCGAAGGGTCCCGACGTGCGGCTCTACCGACGTTTTGATTTCGGTCAGCTGGCCCGGTTCAGCATGCTTGATGTCCGGCAGTTCCGCAGCGCCGAGGTCGCCAGTGGGCCGGACAGCCCCGAGCGCCGTGATCCGAGCCGCACCATGTTGGGGCGTCATCAGGAGGCATGGTTCTTCGACGGCCTGCGGTCCACCAGCGCCCGGTGGAACATCGCGGCCCAAGGCGTCCTGATGTCCATGCTGGACACCGATCCCACCGAAGGTCAGTCGTTCTCCTCCGGCGGCTGGGACGGCTACCAGGCCTCTCAGCAACGAGTCCTGGACGCGGTCAGCAATCACGCCGTCGACAACTTCGTGGTGCTGACCGGCGACATCCACCGCAACTATGCGTTGGACATGAAAGCGAACTTCGACGAGCCGGGATCGCCGACCATCGGCGCCGAGTTCGCCGTGACCTCGCTGACCAGTGGGGGCGATGGCACAGACTCCGATGCCGGTCTGGAGGACCGCTACCGGGCCAACCCCCATCTGAAGTGGGGCAGTCTGCAGCGTGGCTACGCCCGTGGCCGCCTCACGCCCGAACGCCTCGACCTCGACTATCGCGAGGTGCCGTACGTCCAGGCGAAGGGTGCCCCGGTCCGTACCAGCCGTTCGTTCGTCATTGAAGCCGGGCGCCCCGGCATGGAGGAGGCATGATGTCGATCCGTACGAGGCCCTCACGTTGGATCGGTGGTCTGGTGGGGGTGATTCTGCTGGGGGCGGCCGTCCTGACCTGGACCGGACTGCCTGCCCGAGCGCAGTTCGGCACGGTCGAGGTGTCCACCGACGTCGACGCCGTCGCGGTGCAGCCGGTCCCCTGTGGCGCCGGGAGCTTCTTGGTCGAGCTCACCAACACCGGCAACAAGGCGGTGTGGGCCGACGCGCTGATCGACGCCAATGGGCTGGACCTGAGTGCCGACATCGTCAGCACCTACCTGCCGCCGGGACACACCTTCACCGAGCTGGTGTCGGTCAACGTCGGCTCCGATGACGAGGTGGGCGAACGGACCATCGTGCTGACCGCAGGCGAGAGCCGCACCGAGGTGACGGTGACCGTCGACGACAGCGGGATCGGCGACAATCTGGCCCGCCGCGGCACACCCACCGCATCCTCGAGCTACGGTGGCCGGCCGCCGTGCGGTGCGATCGACGGTCGGACCGACGACGACTGGAGTCTGGGAGTCGGGTGGAGCGACGGCACCAACAATGTGTTCCCGGACTGGTGGCAGTTGGACTTCGACGAGCCGACCACGATCAGCCAGATCGTGCTGCGTACGGTCGATTCCGAGGCACTGCCTGCCCACACCCAGGGCCTGCGGGACTGGGACATCCAGGTCCCTGACGGCGACGGCTGGCGGACCGTGGCCAGTGTCCGTGACAACGAAGTGGGGTCGGTGACCAGCGACTTCGACGCCGTGACCACCGAATCGGTACGGGTGTTGTGCCTCGGCGCGAACGGCCACTACTCGCGGATCCTTGAGCTGGAGGCATACGCCTGAGGTTTCCCGATTCTGCTGATCGACGTTCCTTTGATTGCGGAGTGTCGCCTGGCTGAAGTGGTGGATCAAACCGGGCAGCGCGATGCGGCGTTCGGTCCATGGCTGGTGGACACACCGTGGGTTAAGAAGGGGAACAGGTCTTCGCAGTGCGATTGAAACAGCGGATTCCCCTTGAGCCGGGAGATCGCGACCATGATGATGAATGACACGACCAGTGCGTCGGCGAGGGAAATGACGATCTGGCACCCGTAGACCGAAACGGCCAATGGCACACCGAGGTCAGTCAGGTGGTGGGTGACCACATCTCCTGCGTGACCTGTCCCACCATCGAACAGAATAAGGATGAGCGGTGCTGAGATGAGGAGATGTGACAGTCCGACGAATGTGCTGAGAGTGAAGTAGGAGCCGATGGTACGGGCCATATTCAACTTTCGTACACCGTACCCCCAGATCAGTGCAAAGGCGACACTCTGGAGTGCGAATGGTAGCGCCATTGATCCGTGGATCGTGTAGCCCAGAGCGTTGGTGCTGACGCCGACCGCGACTCCCCACCACGGACCGAGCAGGATTGCTGAAATTCCAGTGCCAATGGAATCGAGAAAGAGAGGAATGCTCAAAAACTCAACTCCAGCATATCCTCCGAAGTTGATGGCCAAGCATCCGAGCATGGCCACGGCTCGGAAGGCCAAAGGATGCGTGGCTGACCAGCGACTGCGGTGCAGGTGGTCGGGTTCGGCCGGCGGTTCGGGCGAGATGGGGGTGATGAGTGTGCTGGGGGGCGTCTGGACCGGCTGCGGGCCAGTGTTGCGTACGGTCAGGCATCGCCGCTCCCAGCGGGCCGCCTCCTCGTCATCCCCGCTGAGGGCACGGACAATCTCTGCGATGAGCTGGGCGTTGACCCGGGAGCGGCCGGTTCGGAAGGCATCGTAGATGGTGGTACGAGCCGGTCGTGCGGCGGCGGGTGGCACGCCGTTCGCCTCACGGTGCTTGGCGATACGTCGCACGATGTCGGCATAGGAGATCCCACCTGCCTCGAGGCGTAGCTGTTGCAGATCTCGGGCGATCTGGTCGAGGGACTCCTCGGGAGAGGGCTGTTCGGGTTCTTGTTCGGACATCGATTCCCTCACGACAACGGGTACCTGGGGCAGTCAGCATGATGCTAGCTGCGGCCCTGTGGGCGGAACCGTGTTGGGGAGCTCGCACTTGTTCGGACCTGTTCGGGATTGATCGATTGGGGGAGTTGGTCCACTGGCGATGCTTACGTTGGTCGGGCGGTGCCCTGCGCAGTGACCAACAAGGAGTGAAGCGATGTCCAAGACGCCCAACCAGATCAAGACCGCGTTGTCAGTGGCCACCACCGACCGAAGCAACGAGGTGCATGCCGCTGCTGGTGAGGTCCAGTCGATCTTGGCCAAGGCTCAGCAGTCCAGGCTTGACCAGGCGCAGCAGGGGGAGTGTCAGTCAATCGCGGGGAGCCTCAATGCCGCGGTGCACGACTTCGGTGCAAGGACGCAGCAACAGGCGGCACAGATTGCGGGGACCGCCCGCACTCTGAAGATGGTGAACACCATCCGGGGAGTGGTATTCATCCTCCTGTTGATCGTGGCGTTCGTCTTGCTGTTCACCAAATGGCAGGTTGCACTTGTCATTGCACTGGTCACCTTGGTCTGCAATCCCATTGCGAAGGCCGTGATCAGGAGCAAGTCCCAGGCATTGGCCTCCCAGGCTGATCAGCCGGCCTCACATGCGCTGCAGATCATTGGTCGTCCCGCACAGGGCACACAGGAGGCCCATGGCCTCGCTCAGCGGGCCGACAACCTCTATCTCCACACGCTGGACCACAATTCGCTGCTCATTGAGCAGCAGCGTCGTCAGATGGAAGCGATGCAGGCCCAACATCAGGAGCAGATGTCGCAACAGCAGGAAGCGATGCGTCAACAGCAGCAGGCCATGGACCGCATGGCCCAGGGACAGCAGGACACCAATGATGCACTCTATGGTCGACCAGGATTTCTCGGGCAGGTCGCCCGTGGATATGACGCCGCCAAACGGGAGCAGGAGAAGTGACGGTGCGACTGCTCCGCTGAGCCTGTGGGGGCGACGACCCTGGGGTTCCGGCCTCAAGAACATCGGCATGGCACCGACTGCCCAGCGCACCGCTACCGGCGTGCTGCGAGTGTCGAAACGTCACCCTCCACGTCACCATCGTGAACGCAGCCACCCGCGGAACCTGCGCGAGGTGACCATCGACCTCCGTCGCGACTATGAACCCACCGGACGGCCACCAGGACCCACACCAAAAAAAGAACAGCCCGAACCTGCACAACGCAGGTCCGAGCGGTTCCGATGTCGTGAGACATCACGATGGTCGGGGTGACAGGATTTGAACCTGCGACCTCCTCGTCCCGAACGAGGCGCGCTACCAAGCTGCGCCACACCCCGATTCAGTTGGCTCCGGGCACGCCGGCAACCGAACCTCGACGAGTTTAGCCCAAAGATCGGCTCCGGTCACATTCGAATCGGGAGCTTCTCAGCCCGCCCTCGGGACAAGGCGCAGCAGGGCGGCCTCGGGGCGACAGGCGAACCGGATGGGGGCATAGGGCGAGGTACCGAGGCCGGCACAGACGTGCAGCTCGGCGACCCGTCCGTCGTGGACATGTCGAGAGACGCCCTTGACCCTGGGGGTGTCGAGATCGCAGTTGGTGACCAGGGCGCCAAAGCCTGGGATGCAGACCTGCCCACCATGGGTGTGGCCGGCCAGGATCAGGTCGGTGCCGTCGGCGACCATCGCGTCGAGCACCCGCAGATAGGGCGCATGGGTGACCCCGATCTGCAGGGAGATGCCCTCCGGTCGCGGACCGGCGACTGCTCCATAGTTGTCCAGGCCGAGATGGGCATCGTCGGTGCCGCGTAGCAGGATCCGTTGGCCCGCGACCTCAATGACCGACTCAGCCTGGGTGAGTCGGGTCCAGCCGTGATCGACAAAGGCGGCATCGAGTTCGCGCCAGGGCAGCTCGCGTTCGTCAGCGTCGGAGGGGATTTGGGCGGCACCGGTGTTCGTGCGGCGGTCCCGGTCCAGGTAGCGAAGCCAGCTCTTGGCCTTGGGCGCGTAGTAGTCGTTGGAGCCGTGGACGAAGACGCCGGGCTTGTCGAGCAGCCGACCCAGGGCCGAGACGACGTACGGCCACGCATCTGCGCTGGCGGTGTTGTCGCCGGTGTTGACCACAAGATCGGGCTCAAGGCCCGCGAGGCCGGCGATCCACTGCTGCTTGCAGCGTTGGCGGGCAAGCAGGTGCAGATCAGACAGGTGAAGGATCGACATGGGTCGGCTGCCGGGTGCGAGCACCGGCACCTCGAACCGTCGCAGGGTGTACGCCTGGGCTTCCATGCTGGCCCAGGCGAGCGCGGCGGCCCCGGCCCCGGCCGTGAGGGCGAGTCCGGTCCGCAGGGTACGTGCAACGGTCATGCCCTGCAGGTTACCGGGCGCGACCAGTCCGAGAGGCTCGGCACGGGGACCGCCGGCAGGTCCGCGACCACTGTGTGCACAGACGCTGCTCGGGGCCGTGGTGGACGAGATCTCGTCCACCATCGGGGGGCAAACAACGTGGCCGTAACACATTGCCCGGAACCTTCGACACCGGGCAGTGCTCATGCAACCGTTGGCGGCAACGTCCCCGCCGCGCATGATGCGGCTCGGGTCTCCAAGGAAGGAAACCGTCGTGACTCAGAACTCTTTGCCGCAGGTCACTCGCCGCACGCTCCTCACCGGGATTGGCGCCGCTGCCGGATCATCGCTGTTGATGTCGTGTCGCACCGAGTCCGGTCCTGGCACAGGCCCCGGGCCGAGAGCGTCTGCAGCGCCGGTTGAGCCTCCGACGCACGTGCCGTTCGAGGGTGTCACTCCCGATCTGCCGGGCACCGTCGACGGCGTGACGGCAGGCTTCTTCACCTACCCTTCTCCGCCTGTCGACCGCCCTGGATTCCCATTGCCCGAGACCACCCCGATCACGGCCATGTTCCAAGGGGAATCACCGACGATGTCGGCTGGAGCCAATCCGGTTGTCCAGCAGCTGCGCCAGCAGACGGGCAACCAGCTGGAGGCGACGACCGTCCTCAGCACCGAGTATGTCAGCAAGTTCCAGACCACCATCGCGGGCGGTGATCTGCCCGACCTGGTGCAGATCGAGCAGGTGGCCGAGTTGCCAGGCCTGCTGGACAAGCACTTCACCGACCTGACCGAATTCCTTGCCGGTGACAACATCGCTGAGTTCCCCGCTCTGGCTGCGTTCACCGCCGACAACTGGGCGGTGTCGACGATCAACGGCCGGATCTGGGGTGTCCCACAGCCGCGACCCCCGGCCGGCCGCATCATGTTGACTCGCGGTGACACGCTTGCCAAGTTGGGCATCGACCGGGATCCGAAGCTGAACGACGGCGAGGACTTCGCCGACATGCTGGCCGAGCTCACCGATCCAACTGACAACACTTTTGCCATCGCCGGAGACCCTGCCAACTGGCTGCTGAGAGCTGTCCGTCAGATGTGCGGGGCGCCAAATGTCTGGGCCGAAGAGAACGGCTCGTTCACCCACGAGATCATGGCGGAGGAGACCGTCGAGGCGCTGGAACAGACCGCCAAGCTCGTCCAAGCTGGCTTCACTCATCCAGAGGCCTTCTCCAAGCCGGGCGAGAATCACACCTGGTTCCGTGCCGGTGTCACGCCGCTGCTGATCCAGGGGTTCACCGCCTGGGGGAACTTTTCTCGGTCCAACCCCGAGTTCGACACCGGTCATGTGGAGCTGCCGCAGTGGACCGGCGGCGGACCGTCAAAGCTCTACACCAGTCTCGCCGGCTACTACGCCTTCATCGGCATCCGCAAGCAGGACAGCCCCGAGCGGGTCCGGGAGATCCTGCACGTCCTGGACTACATCGCCTCACCGTTCGGCACCACGCAGTATCTGGACATCAACTATGGCGTGGATGGGGCCACCTACCACATGGACGGTGGTGAGCCCAGCTACCTGGAGGAACCGGCTGGCGCGGAGCTGTTGACCGGCTGGCCCTACGCGGGAGCAGGCTCCCAGAACGTCCTCTATGCACCCGGCGACCAGGAACTGGTCCAGCGTCAGCACGACTACCTGTCGGCCACGCTGCCGCAGGGACGACGCAACGCATCAATTGGCCGCTACTCGGCAACCGCCCTGTCCAAGGCAGCGACCTGGGACAAGCGCCGCAACGACCTCGAACGCTCCATTCTGCTCGGCGAGAAGCCGGTCTCAGCCTGGAACACCTTTGCCGAGGACTGGAACAACGCCGTCGGCAAGAAGATGGCCGAGGAGTTTGCTGCATCGGCCGCCGTTTGAACTGACATCCCACCCCGCACCCCCCCGGAGGACCGACATGAAACGCCGCACGTTCCTTGCTGCAGCCACCACTGCGACCGCGGTCACCACGCTCCCCTCGTGGCGGTTCGCCGCGGCAGCACCCGACGGATCCGAACATCCACCCGTGGCACTACGCAACGACCTTGCCGAGATCGCACGAACTGTGAGATCCGTTCCTGACAGTGGATCTGTGGGCGGCCAAGGATGGGGCGACCCGGTCGGTGAACGGTTCACCACCTTCTACGACCTGGACGAGGTTGACGAGGTCAGCCTGTGGGCGGTTCACGACCAGTCCTTGCTCGCGGTGGGTGTCGCCGTGACGGGTGCGGCTGCCCGGACCCTGACCCACATCTCCGTTCTCGTACGGGATGAGTCCGGTCATTGTTCGGCAGGAACGGTGGAGGTCCGCCGACCGAGCCTGCCGGTCAGCTTCGAGTGGGGTGCCGACGTCGCTGCTCTGGAGCACACCGCATCGGCAACCCCCGGGGATGAGCTCACCATGGCGACCATCACGGTTCCCCTGGCCAGCTTGGGGATTGCCGATCCCGACGGTGTCGAGCTGGGTCTCAATGTCGTGGTTGACCACGATGACCAGACATCCCCGGCACTGAGCTCGGCCCCCACCCGTCTCAGCGTCAATCGTCGGCGCGACGAAAACACGGCGGTGCTGCACACCTCGATCGTCAATGAGGACAGGTTCGCCAGGATCCATCTGGGCTCGATCCGGGAGGTCAGGAACGGCCGGGGTGCCGACCTGGTTCGGGCCGACGCGACTCTGGACTACCTCGGATTCACCCGCAAGCGGCTCCGGTTCGTCATGCCCGGCGGTACCGTCCGTGATGAGTTCCGGCTCGACTGGCGTGCCCCGGACGACGACTGGGTCGAGTTGGCCGCCACACCCCGTGCCGGCCGGAAGTGGACCGCAGAGTTCGACCATCCCGAGCCCCTGACTCGTGGTCAGTACGAGATCAGGATCAGTGCGCTGTCCCGCAGCGGCAACGACCGGGTTGCTGTCTTGACCTTCGACCGTGAAGCGTTGATCGAGGCGGGCGATCGCCTGTCGACCAACCGCGCCCATCCCCCTCGTGGCACTGACACCGTGGCGCCAGCTCCCGCATCCGAGGAAGTCGCGGCCCTGATCGCCCTGGTGCCGGAGAAGGCCGGCTTCACCTTCTGTGGCGTGCCCGATGCGCCAGAACTCCATCCCAACAAGACTTTCGAGTTCGACATCGACCACCCCGATCAGATCGTCGCCATCGCCACAGGAACGGTCTACCCGAATTCTGCCCATCCTGAGGACCGTGAATTGGTGGTCGTCAACGGACGAGGTGAGGAGGTGTCCTACCCGTATCATCAGGACGCCTCGGGGAAGCGGTACTTCCTCAGCGGGCACCTGTGGTACCTCCAGCGGACCGCCGTGTGGGATTCCTTGGTGTCCTTGGCCGACCGCGACCCCCTGGGAGCAGCACGCCTGCTGCACCGGGTGGCGCAGGTCTATCCCGGCTGGGTCCCGACCAACGAGTACCCGTGGTTCAACCGTCCGGTCGAGGCAGCCTCGACTCCGCGCAATCACTACTGGGGCGGATCCCTGACCAGATGGTCGCCGTCTGACCTGGTGGTGATGGAGCAGGTCGGACAAGCGTTCCAGACCGTGGAGCAGACCAACGCCTTCGACGTGCTCAGCGACGAACTCGGCGTCGACGTGCGGTCCATGGTGCTCGACGACTTCATTGGCCCGGCAGTTGAGTGGTCACGCACCTTCCCGTGGACCTACAACAACATGGAGCCGAGCAGCCATCGCGGCCGTGGGCAGCTGGCTCGTGCGCTCGGCGACTCGAGCCACGCCCATGAGGTCATCGAGTGGGCCGACGATTTCGCCCGGTTGAGCTTTCTCTTCGACGGTTTCTGGAAGGAGACCACCGTCTCGTACCACAACCAGTCCGCAGGCGGTGCCGTACAGGTGGCCGATGCGGTCAAAGGTTGGACGGATGCGCCGGAGTACGAGTCGCCCCGTTCCGGCCAGCGCGTCGATGACCTCGACCTGTTGGAGCGCATGCCGGTGGTGGGTGCCGCGCTCCGGGTACCGTCGCTGACCGCCTACCCCGATGCTCACGTGCTCCCGGTTGCTGACACCTGGGCCTCCGAACGGTCCGGCAACCCGGACATCCATGCCGGATCATTCGTGTTGGGTGCATCCGGGATCGCTCGACTCAGCAGGGGGCGGATCTCCTCTGATGGGCCGTACGGATTCGTTTCGTGGTTCGAAGATCTCGAGATCACGTCCTCGACCGCAGATGTCCAATTCTTCGCCGGCAGTCGTACGATGCAGGTCGAGGCGACTGCCGCCGGAGCTGAAATCTCGTGGGGCTTCAGTGTCGAGACCGCTGACTCGTACGATCTGGATCTGTTGCCCTTCCACGCGGGAAGCTACGGTGCGTACGACATTCTGGTCGATGACGTCGTCATCGGTGAGCACGACTTCCATGCTGACGCGTCGGCAGTGGCCGATGCGTTCACCGTGGCACGCGTCGAGCTGACGGCCGGGGACCACATCATCACCTTCCGCTGCACCGGCAAGGCTGACGCTTCCACCAACTTCAAAATGGGTGTCTGTTGGCTTGCTCTGTTGGATGATGCCGCACGCCAGGAGCGAGACACCGCGAACGATCCCCATGCCAATCCATCGCAGCTGTGGTTGATGAACACTCCCAAGTACGGGCACAACCACTGGGACCCACTGAGCATCAACCTGTGGGCCGAAGGACAAGAGCTGCTTCCTGACATCGGCTACACCCATACCCGATTCGGTCGATGGACGCTGTCGACATTGGCTCACAACACTGTCACCGTCGACAGCGAGAACATGTCGTCGGCCGGGGTGGATGCAGGATCGTACGAGATCTTCGACGATGTCACCGAGGACGTGCAGGTGATCCGCGCCGACCATCCACTTGCCTACTCGCAGGCCAGTCGCTACCAGCGTGAGGTCTGGTCGATCGCCCTGCCCGGCTCGGAGCGGGACGAGGGTTATGTGTTGGACCTGTTCCGAGTGCGTGGTGGTGAGCGGCACGAGTACAGTCTCAATGGTGACGCCAATCATGACGCTGAGATGCTGACTTCGGTTGCACTGCAGGAGTATGGGCCGTATCTGCTCCCGGAGGGCGTCGACGTGGTGGAGCCGGTCACCGAGACTGATTACGGGTCGGCTGAGGGTCACTACCACGGCTACATCCATGTCAAGGACGTCCAGCGGGCAGAACTGGGCGACGGCTCCTTCGACCTTCGCCTCACGACATCAGAGGAGGGCAAGGACCTGTCCGGCCTGCGAATCCTGGGCCAGGCCGGAGCGGGCACCGAAATGTTTCTGGGCCGGTCACCATCGATGCGGGCAACGCGGCTCCACGGCACCGCGGGTGATGTCAACACCGAAGCGGACAAATGGACCATGCCAAAGCTCGTACTGCGGCGGGAGGGTAGTCAGCTGGACAGCACCTTCGTCGCGGTTCTCGAACCGACTGGTGCCGGAGTCGACGCCCGGATCGAGACAGTGGAACTGATCGACCACGACGGTGGTGACGATGACCTGGCGGTCAAGATCACGCACGTGGATGGGACGGTCGATGTGGTGCTCTCGGCCCAGTCCGATGATGCCACCATGACAGCCGGGGGAGTGACGCTCTCCGGGAAACTTGGCTGGGCGCGGTTGGTCGGTGACCAGCTGGATGCAGTCCATCTGGTCGGCGGCACCTCCCTGGTCGTTGGCGGGCACACCGTCACCGACGGTGGACCGATCGCTGGTGTCGTCACTGGAACCCGTCGCCGCATGGTCGGTGATGATCTGGACGCACTGGTGGTCGACGGCCCCGTGCCGGACTGGTGCATCGGACGCACGGTGATCGTCACCCATCCTGACGGCAAGAGCCACCCCTACCCGATCCTGGCCGTGTCCGATGGAGTGATCGAGCTCGACCAGATCGATCCCGGCTTCTCGATCGATGGTGACAGCTCCGAAATGGTGTTCACCCCGTTCACGCGCTGGGAGGGACCCACGACGTACCGGATCGAGAATTCGATCCACCAGTGATCAGGTCGGATCGACCGCCAACGTCTACGCTGATCTGGTGAGCACTCCCGGTGGCCCGTTGACGACGCGGACCGCGGAGTTGTTGGGCAACCAGATCTCCTCCGGGGTCTGGTCCCGCGGAGTCCGACTCCCGTCGGACGCGGAGCTCGCGCGGCAACTGGGCATCGGAGTCAACACGGTGCGTCGTGCCTTGTCGATCCTGGCCGCAGACGGACTGGTGGAGCGCCGCGTGGGTGCCGGGACCGTTGTGCTGGGAGTGGATCGCAGTAGCCATGAACCGTTGGTCGGGGTCATGGTCCCCAAGGACCAGCGGTACTTCCCACCATTGGTCGCCGGGCTGCGGGCCGAGGTTCATCGTGCTCACGGGCGTCTGCAGATCCGCAGCAGTCGACGTCGTCGCCACGAGGAGCTGCAGATCATCGACAGCCTCGTTGCTGACGGTGCCGACGGGCTGATCCTCTCGCCGAGCCCAGCCAGTCTGGCGAACCCGGAGTTCCTCGCCCAGTTGGAGGATCAGCCGGTCCCGGTGGTGCTCGCGGCTCGAGTGCTCGACAACAGAAATGGAGTGGTGGTGCCCCACAGCGCACTGTCGACCGTGAGCACCGACATCCGCCGCGGCGCTGGGGTCGCTGTCCACCATCTCGCGACGTCTGGCCGTACCCGGATTGGCTTGCTGAGTTCGCGCAACACCGTGACATCGGAGGCCTACTACCAAGGCTATCTGGGGGCCTGCCACGACCTCGATCTGACGGTGCCAACCTCGGCGGTGCTGCGGTGGCGGTTCGCCGACGACCGGGCAGCACGCCGCGACCACACCGTACGACGGTACGTAGCGGGTCTGTCGGGAGCAGGGGTTGACGCGGTGCTGTGCTTTGACAGCCTGCTGGCGGCTTCCCTGATGCGTTCTCTGTCTGCCCAAGGCCTTTTGGTCCCCGGTGACGTTGCGGTCGTCGGTTTCGATGAGGTCGGACCGGTGCCATCGGTCCCGCTCACCACGGTCCTGCCCGATCGGTATGAGGTGGGCAGGCTCGCCGCACAGACGGTGCTCCATCAGATCGAAACGGGTGGGCGTACCCCGACTGTGCACACCCTGGTCACCCCGCAGCTGGTCGTCCGCGCCTCCAGCACACCGGTGGAGCCGGAAAACTCGGCAGCGCAACCGGCCGGTGAGTGGGAGAATGGTCGTCATGGCGACTTTGAAGGAACAACTCCGCAACGACATGACCGCCGCGATGAAGGCGAAGGACACCGTCCGTCGGGACACCCTGCGGATGGTGCTGTCCGCGATCTCCGAGGCCGAGGTCGCCGGTAGCGCAGCCGTTGAACTCAACGACCAGCAGACCCTCGATGTCGTCATCTCCCAGGCCAAACGACGTCGCGAGGCCGAGCAGGAGTACGTCAAGGGCGGTCGTGAGGACCTCGCGGTCAAGGAGCGCGCCGAGGCCGAGGTGCTGGCCGACTACCTTCCGCAGCAGCTCTCGGCCGAAGAGATCGCCCAGCTCGTCACCGACGCCATCACCCAATCGGGAGCGGCCGAGCTCGGGATGCGTGGCATGGGCAAGGTCATGGGCATCCTCACCCCGCAGACCAAGGGCCGTGCCGACGGCGCGGCCGTCGCAGCCGAGGTCAAGCGCCAGCTGAGCGCCTGACCGCGAAAGTTTCTCCGCGAACGGACGCCCTGAAACGCTTCACGCGCGTCCGTTGGGTCGGAATCCTGCCCGGGATGGCTGTTGGGTGGGAATCCTGCCCTTGGGATGACTGATGAGCCCCGGGACCCGCAAGGGGTTCCGGGGCTCACGGCGTCAGCGGCTAACGTCAGTCGTCCTCGTCATTGCGACCAGGCTTGTTGCCGTTGTCGTCGTCGTCCTTCTTGTCGTCGTCCTTCTTGTCGTCGTCCTTCTTGTCGTCGTCC
>CAMDZW010000019.1 GCA_945911015.1 uncultured Propionibacteriaceae bacterium
AGCTGAGCTGCAGCCCTCGTCCACTCGGGCCACCGCTGGTCCCACTGGAGGTCGACGCTCAGGTGACGACGCCAGGCCTCGTCATGGTAGGGGCCGTCGCAGCGGAGGTCGGCCACCGCTACGGGGATGTCGGTGGTGGCTGCGACCGTGGTGATCTCGTTGCCGCGGACCATCTGGAGACCCACATGGGAGACCTCGATCTCAGCAGCGGCGAGCGAGACGACCTGACCGGCGGTCTCGAGGGGGTTCCCCGCTGCGAAGACCTCCTCCGCGAGTCGGGCAAACTCAGCGGCGTCGGGGACAGCGTGTTCGGGCATTGGCAGAGCTCTCTCATCCGTACAAAGGCAAAGGTGCCGACACCCTGGAACCGGTGTCAGTCCGACGGAGTCCGTTTCGATGGCCTTTGATCGGGTACCGCCGATGGAGGATCTCCAGCAGACAGGTCCATCCTAGCGGTCGGGACCGCGGCCGCCATCGAGGAGTGAGAACCATGACTGTGGCCCAGGACATCATGACCCCGGGCGCCGAATGTGTCGACGCCGGATCATCTCTGGTCGACGCTGCCCGCCGCATGCGCGACCTCGACGTCGGTGCGCTGCCGATCTGCGGTGAGGACCGCCGCCTGGTGGGCATGGTGACCGACCGCGACATCGCCATGTGTCTCGCCGACGGCCTGGATCCCCGGATGCTGTCGGCTGCTGATCTGGCTCAGGGTCGGCCGGTCGTCGTCGATGCCAACACCCCGGTGGACGAGGTGATGGCCACCATGGCCGAGCACCAGATCCGCCGGGTGCCCGTGGTCCAGGACCACGAACTCGTCGGCATCATTGCGCAGGCCGACGTGGCCCGACAGCTGGAGCCTCCTGGATCCGGTGACATGGTGGCCGAGATCTCACACCAGTGAGGCCGACACCGGTCACGGTGCACTGAGGGCTCGACGATTCCACAGGTCACGGAACCACGGGGCATCTGCGGACCCGTCGAGCACACCACCGGCGGGGTCGTCGATCGGCGCGTTGAAACGTGGGTCCCACCCTTGCCGTACGGGGTCACGATGCGGCAGCCAGATGTCGCGGACGATCTGGTACGCCACCCAGGCCTCACAGAAGATCCGGAACGCCACGGCCATCCAGTAGAGCCGGTCACCGCCACCCCCGGCGAGGGTGAACTCACCGAGATGGCCCCAGATGGCGAGGACGTACAGCAGCTCGCCGACATTGAAGACCACCCAGTCTCGCCAACGTGGGCGAGCGAGCACCATCAGCGGCAGCAGCCACAGCACATACTGCGGCGAATAGACCTTGTTGAGGAGCAGGAACCAGAACACCACCAGGTAGGCAAGCTGCCCGAACCGCGGCCGCGTCGGCGCCATCGCGGTGAGCACCGCGATCCCGGCGAAACCAGCGACCAGCAGGACCATGTTCACGGCGTTGAGCCCGGGCACCTCGCTGCCGGTGATCAACCGGAACACGTACCAGATCGAGCCGAGGTCACCGCCCCGATCGGAGTTGAACGTCCAGAACACGGCCCACTGGTCCGGCGCCAACATCATGATCGGCACATTGGTCACAGCCCAGGCCACCACGAAACCCACCACCGTACGACCCAGGGCCGCCAGCTTGTTCGCCCGCAGGCAGAGCAACAACAATGGGCCCAGCAGCAACAGCGGATAGAGCTTGGCCGCGGTCGCCAGGCCGAGGAAGATCCCGGCCACCAACGGCATCCGGCGAGCCCAGAACAGGCACGCCACCGCAGTCAGTGCTACCGGAAACATGTCCCAGTTGATCAACCCGGTCAGCACCACCGCAGGCGATGCCGCCACCATCATGGCGTCCCACGGCCGGCCGGTCGTGGTGCGGACCTGGGCCGCGACCAGCACCAACAAGAAGACAAACAGTACGACCATGTTGATGTCGTAGAAGCGGATCGAGGCATCCAGGACCTGCTGCTCGGTCAGCCCTGGGCCGACCGGCGCGCCGGTGAGGACGGTCAACCAGCGTTCGACCTCAAGGAGCATGCCGGTCAGCACCGGATACTCGAGGACCTGGTACTGATCGGCCGGCACGAAGAACGGGGTGTAGCCATCGGCCAGGCCACGCAGCCGATAGAGCAGCGGGATGTCGGAGTAACAGCCCCACTTGAACCAGTCGACCGCCTTGCCGACCTGGTCGTAGCGGCATGGCACCTTCTGCACGATGCACAACACCCAGGTGATGGTCGCGGTGATCAGAGCCACCGCCATCACCACAGAATCTCGCGGTGCCAATGCTCGCCGTCCGCGTCGTCCACCGGCCGCTCGGCTCGCCAGCCGCGTCAGCGGATCCGACCAGCTCGGAAGCACCATCGCCGGTTTCGTCGGGCGCCGGGGCACCTGGATCTGGATCGGCATGGGAACCATCCTGCCAGCCCGTGGGCCTCAGCCGTCGTCCTTCTCGTCCTCGGCTTCGTCGCCGCCATCATCCGGGGTCTTGGTCGGCTTCGACGGGGGCGGGGGCTCGCTGGTCGGCGGATCGGACGTCGGCGGATCACTCGTAGGCGGATCAGTCGTAGGCGGATCAGTCGTCGGCGGATCAGTCGTCGGCGGATCACTCGTGGGCGGATCGGACGTCGGCGGATCACTCGTAGGCGGCTCGGTCGACGGTGGCTGCGTGGTCGGCGGCGGCGTGCTCGGCGGACGGGTCACCGGCGGATTGGTCGGCTTGTTCACATTCGCTGCCGGCGGGAACTCCTCGACGTCCATCCCCTGGGAGGCTGCGGTCATGTAGTCGGCCCAGGTCTGGGCGGGATAGGTGCCACCGAAGAAGGTGCCGTCCCCGGGCCGCCGGTACGGGTGGAGGTCGGCGCTGCCGGAGTCCCCGGCGACAACCATGACCGCGGTCGAGATCTGTGCGGTGTATCCGACGAACCAGGCCGAGCGGACCTCGGACTCGTCCGGGCCACCGGAAGCGGTGCCGGTCTTGCCGGCAACCGGGCGACCGATCTGACCGACGGCAGCACCCGAACCGTCCGAGACCACATTCGACAAGGCAAAAGTGATGTCGGCGGCCACGTCCTGGTCGACGGCCTGCCGCCGTTCCGGATTGGCCTGCCAGATGACCTTCCCGGAGAGGTCGCGCACCTCCCGTACGACATGGGTTTCGACATACTCGCCCCCGTTGGCGTAGGTGGCGTAACCGGTCGCATTGTCGAGTGGGCTGACATCCGCAATGCCGAGCGAGATCCGATTGCCCGGATACCAGTCGGTCTCGTTGCCCTGCGGCACGCCCGCATCCTCAGCAGCCTTGATGATCTTGGCCGGACCATCCTCCATCTGGGTCGTCATGTCGACGAAGGCGGTGTTGATCGACAGCGAAACCGCGCGCAGCAGCGTGACGGGACCATAGTTGTGGTGGAATTCGTTACGGATCGTCGAGGTGTCGCCGGGCGGGGTGTAGGTGTTGCCCTTCAACATGGTCTGCAGTGAAAAGCCGTCCTCGAGAGCGGCCGCCAGTGCGTACGTCTTGAAGGTCGATCCGGATGCCCGTGGAGTCGTGGCCCAGTTGCGCGAGTTCTCCACATAGTCCTTGTTGCCGTAGAGGGCACGGACCTCGCCAGTGCCGACATCGACACTCGACAAGGCGATGTGGACACCGTCGCCATCGGGATTGTTCGCATTGGCGGTCTTCTCGTACTGCTGGGCGGTCTTCACTGCGGCCGCCTGCGCCTTCGAGTCGAAGGTGCTGATCACCTGCAGGCCACCACCTTCGATCTCGGAGTCGCTGAAACCGGCTCGTTTCAGCTCGTCCTTGACCATCATCAGCAAGAAGCCGCTCGGCCCGCCGTACCGATTGGTCTGTTTGATCTCGGGAAACTCGGGCAGCTTCTTCTTCGCCTTCTCCGCCGTCGCCGCGTCGAGCGTCCCGGTCTCCACCATCGAGCTGAGCACCCAGCGATAGCGGTCGAGCAGCCGTGCTTCGTTCTTCTCACCCTCGCTGGGGTCGTAGAGGCTGGGATTGTTGAGCACACTGGCCAACACGGCACTCTGCTCGACGGTCATGTCCTTGGCGTCGATCCCGAAATAGGCCTCCGCGGCGGCCTGGATCCCGTAGGCGCCGCGCCCGAACCAGATCGTGTTCAGGTAGTCCTGCAGGATCTGTTCCTTGGGCACTTCACGGCTCAGCTTCGCGGCCAGCAGCAGCTCGGTGAACTTGCGGGTCAACGTCTGGTCCGAGGTCAGGTAGTAGATCTTGATGTACTGCTGGGTGATCGTCGAGCCACCGGAGACATCACCACCGGCGAGGATCTGCAGCGCCGCGCGGGCCATCCCGGTGATCGAGAAACCGCGATCGGTCCAGAAGTCGCGGTTCTCCGCGGCGACCACCGCATCCTTGATCGCCTGCGGCATTTCCTCGTACGGGATCGACTCCCGGTTCTGGACGGCGAAGGCACCGACCTCGGTCTCGCCGTCGCGGTAGTAGACGGTGGTGTTGTTGGTCTGGAAGTCTGCGTTGGGGTCAGGGATCTCGGTGTTGTGGTAGGCCAGCACCACGACACCGGCACCGACCACCACCGCCAGGCAGAGCGCGATCACCAGCCCCTTGAAGATGTTGCCGATGACCCTGCGGGCGCCGACCGGCTTCTTCTTGCGGCCCTTCCGACTGGCCGCGCCCCTCGTGCCGGTCGGCTTCGACGTGCTCTTCTTCGCTGCTGGCGTCCGCGCAGCTGACTTCTTGGCCGGAGACTTCTTCTTCGCCGCCGACTTCTTCCCCGCTGACTTCTTGGCTGCGGACTTCTTTGCAGCGGGGCGCTTACGTGCGTCAGCCATAGATGTCCTCCACAGTCGGCTGTCGGCGCGGAGGGCGTCGTTTCACCCCGTCGCCCAGAACATAGGACTCGATCATGTGGTTCCACCCACAGTCGGTGCAGACCTCGACGACCACGACCTTGAACTCGCCGTACTCGTGAGCCATCTCCTCCAGTTCCGGGGTGGATTTGATCCGCCCGGAGTACTGGCCCAGCTGGTCGCCGAACACGTGGTTCAGGTTCAACAGTCGAGGTTGGTCACAGATCGGGCAGCCCACCGTCGAGGTCTCGCCGTGGTGGAGAGCGGCCCGGACCAACATCGGATCGGCATCGCAGACATCAGCCGGGCTGAGGGTACGAGAAGGCCGCCGCAGCGCTTCCAGGACGGAACGACGCTGCAGCGCATGACTGACGACATTTCGCTGCGACCACATCGATAGAACAGACTACGCGGGCCCCAAAGTCGGGGCACGTCTCACGACGACTTCGCCAGGGCGAACATCTGGGCGACCAGTTCCCGGGAGTGACGGCGCTCAGCCGGGTCAGCGATCAGGTCCTGAACCATCACCTCATCGGCACCGCTGTGGGCAAGCATCTGCTCCAGGGTCGCCCGGACCTGGTCCGGGTCCCCGCACACGAAACGGGGCCAGCGCTCACCCGAGATCGTGGTCGGTTCGTCCCGCTCGGCGGCACTGAGCTCGTCGGCCACCTCGTCCGGGGTCGGCACGGTCACCGATCCGGCCTCCCGTCCGGCTCTGGCCAGTCGGGAGTAGAAGCCTTTGGGCGAGTGCGACAACCGCTCGGCCTCGGCTGCGGTGTCGGCGACCGCGACATTGACCGACAGGATCGCGCGCGGCTCGCTCAGGCCAAATCCCTGGTCCTCGAAGTTGTCGCGGTAGTGGCGCAGGGCCGGGGCGGCACCCTGCGGGTTGATGAACCCGGCGAAGCAGTATCCGATCCCCAGTCCGGCCGCGAGGTTCGACCCGCTCGGGCTGGAGCCCAGCAGCCAGGTCTGCGGCCGCGTGGGGACGCTGGGCATCACCGGGTGGCCGGCGAAGGGATGGTCCTGGGGAAACTGCCCGTGCAGCCAGGCCAGGGCCTCCAGCACCTGCTGCTGGTGCTCGGCGCGGAACGGTTTGTCGCGGTCCTGCTGCAACGCCATGTCGATCACCGGACCGGCAGTCGCCCGCCCCATGCCCAGGTCGATCCGGCCCGGGGTCATCGCCTCCAGCTGCTGATAGCGCTCGGCCACGGCGAAGGGACTGTAATGGTTCATCAGCACCGCCCCCGAACCGACCCGGATCCGTGAGGTCTGTTGGGCGGCAGCGGCGATCAGCAGTTCGGGATGATGCGAAGCACCGGAGCGACTGAGGTGGTGCTCGGCATACCAGATCCGGTGGAAACCGTGCTGCTCGGCGTGAGTGGCGGCGTCCAGGGCATCACGCAGTGCCTCGGACTCGCAGGTGCCGGGGGCGACCGTTCCCAACTCGACGATCGAGGCCTTCACAGTCATCGGGTCACCGTACCCCCTGCGACCCCGGCGAATCAGCCCCCGGTCGATCAGCTCCTGATCGATCAGCCCCCCGGTCGATCAGCAGGGGCGGGGAGCCCCGGGTCAGCGAGGATCGCGACCCAGGAACGCAAGGAGCTGCTCGCCGGCCGAGGCATCGGCCGGAGCCGGCACCTCGGGGCCGCAGATGCCTTCCATGCGCAAGGCGTCGCCGTTGGCACGAGCCATCTCGAGGTAGTGAGCAGCGTCGGCGGCATCGAGTTCTTGGTGGGCCGCGAGACCGGCGCCCCGGGCGATGTCCCACCGGTGGACGAGCAGATCCATGCCGTAGAAGCGGTCGATGACCTCAGCAATCGTGGTCGGACCGAAGTATCCCTCGAAGGTCGTGGCGCCTCGCTCGTCCCCGAGGATCTCTTGGCTGAGCGTGCGCACCGCCTCCCAGTCATCGCGCAGCTCGCCGGTCGCGGGCTCAAGATCGACGTGGCGGCCGAGGAAGTCGCGGTTGGTCTCCACGACGTGTCGCAGCACGTCCCGTACGTTCCACCCTTCACAGGGGGTGGCTGCGAGCCAGCTGTTGGAGGAGTCCACTTCGTCGAGGACGGCAGAGAACTGTTGGGCCAGACGGAGGTGACGGTCCTTGATGGTGAGGTTCATGCTCCCATCAAAGCGTCCACCCGGCGTCCGCTCTTGTACGGATCGGACATGTCGGGGAAGGTCGAGAAGTAGCCGGACAGCAGCGCCGCTGGGGACCTGCCGGTGATCCGACGGCACTCCCGACTGAGGTGGGCCTGGTCGACATATCCGGCGTCCACGGCGAGCCCGGCCAGGGTCGGCTGCCGCTCGGTCGAGGCCAGGGCGAGGAATCGCTGCAACCTCACCAGACGCGCCAGCGTGGAGGGGGCATAGCCGAACAGGCGAAGACAGCGCCGATGCAGGGTCCGCGGATGGGTCGACAGGGCCGCCGCGAGCTCGTTCACATGTGCACGAGGGGTGACTGCCAGTCTGACCAGCAACGCATCAGCAAACGGATCGGCCATCTCGTGAGCGTGGCGATCCCGGATCAGGTCCACCAGCACGTCACGGCGCCGATCAAGATCGGCGGCTGCACCGATGCGTGCGTTCCAGTCCTGGGCCAGTTCGGCACCGAGAATCTCTGCTGCGTCGACCCGTACCTCGCGGTGCTGCGACAGATCGATCCCGAACAACGCGGACGGGACACCGGGGCGGAAGCGGACACCGACCGCGGTCGTCCCCGGCGGCAACTCGAAGGACCAGGCCGTGGTCTCGGGTCCGCAGAAGACCAGCCGGCCCGACGACAGCCACAACAGGTCGCAGCAGGCGTCGGGGACAAGTAGGTGCTGGCCTGTCGGTTCGGCCGACCATGAGCACAGCAGCAGGTGCAGGCAGTCGGCCGGAGGTTCGACGGGGACATACCACCCGGTACGCAGCATGGGCCCATCGTAGGAGGGTGTGAACCGCCGAGGGTCAGGGCTTCAGTCGGTGATCCCGCGTTGCAGGTGATGCATGATGCTGTCCCGGGACAGACCGAGTGCGGTCATGGCCGTGACGTACTCGGTGGTGAGTTCGCGGGCTCGTTCAGCGATGTCACTCCCGCCGGCCAGGTCGGGCGTGGCCACGATGGTGCCGTTGCGTCCTCGGGTGTGGACGTGGCCGCGGGCTTCCAGTTCGCGGTAGGTGCGGGCCACTGTGTTGGGGGCCAGACCCAGATCCGTGGCCAGACGCCGCACCGCCGGAAGCTTGGTGCCCGGGACCAGCTTGCCGTTGTCGATCTGGTCGATCAGCTGGTCACGAAGTTGCTCGTACGGCGGGGTGGACGAGCTCGGATCGAGGGTCAGCACGTGTGGTTGTGGTGGGTGCTGTGGGACATGCTGACCTCCTGGAGGAACGCGTTACGTCGACGCCTCACCTCTGGGGCGTGGCCCTGAGGTAATCGTAGAGGCTGGCCTCGACCGGGATCTCGAGGCCGAGGGTCATGGTGACCACGTCGACCCGGAAGCCCTTGTCGTCCGGCATGGTCGTTTGTTCAGCGTTGCTGGCTCGGGCCCTGCCGAGGTAGTAGAAGTCGGTGCCCTCGACGTCATCCTTCTTCACAAACACGTGCAGCGGGAGCTCATTGTGGACGATGGGCTGGACTTCCTTGCTGGCAAGAGTTCTACGGCTTCTGGTGAACCAGTGAACCTCGGACTCGTTGAGAAACTCATCGCCGTACTTGGTGGTCTCGGCCACCTCATCGGTCTTGTGGTAGGTGATGAAGATCGGGACTGTCTGTGACACGTGGTCCGTCTTGTAGCCGTACATGGTGCTGTACTCGTTGTTCTCCCAGTTCAGGAGGCGGCAGGCATCCTTACGGGAGTAGCGTTTGCCGGGCTCGAGGGCCCCTGACCATTGGTAGCGATGGCGCGCGAGATGGAGGCCGGTCTCGATCACGTCCCTCACCTGTGCGGCAAACTGGTCGTCGGCCATCGCTGCTGGAAGTGCCGGGTTCACCGCCCACTCACCCCCCACCGGGTCCCGAGTGACAATCGGTTCACCGTACTTGCGCTGTTCCGCGTCAGTGAAGAAGGCCAGACTGAGGATCCGTTCGACCGACCGCAGCGTGGCCCAGTCAGCGTGACACTCCCTGCTGACCAGCAGATCCCGTACGGCGTCGTCGCTCATCACGCCAGACTCGAGCAGTCGCTCCAGCACCAGCAACTCATGGGGCCGCTTGCCGTTGAGCAATTCCATCGAGAGGAAACTCAGCACTTGGCCTTGGTAGTGAGTCGGGCCGCTGTCGAGCTTGCGGAAGGAATGCAGGAGCTGCCAATAGTTGTCCTTCTTGGTGGCCAGTACAACTGGGTCGGCGGTGTCGAAGCGGGCAAAGTCCATCAGCCGTGGTGGATGTCCCAGACGCTGTTCGAGTTCGGTGACCGCCCGTTTCAGGTTCACCATCGAGTCGAGCTTGGTCGCCGCGATGGAGTCGAAGATGCGTTGCCGTGAGATCTGATCGAAGTTGACACTCGACAGCCCAGCAATCGCGCCGGCCTCGTGGGCATCGATGACACTGCGGCGCAGGGAATCCTTGTTGAGTGAAGTGTTGCCGAACAGCGCCACGGGGATCAGATAGTTGTTGGTGTAGTTGCCGATCAGGTCGATGACGACCAGGTGATCCTTGCCGGCTGCCTTGCGCAGGCCGCGTCCCAACTGTTGGGTGAAGATGATGCTGGAGGAAGTTTGACGCAGCATCACGACTTGGTTGATTGTGGGGATGTCGATGCCCTCGTTGAAGATGTCGACGGTCAGTAGGTAGTCGAGCTGGCCGGACTCCAGCTCGACGACGGCCTGTTCGCGTTCAGGGATCGCGTCATCGCCGGTGAGCACTTTGGTACGCAGCAGATTGCCGTGAACTGTGCTGGAGTTGAGGATCCGGGACAGTTCAGCTGCCTCGTCCTTGCGGCTGCAGAACATCAGACCACGGACCGGAACCCCGACATGGCCATAGGTCTCCAGCGCCTTGACCAGATGCTCGGCCCGTTCCGGCGCCACCAGGCGCCCGAGCTCGGTGAACTCGTCGATGACCTCGCCATCCCGCTCGAAGTCGGTCACACCGTAGTAGTGGAACGGCGCGAGCATCCCCTCCTCCAGCGCAGTCTGGAGTCGGATCTCGTACGGCACATTGTGGTCGAACAGTTCGAAGACATTGAATCCGTCGGTCCGTTCCGGTGTCGCGGTCAGGCCGAGTACGAAGTTGGGGCGCAAGTGGTCCAGCACTCGCCCGTACGAGGCTGCTCCAGCGCGATGAACCTCATCGATCAAGACATGGTCGAACAGCTGAGGGTCGATCGCAGCAAGAGTGTCAGGGCGGCTCAGCGACTGAATGGTCGCGAAGACGTAGCGACGGTCGAGCTGCTGAGTCGAGCCGACCAGCTTGCCGAACTCGCTCCGGGGAAGTTCCAACACCCGCTGGAACTCCTCGATGGCACGATCCAAGATTTGTTCGCGATGCACAATGAACAGCATCTTCGCTGGATCGACGGCCCGGACATCGAGGGCAGCCAGGATGGTCTTGCCGGTGCCGGTCGCTGACACGACCACAGCCCTGTGTTCGCCGGACTTCCGAACTGAGGCAATCTGAGTCAAGGCCTCCACCTGCATCGGGTTGGGGATCACCGTGCCCACGGGCAACGGTTCGTCCTCCCCCGGATGACTCAAAGGAGTGTGTCTCGGCGGTGGTCTCCACCTACGGGCATACTCGTCGACCCAGCCGGGCGTGAGGAGATGTGAGGAGGCCAGCTGTGCGTCAACAGCGGTGCGCAGCTGGTGGACGATGTCGCCACCGGGAAGTGCTGAGAACCGCAGGTTCCACTCGTGATTGGTCAGCAGTGCGGTCTCGGTCAGATTGGAACTGCCGATGATCGCGGTGGTGCTGCCGAGTTGGTCGAATAGATACCCCTTGGCATGGAAGCCGCCCCGATCGCCGCTGTGGATGCGTACCTCGACACCAGGCAGGTTCAGCAACTCACGAAATGCTGCCGGGGAGTTGAAGCCGAGATAGGTCGAAGTGATGATCGTGCCCCGACCGCCGAAGTCGATCAACGCCTGCTTCAGCAGGGCAAGCGCCCCCGGCGTGACGAAGGCGACCGAGAAGGTGAACGAAGCGGAGCGACGCAACTCGGCAGTGATCGCCCGAGCCATGGTGTTGGCATCGTGGTTGGAGATCAGGACCGGATGAAAGAGCTGGTCCGCCGCCACGTTGCCATCGAGAAAACCGAAGCTGATGTCGCGGCTCAGCTGTGCGGCGCGTGATGCGTCCATGGTCAGCCGAGGACCTCACCGACCCGTTGCACGGCCGGAATGTCCGCCGGCGCCCATTCGACCTGGTCGAGCTCGGACGGCGCCAGCCACCGTACGGCAGAGTGTTCGGTGAGTTGTGGTTCGGCATCGACCAGGGTGGCCCAGAACGTGGTCAGGGTGACGATCCCGAAGTCGTACTCGTAAGTGGTCTGTTCGACCTGGTCGCCGATCGCGACCTCACACAACAGTTCCTCACGCATCTCGCGGATCAGGCTCTGTTGCGGACTCTCTCCCGACTCGATCTTGCCGCCCGGAAATTCCCACAGCCCCGGCAGCGACATCTGCCGGCTACGCTGGGCCGCCAGGACTCTGCCGTCCTTGACCACCACGGCGCCGACGACGGTGATCTGTTTCTTCATCCGGACTCCTTCGTGGTGGTGGGCCGTGCCAGGATAACGGAGCGCACCGGAGGACGGATCATGACCAACCGGCTGACACCCTATGACACCGGCGAGCGGCTCGAACCGAAGCTGTGGACCGCGCCGGTGAGAGGCACCACCGTGGTCGACCGGTTCGGAAAGGTCGACTACGACGACGAATGCGGCAACACGGTTGTGGTTGTCCACGTCGAACGCACCGACTGCGGCGGTTACCTGGTCCGGGTGGAGCCATTTGGCGACACGAACAACGTTGCCGTCATCGTCCACCCCCACTGAGGAAGTTTCGGCCAGCCCTTTAATGCGATCTAGCTCGACTGAAATAGGGTTACGGCCGTCAAGTCCGGACGGGTCACCCACGGAACAGCTCAACCTCGGCCGCTCCCTTGACCTTCTCGACGACGCCTTCGTAAGGTCGCGCCACCATCCCCCCATTGCATCGGTGTCGATGACATGACGCACAGCCCCAACCCTTCCCCCACCCCGCCCCCCCTCCGTCACTCGACGAGGTCTGCTCGGTGCCAGCGCCGTGGGCGCGGCCGGGCTGGGATTCGGACTCTCCCCGTACGGGATCAGTCCGTCCCATGCCGCGCCGGCTGATCTCGGTCTGTCCGCCGAGGTCGTCGACCACGGGATCGCCGCCGTTGAGCGCAACGTGCGCACTGGAGCGGCCGGAATCACTCACAAGGGCATCCCTCTCCTGTATCTGATCTCCGATGGCAATCCGGTTTCGTTCAACGTCCTGAACGGCGACACCGGCGAACTGATCGGGTCGTTCCCTCTACCGCCGAAGTCGATCGGTGTGTACCCCACGGTGACACCGGACGGTGTGGCCTACTTCGCGGTCCGTGGCTACGGCAAGGTCGCCCAGACCACCGACAGTTACGCCTGGGGATTCGAGAAGGTCGGCAACGCGCTCTGTGTGGGCACCGGTATCGGCGAGGGCCATGCGGTCAAGGTGGACATCGAGTCCGGCGAGAAGACCGAGCTCACCCTGCCGAAGGAGTATGACGAGCAACTCACCTACTGCTACTGGTTCTGCCAGGTCGGGGACCTGATCGCCATGGCCTTCTCCCCCGGGATCGAAGACGGCACCAATGTCCTGTTCTGGGACACGGTCGCCCAGGAATGGGTCCTGGACGGTGCGATCCCCACCTTCCTCAGCCTGAACGGACCGATCACCGCCCCCACCGAGGACGGACGATTCTTCTTACGCCTCCGATGGTGAGATCCATGAGTTCGACATCGCCACGGGACGGCACGGCCCACCGGCTGGGCCGACACCGAGTTGCCCGGCACCGGATCACACCGCACCCTCGACCTGTTGACCGTGGGTCGGGCGCGCAGGGCCCGGCCAGTGCTGTTCGGCGGCAACAACGACGGCTCGTTCTGGCGCTACGAGCCGGACTCCGGGGAGTACACGTTCTTCGAAACCGTGATCGAGGGCGCTCCGCTGACCACCAACGAGCTTCGTGTGGGACCGGACGAACGGGTCTATGTGCCGACCTACCTCGGTCCGGGGTCGATCGCTCGGTTCGACCCGGATTCCCGCACTGTCACCGCCGACATCGAGCACGGACGCGGCGGCACCACCACACCGTGGGGCTCGGGCTGCACCATCGTGGCCCACCCGAGTGACGGACTCCTCTACGGGCTCTCCGACGGTGCTCTGTTCGCCTTCGACCCGGTGTCGCACGAGTCGCAGGTGCTCGACGAGGGCCACAACCTGGAGCGACTGGCCGTAGCCGGGGATGGGGCGACTGTATGCCGTCGACGACACCCATCTGTTCCAGATCACGGTCAGCAAGGAGTGACCGCTGGCGCCCAGGGTGAGCAGCACCAGAAATCCTGCTGTGGCAGGAGTTCGGTCAGTGGAAGTACATCTGGTACTCGCATACGGGTGGGCGCAACTGTTCGGTCTTGGCGAGGTCGACGCTACCCGGCCATAGATCGTGCGAAGGCGTGGTCAGGGCAGCGACGCACTGGAGCCGAACCGGGAGTCGATGCCATCGACGAGCAGGTCCAGTCCCTGTTCGAAGAGTCGATCCAGGTCGAGTTCATAGTGTGATCCGATCAGCGAGTGCAGGCCGACATGATGACCCCGGTGGGTCAGGTCACGGAGGGTGTCCATACGCTGCTCGACCCAGGTGTCGGCGTCGATGCCCGACGTGGATTCGGCCTCGGCCTCTGGCTCGAGCAGGATGGCCATCCCACGCACGTGCGTGAACAGGAGGAGATGCGCCTCGAACGCTTCCTCGGGACTGATGTCGACCTGTCGCAGGGTCTGGATCGCCCATTCGGCGAAGGTCAGCGCCGCCGGGAGGAGCTGCGGTCGGGTCACCGACAGCTGCGGCGCGAGCCACGGGTGCCGCCGAAACACTCGCCAGAGCCCACGGTGACCGGCGATCAGTTGATCTCGCCAGTCGCCGCCGCCGGCGTCGGGAGTCCAGGTCCCGAGGGCCTGCTCCACCATCCGAGTGACAAGGTCGTCCTTGCTCGTCACATGCCGGTACAGCGAGGTCGGCTGGGTGCGCAGCAGGTGAGCGACTCTGCGCATGGACAGCATCTCCACACCGTCGACATCAGCGATCGCCATGCCGGCAGCTGTGATCCGGGCCGTGCTGAGCGGCACCGTGCCCCGAGCTGCAGCTGGGGCTGGCAGGTTCTTGGTCTGGCGGGCGCGGCGGCGAGGCGCGCCGTCGCCACGATCTCGGGCCACGACGGTTCCGACCCCGGGGAGCGACCGCGCCAGTCCCTCGGCGCGGAGCAGCGCGTGCACCCGGCTGGCGGTCGCGATGGCGACGTTGCGGGTCCGTACGATCTCCCGCGCTGAGGGGAGCCGATCCCCGGGCTGAAGGGCGCCGGAGACGATCTGTTCCCGCAGTTCGGCGGCGATGGCTGCCGATGTCGTACTCACCCGGCCATCCTGTACTAGTACACCGTCGGTCGGCAAGCCCTGCTGTCGTCACCACCGACCAGTTGTGGACGGTGACCGTACTAGTACGCGATTGCACCTTCTGTGCCGTCATTCCTACGCTCGACGCCATGCAGAACCAACGGATCCTCATCTCGGGTGCCAGCATCGCTGGCCTGGCCTGTGCGTACTGGCTACGCAGGTACGGCTTCGCGGTGACGATCGTCGAGATCGCGCCGGCGCCACGGACCGGCGGGCAGGCAGTGGATCTGCGGGGCGCCGGCCGTACAGTGATCGAGCGCATGGACCTGCTCGACGATGCCCGCAGCATCGGCCTTGAACAGGCCGGCATCTCCTGGGTCGACGAGCATGGGCGCACCCGTGCGGCGATCAGTTCCGATGCCTTCGACGGGGAGGGGTTCATCTCCGAGATCGAGATCCTCCGGGGCGACCTGGTCGACCTGCTCCATCGCCAGCTCGATGACGAGGTCGAACACCTCTTTGACGACAGCGTCACCGAACTCAGCGAGGATGCCGACGGGGTCACGGTCGCTTTCCGTCATGCCGGGGTCCGTCGGTTCGACTTCGTCATCGGAGCTGACGGCCTGCATTCGGCCGTACGTGCCGCGGGATTCGGGTCGGAGGACCAGTTCGTCAGGCCCCTCGGCCTGTACACGGCATGGTTCACCGCTCCCGCATTCGACGACCTCGACGGTTGGTACCAGACGTACAACCGGACCGGCGGGCTCGTCGCCTCCATCCGGCCGGGACGTCTCAGCACGGAATCCAAGGCCGCGTTGAGTTTCCGACCCCACCGTGGCGAGACGATCCGTTACGACCGACATGACCGCCTCGCGCAGTGCGCATTGCTCGAGGAGCGATTCGCCGACGCCGGTTGGCACACGGCACAGCTGCTCGACGCGGCCCGCACCGCGTCTGACTTCTCCTTCGACTCCATGGGCCAGGTCACCCTCGACCGGTGGTGGAACGGCAGGGTCGCGCTGATCGGCGATGCCGCGGCCTGTCCGAGCCCGCTGAGCGGGCTCGGCACCAGCGTCGCCCTGGTCAGCGCCTACGTCCTGGCCGGAGAACTCGCCTCGAGCGCTGACCATGCGGCAGCGTTCGCAGCGTACGACCGGATCGTGCGTCCCTATGCCACCGAGGCACAGAAGCTTGCGGGCGGCACGAGCGGATTCGCCCCGATGAACAATGTGACGATCCGCCTGGTGCAGGCCTCGATGGCCTGGGCAACGCGATGGCCGATGCGAGGTTTCATGGAGAAACAGTTCAGCAAGTCCACTGGAGTCGAGCTGCCGCACTACCCGCAGATCGGTGTCAGAACTCCCAGTCGTCGTCCTCGGTGTTGACGGCCTTGCCCATCACATAGGAGGAGCCGGAGCCGGAGAAGAAGTCGTGGTTCTCGTCGGCATTGGGCGACAGGGCGGCCAGGATGGCCGAGGACACTGCGGTGTCCTCCTTGGGGAACAGCGGCTCGTAGCCGAGGTTCATCAGGGCCTTGTTCGCGTTGTACCGCAGGAACATCTTGACATCCTCGGTCAGGCCGAGCGGGTCGTAGAGGTCCTCGGTGTAGTCCTCCTCGTTGTCGTACAACTCGTACAGCAACTCGTAGGTGTAGTCCTTCAGCTCGGCCTGACGCTCCGGCGACAGGTCACGCAGCGCAACCTGGTACTTGTAGCCGATGTAGTAGCCGTGGACGGCCTCGTCACGGATGATGAGGCGGATCAGGTCGGCGGTGTTGGTCAGCTTGGCACGGCTCGACCAGTACATCGGGGCGTAGAAACCGGAGTAGAACAGGAACGACTCGAGCATGGTCGAGGCGACCTTGCGCTTCTCGGGGTCGTCACCGTTGTAGTAGTTGAGGATGATCTCGGCCTTGCGCTGCAGGTGCTCGTTCTCCTCACTCCAGCGGAAGGCATCGTCGATCTCGGCGGTGGAGATCAACGTCGAGAAGATCGAGCTGTAGCTCTTGGCATGCACCGACTCCATGAAGGCGATGTTGGTGTACACCGCCTCCTCGTGGGGGGTCTTCGCATCAGGGATCAGCGAGATCGCGCCGACGGTGCCCTGGATTGTGTCGAGCATGGTGAGCCCGGTGAAGACCCGGGTGGTCATCAGCTGCTCGTCAGGGCGAAGGTTGCGCCAGGACGGGATGTCATTGGACAGCGGCACCTTCTCCGGCAGCCAGAAGTTGCTGGTGAGGCGTTCCCAGACCTCGAGGTCCTTGTCGTCCTCAATCCGGTTCCAGTTGATGGCGCGCACCGTGCGCGCGCGCCCTGCAGTGATGGTCACGTTGTTTCCTCTGGTGTCTCAGCAGTACGGCGGAAGCAGGTCACAGCATGCAGCTGACGCAGCCGTCGACCTCGGTGCCCTCGAGGGCCATCTGCCGCAGGCGGATGTAGTACAGGGTCTTGATTCCCTTGCGCCAGGCGTAGATCTGGGCCTTGTTCAGGTCACGGGTGGTGGCGGTGTCCTTGAAGAACAGGGTCAGCGACAGACCCTGGTCGACATGCTTGGTCGCCTCGGCATAGGTGTCGATGATCGCCTCGGGACCGATCTCGTATGCATCCTTGTAGTACTCAAGGTTGTCGTTGGTCATGTAGGGCGCCGGGTAGTAGACCCGCCCCAACTTGCCTTCCTTGCGGATCTCGATCTTCGACACGATCGGATGGATCGACGAGGTCGAGTGATTGATGTAGCTGATCGAGCCGGTCGGCGGCACGGCCTGCAGGTTCTGGTTGTACATCCCGTGCTCGGCGACCTCGGCGGCCAGGGCACGCCAGTCGTCGGCACTCGGCAGGGCGACCCCAGCCTCCTCGAAGAGCGTGGCGACCTTCTCGGTCCGAGGGGCCCAGTCCTGGTTGATGTACTTGTCGAAGAACTCGCCGCTGGCGTACTTCGACTTCTCGAAGCCGACGAAACTCTCCCCCCGCTCACGTGCGATCAGGTTCGAGGCCCGGATCGCGTGATAGGTGACGGTGTAGAAGTACATGTTGGTGAAGTCGAGGCCCTCGTCAGAGCCGTAGTGGATCGACTCACGAGCCAGATAGCCGTGCAGGTTCATCTGCCCCAGACCGATGGCATGGCTCATCGCGTTGCCGCGCTCGATGCTCGGTGCACAGGCGATGTTCGACTGGTCCGAGACCGCAGTCAGGGCCCGGATCGACACCTCGATGGTCTGACCGAAGTCGGCCGAGTCCATCGTCTTGGCAATGTTCAGCGATCCCAGGTTGCAGGAGATGTCCTTGCCGACCTCGGAGAACGACAGGTCCTCGTTGTAGCTCGACGGGGTGGAGACCTGCAGGATCTCCGAGCACAGGTTCGACATCGAGATGCGGCCGTCGATCGGGTTGGCCCGGTTCACGGTGTCCTCGAAGACGATGTACGGGTAGCCCGACTCGAACTGGATCTCGGCCAGGGTCTGGAAGAACTTGCGGGCGTTGATCTTGGTCTTGGTGATCCGCTTGTCGTCGACCATCTCGCGGTACTTCTCGCTGACCGAGATTTCGCTGAACGGCACACCGTAGACGCGCTCGACGTCGTACGGGCTGAACAGATACATGTCCTCGTTGTCGCGAGCGAGCTGGAAGGTGATGTCGGGGACCACGACACCCAGCGACAGGGTCTTGATCCGGATCTTCTCGTCCGCGTTCTCCCGCTTGGTGTCCAGGAAGCGGAAGATGTCGGGGTGGTGCGCGTTCAGGTAGACCGCACCCGCGCCCTGGCGGGCACCGAGCTGATTGGCATAGGAGAACGAGTCCTCGAGCAACTTCATCACCGGGATCACCCCGGAGGACTGGTTCTGGATCTTCTTGATCGGCGCGCCGGACTCGCGGATGTTGGTCAGCGACAGGGCGACACCACCGCCCCGCTTGGACAGCTGCAGCGAGGAGTTGATCGCACGCGCGATGGACTCCATGTTGTCCTCGACGCGCAGCAGGAAGCAGGAGACCAGCTCGCCACGCTGGGCCTTGCCGGCGTTGAGGAAGGTCGGGGTCGCAGGCTGGAAGCGGCCGGCCATGATCTCGTCGGTGATCCGCTGGGCCAGCGACAGGTCACCGGCGGCCAGAGTGAGGGCGACCATGCAGACCCGGTCCTCGAAGCGCTCCAGGTAACGGGTGCCGTCGAAGGTCTTGAGGGTGTACGAGGTGTAGTACTTGAACGCCCCCATGAACGTGGGGAACCGGAACTTGACCCCGTACGCCCGCTTGAAGAGGTTCTTGATGTCGGCGAAGTCGTACTGGGCCAGGACCTCGGCCTCGTAGTAGCCCTCCTCGACGAGGTAGTCCAGCTTCTCCTTCAGGGAGTGGAAGAAGACGGTGTTCTGGTTGACATGCCGCAGGAAGTACTGCCGTGCGGCATCACGGTCGGCGTCGAACTGGATCCGGCCGTCGGCATCGTAGAGGTTCAGCTGCGCATTGAGAGCGTGGTAGTCGACCTCGGCGGCGACACCTTCGGTGCCGGTGTCGGTGATGAGGGTTGCAGTCACAGTGATTTCAGTCCTTCGCGGACCCGCTCGACATCGTCGGCGGTTCCCATGAGTTCGAATCGGTACAGATGTGCCACCTGGCACTTGCGGGCAACGATGTCCCCGGCGAGGCAGAACGCGTCCCCGAAGTTGGTGTTGCCGGCCGAGATGACGCCCCGGATGTGACTCCGGTTCTCGGGATCGTTGAGGAACTTGATGACCTGCTTGGGGACGGCCCCCCGTCCGTTGCCACCGCCATAGGTGGGGGTGACCAGGACGTAGGGTTCCTTGACCTTGAGGTGCTCCTCGTTGGCGTGGAGCGGGATCCGGTCCGCAGGCAGACCAAGCTTGGTCATGAAGCGGTGGGTGTTCTCCGAGACCGAGGAGAAGTAGACCAGGCGAATCATCACCCAAACACCCCTTGTGCGGTCAGGCGACCTGCTGCTTCTTGGCGACGGCCTTGATCATGTCGGGGCGGAAACCGGACCAGCTCTCTTCGCCGGCGACGACGACCGGAGCGGCCTGGTAGCCCATGGCGAGGACCTCGGTCAGCGCAGCCTCGTCCTCGGCAAGATCAGTGATCTCGTACTCGAGACCGAGCTTGTCCATCGCGCGATAGGTGGCAGTGCACTGCACGCAGGACGGCTTGCTGTAGACCTTGATCGGCATCTCGCTGACCTCTCTCCCTGGGACCCCTTACACCCGTGTAGTTTCACCGGTGTCGTGGATCGGAACACTACCCCTTGGGTTCAGAGCCGGCAACCCCCCCAAGATATGGATGTCGGCGTGTCGCGACTCCAAACCGTCGCGAACCGCATGAGGACGCCACAAAACACGAATCTCGCCCTTCGAGAGGCGTCGATTGGCCCTCGACTGGCACCATGGGCACCATGCCCGCCACACCTGGATCCCGCCTGAACGTCGACGGTCTGCGCCCGATTTCGGAACTGCAGATCAAGGCCCACTACCGGGCCAGCATCGTCGGCTACGTGATCTGGCTGCTGGTGCTGGCGGCAGCCGTCTGGCTCGCCCTGTGGCAGGGCTGGTGGTGGCCCTGGCTGGTCACCGTGCTTCCGGTCGTGGTCGTGGTGCAGTCGCTGCTGCTGACCCCCCGCCGGATCCGGGCGATCGGCTATCTCGACGGTGAGGAGGACCTCACCATCGCCCGCGGCATCATGTTCCGCTCGATCGAGACCATCCCGTACGGCCGGATCCAGTCGGTCACCATCGGTGAGGGCCCGATCGAACGCGGCCTCGGACTGGCGAACCTGAGCATCACCACCGGCGCCGACGGGGCAGGGACCAGCCTGCCCGGCCTGCCCAGGGCCGAGGCCGAGCGGCTGCGCGCGCTGCTCACCGAACGCAGCCTGGCCCTGATGGCGGCCCTGTGAACGACGATGGCGGCCCTGTGAACGACGATGGCGACCCTGTGAGCAGCCAACCCGTGAGCAACCAACCCGGGAGCGACCAACCCGGGAACGTCCAACCTGGGAGCGACCAGCCCGTGGCTGGCGAGCCGGTCCAGGGTGGACCCGTCCCGGATGGGCCCCGTGGCCTCCCGGCCGGGCATCACCGCACCCATCCGCTGACCCCGCTGTTGACCGGCTGGAAGATCGTCGTCGGCGTGATGGCGGTGTTGACCGCGCAGAATGCGGCGCAGCTGGCCAAGGAGTTCACCACCGGCCGCCTACTCTTTGCGATCGGGGCACTGATCGTGGTCATGGTGGTGGCCGTGGTCCTGTCGGCACTGGCCTGGCACAAGACCAGCTACGCCGTCGACCCGTCCGGCGTCACCCTGCACTCGGGAATTCTGACCAAGTCACGCCAGTTCGCACCCCGTTCACGGATCGAGTCGGTCTCGATCGAACGCCCCCTGCTGGCCCGCCTGCTGGGCCTGGCCAAGGTGCGCGTCGAGATCGCCGGTGGCGGTGACGACATCGACATCCAGCTCGTACGCTCAGAGGTCGCCGAGCAGCTGCGCCACGACATCCTCGCCGTGGCCGACGAGACACCGTCGTCGACCGACCTGCCCACTGCCGGGGACGGGACCGGTCCCGAGCTCGGGACCGGTCCCACCGTCCCTGCCGGCCAGCTCCGCGACATGCTCCATGACGGAGTGACCGATGGTGAGCTGATTGCCGAGATCCCGACCGAGCGGCTCATCCGCGCCCTGCTGAGGGATGTCGAGTTCGGCATGGGCGTGGTGATGAGTGCGGTCGGTGTCACGGTGGCGGTGATCATTGCGGTGGTGCAGGACGGATTCAACTTTGCGGTGTTGATCCCACTGGTCCCGACCCTGATTGCGCTGCCGAAGTACATCCTGGGTCGGATCGAGGCCGGCTGGGGATTCGTGTCCCGCAACACCGCACGCGGCCTGCGGATGCGCCGTGGGCTGGCGAACACGCGCACCGACAACATCGCCGCCGGTCGGATCCAGAACATCGACCTGCGTCGGCCGTTGCTGTGGCGCAGCCATGGCTGGACGGCCGCGCAGGTGCATGTGGCCGGGATCGATGACTCCTCACCCAACGGCGCCCAGTCGGTCCTCCCGGTCGGCACCCGCGAGGAGCTGGCCCTCACCTTCGGGCACCTGTTCCCTCCGCTGGGCACCTCCGACGACCTGGCCACGATCGAGCATCTCCTCACCGCCCGGGCCCGTGAGATCGACGGGGTCCGGGTGACCCGGCGCTGGCACTGGATCCGTCGCCGTACGACCGTGACGGTGGTCCTGCCCGGCGCGGTGGTCCGCCGCAACGGCGTCTTCACCAGTCGGTTGCAGGTCGTGCCACGGGGCCGGATCCAACAGCTCGAGCTGGCCGACGGTCCGATGAAGCGGCGTCTGGGTCTGTTGGACCTGTCGGTCAAGGTGGCCGGCAAGACGATCGCCCTCGACGCCCTGCCGCAACCGGATGCGCGGGAGTTGCACACGCTTCTGGCTCGGGACGCCCGGACCCTGCGGCGCTACTCCGAGCGCGAGTCGTGGCCGAGGCCGCGGCTGGCGCCTGGATCAGCTGAGGCGGGCCAGACTCCGACGCAGGGTGCGTTCGGCGGTGGTGACCGAGATGGCGCCGATGAGGACCTGCTGGGTGAGTCCGTCAGCGGTGGCAACCAGTGACCGGGCGACCGTACGGGGTTGGGTCAGGCCTGGCTCGAGCTGGCGCAGCAACTGGGTGACGCGACGTTCCTGACCGGCCTTTGCCTCGGCCAACAGGCGAGCCAGCTCGGGATCATTGCTGGCCGCGGCCACGTACTGATGGAAGATCGCCACCCCGCGACGGGCGTTCTCGGCTCGCGGGATCGGATGGGACAGCAGTTCCCACAGCTCTGCGCGACCATCGGCACCATGGGTGACCTCGACGTGGTGCTCCTCGGCCCCGGACAGCATCGTTTCAAGGCTGGCGCGGATCAACTGGTCCTTGGTGCCGTACCGGTACTGGATCCGGCCCACCGACACTCCCGCGGCTGCGGCCACCGTACGCATCGACACCGCGGCCAGCCCCTGGTCGGCCATCACGGCCCACACCGCAGCAACGATGTCGATCTCTTGTGTGGTCACCACCCCACCCTAGCGTCGGTACGTTCGTATTGCCCGAGAGGCAACCGTCCAATACACTCGTATTGACTGGAGGTTGACATGTCTGGAAGACACGCCCGAAACCGCACCCGCCGCAAGCGGGTCCTCGTCGTCCTTGCCGCAGCGCTGGCGATCTGGCTGCTGGTGGACAAGGTCATCACGATTGTCGCACCGCCGCCCACGACCGGACACTGGCGCAGCGACGAGGGCTACCGCGAGTACCTGGCGGCCTACCAGGCGGCGATGGCCATCCTGCCGGCACCCACCGCCACCCACGACGTACGTACCGACCACGGGACGGTACGGGTGTATGAATGGGCCGGCGCTGCAGGCTCCGAGGGCCTTGCCCCGATTGTCCTGGTGCCCGGCTTCGGATCCGGGGCACCGATGTGGGCCGAGAATCTGCCGTACTGGCTGGGAGAACGAACGATCTATGCGATGGATGCGGTTGGCGATGCCGGCCTGTCGACCCATGCCGTGCCGTTCACCTCCTTCGATGACCACGGCGTCTGGGTGGAGCAGACCCTGGCGGGGCTCGGGCTGGACCGGGTCCACCTGGTCGGCCATTCCTTCGGCGGCGCGATCGCAGCCACCCATGCCCGACTCCATCCCGAGCGACTGGCGAGCCTGACCTTGTTGGAACCGGTGCTGGTGTTGCACGGGCTTCCGGCTTCGGCCTACCTGTGGTCAACGGTGCTGCTGCTGCCTGTGCCCCAGTCGTGGCAGGACCGGGCCCTCGCCGAGATCGGTGGAGTGTCGGTGGAGGAGGTCCGCGAGCGGACACCTATGTCGGTGATGATCGACGCCGGCACCCAGCACTACGCCGCCGTGCGGGTCCAGCCGGCCACATTCACCGATGAGCAGTGGCAGGCGATGCCAATGCCCGTACGGGTCGAGATCGCCTCGGACAGCTCGCTGGCCGGTGGTGACGCGGCAGCCGAACGGGCGCGATCCTTCGGCTTCGAGGTCATCGTGCGACCAAACACCACCCATTCGCTGCCGATGCAGGCGGCCGCGACCCTGGGGACGGAGCTTCCTGCCTTCTGGCAGCGTCACGACAGTTGACCCGCCTCGGTAGAGTCACCCCCGGGACAGGAGGTGTGACCATGCTGAACCGACTCTCGACCACCGAGCGTCTGCTACTGGTCCTGGCTGCCCTGTTCACCGGAAGCCAGCTGGCCACCACTTCGTCCGAGCTGGCCCTGTTGGCCGTGCTCGGCGTGGTCTCGCTGACCCCACTGGTCCCGGGTCTGGTCGACGCCGTGCTGCGCGCGCTGCACCTGGACCCGGTCCGGATGTGGCGTCCCTGGTCGCCGGACCGTCATGCCGATTTTACACCGCCGGGCGCTCCCGGCGTGCCCGGCATGGTGCTGGCGCGCGCTCCGGCCCAGAACCTTCGCACCCCAGCCTGACCATCCCCGCCCGCGATGCCGCGGGCATCCACGCGAAGGACACATCCACCCATGAATTTCTATGACTTCGCGCCCATTCGGGCGCTGATCACGGCCGCCAACTGGCTGGTCACCACCCTGGGCGATCTGATTACGCCGCTGGCCGGTGTCAACAGCGCCGGCATCGCCGTCATCCTGCTCACCCTCATCGTCCGGACTCTCCTGATCCCGGTCGGACGTTCCCAGGTCAGGGCCACGGTGACCCGCCAGAGGCTGGCCCCCAAGATCGCGGCGCTGCAGGCCAAACACCGCGACGACAAGGAAACCCTGCAACGCGAGCTGGTCCAGCTCTATGCCGATGAGAAGGCCTCACCGATGGCGGGCTGCCTGCCGGTGCTGTTGCAGGCACCGGTGCTGATGGCGGTCTACGGGCTGTTCATTGTGCCGACCATCGGTGGTGCACCCAATGCGCTGTTGACCCACACCTTCCTCGGCGCACCGCTCGGTCAGGGCCTGATCACCGAGATCCAGGGCGGGACGGCGACCGCAGCCTCGATCGCGCTGCACCTGGCCATCATGGTGGTGATCGCCGTCGTCGCCCAGGCCACCCGCACGCTGCTCACCCCGGTCCCCAGCGCACCCTCCCAGCCAGCATCAGGTGCGGCCTCTCCGCCAGCCGGGGTGCCCGATCTGTCGAGCATGACGCGGATGCTGGGGTTCCTGCCGTTCATGACGGTGGTGATTGCAGCCTTCGTACCGTTGGCCGCGGCGCTCTACCTGATGACCACAACCAGCTGGACCTTCTGCGAGCGGATGGTCCTCAACAAGCGGTACGGGATCCACCGCGGCCAGGTGATCCCGGCCACCGACTGATCAGTGGGCACAGATCAGTGGGCACAGATCAGTGGGCACAGATCAGTGGGCCCGGATCGGTGACTCGGCCAGGTGCGCCGCGCTCTCGGCGAAGTAGGTGTCGACATCGTCGATCTCGAATTCGGCCAGCATCTCGGCGGCGCGGCGTCCCTCGGTGCGACTGGAGACGAGCACGTAGCCGAGCTGTCCAGGGTCGTCGATCTGGACCCCGGTGCCGTACCGGGCCTTCAGCGCCAGGAGCTTCTCCCGATTGAAGTCGAGGTGGACACAGGCGTAGTCCAGATTGACCGTACGGGTGAGGAGCCAGTCGTAGGTGCTGGTCGAGGCGACCAGCTGTCCGGTGGGGCTGATGATGGTGCTGCGGTTCGGCGGATAGACGCAGCCGACGAAGTAGGAGCGACAGCTGGCCGCCCAGTAGTTCTGCATCAGATCGCCGTGGTAGGCGGACGGGAAGATGATCAGCTGCGGTCGGGTCGCCGCGACCGCAGCGCGTACGGGTTCGAAGTTGAGGTCGAAACAGATCGCCGCCGAGACCCGACCGAAGTCGAGATCGGCCGCCATCGCCTGCTGGCCCGGGACGATGCCCATGTTCCGCATCTCGCCGAGGGTGGGCACGATCTTGTCGTAGCTGGCCGCAGTGGAGCCGTCCCGGCCGATGATCTCGACTGCGTTGCGGAGTTTGCCGTCCTCGTCGACCCGGTAGGCCGGATAGGTGATGTGGGTGCGGTGGGCCACGGCCAGGGCGGCCAGGGCGTCACGGACCCGGCCGCCGCGGAGCTCAACGAACTCGTGTTTGGCCTCCACCGACAACCCGGTGGCCTGCGGGGTGCCTGCCTGTACCGGCCGCTCGAACAGTTCGGGCAGCACGACCAAGTCGGGCTGGTCGTGCAGCACCCGCGAGATCCGGTCGGTCCAATGGTCGATGATGAGCTTCAGCTGCGACTCAGCGACCCGAGGACTCTCGATGACGACCGGATGCCCCGAGACCAACGAAATGGTCGTGTCCTGCATGATGTACCCCACTACGAGTCGATTTGAGACCAATCCGCGAACAAACTCATGGTATCGGTCGTACGCCAGAAGGGCCATCGTGGCAGGTCATCTCATCGTTGGCCCCGTACTGGATCGACGAACGAGTCTCGGCGGCAGGCAGGTGCGCTGGCCCGTCAACGATGCCAGTCCGGTCAGGTGTTCGATCATTCGGACCGCAGCAACCTGTCCCACCTGTCCCAGAGCTGGTGCAACTGCGCAGATGCCCGCTGCCCCGGTCCAGCACATGTCATCTCCATAGGAGATCACCGAAACAAACTCCGGGACAGTCAGGTCGTCAGTGTCGGCGAGTCGTGCACACAGACTCATGGCGAGTCTCGGCCCGTAGACGATCACGCCTGTGCTCAAGGTCCTCCTGATCGTCGCCACGATCGGGTCGAGGTCGGCGCGTCGAGGCAGATGCGCAACTGTGCCGCCATTCCGACCTCCGAGCAGGTCAGCCGTCGCCGCAACGAAGGCGCACTCCGCCTTGTCGCGCAGCCGGCTGCGTTCGGGGATGGTGAGCAACAGGAGGCGGCTATGGCCCAGCCCCACCAGATGATCGACGGCAACGTAGATCCCCGTCTCGACATCGGTGGACACCGACTCGTAGGCCCCATGGTCCGCCAGGCCGGCAGCTTCTCGGTCCACCAGGACAACCGGCAGATCAAAGCGCGCGAACTGCCCGGGCAGCACCCCGCTCCGCCAGTAGTCGGCACCGACCGGCACAACCAGTAGGCCGTCAGCCCCGGCGTCGCACATCTCGCGGACCGAGTCATTGACCTCATCGACATCCCAGTAGCTGGTGGTTCGCACATGCAACCTCACCCCACGTTCTCGACAGGCCTCGGCTGCGCCCGCGACGATGGGGGCAAAGTGGCCTCGATCGTCGGGAACCTGCATGCCGAGCACCGGAGCGCGTTCCCCGGGCATGGTCAGGTCCAACAGACCGGTCAGGTCGGACCGGGCGATGCCACCATGCGCCTTGACGCCATCACCACCAGCGACGAGCGCATCAACATCACGCCACGCACTCGACCGGGAGATGCCGAAGTCCTTGACGATCTCACGCACCGTGACGTGCGAGCGCTGCCGCAGCGCAGCTCTGATCACAGCACGGCGTTCGCCACGAGAGACCAACTCCCCTCCTGAATGCAACAAATGACGCAGTCTGTCCTCCGGACATTCTGTGCAGCGGCTCTAGTGTCGGGCAACCCCTTCGCTCAAAAGGAGTCACACCATGGCCATGTTCCACCGCCGCACACTGTTGGGGGCTGCTGCCCTGGTGGGCGCAACTGCGGTCATCCCGACCGGCGCTGCCCACGCCGTCCACAACGTCACCGTCACAAGCTTCCCTGTCGGCGATGCCGCACCCGTGATCCAAGATGCGATCGACGAAGTCGCCATCAACGGCGGCGGCACCGTTCACCTCCCGGCCGGGACCGCGACGGTCTCAACCACTCTGCACCTGAAGTCTGGGGTGACCCTTCAGGGGCAGGGGGCCCTGGAAACGCAGATCCGTGAAACCGCAACCCTGGGCCGACACCCGATCATGGTGATCGGCGGCACGGAATCTGTTCGCCTGAGCGCCGTCGGAGTGCAGGATCTGGCAATCCGCAATGGAACAGCAACAACGGGCCCCTTCCTCTCTGGCCAGGACGGCGTCGTTGTTGAATGGGTCGACGGCTTGACAATCCAGGGCTGCCGCCTCGAGGAGATCGCCGGCCGCTATGCCTTACGACTGTTCTCGGCCACCGACGTCGCAGTGACCGGCACCGAGTTCCACCGTTGCGCCCACTCCATGATGATGGTGTTGGCAGACTGCGAGGACATCACCGTCAGCAGTTGTGTCTTTGACACCGTCCTGTCGCAGCACTACGCCTACAGCTACACCTTCGGCACCGGCTATGACGGCACCTTGGACTACGTCGCCACCCAAGGTCCCCGCAACATCGTGGTCGAGGACTCGCTGTTCCTCAACAATCCTCGTTGGGAGGGTATCGACTGCCATGGCGCCGCCGGAATCGTGATCCGCAACAACCACGTTGAGAACTGCCGGGTCGGGATCCTGGTGGGGAACCATTTCCAGGACAGTTGTGACGTCGAGGTCAGCGGCAACACATTGATCCAAGGTGTCGCTGACACTCCTGAGATGGGGCGTGGAATCATCGTCGAGTCCACGGATGTGGCGATCGAGCGAGTCAAGATCACCAACAACGTTCTCACCGGATTCGCGGGCGGCAACGCCCAGCACGGCGTGATCACCGTCTACGGGCTTCGCGACCTGGAGATCAGCGGCAACGAGCTTCACGACGTCGGCGCCCATGGAATCTGTCTGATGCAGCACCTCGAAGACGTCGTCGTCGAAGGCAACCTGATCCACAATCTGCGGCTGGCACCACCCACCGGTGATTCTGGCGCCATCAACGGCCATGGCAGCGCCATCTACGGCGTGCGATGCCAGAGCAATGTGGTGGCCGCCGACACCCCTGCCCAGCAGTTCGATCATCTGGTGCGCTCGCCCCAGAACTACCAGAGCTGGCAGTTTGGCTTCAATGATCCGGGCAACGGGATCTCGGGCACTCTCTACGAGGGCGTCGACCACCTGCCGGTCGACAAGACATCACTGCCGACCGAGCGGACAATCCTGCATCACGGCGACCACATCCTCGATCCATTCGGCAACCCCGCGTGGGTGGTCACAGCACCGACCGGCTACGGCTCGACCGATTCCACCACCGTCATGGTCACCGGCGTCACAACTCTGGGCAGTACCGCTCTGTCGGTCGACAATCCCTCTGGTGGTCGTCGCGGAGGACTCGCACTGCCCCGGGGCATGCACGTCGACGGTGATTCCGCTCTGCCGCCAGGCGTCTGGGTGACCGAGACTTCGTTGCCCCCAAACACCGGCGTTGTGGTCCAGGTCAGCTCGCCGGCTCTGGCCACCGGTGCCGTGTCGTTGAAGCACGCTCCCTTGACGTTCACGGCTGTGACACTCTCGACGCTGGGGCTGCGCGCAGTGCTTGCTCACCTCGCGACCTGGGACCTGGGAGACACCTCACTGCGGGCCGATCTGGAGTCGGCCTGCGACGACTTCGACTCGGCCACCACATCGAACGCACGGAGCACGATCGTGGCCACGCTGGCCGATCTCTGGTCAGGACTCGATCCGCTCGAAATCGGACCTGCCGTGGATGCCGCGTGGAGCGACCGACTCGCTGGGATCAAGGCACAGATCTGACCACGATCGTGACGTTGAGTGATGGACAGTCTCCCGCGAGAGCGGACCGGCGCCATCAGTTGAGGCACTCGGTCATCGAGGGCCAGCCGCATCCTGACCCCGTCGACCGGTTCGAGCAGGAGCATCCGCAGATTCGCCCTTGGTCGATTCGGTCGTGGCGCTGGCCGCCTCGCGCACCTGCACTGCCCTGACGCACAGTGGACGGCCTCATCACCGCCAGACCTGGCCGGGCTGCTGACTGTCGGGTTGTACGATCCCGTCCACATGTGTGCGATCTGCCCGGCCAGGAGGATGACGACGAGATGACACCGTCAGGCCGCGGGCTCCCCCGGAGTCGGCAGGAGCGGATCCTGAAGGAGCTGCGCCTGCGGGGCAGCGTGCGCTCGGCCGAACTGGCCGAGCAGCTGGACGTCGATCCGGTCACGATCCGGCGCGACATTGCCCAGTTGGACCAGGCGGGGCTGGCAGTCAGGGTCCACGGCGGAGCCCTGTCTGCCGACAAGGGCCGGACTGCCCCCAGCCCGGGCAAGACCCTGGTCGGGCTGTTGATGCCCTCGACCACCTCGTACTTCCCTGACGTGATCCGGGGCATGGAGCAGATGGCCGCCAGCCGTGGCGTACGTCTGGTGCTGGGCGTGTCGCACTACGACAGCCGGACCGAGCGCGATCAGGCGGCCCGGTTGATCGATCTCGGTGTCGAGGGACTCCTGGTCGCGCCGACCGTGCATCGCACGGTGGCCGATGATCCGAGCTACCTGGCGTCTCTTCCGGTGCCGGTGGTCCTGATGGAGCGGGTGGTCTCCGGGGTCGATGCCGGCCCCGGCAGCGCCGGCGAATTCGACCATGTCCGGACCGACCACCTCCATGGCGCTGGTCTGGCCGTACGGCACCTGGCTCGACTCGGCCACGAGAAGGTCCGGCTCGTCGTCTATGACCGCACCCCCACGGCATCGTGGTTACGTCGTGGCTATGCACTGGCCGTGGCCGAGACCTCGCTGGTGGACCAAGGGACCCACTCGGTTCCCAAGGGCGAGCAGGACCCGGCGCTGCTGACCGAGTCCCTGACCGAGGTGCTCGACCAGATCCGGGCCAGCGGGACCACGGCGGTCATCGCCCACACCGACTACCACGCGATCCGCCTTGTCGAACAGGCCACAGCGGCCGGGATCCAGGTGCCGGAGGATCTCAGCGTGATCGCCTACGACGATGAGCTCGCCTCCTCGGCGATGGTGCCGTTGACAGCAGTGACCGCGCCGCTGACCTGAGCCCAAGGTACCGGATCGGACTTTTTCCGACACTGCCTCACAGAAGCCTCGCTGTCGCCGATTTCTTTGTGGGCACAGGGAAATCAACGACCGCTCAAGGCCGTCCGGACTCAGCCGATCCGGTTTTTTGAAACGACTCAGTCGCTAGTTGTACATTTTCGACACGCGGGATGTTCACCTCCCGGGCAGAGAGGCCGGATCATGGCAACACGACGTCAGTTCTTTTCCCTCGCGGCCGCCGCCGGCGCCGTTGCGGGACTCGCAGCATGCGGCAACGGCGGTGCAGCACCGGCCGGTGACGCATCGGCGAAGCTGCGTGTCTCGTGGTGGGGCAACCCGCTGCGGAACGAGAACACCACCAAGGCGGCCGAGCTCTACACCGAGACCAACCCGAAGGTCACCTTCGAGCTCGAACCGGGCGACTGGTCGTCCTACTGGGAACGCCTGTCGACCCAGACCGCGGCACAGGATGCGCCCGATGTGGTCCAGATGGACACCACCTACATCGCCGAGTACGGCAACCGCGGTGCCCTGTCGGACCTGAGTGCGGTCGACACCAGCGCTTTCGGCAACGGTGTGCTCGACCTGGGCAAGATCGAGGGCCAACAGGTCGCCATCCCGCTCGGCACCACCACCCCGTCGATGGTCGCCAACCCGGCGGTGTTCGAGAAGGCCGGCGTGGAGATTCCCGATGACATGACCTGGACCTGGGACACCTACCGAGAGGTGGCTGCCGAGGTCACCGCCAAGACCGACGACGGCGTCTACGGCGCCGAGGGTACGTTCGCGATCCCCGGCTGCGTGAGCGTCTTCACCGCTTGGCTGCGTGGTCAGGGCATGGAGCTCTACAGCCCCGAAGGCACCCTCGGCTTCACCGCCGACGACATCACCCCGTACTTCGACATGGTGCTGAAATTCCGCGACGACAAGGCCATTGCCTCAGCTGCCGCGATCTCCGAGGCCGCTGGTCAGGCGCTGGCCCAGTCTCCGTTCGCCCAGGGCAAGGAGGGCCTGTCCTGGTGGTCGACCAGCCAGTTCGCCGCGATCTCCGAGGCGACCGGCAACGACCTGCAAATCATGCGCTTCCCGAGCTTCTCCGGCGACGCCAAGGACCGTGGCACCTGGGTCGGCATCGCCACCTGGTGGGCGGTTCCGTCGACCGGGGACCAGCAGGACGCGGCCGCTGACTTCGTCAACTGGTGGGTCAACAGCATCGAGGTGGGTGAGATCAGCCTGGCCGAGCGTGGCCTACCACCCAACACCGAGGTGCTCGCAGCGATCACCGACCAGTTGGACGACAAGGCCAAGGTCTCGGCCCAGTTCATGCAGGACATCCAGGACGAATTCGGCGGACCGGTGGCACCGTCTCCGGCTGGCTCGGGCAACACCGAGCCGACCCTGATGCGCCACACCACGGATCTGTTGTTCGACAAGAGCAACGCCGCCGACACCGCCAAGGGTTTCGTGGACGAGGTGCTCAGCTCCCTGCAGCGGTGAATCCTTCGATCCCTTGACGGATTCTCGGACCTGTCAGCTGAGTCGGACGTAGGCCTTGTCGCCGAACAGGATGCCGACCTCAGCGATCGTTGCGGTGAAGCCGTGGGGGATGTCGAAATAGACGAACCCCTCAATGGTCGCTTTGCCGTCGACACTCCGCTCCGACAGCGCGTCATCCATGGAGAACATCAGGTCGAAACTCGGGTCGAACCGGTTGTCGTCATCATCGAGCAGGACCGCGGCGGTGAGCAGGTTCTTGGTTTCAGTGCCGTTGTTGGTGGCCTTCACATGCACCTTGCAGAGCTGCCCGTCCGGCTCGTACGGCTCATCGAGGATGTCCACCGCCTCCACACCACACTGATAATCGGTGATGTGGAACACCACATCCTCAGCGATGACCGGTGTCCCGGCTGGGGCAATCTCCGGTTTGCGCGGCAGGATCGCCACGATCCCGGCCACCAGGATGATGGCCACCAGTGCCACCACGCCGATCACGATCAACTTCGTCGCATTGCTCGTCTTCTGTGACGGGGGCTGCTGACCGTACGGAGGATGCGCCTGCCCGTACTGGGGCTGCTGGCCGTACTGGGGCTGCTGGCCGTACTGGGGCTGCTGGCCGTACTGTGGCTGCCCGTACTGAGCCTGCTGACCGTACTGGGGCTGCAGACCGTATTGGGGATCCTGCTGCGGACCCTGTGGGGGTTGACTCCCAGGCTGATGACCATAGGGGTGCGGTGGTACGGCCATGGCGCTCTCTTCCTCCAAAGATGTGCCAGCAAATGATCCCATGATTTCGGTCCGGTTCCGGACTGACCCGTGCGCTGTGGTCCTCGGGTCAATGGGGACCACAGCGCACGAGTTCAGATCAGCCTCAGCCGAGGTCAATCAGCGTCGGCTTGCTGAAAATCCCCCCGCCGACGCCTGCGAACGAGGGTTCGGCATCCTCAGGGATGTCGAAGTACACATCGCCGCTGATGGTGATGCCAGGGTTGATGCGATCGAGGTTGATGACATCGTCCACGAGCCAGACGTCGCTCGATGCGGAGTATTCGATGTCATCCTCGGTGAACAGCTTCACATCAGCGTTGGACAGGAACTTCTCGGACTTGCCGATGTTCTTCACCGAGACATGAATCTTGCAGAACTTGCCCTGGGGCTTGACCTCACCGGTGACATCTTTCACAGTGACGCCGCACTCGTAGTCAGTGAGGGTGAACTCGAGATCGCCAGCGACGACTGCCTCTCCGAGTGCGGGCAGGCCGGGGGCCTTATCCGCGGATTTGGCTTCGTCGGAGGTGTCGTCAGACTTCTCGTCGGAGTCCGAGTCGTCAACCTTCGAGGTCGACGAGGGCGCCGGGTCGCCGGCCTTCTCGTCGCCGCCACCACCGAGAGCGCCACCGATGATGGCGATCAGGACGAGGGCGACCACGCCCAGGGCAATGAACTTACCCTTGCCCTTCTTCTTCGGCGGCTGAGGCGGGACCCCGTGACCGGGCTGCGGTGCGTAGCCCTGCGGGGAGTACCCCTGTGGCGCCTGGCCCTGTGGGGCGTAGGGCGGCTGCTGACCCTGCGGGCCCTCGGGTGCCCCAGGAACATTCGGCGGAACAGACATGTGTGTCTTCTTTCTGTGTGACCGTTCAGACAACGGTCGATCAGGTGGTTGGGCCGACGATGGAGTCATCGGCCGGTCAAGTGCGACCCACGTTGTTTTGGGCGCACTGAGTAGCCCTGAGGTGCTGGTGACGCGCCTCAGGTGGGCTACGTGACTTCGTGATTCAGCCAGACCGGATGGGCGACTCAGCGGTGCTGTCGGGCTCGATCCGGGGCCACCGACCCTCTTCCGTGCGGGCCGGGTCCTACCATCAGACTCTTCGGTTCAGACTCCTCCTCCAGTGCGGATGTGTCGCCGGATCCCCATCTCGGCGAACACCCCTTTGTTCTTCAAGAACAAGACAACCACCTGGGTCTGACATTCTCGGTTCAGCCGGCGCCGGAGGACCTCTCGCGTACGGCCGAACGGGCCAGATCAGCCAGGTCCTGGGCCTTCGCACCGGGCCACCCGTGCAGGATTTCACGCCACCGCACGGGGATGGCCTCCTCGCCCCAGCGAGCACCCAGCAGCGCCCCAGCGATGCTGGCGACGGTGTCGGTGTCGTCACCGATCGCAATCGCAGCGCCCAGCGCTTCGACCAGGTGGGCACTGCCGGGCTGGTCAGCCGACCGGACAGGATCCGACACCGGAGTCTGGATGATCGCTGCCCAGGCCGCCTGCAGCGCCGAGACGACATAGCCATTGGGCGTGAAGGTGGCCGGAGCCTGATGTTCGGCGTCCTGCACGACCTCGCGCCAGAACTCGTGTCGCGGGGCCGGGAGATGCTCCACCAGTCCCACCAGGTCAGGAAATTCGCCATGCACGATGGCGTGATCGATGGCCAGACACCACAGCGCACTGGCGTCACCAGCAACTGGGTCGTGATGGGTGAGCGCGGACACCGCCATGGCAGCCTCGACAATGGCTCTCTGATCGCCGAGATGGGCCAGCGCCACCGGTGCGGTGCGCATCAGTGCACCGTTGCCCCCACTGCGACCGGTCTCGGCGTGGACCGCGTCAGCCACTTCCCGCATCTGGACCGCCGAGGGGAACCGGCCGGCGGCGCTCAGGACACGTGCGGTCTGGATGCCCACATCGGGTGGACTGCCGGCGTACCAGTCGGCGAAGCGGCCGGCAATCCGGCTGAGCGCGATGTCGTCACGCAGGTCCGCGCCAGTCGCGGCGACCTCGGCGATCGCATAGGTCTGGGCTGTGTCGTCGGTCCACTCGCCCGGGGCGAATCCGCCGAGTCCACCGCCGAACATGGCCGGGGCACCGTCCAGCGGAGCCGAACCGAACTCGTACCCCGCCCCGAGAGCGTCGCCGGTCGCGGCGCCGACGAGGGCGCCAATCGCCCGGTCGGTCTGTGCGTCATCCAGCCTCATGGTCAATCCCTCACATCGATCCGGTCACACAGATCAGGAAGGGTTTCCAGACCCGTGTTGGCGAAGAGATTGAGCAGTCCGTCGAACTGCTCCGGCACGAATGGCCGGGCGAGCATGGTGAGCTCCTGCCACACGGTCGTGCCGCGGCGGCTCCACCGCACCCACGAACAGGTGCGGTTGAGAATGTTCAGCTCGGTGTCGGTCCGCTTCCGGTCAACCACACCGCGGAGCACAACGGCCATCATGTTGATGGCGGGCTGGCCCTGGGCGACTCGGACCCACATCCCGAAACCACCGGGCTGGATCGGGTGGTCGCCGTCTTCGTCCGTCTCGACGGCGCCGAAGCGGTCCCGCAGGTGGGTCAGGACCATGTCGTCGAGGGTGACGGTGTCGTCGGGCCACAACACCTGGGCCTGGTTGCCCGGTGTTGCGTTGGCATCCACCCCGACATCCTCGGTGCGGGCCAGCTGAAGGATGTCGATCAGCCCGGACAGGTCGTCGTCAGCGGCGACCGTGAGCAGCGCGGGGTGCAGCAGACCGTACTCGTCACGGACCGTGGCGATGACGGCGTCCGCGCACGCCTCGCACCGCGAGAGCATGGTCGTGGCCTCGTCCGGATCGAAACCGACCTCGCTCGTGCCACCGGCCGACGCGTCGATCCGTAGCGTCCGACAGTTGTCGGTCCACAGCACCTGGAAGCATTGCGGCTCCGCTGCCTCGCTCGGCGCAAACAGGGCGAAGCTGCCCATCTCGACCCCGGCCGACAGCAACGCCACCAGCCTGGCGTGGAACAGTGCCCACGATTCCTCGAAGAGGTCTCCCTCCAGATCAGCACCCATGGCGACCACCCGCTTTCTCACTCGTCCTCGGTACGTGCCAAGGATCGCAGGCGGGTGTGACAGCGCCAGGCCCTCACAATGACACCGGTCTCAGACACTCACTCGCAGACCACGCCGTCATGATCCCGATCCTGGTACCACTCGTACTCCGGGTCCACGCCCTTGACGAACGGTCCAGCACCGTCCCGCTTGGCATCAGCACAGGTCCGCCACTTCTTGACCGGTGGAGGTGGCTTGGGCGGGGTCGGCTTCGGCTTCGGTGGGGTCGGCTTCGGCGTGTTGGGCTTGGGCGGGGTCTTCGGCTTGGCCGGTGGAGTCTTCGGCTTGGCCACCGAGGGTGGTGGCGTCTTCACCGGAGCTGGCGGCGTCTTCACCGGAGCCGGGGGTGTCTTCACCGGAAGTGGCGGTGGGGTCGGTCGGGTCGACGGCGGCTCCGAGGCGGGCCGGGTCGGGGTCGCGGTGTTCTTCTGCTGCGGGGCAGGTTCATCCCCTGCGGGGAGCGGCTGGTCCGGGCAGTCGGCCAGAATCCGGTCCATCGCTTCACGTTCGGCCTCGGTGACCGCAAGCCCGTACGCGAACTTCACCGCAGCCTGTCGGGCGACGTAGTCACAGCGGTTCTTCGGCGGCAGCCAGGTCGCGGCATCACCATCGCCCTTGCCCCGATTCATCGCCTGGGTGGTCGCCACCAAGTTCAACGGGTCGTTGGCGAAGGCCTGGCGGGTCTGGTCGTCCCACTGGGCAGCACCCATCTGCCAGGCATTGCTCAGGGCAACGACATGATCGATGTCGACCTGGTCGCGCGTCAGGTGAATGGCCTCGCCGGAGTAGCGGTCCTGCAGCCACCCGGATTCGACCCGACAGCCGTTCGACCCTTCCTTGATCTCGGGGTCGGACATGTCCCGCCTGAGGATGTCGTTGCGCTGGTCGCATCCGTTGCGGTCGAAGTCGAAGCCATTCCACTTGAAGAGGTCCCGGTCGTACCCGGTCTTCGGACCCCTCCCCTTGGTCTCCAGAGCCGCGAGCGCAGCCTGTGCCGTACGAGGATCGTCCAACTCTTCTTGTGGGATGGATGTTTCGGGCATTGTCGACTCAGCCACCACGGTCTGGGTGACAGTTACGACCGGAGGCTCAGCCGCGACCGGAGCAGACTCCTCCGCCGGAGACACACCAGCCGCCCCGAGCAGGACGCCGATGGTCAACAGGACCGCGCCGGATTTCTGCAGGTTGCGGCGGAACCGCACGACCGCATAGGCGATGAGCACGATCGCGACCAGAACCAGTCCCAGCCCCCCAGGAGTTCCGATGGCGGTGCCGACGACCAACGCCAGCAATGCTGCCACGGCCACCCACAGCGGCTCGAACCGGAGCCCTTGCTTCGGCGTCGGAGGCGGGCTCGGCGGCTGACCCGGATCGGGTGGCAGGACGGGCTGGTACGGCTGGAACGACATGGCACTCCCCGGAGAATCTCACTCCCCCAACAGGAGTACGGCCGAATCTTGCCAGAAGCAGAGCAGGAACACAGCCCTCTGTGGCTGATTCGTTATGAACCCTGCAGTTTCAGTGGGGCCGGCTGGCCCCGCCGCCGACCCGACCCGGTAGAGTCGGCAGCGCCATCCGCAAAGGCCCGACAGGCGCGTCCCATGCCGACAAGCCTCCACCCTCGCGGGAAGTTCTTCATGCTTCCTGAGGTCTGTCGTGTCGTTGTACCGCGGTTCTGCCGCCACTGTTGGCCGCGAGCTCACAGCAGGGACTCTGGTGTCCCGGTTGGCTGAACAGTATCGTCACAAGCTGCGCCGTGCCGCTCCTCCGGCTGAGGTTCGGTCCTGGGACCGCAGCCTGTCCGTGCTGGTCGGTGATCTTCTCGAAGCCGGGCTGGACCAGGTCGAGATGGTGGTGGAGTACCAGCTCCCACTGACCAGCAAACGCGCCGATGTGGTGCTGTGCGGCATTCATCCCAGGACGGGCGAGCCCTCCTACGTGGTGGTCGAACTCAAGCAGTGGAGCCAGGCCCATCTGCTGGACCACACCGACGAGATCTGTGTCGTGGAACGGATGGGAGAGCAACTCCACCCCGGCGAGCAGGTACGGCGTTACTGTCGGCTCCTGATCGACTTCCTCGCCACCTTGTCCGACACCCCGCAGGCCATCCACGGTGTCGCCTATCTCCACAATGCGACCGATCTCGATGTCGACTCGCTCTTCCATCTGGCCGAGGACGAGCACGGACGACTGTTCACCGGGCAGCGGCGAGGAGCCTTCCTGACTCATCTGACGTCCCTGCTCGCACCAGCACCCGGGGCCGATTCAGCGGACCAGTTGCTGGGATCGGCCGTACGCCCCAGCAAGCAGTTGCTGTCACTGGCCGCCGACGAGGTGCAGCGCCGCGAGCAGTTCGTGCTGCTGGACGAACAGCAGACGGCCTTTGCCCTGGTGATGAGAGCCGTCGAGGAGTCCTACCGGGCCAACAGCAAAGAGGTCATTGCCATCGCCGGGGGCCCGGGATCGGGCAAGAGCGTCATTGCCCTGTCCCTGCTCGGTGAATTGTCACGTCAAGGACGTACCGTGCTGCACGCGACCGGCTCGAGCGCATTCACTCAGACCTTGCGCCGAGTGGCTGGAGCACGGGCACCGCGGGTCAAGGGCATGTTCAAGTACTTCAACCAGTTCATCGACGCCGAGCGCAATGGACTCGATGTGCTCATCTGCGACGAGGCACACCGCATCCGGGAAACCTCGGCAAACCGTTACACCAAAGCAGAGTTGCGGACCGGGCGGCCGCAGATCGAGGAGTTGATCGACGCCGCTCGGGTGCCGGTCTTCCTGCTCGACGAGCATCAGGTGGTGCGACCGGGCGAGACCGGCAGCGTCGACCAGATCCGAGCCGCTGCCGAAGATGCCGGGGTCGGCTTCCGCCTGATCGAGCTCGACGGCCAGTTCCGCTGCGGCGGCAGTCGTGCCTACGAGGAATGGGTGCTGAGACTGCTCGGTCTCGAGAAGGGCGGACCAATCCCCTGGCGCGGCGACGACAACTTCACCTTGTCGGTCGTCGACGGACCGAGCCAGATGGAAGCCTTGCTGAAATCCGAGCTGGACAAGGGGTATGGGGCGCGCATGGCCGCCGGTTACTGTTGGGAGTGGAGCGCGCCCGGACCGGAGGGCCTGGAACTCGACGTGGTGATCGACGGCTGGGCCAAACCGTGGAACAACAAGAAGGCCACCTCCTTCGCCGGAGCCCCAGGAACCCCGTACTGGGCCAGTGATCCCGCTGGTTTCGGTCAGGTCGGCTGCGTCTACACCGCACAGGGTTTCGAGTACGACCATGCCGGGGTCATCATGGGGCCAGATCTGGTGTGGCGGACCGACCGTTGGGTCACCCGCCCTGAGCACAGCCACGACAGCCAGGTCAAGCGTGGCTCTCCCGAACAGTTCGACCAAGCCGTGCGCAACACCTACAAGGTGCTGCTCACCCGCGGCATGCGCGGTGTGCTGGTCCACTCCACTGATCGGGAAACCCAAGCCCTGTTGACATCACTGGTGCAAGACTGAGCCCCATGTCCGACCTGATCGACCTACGGGACCGCATCCGATCTTTCGCTGCAGAGCGAGATTGGAAACAGTTCCACGACCCCAAGTCCTTGTTGCTCGCGCTGGTCGGAGAGGTCGGAGAGCTCGCCGAGATTTTCCAGTGGCTGCCGGCCGACCGGGCCCAGGACCTGGCCCAGCAGGGGTCGGAGGCCGACGCCGTACGAGACGAGTTGGCCGATGTGTTGATCTATCTGGTCCAGCTGGCCGATTCCGTCGGAGTCGACCTGCACGAGGCAGCGGTGGCCAAGATGGCCAAGAACGCGATGAAGTATCCAGCACCCTGACCGATTGTCGGTCACCGCAGACCGGCGCGCTGCAGCCACAGCATGGCCGCACCCCGCGGCGCGGCATCCTCCTCGGCCGCGACTATCCGGACCGAGCCAGACGTCGGAGCACTCCGGCGTACGCCCCGGTCGATCGCCTCGAGCAAGGGCGCACCGAGCCGAGCGGTCGGCCCTCCGACGGCGATCACCGAGGGCGTGACCGCAGCCACCAGATGCCCCAGCGGCATGCCGAGCCGGTCGCCGGCGCGCTGGGCGGCTCGCAATGCCTCGGGTGCACCGCTGCCGACCGCGGCGACGAGATCGCTCCAGGTGGCACAACCGGCATCGGAGACGATGGCTTTGGTCCCCACCAGCACCTGCAGACAGCCACGGGTGCCGCAGGTGCACAACGGTCCGGCCGGATCGACCATGACGTGGCCGAGGTCGCCGGCGCGGCCGTCGTGGCCGAAGTGGAGCCGTCCGCCGATCACGATGCCCGAGACCACACCGTCGCCGAGATAGAGGTAGACCAGGTCCCGATCGGCACCATCGGAGGTGTTGAGGTGGCCGAGCGCGGCGACCCGGGCCCGGTTGGCGAGGGTGACCGGCAGGGTGAGGTCGCGTTCGAGGTCCTCGGCGAGGTTGACCTGGTGCCAGTCGTGGGACAGCGCGACCGTGATGTGACGGCCCGCCATGTCGACCAGGCCCGGCACGCCCACACCGACCCCGATCACCGTGCCGCCGGGCCGTTGCACCAGTCGACGGATGGCTTGGGCCAGTGCCGCCGGGACTGTGGCGGCATCGGTCAGGTCGATCGTCACCTCGAGCCGGTCCACGATCGTGCCGGCCATGTCGGTGCGGACCAGCTGACACCGGTCATCGGCGACCTGCACCCCGATCACCGTCATCGCCGCCTGGTTGAACTCCAACAGGATCCGACTGCGCCCCCGGGCCGGCTGGCTCTTGCCGGTCTCGTGGACCGCATCCTCGGCCAACAGTTCGGCCACGATCCCTGAGACCGTGGCCTTGCTGAGCCCGGACCGTTCGATCAGCTCCGACCGCGAGATCGGGCCCGCCTCACGGATGGTCGCCAGCACCCGCGCCGTGTTCACCGCGCGGACGGTCCCGGAGACCCCGGTCAGCAGGGACAGGTCAACCATGGCGATCACTATGGCATGCGAGGTGATCAGGGGCCCGGATGGTTCGACACCGCCCTGAGCACTGTCGACCAGCCGCTGGCGCCCCGGCCGCTCCGACAAACAGCGGGATAGCATGTTACATATGGCAAAGAGTGGCTCGCAGGGCAGTCGTGGTGCGGGACCGTCATGGCGCAGCCGTGCCGGGACCGTCTTCACCACGGAGAAGACACCGGCCGCCGGCGAGCAGGGCGTGGTCGTGACCAACCATCCGATCGCCTCTGCTGCCGGCGTGCAGATGTTGGCGCAGGGTGGCAATGCGATCGACGCCGCGGTGGCTGCCCTGTTCACCCTCACGGTCGTCGAGCCGATGATGGTGGGCCTGTTCGGAGCCGGATGGACCAACATCCGGTTCGGCGACGGACGGCACCGGATCATCGACAACTACTCGTGTGCGCCGGCCGCCGCCACCCCTGAGCTGTTCGAGCCCGTCTCGGATCAATGGCCGGACTACATGGCCACGGTCGGCCGGGCCAACGAGTTGGGACACCTTGCCGTCGGTGTGCCGGGCACCTTGAAGGCCTGGACCGAGTTGATCACCGACCACGGCGCCCTGGATCTCCCGACCGTGATGGCGCCGGCCATCCACCACGCCGATCGGGGATTCCGCATCACGCCATATCTGGCCACCTCGATCGCGACCCACGCCAAGGATCTGGCCGCATCACCCGAACCGAGCGCCCTGTTTCTCCCGTCCGGCAGCCCTCTGCAGCCAGGCGACCTGTTGCGCCAACCCGAGCTGGCCGACTCCCTCCGTCTGGTCGCGACCGACGGCGCAGCAGCTCTGTACGGCGGCTCCTTGGGCCGAGTCGTCGCTGATGACATCCAACGCCACGGCGGGATCCTGACCCTGGCCGATCTCGAGCAGTACCGGACAATCGAACGCCCTCCACTGAGCCGCACCTACCGCGGTCATGAGATCACCGTGCCACCGCCGCCATGCTCGGGCGGGCTGCACATCCTGCAGATCCTGGAGTTGCTGTCGGCCCATGACGTCGGCGCCATGGGGTACGGGACAGCGGACTCCTTCCACCTGCTGGCCGAGTGTTTCGGGATCGCCTTTGCTGACCGGGCCGCCCATGTCGGTGACCCTGCGGTGGCCGAAGTCCCGGTGGACTGGCTGCTGTCGCCCTCCTATGCCGCCGAACGGCGGGCCGGGATCGACCTGGCGCGACGCAGCGTCCCGGCTCCGGGTGCCCCACCGATCGTCGAGCCCAGCCACACCACCCAGGTGACCACCGCCGATGCTGACGGCACTGTGGTGTCGATGACCCAGACCATCAACGCCGCTTTCGGGGCAAAGGTGATGACCCCGGGCACCGGCCTGCTCCTCAACAACACCATGGCCATGTTCGACCCCCACCCCGGTCAGGCCAATTCTGTCGGACCGAGCAAGCGGATGACCAGCAGTATGGCGCCGACGATCGTGTCCAAGGACGGGCGACCGGTCCTGGCGCTGGGCACCCCGGGCGGAGTCCGTATCTTCCCCAGCGTCACCCAGGCCATCATCAATGTGATCGACCACCAGATGTCGATCCAGGAGGCGATCGAGGCGCCTCGGGTGTGGACCCAAGGTCAGGACCTGGAGGTCGAGGCCGATGACAGCCAGTCGTTCGGTGTCGACCCCGCGCTCCGCGACGCGTTGAGCCGACGAGGCCACCGGGTCAAGGCTGTCCCCAACATTGCCGGCGGGATGAATGCGGTGTCGTTCACCCCCGAAGGGACCGTCGGGGCAGCGTGCTGGCGGGCCGACGGCACACCGATTGCTCTCGGCGGAGGTCTGGCCAGACGTGGGGTCCAGTTCCGCACCACGGCGAGCCGTCGCACCTGAGTGGCAGGCCCACAGCAGCCGGCCACGTAGGCTCGCCGCATGAGTCCTGATGAGAGCCGGCGATGAACCGGGTGTTCCGTGCCGTGCTCGGGCTGTTCGCCGCTCCCCGGGTCAACATGCTCGAGGACTACGAGAAGGTCCGGCGACTGCAGCGGCAGCTGGCGTCCCTGCCGGCCCCGCGCTACCGGACTCTCGATCACACGATCATGTCCGATGACGGGACCCACCCGATCCCGGTGCGGGTGTTCCAGCCGCGCGAACGCCGCCGCGACGACCTGCTGCTGTTCTTCCACGGTGGCGGCTGGGTGACCGGCGACATCGAGAGCTACACCCCGGCCTGCGCGACGATGGCCGACCTGACCGGTTGTGTGGTCGCCTCGGTCGACTACCGGCTGGCACCTGAGCATCCCTTTCCCCAGGGCCTGGACGACTGCATCCGGGTGACTCGGCTGCTGTTGGACGATCCGTCTCTGGCCCAGATCGAGGATCCCGATCGGATCGTGCTGGTCGGGGACTCGGCCGGCGGAAACCTGGTGGCGGCGGTGTCATTGCTGTTGCACCGGGAAGGTCATCGGGTGCCGGGTCGGCAGGTGATGCTCTACCCGGTGACCCATTGGGACCACGACCCGGACACCTCACCGTTCGACTCGGTCCGCGAACACGGCCGCGGCTATCGTCTGACCGCCACCGAGATCGACGACTACTTCGAGCTCTACGTACCCGACCATGACCTGCGTCGTACCGAACTGGTCTCGCCGCTGATGGCGCGCGACCTGTCCGGCCAGCCCCGTACGGTGATCATCACCGCCGAGCTCGACCTGCTGTGTGACGAGGGTGAGGCATACGGGACCGCGCTGGCCGGAGCGGGTGTGCCAGTCACCACCCATCGGGTCGCCGGCGCCCTGCACGGATTCATCACCCTGCCCCGATTTGCGCGCCCCTTGCGCGAGGCCTACGAGGTGATCAACGCATTCCTGAATGAGCCGGTGCGATGAACAAATCAGCAACTGGACGTACGTGGGTGCGGCTCGACAATGTGTCCAACATCTTCCTGGCGGCGCGCACCGATGCCGATCCGAAGGTCTTCCGGCTGGCAGCCGAGCTGACCGAGCCAGTCGATCCCGAGCGGCTGCAACGCGCCCTCGACGCGACCTATGACCACTATCCGCTGTATCACGCGGTCCTGCGCAGCGGCGTGTTCTGGTACTACCTCCAGGCCAGCGATCTGCGGCCGGTCGTCACAGCGGAGGACCATCACACCTGTGCCCCGCTCTACCAGACGGACAAGCGAAATCTGTTGTTCCGGGTCAGCCACCACCGACGTCGGATCAACCTCGAGGTCTTCCATGCCCTGTCCGACGGGGCCGGGGCGATGCGTTTCCTGACTGATCTCGTGTCGGCCTATGCAGCCGACTCCGCACCAGCGGTCGAGCCTGAGGTGGAGCCGCAGCGCGGCCTGTCGATCGACAGCTTCACCCACTACTTCCGTCGCCGGCGCCACACCCCTGACCCCGCCTTTGATGCCGCAGCGGAGTCGGCCGCACTCGGGGTCGCCGACACGCTCCCAGCCGCTCCTCGGCCACGGTGGCGGGTCGGGCGTCTCATCCGGCCCCGGATCCGAGTGCATCGCGTCAAAGGCACCCGCACCCCGGACAACCGCACCCGCGCGGTCGAGCTCTCGCTGCCAGCCAAGGACATGCTGGAACTGGCCAGGGCCGAAGGCGTCTCCCCGACGATGTACCTCACCGGGGTGTTCTTCGAATCCGTACGGCGATCGGCCGGCGACCTCGGCCGGGCACGCACCTTCGTGGCCTCGGTGCCGGTGAACCTGCGTCAGTTCTATCCGTCGAGCTCGGCACGCAACTTCTTTGCCACAGTGCTGGTCTCGCACACGTACGGGATCGGCGCCGACGACCTCGGGTCGGTGTGCCGTGATCTGGAGGCGCAGTTCCGGCCGAAGGCCACTCCGAAGGCATTGGAGAAGAAGCTCCGCCGTCTGATCAGGGTCGAGAAGTCACCGATCCTGCGGATCGTGCCCCGCCCGGTCAAGGATGTGGTGCTGGGCTGGCTCAACCAGGCCCACAACCGCCACCTCACCGTGGCGGTGTCCAACCTGGGGCGGGTCACCTTCGACGAACCCGCCGAGTCCCTGGTGGAGCGGATCGGATTTCACGTGTCAGCGGCTCGACCCCAGTTCTGTGCCATCACCCATGCCGGCACCCTGGTGGTCACCTTCACCTCACCGTTCAGCGAAACCGACCATGTCGCCGAGTTCGCCAGAATCCTCACCGGTGCAGGGATCCGGGTCAGGGTTGGCGCCGCGCGGGTGACAGAGTCCGAGCTGGCGGAGGTGATCCGGTGAGTCGATGTGACGGCTGTCGGGTCGAGGTCGAGGGGGATTGGTCGAGTTGCCCACTGTGCGGCACCCCGCTCGACACCGACCAGTCCGCGCCCGCTGCGGTCCCGGAGCCCTTTCCGGCCGTGCCGCTGGGGTACTCGCGCCGCCGTGTGTTCCGGGTGCTGTTCCTGACCTCGTTGGCAGTGATCGTCGGTTCCTTCATCGCCCAGCTGCTCTTCGTCCGCGACGCGGACGGGATCGGCGCAGCACGGTCGGTGTGGCTCGGTCTGTGCGCCATGTGGCTGGTGGCCATCATGGCGATCAGCAAACGGCACAACATCGCCAAGGGCACTGTCTGGCTGGTCGTGCTGATCGGCGGCGTGTGCGCCTACTGGGACTATCTGACCGGGTGGAACGGCTGGTCCCTGGACTGGGCGATCCCGATCGTGTGCGGTTGCTCGATCATTGCCCTGTTGATCACGGTCCGTGTGATGCGGACCGAGGTCGGCGACCACATCCTCTACAGTGCGCTGACAGTTGCCCTCGGACTGGCCCCAGTTGGGTTCTTGTGGCTGGGCTGGCTGTCGCGGCCGATCCCGTCGGTCGCCTGCGGCATCGTCGCCGTCCTGGCCTTGGCCTTCCTGCAGGTCGCTCGCGGCCGGCCGGTCCGCACCGAGTTGGCCAAGCGCCTACACCTGTGAGTCGACACGACTGCGGTACCTTTCCTGACATGAGCCGCATCTTCACCACCAGCTTCGCCTCCGTCTACCCGCACTACGTGACCAAGGCTGAGAAGAAGGGCCGCACCGAGGCCGAGGTGCGGCAGGCCATCTGCTGGCTCACCGGCTATGACGAGGCGTCACTCGATCAGCATCTGGCTGGCGAGACCACCTTCGAGGACTTCTTCGCCGGCGCCACGCTCCACCCGAACTCAGCGCTGATCACCGGTTCGGTCTGCGGAGTGAAGGTGCAGGAGGTCGAGGATCCGCTGATGCGTCAGATCCGATTCCTGGACAAGCTCATCGACGAGATTGCCAAGGGACGACCGATGGAGAAGGTGCTGCGCAGCTGATCAGCCAAGTGCAGCTTCGACGAGTTGGCGGCATTCGTGGAGCAGCACCCGGATGGTTTCAGTCGAATGCACATCGCTGGGGCCGGCGAGCGACAGCGCCAAGGGATGCCCCTCGTGGTCGGGCATACGGATGGCGGCCGTGACATGACCGGTGTCGGCCCAGTTGCGCAACACGATGGTGCCACGACGATGATGTTTCTCTGCTTGGGACAGCACATCGGCCTCAGTCGCGGCAACATTGCGGGTCGGCCGGGCCCAGCCGAACCGTTCGCGGGAGGCGGCCAGTTCCCGTACCGCATCCTCAGGTCTCAGCTCGAGCATGAACAGCAGGCCGGGCGAAGACAGGTGGAGCGGATAGTCGGCGCCATCGAAGACCTGGCGCCCCCGGTTGTTCGCGGTCCGGTCGATGTAGAGCAGCTTCGACCGCCACAGAACACTGAGTCGTACGTTCAGCGGATCGACCAGGACGGCGCAACGCTCGAGCGCGGTCTGCGGGTCAGTGACCACGGAGAAGTGGCGGGCCGCATCCATCCCGAGCGCCATCAGACCGAAGTCGGGACTGAACTCGCGGAAGCTGACCCGACGCACATATCCGGCTTCGATGAGCGAGCCGAGGATCCGGGACGCCGTGGTCTGGTGGATGCCACAGCGGTGAGCCACCTCGGTCGCAGTGAGCGGCCCGGCGGCCTGGACCAGGACATTGAGCACGGTGAGCCCCCGCGTCAACGACTGCGATTCCCGGGGCATGGCGGTGACCCTATGCCTATGACTCCGACTTCGCACCACACCATGCCGTTATGGCATGGTCGGCACCCACTTGCTGCCCGTACAGCATTGTCGGTGGTAACGCTGCCGAGGACCACGCCAGACTGCTCCCGGCGCACCGACGCCATGACCCTTTGCAAGGAGCACAGATCGTGACCAATCAGCCGACCGTGATCAGCGGCGTCATCCCCAGCTTGGCCGTCAAGGCCGAGCACACTCCCCGATCGGAGACCGGCATCGGCGCCCTGATGCCGTGGGCCGACCGCCTGTGGTTCGTCACCTATGTGGCGCACAAGGCCCGCTCGGGCAATGGGACGGGTCTGTTCAGCATCGACGACGACCTGACCGTCACCAAACATCCCGAGAGTGTGGTCGGCACCTACGCCAACCGGTTCATCCACAAGCAGACCTCTCAACTGTTCATCGGCCCGCATGTCATCAGCACCACCGGCGAGGTCACCACCATCGCCGAGCTCGTCGACATCCGGATCACCGCAACAACCGCCCACCTCACCGATCCGGAGAACAAGGTCTATTCCCTCGGCATGGAGGGCGAACTCTTCGAGATCGATGTCCACACCCTTCAGGCGACCCAGATCGCCGACCTGCTCGAGGAATTGGACGTTCGCGGCTATCCGCATTTCAAGGATGCAGTGACCCGCAACGGCCGGCTGGTGGTGGTCAACAACTCCTACTTCCACGACGACTTCACCAAGGGGTCCAGCGATGGCCGGCTGGCCGAGTGGGACGGACAGACCTGGACGATCCTGGCCCGGACCCAGTTCAACACCATGGCGACCGCCAATGGCATGGGTGAGGCTCTGTTCGCGGTCGGCCAGGACCGGGCCTCGGCACTGTTGCATGTCCATCTGCCCAGCACGGGTTGGCAGGTCTACCGGTTGCCGAAGTCGACCCACACCCAGGACCATGCGTTCACCACCGAGTGGCCGCGCATCCGCGAGGTCGAGTCCGAACGGCTGCTGCTGGACGCCTCGGGCATGTTCTACGAGCTGCCACCGATGACCTACGGGGACGCGGTCTGGGGTGTCCGGCCGATCGCCTCCCACCTGCGGATCGTCGGCGACTTCTGCTCGTGGAACGGCCTGCTCGTCATGGCCGGCGACCAGACCACCCCACTGCACGAGAACAACCCGGTCGGCGGCCAGCCACAGGCCGGACTGTGGTTCGGCAAGACCGATGATCTGTGGTCGTGGGGCAAGCCTCAAGGCTGGGGCGGCCCGTGGTGGGAGACTGCAGTCGAGGCAGACGACCCGTCCGATCCGTTCCTGATGACCGGCTTCGAGCACAAATGCCTCCACCTGCGACATGACGGCGTCCGACCGGTAACCTTCACCATCGAGATCGACTTCACCGGCACCGGCCAGTGGAACACCTATCGCACCGTCACCGTCGAAGCCGGCGGCTACGAAGCCTTCGTCTTCCCGACCGGTTTCAGTGCCCACTGGGTGCGCCTGCGCGCCGACCAGGCCTGCACCGCGACCGGACAGTTCACCTACACCTGATCACCTGTCATTTGATCGCGATGACCCCGGTGTGGAACTCAGCAACAGGGGGCGAGATGATCAGACGGTGGCTGACTCGAATCCGTTGAAGCTGTCGATCCTCGACCTCGCCCCCATCGTGCGGGGCGGCACGGCGCGCGAGGCGATCGCCGCCAGTGTCGCTCTGGCCCAACGGGCCGAACGCCACCGTTTCGAGCGGGTCTGGTACGCCGAGCACCACAACATGGAGGCGATTGCCTCGTCAGCGACCAGTGTGCTGATCGCCCATGTCGGCGCACAGACCTCGACGATCCGGCTGGGCGCAGGCGGCATCATGTTGCCCAACCACGCGCCCCTGGTCATCGCCGAGCAGTTCGGCACTCTCGAAGCGATGTATCCGGGACGGATTGATCTCGGTCTCGGCCGGGCCCCCGGATCGGACCAGGCCACCATGCGGGCGCTGCGTCGCCGCCCGACCGCGGCCGATGAGTTCCCCCAGGACATCAAGGAGCTGCAGGGCTACTTCGCCGACCAGACCCTCATCGCGGGCATCAACGCGGTCCCGGGTCGGGGTGCCGACATCCCCCTCTACATCCTCGGATCGTCCCTGTTCGGCGCCCAACTGGCGGCTGTGCTCGGTCTGCCGTACGCGTTCGCCAGCCATTTCGCTCCGCAGGCGCTGCTGCAGGCGCTCGAGGTCTACCGGACCACGTTCACCCCGTCGCAGCAGCTCGACTCCCCATACGTGATGGCGGCTCTGAACGTGATGGCCGCCGACTCCGAGGAGGAGGCCGAAGAGATGGTGCAGGAAGCTCGCCGGACCTTCACCCGGCGCCTGGTCAAGCCCGGTCAGGAGATCGACGACGACACTCTTGACGAGCTGATCCACCGTGGGGCCGGTGCCCAGTATGACCAGATGTTCCACTACCGCGCGGCCGGCACCCAGGACACGGTCAGCGCCTACCTGCGCGAGTTCCAGCAGTTGACCGGCGCCGACGAGCTGATCACCGCCCACCAAGCACCGACCCTTGAGGCCCGTCTCCGGTCGGTCGAGATCACTGCGGCCGCCCGGGACGCCGCCTGAGGCAGGTCAGCGACGGCGGGCGGCGACGGCCAGCCCTGGTGAGAGGTAACCGGTGTCGCCAGCGCTCAGGGTGATGCCGGGCGGGACAATCTCGTCGATCCGGTCCAGTGTGGCGTCGTCGAGTGCCAGGGTTGCGGCCGGCAGCTGCGACTCAAGATGCTCCATCGTGCGTGGGCCGATGATGGCGGTGCTGACCCCGGGGTGGCGCAATACGAAGGCAATGGCCAGCTGGACCAGCGGGATGCCGATCTCGTCAGCGAGTTGGGCCAGTTCCTCGGCGGCATCCAGCTTGGCCCGGTTGCCCGGGATCGACAAGTCGTAGCGGGCCGGGAGCCGACTGCTGCGGGTCGAGGTCGGCACTTCAGAACCCTTGCGGTACCTCCCGCTCAGCCAGCCGCCGGCCAGCGGGCTCCAGGTGAGGGTGCCCATCCCGTACCGCTGGGTGGTCGCGAGCACCTCAGTCTCGATGCCTCGGGCGAGGATCGAGTACGGGGGTTGCTCGGTCACGAAACGGACGGTGTTGCGCCGCTGCGCCGCCCACTGTGCTTCGACGATCCGTGATGGCTGGTAGGTCGAGGAACCGATGTAGCGCACCTTGCCCTGTCGGACGAGATCGTCCAATGCGGCAAGGGTTTCCTCCACATCGGCATGCTCATCCTGGCGGTGCATCTGGTAGAGGTCGATGTGATCGGTCTGCAGCCGCCGCAACGAATCCTCGACAGCCCTCATGATCCAACGGCGCGACCCGCCCCGCTTGTTGGTCTCAGTGCCGTTGAAGAATTTGGTGGCCACGATGGTGTCGTCGCGTCTGCCGTTGCGTTTGAGCGCTTCCCCGACGATGACTTCGGACTCCCCCGCGGAGTAGACATCAGCGGTGTCGATCACGTTGATGCCAGCATCGAGCGCCCGGTCGATGATCCGGTACGAGTCCTCGTGATCGGTGTTGCCCCAGGCTCCGAACATCATTGCGCCGAGGGTGAGCCGAGACACCTCGACACCCGTGCGGCCGAGGTGAGTGGTGGGCATGGTCGCTTCGCTCATGTCGGCGAATCTACCCCTGGCGGGGCGATCGCCTTCAGACTGCTGGGCCGCCGGTGCTGGCTGTGGGAGTCCGGCGCATCCACTGGCCGATCCTGTCAGACCCGGCTGGCAGCGTGGGTCGCATGACCACGATGACCACCGACACCGTCCATCACCTGTACGTCCGCCCGGGCGACCTGATGCCGTACTGCGGGGTGACACCGGGCCGCAACGAGCGGACCGGCGACTGGCACACCGGCCACGACAAGGACACCCTGCTGATGTGTCTGAGTTTCGGCCTGCCGTGCTGCATCACCTGCCTGTCGACGGACGCGCTGGGAGGTGATGCGGCCAGGCAGCCCTGCCGCTCATCAGTTCAGGGCTGAGACCGCACGCCCCTCCCGTACGGGGTTGTGGTTGCCTTTCGTCGTGGCCGAACCTCTCATCACCACTCGATCGGTCGGACTGCGGTCCGCGCGTGGACCGATCCTGCTCAGCATCATGCTCAGCAACGGCCTGGTGGCGATTGACTCGACCATCCTGGCGACCGCGGTGCCTTCAGTTGTGGCAGACCTGGGCGGGTTCAACCAGTTCCCGTGGCTGTTCTCGATCTACTTGCTGGCCCAAGCGGTGACCGTGCCCATCTACGGCAAGTTGTCCGACATGGTCGGCCGCAAACCGATCATGTTGCTCGGAGTGAGTCTGTTCCTGCTCGGGTCGGTGCTGGCCGGGTTGGCGTGGGACATGCCGAGCCTGATCGTCTTTCGTGCTGTCCAGGGCCTCGGCGCCGGCGCGATCCAACCGACCGGTATGACGATCGCCGGCGACATCTACACCCTCGCCGAGCGGGCCAAGGTGCAAGGTCACCTGGCGAGCGTGTGGGCCATCTCGGCCATCGTCGGCCCGACTCTGGGAGGCCTGTTCGTCGACTTCCTCAACTGGCGTTGGATCTTCTACGTCAACGTCCCGCTCGGCGCGGTGGCGATGATCTTCATCATCACCCGATACAAGGAGTCCCATCCCCGCGAACCACACCGCCTCGACGTGGCCGGAGCCGCACTGCTCGCCGTGGGCGGCAGTCTGCTGATCCTGGGACTGCTCGAAGGCGGAGTCCTGTGGCCGTGGTTGTCGACCCCGAGCCTTGCTGTCCTGGGCACGGGTCTGGCCGCCCTGGTGGCTCTGGTGGTCGTTGAGCGGAGGGCGGCCGAACCCGTACTGCCGGGGTGGATCTTCTCCTCCCGTCTGCTCAACGCGACCAATGTGGTCAGTCTGGTCGGGGGTGTGGTTGTGCTCGGGCTGACCACCTACATCCCTTTGTACGCACAGAATGTGCTGCACCACACGGCGCTGGTCGCCGGGTTCGCGTTGGCAGCGATGACGATCGGCTGGCCGATCGCCGCGTCACAGGTCGGGCGGCTCTACCTGAGATTCGGATTCCGTACGACGGCCACGATCGGTGGATCTGTGGTGACGGCGGGGGCCCTGCTGTTGACCCAGGTCCGGCCGGAGAGCTCGGTCTGGTTCCTGGGCATCGTCTGTTTCGTGATCGGGCTGGGCATGGGCACCACCGTGTCGCCGTCGCTGATCGCAGCACAGAGCGCCTATCCGCGGGCGACCCGGGGCACCGTGACCGGAGTGGCGATGTTTGCCCGCTCTGTCGGTAGCGCAGTCGGAGTTGCGGTCTTCGGCACCATCGTCAATGCGGTGTTGCTGGCCCGGTTGGGCCCCAACCACACCGATGCCGAGAGTGCCGCGGCCGAGGTGCTCGACCCGGCCCTGCACCGAGTGTTCATCGCAGCCGCAGTGGCCGCCGTGGTGATGCTGACTGCGGCGTTGTGGATCCCGAAGAAGGTCGAGCCCGCCCAGGACTGACGCTCAGGCGGAGGCGGGAGTCATCCCTGTGCTGTCAGATCGCGGAAGTATGCGCCCAACTCGTGGTCACCGAACCGCTCCCCGATCGCATCTTGTCCGAGTCCTTCGGCGAAGAACTCGGCGAGGGTCTCGGCACGTCCGCCGACCCGGCGGGCACACCACACTCCGGCGGACACTGCCGTACGGGGAATCGTCACGATCCGGCATCGCCGTCCGACGGCAGCGGCGGCGAGCTCGGCAATCCCGCGGTAGGTCAACACGTCCGGGCCCCCGACATCCCAGATGCCGGTCTCGTCCAGCCGGTCGACGCAGTAACGGGCCAAGTCGGCCCCGTGGATCGGGGCCAACCGAACATGGCCGGGCGGGACGAGGATCAGGCCACGTCGGGCCATGTCCAGGAACTCCGACACATCGGAGAAGTATCCCGACGGATTGACGACCTGGTGCGTCACCGCAGATCGCTGCAGGGCTTGGGAAAACGCGGCCTTCGAGCGCAGGATCAGCGATTCGCCCTGGTCGGCGTGGAGCACGTTGACATACAGGAAGGAGCGGACCTGTTCGCGTTCGGCATCGGCCAGCAGCCCCAGATTGGCCCGGTAGTCGATGGCCCACGGGTCTGCCTGCTGACGGGTCACACCGAGCGCTGACACCACCCGATGCGCCCCACGGGTCACCCCTGCCACGAAAGCCGGGTCACTCACATCCCCTTCGCGCCACTCGGCGACCCCGACCAAGGCCGGGGCTCCGTGCGCACCGTCAGCTTCGGCACGGGCGCGGGACCGGACCACTGCCCGTACGGGATGACCGCGCGAGACCAGCTCCCGGACGAGGAAGCGTCCGGCGTAGCCGGTGGCACCTGCGACAACGACAAGATCATCCATGGAGGCGACGCTACGCCGCTCAGGGCGTGAAGGTCACTGCCTCACGACGGTGAGGATGACGACCGAGTCCTCCAGAGCATTCAGGCGGTGCCGCCGCTGCGGGATGACCAGGTGTTCGCCCTGCCGCAGCGGCCAGCTCTCGTCGCCGGCCACCAGTTCGACCCGGCCGCGCAACACCTGCAGGGTGGCCTCACCCGGATTCTCGTGGTCGGAGAGATCCTGACCCGCGATCAGCGCCAGCACAACTTGGCTGAGAGCACCGCCGGGGGCGCCGTGGAAGACACGAGTGTCGCGGCCACTCGAAGCCGACGACGCATTACCCAGGAGTTCGTCGGCCAGGACGTTCAGATCGGTGGTGCTCATGGCGACAATTTACCCGGATCACTGGTGTAGAAACTGGCAGAGCGACAGATCCCGCCCAGGATGTGGCTGGTGCGGCGATCAGGGCTTGCAAGGCTGAGCGTGGGGTGACTGGCGGTCGCGGTCTCAGTTGGGTCGCACCGCCCACAGCGCCATCGTTGGTGTTTCGGCACGGATGCGACCGATGAGACTGCGCAGGTGGCGTTCCTTCGCTGCTGGAAGGGAAGCGTCATGGGCCGACCTCAGGACCGTCAGCCAGGTGTCAGTGGCCATGGTTTCCATGCCCAGTTCGAGCGCGTCGGCGGCAATCCGGTCCAGTGCGACGTGGTCGTCGGCGAGAGTCGCCTCGCCGTGGCGTACCAAGATGTCCAGGAGAGCACCACCAGCGATCGTGTCGGCCTCGCGAAGGATCGTGACCGCATCGAGCTCTGTGTCCCCATGGATCTCACCAAGCCGTACGGCACAGTGGGCGAGCATCCCGGCAAAGAAGGTGTGTTGGGCAGCGAGCGTCCACCGCGCCGCGTTGACGAGCGTGTGGACGGCGTCCTCGTCGCGTCGTTCAGTTTTCGCCTGCCATGCGTGTGACCACTCTCGCAACATGACCACCTTGGGGTCATGGGCGGCAGCCTGAGGCACTGCATCGAAGAGCTTGCGGGCCTCGGTCGTACGTCCATTGGCTTGCGCTCCGGCTCCGGCAAGTGCCTGGGCGGCCGGGAGCAGACCGGCGGCGTCACGCCAGGCCAGGTGTGCGGCTGCGGACTGTCCGAGCTCGTACGCCTGCTTGGTGCCACCGGACAGCAGATGACTGAAGCCAAGCGCGTACTCCCACATGCCGAGCGTCTCGGGCGCGTGGTCCCTGGCTCGAGCAATCGTCTCGATCAGCCGTTGGCGGGTGGCCACCACGTCACCGGTGTTGGCCAGTGCCATGATCTCGGTCAACTCGATGAGGGCCGCACCGCCCGGCACCAGTTCGATGACCTCGTCCGGCATGGCGCGCAACCTGAGCAGAACCCGCTGTGCGTCCTCGAGTGGTCCGGTGACGACTCCTGACACCCCGACGGTGATCATGCCCAGCGCCGTCCTGGCATCCGAGGCCTCAGTCGGCGCGCCCGCCGCCTCCGCGCCGTGACCGGTGACGGTGGCCCAGCGCAACTGAGCACGTTGCAGATGGGCCACGGAGCTGGGATCCTCGCCGTCAACCAGTGCCTCGTCGATGATCCTCAGAGCTCCGGCGGCATCATGATGACGAAGTCCCAGGTGGAGGCTGCGAGCCAGCACATGCGCACGGCGTCGTGCTTCGGGGCGGCCAGGCGTCCTGTTGCGCAGCACCTGCACCACGTCGCGGGCGAGCTCATGCCACAAGACCTCGGTGCAACGAGCACGGAGAATCTCCATGTCGAGCGGGTGCGAAAGACGAAACCATCCCTACTCGGTGAACTCCAGGACGTCGGCGCGAGCCAGTGCTCGTCGCTGGGGTTCGGCGAGGGCATCGGCCGGATACTCACCGACGATGGCCACCGCGGCGGAAGCCTCCAGGGCCGCCTCGTCCAGCCTGTCGAACCTCTCACCAACCAGCTGGGCCAGACGGCGGGTGGGTGCCGGAACGCCTTGGAGCTGCCAGCCATGGACAGTGTGAACAAGTCGTCCCTCGTGGAGCGAGCCGGTGATGACTTCCCTCAGGTGCAGTGGATTCCCATTGGTGATGGCGCGAATGCGGGGGCGGGTGTCGGGGTCAGCGGTCCGCCGATCATGTGCGTGGCGAGCTCGTCCACGTCGGCGTCGGTCAAGCCCTCGACCACCACGTGACGGAGGTCGCCACTGTCGTACAGCCCCGTGATCTCGTGGGGGACGCTGTTGAGGTCACGGACCGTGATGACCGCTGGCAACCCCGAGGTGCCGATGAGGCGAGAGACGACGAAGAGCGACGTCTCGTCGAGTTGGTCCACGTTGTCGATCAGCAGGATCGCCTGGGACCGCTGGCGTGTGAAGAAGTCGATCAGCGCGCCCGGGGAGAGTCGGTCCTCAGGAATGGAGCCGGGTGCGCCCAGGAAGACACCGAGCGGGATGGTCTTGCTGAGAGGGCTGGCGGAAAGCAGCGGAGCCAGCCGACGCTGCCCCTCGAAGGTGGCGGCAATGGTTCGCAGGAGATGGGTCTTGCCGATCCCAGCGGGCCCGGTCAGCAGGAGCGCCTTCTTGTCCTGCAGCAGGGCAAGGAGAGCAGTCGGACGGTTCGAGGTCACCGACACCGCAGAGGTGAGCACCGGGATGTCCGCAGACCAGGACTTCCTCCCCCCGTTCCCGCGAAGGGTAGGCGCAGCAGGGATTCGGCCGGCTCCTCACGCAAGATCTGCAGGTGCAGCGCGCAGAGTTCACCGCTCGGCTCAATCCCGAGCTGTTCGACGAAGGTCTCCCGGGCGCGGGAGAACATGGCCAACGCTTCATGACTGTTGCCGCTGTAGTACAGCGCCGTCATCAACTGGCCCCAGTGCCGTTCGAGGAACGGTTTTTCCTCGACCAGCACATGGAGTTCGGGTACGACTTCGGCGCTCCGCCCGAGCGCAAGGTCCACATCGATGCGGTCCGCCAGCGCTGCAGCGCGAAGTTTGGCCAATCGCACCGACTCGATCTGCAGCCGCGACCGAGTGCAGCCCGTCGAAGGCTTCGCCGCGCCACAGCTCGAGCGCTTCAGACAGGCGCTCCGCCGCCTGGTTGAGGTCACCGTCGGCAAGAAGCCAACGACTCTGCTCACAGAGCCGTTCAAAACGGGCGGCATCTGTTCTCAACGTCCCCGGGTCGACAACATATCCGCCGTCGCGGAACTCGATCTCCAGGGCAAGCGCCGACCGCAACCGCGAGATCTGCGCCTGCAGGGCGTGGGCGGGGTCGCGCGCGCGACCCCATCCCACAGATCAGCAATCGCCTGCCCCGGATCGAGCGGCCGGCCGCGCGCAACCGTCAGTCTCGCCAGGAGCGCTCGTTGTTTGAGCCCCCGTACGGGATGGTCACGTCCCCCAACGCGAGCCGTCACCGAGCCGAGCACGAGAACGTCCAACACCGCCACAAACCTCTCCATCCGACAACGAAGCACGCCAGCGACGTCGGGGGACCTGGCGGTGGTACGTGTTCGGGCAGCGTCAATGCATTCTTGATCGCGACCCTACAGCCCCGTCGTGGCTGAGTCCCGGAGTCGAGGGATCGTCTCAGGGCCGCGGTCTCTGCAGGTTGGGAACTCGTCACGGGGTGGCTGGCGCGGACGTCATGTCGTCGGGCAGCTCGAACACCGCGTCCTCTGCCGCCGAGTCGGGCCGGCAGGTGCCGTCAGCGAACAGGGTGTCAAGGTCGAACTCGGCGGGGTCAAACCTCGGATACAGCTCTGGATTGCTGTGTTCGTAGGCGTCGGTGTCGAATTCCATGGCCTCGGTCATGCCCTCGATCCACACCAGCGTGCGTTCCGGTCCGCGGATGACATGCGCCAGTCCGCCCTGCGTCTGTTGGTCGATCCGAAACACCGCTTTCGACTGCAGCGTCGTCGTCGCGTCGTAGGACCGGTGGGTGTAGGTGCACACGACCGCTGCCCGGCCGCGAAGGCTGCATCCATGGGTGAAGTGGGCTCGGTCGTTGAGGTGGGCTCGGTCGTTGAAGTGGGCTCGGTCGTTGAGGTGGAGTCCACCGGTGAGCTTGAGCCCGGGAGTGAGGTGCTGGTTGGGGTCGGTCCGCCGGTTGGCGTGCACCCGCCCACGAGCGTTGCCCCCATGAACACCATGCTGACGATCAGTGGGACGACGACGCGGCGTCGACGACGTATGGATGTCGAGTGCACGGGGTGGCTCTTCTCGGGTGGATGTCTGGGCATCACCATCGTGCCGACATCCACTCACATCCGGCTCACATGTGAGCGCCGACGTATAGGAATAGAAGACGGGCGCCGGGTCGCACATGTTCAACCGATGCCTGATTCTCACACCAGTTGCGTCGACGGTCGTCGACGACACCGACAGGAAGGTCCCAGCGTGCGCTACCTGGCAGCGGCGAAACTCCGATCGCCGGGATCGAAAGCATCTCGAGAGCGCCGGCGATCGAGGGCGGTCACACACCGTCCCTGGATGATGCTGGTCGCGACTCTCGTGCTGGCCCTGGGCGGAACCCTGGCCGTGGCGCCGACGGCGACTGCTGGCCCAAGCGACCCGGTCACTTTTGCGGACACGACACTCGCGGACGCGGTCAACGCTGCACTCGGGCAGAGCCCCGGTGACACGATCACCGAAGCCCAGGCCGCCGCCGTCGCCGTGCTTGATGCAGCAGGGCTCGGAATCACCGACCTCACCGGCATCGAGTACCTGACCGGAGCCACTCGCCTGGAGCTGGGCGTCAACTGGATCAGCGACCTGCGCCCCTGTCAGGTCTGACGAACCTGAGATGGCTGGCTCTGAACACAAACTCGATCACAGATGTCTCGCCGCTGTCGGGCCTGGCGACCCTGGGCTTCTTGTACGTGGACAACCAAGCGGCCGATGTACCGACCACACCTCTTGGCGCGTCGTCGGCCAACCCGGTCACTGACGCGGCCGGCGACCCGGTGGCGGTGACCTCAACGGATTCCGGTTTCACCTACGACTCGGCCACCGACACGTGGACGTTCACCACGCTGGGCAACAAAACACTGACCTGGGACACGACAGTCACGATCGGCTCGGCCACCGGCGTGGTGTTCTCCGGCACGATCAGTCAACGGATCAGCTTTGCACAGGCCGTACCGCAAGACCCCGAGATCGTGCAGACCACCTGCATGAACGGTGATGTCGTCTACCCACAGATCACCTTGCCCAACACCGAAGGCATCACCTACACCATCGACGGCGACGTCGCTCCCGGCCAGAGCATCACCATCGAAGCCGTCCCGGCCGACGACGAACACGCCATCCACGTCGATCCCGACAGCGACTGGGTTGATGCCAGCGGCGACCACATCTACGCCACCTTGGAGATCACCTTCGACGACCCGGACTGCGAAGTCGTCACTCCCGACCCGATCGTGATTGATGCCCCCAACGGCGATCTGCCCGTCAACGACCCCTGCGGACCGGGCAACGCCAGCTGGCAACTGCCGCAGGGTGGCGATGTTCCGGTCGGCTTCACCTGGCAGATCAAACCCGACGGCCTGCTGATCGCTGAAGCCAACGACGGTTACGTGTTCTTTGATCCCAGCGGGGAGCTTGACCCCAAGATCCGCGAGTACGGCTACGCACCCGACAGCGACCAGGCCTGCCCGGCCGAGGAGAGCCCGACCCCGAACTCCGGCGAAGCGACTGACCCCGATCCCGACGACGCGACCGAACCAGATCCCAGCGAGACCACCGAACCGGCCCTGCCCAACACCGGCGGCCCCGGTGTCGCAGCAGGCATCATCGCTGCCACCCGAGCTCGCTCGAGTCGCTTCCGAGAGCGTGAACAACATCGCCATCCTATCAACATTGTGTTGACAACATTGTGTTGATGCTAGCAGGATGGACGGCATGGATCACCAGCAGGATCTCGAGCGGCCCTCGTTCCTCGAGGAGGGTGCGGAGGAATTGACCCGGCGGCCGTGGCAGCACCCCAAAGCTCCACCGTCGGCGGTCGACCTGGCGCAGTATGCGCTGTGGCGGTCGTCGCAGTTGGCCGACAAAGACCTGTTGGCGGCACTGTCGTTGGTCCCGGCGGCCCGCGCCGAGGTCGAGAGCGTCGAGGTCGGCCTGCTCTTCGCCGCACGGGGTGAAGGACTGACCTGGGCTGAGATCGCGGAGGCGATGGGGTTCCGCTCGCCGCAGGCCTGCCAGCAGTACGTCAACCGGCTCACCGCCAGACAGGACCGACGACCATGACAGGACAGGCCCCAGTGGCATCACAAGTGCTGCATGCCGTACGTCTGCTCGGTTTCGGCGACACTGAGGCGGTCGCCGACCGTACGGGGATGAGGCTCGCCGATGCGATGCGCGCGCTCCATGGGGCCAAGGATGAGGGATGGGTGCAGCATTCCGTCTTTGCCGACCTCGAGGGATGGTCACTGACCGAGTCGGGCAAGGCGGAGAAGGAGCGGCACCTGGCCGCCGAGCGTCGGGCGGCTGACGCGGACGACGTGGTGGGAGCCGCATACCGCGACTTCCTGCCCCTCAACGCTCGCCTCTTGCGCGCCGTCAGTGCCTGGCAGATCAAGCCCACCGACGCCGACCATTTCGCTCCCAACGACCACGCCGACCAACGATGGGACGGCCGTGTCCTCGATGAACTCACTGCCCTCAGCCAAGAGCTCGCTCCCCTGGAAGCCCGCCTCTGCGCCGTACTGCCACGTTTCGATGGGTACGCGTCACGCTTCAATGCGGCACTGGAACAGGCCGGGGGCGGACAGCACGACTGGGTGGACACGACCAGCGTGGATTCCTGTCACCGAGTGTGGTTCCAACTCCATGAAGACCTGGTCGCCACCCTCGGCGTGTATCGCGGCAGCGAAGACGTCACCGAATGATCTCACTGAGGTGACGGGACCGGCTCGAGCCCGAGCGTGTAGAGGGTCAGGGCAACTTCCTGACCCGAGGGAGCCACGTCACGAGCCGTCTCCCCTGGCGAAGCCAGCCCGTTCGAGCACTCGCTGGGATGCGCGGTTCTCGGGCACGGTGCGAGCCAGGAGCCGGGTGACGCCGCTGCGCCGGGCGAACTCGACCGCAAGCCCGAGAGCGCCGGCTGCAGCCCCCTTGCCTCGATGGTCGGGATGCACCCAGAAGCCGACCTCCATGGCACCTTCCGATGCCCCGAAAAGCACCAGGCTGCCGACGAACTCGTCGTTGGCAGGGTCGGCGATGGTCAGCACGGCAAGCTCACCGGCCGCGAGGCCTTCGCTGATCGGCCCGTTGATCAGCTCGATCACTGATGTCTCGGTGTACTCCGGCTCCGGCAGGTGCGCGTACTGACGCACCATCGGGTCGGCCGTGCCAGAGGCATACGCATTCGCATCGCCAGGAACCATCGCGCGCAGCACCGTACGATCGTTGTGAAGTGGCAGGAGCTCGGCATCCAACATGGCCTCAACGCTACCCCAGTGACCATCGATGGCCGACGAGAGTGCGAGAGGGCGGAACATGTCGAGCACCATTGACCTTGCGTTTCCTTTCAGGGGCCGCTGGCTCACCCAGAACAGTCCCGCGAACCGCGTTCCCAGCCATGGAACGGCGCTGTTCGCTTCGTCGTACGCCATCGACTTCGTTCCCGTCGACGACGCAGGACGCACCGCCCGCTTCACCGTCGGATCGCTGCTTCGCCCCCAGCAACCCGACCTCTTCCCTGGTTTCGGGCGTCCACTCCTCGCACCTGTTGCTGGGATCGTCGTGGCCACTGACGGCGACGCACCCGATCATCCGGCGTATCGAGGCTTTCCCTCGATCGGCTACGCGCTCACGCAACGTCGCCGAGCCACGGCAGGGTGGAAGGCCTTGGCGGGCAACCACATCCTCATCGAGAGCGGCGACGGCGTCGTCGTCGCACTGTGCCACCTTCAGCGGGGCAGCATCGTGGTCCGAACTGGAGAGCAGGTGGCCGTCGGGGATCTCGTCGCGCGTTGCGGGAACTCGGGCAACAGCACCGAACCGCATGTCCATGTCCAGGCCATCGACGGTGCGGTCGTCGAGCAGGCTGAGGCAGTTGATCTCAGCTTCAACGGCGCACGACCGCGCAACGGCCAGATCGTCACTGTGTAGAACGGCGGGGAGGCGAGATTGATGACGAGCTCCCGCAACCTCACCCGACCACGTCGCCGAGATCGTCTCGTTCGTCCGGTTGCGGACGGTCGAATCACCGTGTCAGCTCGAACAAGTCCCGGCCGGTTCCGTCGGGCGCTGCTGGCGCTGGCCCCTTGCACACGAAGTCGTGACGCTCATAGAGCCGCCGCGCTGCCTGGCCGGCAGGCTCATCGGCAGTGAAAGTGTCCAGACTGATCGTTCCGGATGGCCACTGGTTGAGCGCCGCACGGAGCAGAGCTCCTCCACTGCCCTGCCGGCGTTGGGTGTGAAGGACTCCCAACCAGTTGATCCGTTGGGGCGCTCCTGGTCGGCTCAGGAGCATGCCGCCGGTGAACCCGCCGTCATTGGTCTGCGCCACCCAAGCTGTGCCTCGACCGATGCCACGCACAATGTGATCGGCGAAGTTCGGCATCGGCCCGAACAGCGGCTCCAGCGCGATCGCCAGCTCCAGCCATGGGTCGACATCCTCGACGGTGGCGAGTGTTGCGGTGATCATGCCGGCACGCTACCCGGGCCGTACCTCGACTACGCATTCAAATGGCTCGGCCCCCGGCAGACCTGCTTGCTCGTCTGGGAGCCGGATCGACCTTTCGCTTGGCGAGCCGGGGAAAGGAATAGAGCCACGGTGTCCGCGGCCTCAGTGTCGTTGCCAGTACACACACGGCCATGCCCGAGCCGAACAGCAGAAGCCATCCTCCCCATCCGCCCGGGAGCCCGATGATCGAGACCACGAGGAGCATCCATGGCCAATGGACGAGGTATGTGACGATCGAGTCTCGTCCGATCCACTCAACCCACCGAACGGGCGCAACTCTCGGAAGCCGGGACAGCAGCCAGACGCCGGCGAATATTCCGGCCAGGGACAGCAGCGCAGCAGGCGCGCCGTACCGCAGGGCTTCCCCGGCCTTCACCGCGACGACAGCTCCGGCAGCTGCTGCAAGGGCTGCGCCGACGAACAGCCACCACGGTGCGGCCAGAACACGTGGCAGTTGCTGAGCAGCGGCTGCACCGGCAAAGAAGAATGACCCCGACCATACCGCCGAAACGAGAAAGCCGAGCAATGTGCCATCGGGGTCACCGGCCAGCGTCGTGACGAGCAGCAGCAGAAGCCACACCACAATGGGCGGGACTTTCCTGGCCAGCAACGCGACGGCGTAACAGAGCATCAGCACGCCCAGATACCACGTGTGGCTTCGATCTCCGTGCAGCCACCACCACGGGTTCGCTGCGTCCGATGGAGAAACGATCAGCGCCGTGAGCACGCCCCACAACACGAAGGGCCACAGAAGGGCGCGTGCCTTGCCGACCACGTACGCCGACGGCCGCTTCTCCAATCCCCTCGGAAGCAGTAGCCCCGACAACAGCATCAGCGTCGGGATCCGGTAGGCACCGAGGGCATCGTCCATCCACTTCAGTGGACTCGGCACCCGGTGGCCATTGAGGAGAACCGTGGCATGGAGCGCCACAATCAGGATGACCGCGCCCCCTCTGGCGAGATCCATCCATCCAATTCGAGCATGGCTGACCACCCCCGCACAGTACCTTGCCCACACTCCCGACTGACTGTTCGGACGTGCCGATCATCCTGCGCGACGATCCTGGAACGCGATCGTCGCGAGCACGCCGATGAGAAGGACCAGTTCGAACGCATTCGTCACCGCACCGCTCGCAATGTCGAACGGCACGGCGCTTCCAATCACCATCACCACCGTGACCACGCACAGCCACGGCCATCCCTGACGCTTCCAGACCCAGATGCCGGCGACAAGCAGTGCGGCGGCGACAACGAGAACCATGAGCGGAGGACCACCCGGGGCGTTCTCGTTCGAATAGCTGAGCGTGCCGTACTCCTGCCTCGCGACGAGTTGCGCGGATGCTGCGCCCACGATCACCTCGTAGACGATCAGTGCCCCCGTGATGACCACAGCGATCACGCGCGCCCAGACAGTCTTCGCCCATCGGACGCCCGCTCGGGCGAGAAAGCTCCAGGCAACCAGCACGAGCAGTGGCGTCACGAAGGCGTGCAGCCAGTAGCGAACGGCGTTGAGTGCTTCCAGCCCCGTCCCCTCGCCGATCCAGGCACCGAGACCGATCACCGCATTGTCATAGACGAGTGCAGAAAGTACGAGCAGTGCGAGATCGGAGGTCCTCCGCCTCCTTCTTCGCGCCACCAACGCAATGCCCCATACGAGCAGCAGGGCATATGCGGTCGCGAACCCCAGAAACAAGGCAGTGTCCATGCTGACCTCCATCGGCGTCTGGCCAGCCTTTCATGCGCGCACTCTCCTGACCAGACAGACGGCACCACCTGTGACGCCTCGGCGAGGGGATCCGCGACTCACTGACCTGAATCCGACGATCGCGTACGGTCGGGTCCGGGCTCTGCCAGAACTCAAGGACGTGTTTGACGCCACCTGAACGCCCCTGCACCACCTGCTCGACGATCGCGATCCCTGATTGCGCCGGGGAGGCCTGCGCTGCGACGGTCAGAGTGCCTGCTGCCACCAGGGCGGCGAGCTCGGCGAGGGCCTTGCCATCGGGCTCGACATAGAGGTCGACACCGGTGATCCCCCGCCCGGCGGCGGGAGCGTCGGAGGTGATCGAGACGAGACGGCCGTTGTCCTCGAGCAGAGTGAGCGCCTGCTCAGCGGTGCCGGTGGCCGCGATCAGCACTGCTCATGGGTGTCGATGACGTCGCTGGCCCCGAAATGCCAGTAGTTGCTCGGCGTGCTTCGGTCCAGCTCCGACGACAACCTCAGCTCCGCGCAGGTGGGTCAGTTGGACGGCCTGTGCTGCCGTGGGAGCGGAGGGTGCGGACGACCAGCAGACGTGTGCCGGCGCCGACCTGGAGCACGTCCATCGACTGCACCGCCGTGTGGCCTCCCACGGGCAGCGCCGCTGCGATCTGGTGTGACACTCCCGCGGGGACGGGTGTCGCGGTGGGCTGCTCGTAAGAGGGGCCTGCTCGGCCCAGCGCCCACTGCCGTTGACCAGCGGTGCCTCGTGGACGACAACCCGGTCGCCGACGGTGAAGTCCGCCTCGCCCGGGCCGAGGGCGACGACGCGGCCAACCCCTTCGACACCAATGGCTGCCGGAGGTTGGAAGTCGATCTCCCAAGTGCCGTCGGGCTGCAGCAGGTCCCAGGCACCGCCGCCGGCAACCATGTCGAGCAGGAGCTCGCCGTAACCGGGCTGCCGGGGTGCGGGGAGGTCGAGGACTGTGAGTGGTTGGTTCGGGGCAGTTGCTCCGATGCCGTACCTGGTGTGCCTCCTCTTGCGGTGGTCCCGACTTGACTGTTTGGGCGGAACAGCCCATTGACTGATGTACCGCCATGGCGTCCACGCGACCAACAACGAGCTGGTCCGCAAGGCCACCGGCATCAGCGGATCGCAACTCAACCATTACTTCCCGACCAAGGAGGATCTGGTCCTCGGCGTCATCGAGTGGCAGGCGGACCGCGTCCTGTCCTTCCTGCGCAGCGATCAGTTCGCCGACTTCACCGACTTCGCCGCGTTTCGCCGGTGGATCGACTTCTCCGCGAGACCGAGAGCCGTACGGTTGCAGCCTGGGATCACTGGCTAGCGAGATCATCGAGACCGACCTCAATGTCCACGCCGAACTCGCCGACGCCTTCACCCAGTGGCACACCATCTTCCGTGACGGCCTGGCACAGCTCCAGGAGCACGGGACACTGTCGGCTGCGGCCGATCCCGAACGGTTGGTGAGCCTGATGATGGCGGCCTTCCAAGGTGTGATGTTGCTCGCCCAGGTGTCGGGGATGGTCATACCGTTGCGTAACGCGCTGGACGCGGCACTGGACCACGTGGAGTCCTCGCCAGTCCGATGCGCTAGAGCATGTTGAAGCTTCGGCGACGGCAGCGATCGCGTACAACCCGTTCCAGGTCGATGCTGAGGTGAAATTCCGTGCCACCGCAGCTGCTGCACTTCCCACGCAGAGTGCGCGGACCGGGACATGAGCGATATCCCATCCGACCTGATTCAACGCGTAGCTTGGGAGATCAGCGAGCTTCATCTCGCCAGGACCGATGTCGTCATCCGTGAGCCGGTCATGACCTCGCTCACGCACAAGCTTCTCCGCTTCTCGTTTCCAGCGCCGCGTGCCCAGCAGAAGCCGACAGAACCCGATGAGCGGTAGGACCCCAACTGACGCCATAGGTCCCGCGGACAGGTGCGCAGGAAGGAGTGCACCTGCAGAGTCGGGTCACCGAGATTGTCATGGCCGGGACGGCTCTCGCCCAGCGACGCGACGAGCACCACCTGAGTCAGCGCTCAGCGAAACCAGCGATCGCGCGGACACCTCGACATGATGTGTTGACTCCCGAGCCCCCTGCGGCCGTAGTGTCGACGGATGGACCTGACCGACCTGCTCAACCAACTCGCCGAACAGAACCTCTCGGGCATTTCCTTCCTCTGCGCCTATGGGATCACGTGGCTGGCGTGCGCCATCTTCTGGAAGCGGGCATCGCAGCGCACCTCGGCGTATGCGACGCTCTTCCAAGGCCTGGTCGCGTTCCCCGTCGCCATGGGACTTTCCTACCTGATCGGAGCCATAGGCCAGGATCGGCCCGTGCCCGACGAGATCAGCACCCTCTCGATCTTCATCGGCACCTCACAACTACTCGGCCTCCCCTTCCTCATCTTTCTGGTGGTCAAGCAGCAGTACCGGTTGGTGCCGTACGCGTTCGCCGTGATCTGCTCAATGCACTTCATCCTCTATTCCTGGCTCTACCAAACACCGCTCTACATCATCATGGCGGTGCTCATTTCCGTGCTCACCACGGCTTTGATGCTTGCGTCTCGCGAGCAGAACGAGCGAGTGACACCCATCCGGGTCTGTGTCCTCACCGGCGCGCTGCTGCTCGCAACAGCGGTGGCATTCTTGGCGATCCACCTGCTGTGACAGGCACCGTCGATTGATGCGCGAGGTCGGCCACCTGAGTTGAGACCTGGCTGCGGATGCTTGCTGAGCCGTTCGCCGCCCTCGTACGTGCACCAGCCTCCGCCGAGGTCAAGAGTTCCAGTACGTCTTCTTCAAATGGTGGACGCGGGTGGACTCAAACCGAACACCTGGCAGAGGTTTGAGCGGCTCGATTCCGCTTGGAAACAGGCGAAACTCGGTATCGGCGATGAGGCGGTGGACGCCCCCGAAGGCGAGCCTGGTGTCGTCACAACCCCAAGGAGACGAACTAGAACACCGTTGACGGAGAGTGAAGTGGACTCTATCCGAACTGCCCGGATGAGCGGCGAGAGCGTGGTGTCGATCTCACGGCGGTTCGGCGTCCACCGCATGACAGTGTGGACGCACACGAAGGATCTGATCACATAACTCCTCCGCGCTTGATTCAAGCGGTCTGGACGCGCATCTGCCGGTAGTGGCCAGGGGTCACGCCGACGTACTGACGGAACAAGCGGGTGGCATGGGAGCGAGAGTGCCAGCCCACCTTGTGCATCGCGGTCGTAACGGTCAGATCGGTCTCTCGCAGGTACTTTGCCAGCTGTTCGGCACGGAGCATCGTCAGGAACGCCAGCGGAGTCTTCCCATACGCCTCGACGAACACGCTGCTCAATCGTGACGGCGACAGATGCACCTCGGCCGCAATCTCCTCCAGCGTCCACCGCCGTTCGGGATGCTCACGCAGGAGATCAGCAGCCCGCCGAACCTCGACCCGTAACGGCGCGAAGCGGCGATCCCTCGGCAACGTGGGCCGGATATGCGCACGCTGGGAGGGCGATATCCGCACCGGGGACACCTTGATGAACGGGGCGATCACATACGCGATCTGGAACCACAGCGCCTGCATCCGCAGGTAGTGCCGCACAAAATTCCCATCCACGCTCAGCGCGACCAGCTCGTCCAGCCACGGCATCAACATGCCCACCCGATCTTCCCCGAGCCGGAGTATCTGCGCAGGCTCGGAGTAGATCGTCTCCGCGAACCCTTGAGCGTCGAGCCGGTCTTCGAGGAATCCGGCGTACTGCCAGCGCACCTGGTCGAGCATGTAGTCGGTGTCGGCGTAGACCGTGGTGGCGGTGATGTGTCCCTCGGGTTCGGACCCGCAGAGCACGTTGGTTCCGAGCAAGATCACATCACCGGGTTTGACGGGTTTCTGTCCGAACTCAGAGAAGAGGATTGCGGATCCGTCGCGGACGACGATGATCTTCACGCAGTCATACGCCACCGGGCCGACAGGTCGATGAACTACCCGTGACCGGGCCACGATGGGCGCATATGGCCGTGGTTCCGGCTTGTCCAGCCTCGTGTGTGAGGGGCAGTCGGCGTGTAGGCCAGGTCGACCCGCCCCCATCGCTCATCGAGGACTTCCGGGAGAGACCTCGGTGGCGAGGACGCCGTAGATGAGCGTGTCCGTCCACTCGCCCTTGTTCCACCAGTCCTGTCGCAGGTGCGCTTCGTGCTGCATCCCGGCGCGCTGTGCGAGTCGCGCGGAAGCCTCGTTGCGAGCATCCATCTGCGCTGCGACACGGTGGAGGCCGTACTGCTCGAATCCCAGGGTGAGCACCGTGCGTACGGCTTCTGTCGCAAGCCCTCGCCCACTGTGCGTGGGGTCGAGCACCCAGCCGATCTCGGCTACACGGCGTTTGATATCGGTCAGCCACAGTTGCACATCGCCGATGACCGCACCCTCATGCTGGATGACCAGCGCAAGAGCGGTACTCGCGCCGTTGAGGCCGGTCTTCGTCATCCGCTCGCTGACGTGACGCGAAGCGTCAGTCTCCGACCACGGTTCGTCGAGCAGATAGCGGGCGACGTCGGCACGACAGTAGATGCGGTGCAATGCTGGTGCGTCGGCGTGCTGGTGCAGCCTCAACCGTAGCCGCTCGGTCTGCACGGGAACCGGTGTGATCGGTTTGAGATCGAGGAGGTAGTGCATCAGGACGACCTCCTGACCCGAAGGAGCCACATCGCGGGTCGCCTCCCCTTGGATGAAACCCGCCCGTTCGAGCACCCGCTGAGACACCTTATTCTCAGGCACAGTACGAGCCACGAGCCGAGTGAAGCCGCTGCGCCGAGCGAGTTCAACAGCGAGAGCGAGCGCACCCGCGGCCAGCCCTTTGCCTCGATGGTTGGGGTGCAGCCAGAAACCGGCCTCCACGGAACCCTCCGACGCTCCGAACAGCACCAGACTGCCTGTGAAGGCATCAGTGGCGGGGTCGGCGATGGTCAACACCGCAAGGTCGCCGCGCTCCAGGCCCTCGCGGATCGCCCCCTCGATCAGCGCGACCACTGACGCCTCGGTGTACTCCGGCTCCGGAAGGTGCGCGTGCTGACGCACCGCCGGGTCGGACGCGCCGGAGGCATACGCGCTCGCGTCGGCCGAGCGCATCGTGCGCAGCACCGCATGGTCGCTGCGAAGTGGGAGAAGGCCGATATCCAACATACAACAAACCTAACATAGTTCGGATAGGGTGGTGGGCATGAGCTACTGGGAGCACCGCAAGCCCGTCCGCAGGACGCGGGCCGTGGACGTGCGCGACGTCGCCCGCGTCGCCGTCGAGCTGCTGGATGAGGGCGGTCTGCGTGCGCTCACCATCCGCGCCGTTGCACTTCGGCTGGACGTCGCGCCCGCAAGCTTGTACTCCAGGGTCACGGCAGTCGACGACTTGTTCGACCTCGCACTCGACGAAGCGCTCGGGAACGACGTGCAACTACAGGAAGCCAGGGAGCACTCGGAGCTGCACGCCTTGATGCTTGCCTACTACCACCACCTCGTCCGGCACCCCTGGGCCTGCCAAGTCATCGCCATGCGCGCACCCCGAGGGCCCAACTATCTGCTCCTCTCCGAGCGCATTTGCGTCCTGCTCGGTGAGCGTGGCTCGACAGACCCGCTCGGTGATGCCTACGTTCTCTCGAACTTCGTCATCGGGAGCGCGACCACGACCCCGACGGCGGGTCATGAGCGAGAGGCGGCTGTCGACAGCGAGGTCGCCCCGCTCTACGCATCACTCCACGCGGCGCACGAGGTAGACACCGAAGCCATCATCAGCGGGGGCCTTGACGCCCTGCTTTGTCGGTGACTGCCCTCTCTAGAGGAGGCGATGTCGACTGACGTGAGGAACGCTGCGGCTCTGGAGGGCCCCGTTAGCAGGTTCCGTGAGACGTCGGAGTCGGGCGAGAGCGACCTGTGCTGCTCGGTGTTCGGCGGCTTGCTCGGGGTTGCGGATTGTCTTGGCATCTCCCAGTGGCGCTGGGTCACTGATGTCGTAGCGGTGTCGGTACAGCGCAACGGCGGCCGCTTCGTTCTCCCATCGTGTTCGGGCTCTCGGCTGCGCCGTTGGCGTGCCAAGTCGCGAGAGCCACGCGGTACCGGCGTCCTGTGCTTCTTGGACGAGTCGCCGGGCGGCAGCCTCGATTAGGGTCTGCCGCGTAACGAGCGCCGTCTGCATGTCGCCGGTGATGGGCTCGGCAGGCGTCGCGATGAGCCCGGCGACCCGTGGTCTGCGGTTCTTGCCCGGTGCCAGTTGGCTGGTGGCTTGGTCGAGCATGGTCGCCAGTTGGGCGGCGGGGTCGATCTGCTCGTCGCCGGGCGTCAGGCGGGGCGCGAGCGCGTTCAGCGCGACGGCGGCGAGGTGTCCGGCGGCTTCGTGTCGGGCGAGCGCTGCTTCGAGGCGTTCGTAGTAGGGGCTGG
>CAMDZW010000020.1 GCA_945911015.1 uncultured Propionibacteriaceae bacterium
TCCATGTCCATGTCGTCGCTGGGGCAGCCGACACCGTCGATGTCGAAGTCGTTCGAGCTGCGGATCTGTCCGTACAGGGTGGAGTCGACCGGCTTGAGGACCAACTTGATCCCGACCTCAGCCAAGTTCTGCACGACCATCTGGTAGGCCGCAGCCAGAGGTACTTCGACATCACGCTCGACGAAGACCAGGACTGGCTCGAAGGGCTTGCCGTCCGGGCGGGTGCGCCACTGGCCCTTCTTGGTCATGCCCATCTCGTCGAGCAGCTTGTTGGCCTCATCGACGTCGTGCTCGATGAAGGTCATGCCGCCTCCACCCTCGACCTCGAACTCGCTGCCCTCGGTCGCCAACGGGTGCCGGATGATGCCGATGCCGCTCATCAGGGCGTTGTTGATGTCCTCGCGGTTGATCGCGTGGGAGACCGCGGCGCGGAACCGGACGTCGGCGAAGATCTCGCGCATGCCCTCGTCCTTGTGCGACAGGTTCGGACACAGCGACGCGGTGCCCTGGGAGTTGGCCCACCGCCGTACCGAGTAGTTCTTGGAGTCGGCGTTCTCGAGCAGGACCTGGGCCGAGCTGAAGGCCAGGCCGTTGCCGAGGAAGTCGATCTCGCCGTTGGCGGCGCGCAGGTCGAGGGCTTCCTGGCCGAGGATCTGCACCGAGATCTCGTCGATGTAGGGCAGCTGGCGCCCGTCGGGATCGGTCTTGAAATAGAACGGGTTGCGCTCCAGCGTCGCGGTGCCACTGGATGCCGACGGGGACACGACCCGGAAGGCGCCCATCACCGGCAGGTCCGGGTTGCCCCACGGATCGATCCGGTCGTTGAAGTAAAGGTCCCAGGAGTCGAAGCCGGCCTTCTTGGCGGCGGCCTCAACCTTGTCCTTGTCGCCGTACTCGGGGTGGAACTGCTCCAAGTAGTGCTTCGGCTTCATGAACTGGAAGCCGATCGACGGGTGGGCCATGTACTTGGGGAACAGCGGTGTCGGCGTCCCGAAGGTGAGGGTGAAGGTCCAGTCATCCACCCAATCGAGGGTCGGCCGGTTCTGGTCAGCATCGCTGTAGAAGTACGGGGCCGTCGGCACCAGAGTCTTGTTGTTCAGGAAACCCTCGACGGTGAATTCAATGTCCTCCTTGTCGAAGGGCTCGCCGTCGGACCACTTCAGGCCCTCGCGGATCTTGATCGTGTAGACCCGGTTCTCGTCGTCAACCTCGAAGGACTCGGCGATCGAAGGGGTCTGGGTCTCCTGGTCGAGGTTCCACTCCAGGAAGCCGGCCTGGGCAAAGGTTGCGATCGGGGTGCTGTTGTCGGACAGCGAGGCCGAGCGGAGGGTGCCGCCGTACTGGCCGACCGTGTCGATCGGCTGGACCACCATCGGGGTCTTGGGCAGCCGCTCCTCCAGTGGCGGCAGGTCACCGGACTCGACCAGCTTGGTCAGCATCGGGGACTCCTTGGTCGCCGCGCCCTCCGAGCCACCACTGGGGGACTCGAACGGGTTCGGCGGCTCTTCTCCGGAGCAGCCGGCCAGGGTCAGGGTTGTCAGCGCAGCAGCCCCGCCGACAGTACCGAGCAGTGCGCGGCGAGAAACCGCGGACGCAAGGTTGAAAGACATAATGAGCCTCCTCGTTCAGGTGGACCGAGCCTAAGGGGCGTGCTGCAAAACTGCAACGACTTGCAGCCAGATTGTGACATTTCGTGCCCAGATGCTGCGGAATCACCCACTCATCGGCAAGGATGCGCCACACTGGAGCCTGCTCGTCTGCCGAAAAGAAGGAGGACCCCCCGTGGCTGTCACCCTGGCCGACATTGCCGCCGAGCTCGGAGTGTCGACGTCGACCGTCTCGCGTGCGCTGTCCAACCCGGATCTGGTCAATGACTCGACCCGCGAGCGCATCCAGGATGCTGCCCGTCGGCTCGGCTACACCGGTCCTGGCATCGGTCGGCCCAGGACGCCGAGCGGTCGTGGTGTCATCGGGATGATGGTCCCCGACATCGTGAATCCGTTCTTCCCGCCGATCATCAAGGCAGCACAGTCACGTGCGCTGTCCAAAGGGCGGGCCGTTGTGCTCGCCGACCTCGACGAACACCCCGACGACGAGCTCGGCCTGGCCCGGATCCTGCGGGAGCGGGTGGATGGACTGATCCTGGTCTCACCTCGCGCCTCCGATGAAGCACTCGCCGAGTATGGCGAGCTTGCGCCGGTGGTCTTCGTGAACCGCCTGGTCGAGGGCATGCCCAGTGTGGTGATCGACAATGCTGACGGCATGTACGAGGCTGTCGAGCACCTCGCCGCACTGGGCCACACCCGGATCGGTTATCTCAATGGTCCGCGCCGTTCCTGGTCCAACCGGATGCGGCGTGACGCCGTGGCGGCTGCGGCCGAGAAGCTCGGTGTCGACCTCGACGAGTTCGGCCCCTTCGAGCCTGAGGTCCAGTCCGGGGTGCGCGCCGCGGACCTGGTGGTCTCGGCAGGGGTCACCGGGGTCATCGCGTACGACGACATGATCGCCCTCGGCGTGATGGTCCGCCTGGCCGAACGAGGCCTGCGGGTCGGGCCGGACGTGTCGGTGATGGGCATCGACGATGCCCCGATGGCAGGGATGGCCTACCCGGCCCTGACCACGGTCCATGTGCCGGGGGTCGAAGCAGGACGGATCGCGGTCGACACCGTGCTCGGCCTGATTGACGGACAGACCAACGGACGCATGGTGCGTCGCCTCGACACCCGCCTGGTGATCCGCAGCTCGACCCAGAGCCCCGGCTGAGCGACCCACAACTGACTTGCAGGACATCGCTGACATTGCAGCACGTTTGCAGTAGAGTCCTCGCCATGACTGCTGACTCCTCCGGACAGATCCGTACCTTCACCGCAGGCGAGCTCAAGGTTCGCGCTGCTGACAGCGCCGTGGCCATGGGCCGCGATGCCGCCGACCGGGTGGCCGAGGTGCTGCGTACCACCATTGCTGAGAAGGGCTCGGCCCGCGCCATCCTCGCGACCGGCAACTCTCAGTACCCGCTGATGGATGCGCTGGCCGAGCGAGCCGACGAATATGGCATTGACTGGAGCAAGGTCACCGCCTTCCACATGGACGAGTACGTCGGGATCGACGACTCCCACAAGGCCAGCTTCCGTCGTTGGATGCGCGAGCGGGTCGAGGGCAAGCTCGGTGTCGGCGTGATGAACTACATCAACGGTGACTCCGGCGATGCCGAGGCCGAGTGCGCCCGGTACGAGGCACTGCTCAAGGAGGCGCCGATCGACCTCACCTGCATGGGCATCGGCGAGAACGGCCACCTGGCCTTCAACGAACCGCATGTGGCCAAGTTCGACGACGAGCGTTGGGCGAACGTGATCACCCTCGACGAGACCTCCCGCAACCAGCAGGTCGGCGAAGGACACTTCCCGAACTTCGACGCGGTCCCCGCCGAGGCCATCTCGCTGAGCATCCCGGCGTTGCTCTCGGCCACCCACGTGGTCGTCTGCGTCCCCGAAGCACGCAAGGCCGAGGCCGTCCACGCTGCGCTGAACGACGAGATCAGCACGGCCTGCCCGGCCACCATCCTGCGCAAGGCCGCCAACGCGACCCTGTACCTGGACGACGAGTCGTCGGCCAAGGTCTGAACACGCCACAACCGGCGCAAGATCTGAGACGGTCGCCGTACGGGCTGGGGTTCAGGAAAGCTGGTGGACATGAGTCCAGCTGAACTGCCATCCCAGCCCGTCGCGCCCGCTGCGCTGACCACTCCCGTACGGGAGCGTCCGGTGGGCGCCCGATCCGTGCGCAACCTCTGTTTCGAGCCCCGCGCCGAGGTCCGCGTCGGGCTGATCGGCACCGGACACCGCCAGCTCGGGCTGATGAAGAGCCTGGCCCCGGTCGAGAAGGCACGGGTTGTCGCCATCACCGACCCTTCGCCCGAGGCGACCAGGACGATGGTGGACCGGTTGGTGGAACTCGGCAAGGAAGCCCCCGCCGTCCATGACGGCGAGAACGGTGTCGACGAGCTGCTCGCCCGTGACGACATCGACCTGGTGATGATTGCCACACCGTGGAACACCCACACCCCCTATGCGGTGCAGGCCATGAAGGCCGGCAAGCATGTCGGCATTGAGGTCCCGGCTGCGGTGACCTTGGAGGACTGCTGGGACCTGGTCGACACCAGCGAAACCACTCAACGACACTGCGTGATCCTGGAGAACTGCTGTTACGGCAGGCAGGAACTCTTCGCCCTCAACCTGGTCCGTTCCGGTGCGCTGGGCACCTTGCTGCACGCCGAGTGCTCCTACACCCACGACCTGCGCGCGATGCTGATGAACGACCAGGCCTGGCGGCGTCGCTCGCACATCGACCATGACGGCAACCTCTATCCGACCCATGGTCTCGGTCCGGTGGCGAGCTACTTCGACATCAACCGTGGTGACCGGTTCACCCGCATCGTGTCGATGGGATCGCCGAGCGCCGGCCTGCAGGAGTACCGCGCCAAGCATGTCCCCGAGGGCGACCCCCGCTGGGACGAGGAGTACCAGGCCGCCGACATCAACACCTCGCTGATCCAGACCGAACAGGGCCGCTCGATCGTGCTGCAGCACCAGGTCATCGGGCCACGCCCGTACGACCGCCGCAACCAGGTCGTCGGCACCAACGGGATCTTCACCGACTATCCGCCGCGAATCTTCCTGGAGGAGGACCCGGTCCTCGGCCGGATCAACGGTGGAGCTGGTGCCCGCGAGATGGGCCACGAGGAGTACAGCGAGGTCGAGCCCTACCTCGACACCTGGGAGCACTCCCTGTGGGGCAAGGACAATGAGGACGCGCGTGCGGCCGGCGGTCATGGCGGCATGGACTATCTGATGCTGCACCGTCTGGTGCAGACCATGGTCAACGGCGAGGTCCCCGAGATGGACGTCTACGACGCTGCGGCCTGGTCAGCTCCGGCAGCGCTGAGCGAGTTGTCGGTCAACAACGGCAATGTGCCTGTCGAGTTCCCCGACTTCACCCGTGGTGACTGGCAGGAGTCGCGGATCGGCATCCACTGACCCCCCGGGTTCAGGCAAGCCAGTCCTTGCCGACGCTCTCCTGGATCTTCAGGCCTTCGAGCACCATCGGTGCGGCCGAGGCCTCGAGCTTGCGGCCCAGCAGGGGGATGTTGATCTTCAGATCCGCCTTGATCGAGACCACCGATCCGGTCCCCTCCGGCGCCAAGGTGGCGGTGCCCTTCATCACCAGCGGCTGACCGGGAGCGGTCAGGGTGACCTCACCGGTGCGGCTCCGGTCGGCGGCGGGCTCACCCCAGGCGATCTCCTCGATGATCGTCAGGCTCGGACCGGTGAACTTCTGGGCCTGCTCGGGTGCACGCAGCTCACGCTTGCTGCGGGTGGTGGTGCCCTCGACACTGCACTCGTGGGACAGGGCGTGACTGGCGACCGCAACGTCCTCCAGATACTTCTGGTCGGTCAGCATGGCGAAGACGCGGTCCGGGTCCGCAGGGAACTCAGCATGTGAGGTGATGTCCATGTGCCCATCCTCGCACGTGCCGTGCCAACGATGTCGGAGCAAGGGGCTAGGGTCAAGACTGTGAGCGTCGTGGACCATGACAAGGCGGCCAAGCTGTCGCGGATCGCACAACTCGGGGCTGACGTGGCCGCACAGGTCGGGGTCGGTCCGGAGCTGGCAGAGCAGTTCCTCCGGCACTACTTTCGCCATGTCGACGGCGAGGACGTGCTGCATCGCAGCGACGAGGAGCTGTGGGGAGTGGTGGGGTCGCACTGGGCTCTGGCCAGCAGTCGACCGGCCTCGACCTCAACCGTGGAGGTCTTCACCCCTCGTACGGCTGAGCAGGGGTGGACGGTCCACGGGGCCACCGTGGTCCATGTGGTGACCGATGACAAGCCCTTCCTGGTCGACACCGCGGTCATGGAGATCACCCGGCAGGGGTGGAGTGTCGGGGAGATCTATCATCCTCAGTTCATCGTGCGGCGAGACGCCGACGGCCGGTTGACCGGTGTTCTCCACACCGCGGAGGCGGCAGGGGACCCGACCGCCATCGAGGAGTCGTGGATCCACATCGAAATCCTGCCCGGCACCCATTCGGGTGCCCCGGACGATCTGGCTGACGGCCTTCGCCGCGTCCTCCGCGATGTCGACGAGGCGGTCGCCGACTGGGACAAGATGCGTCACCGTACGGTGGAGCTGGCCGCTGCGCTCGACGGCGAGGATGCCGAGTTCCTCAGTTGGCTCGCGGCCGACAACTTCACCTTCCTCGGCTACCGGCACTACGGCATCAACGCCGATCGAAGCGGCTACCAGCCCGAGCCCGGCACGGGGCTGGGCATCCTGCGCAGTGACACCGACCCACCGGGCGCCTTCCAGGCATGGGATCCCGACGCCACGCCGGCGCAACGCCTGATCGTCACCGAGGACAACTTCCGATCCACTGTCCACCGGGCAGCCTTTGTCGACCGGATTGGGATCCGCACCTTCGATGAGGACGGCAGGCTCAGCGGGGAACACCGCATCCTTGGCCTGTTCGGCTCCAATGCCTACAACGAATCGGTCTTCCGCCTGCCGCTGTTGCGGGTCAAGGCCGAACAGGTCCTGGCCGCGGCAGGCTACGGTCATGCCAGCCATGGCGACCATGCCCTGCGGATGACCCTGGACACCTTCCCTCGCGACGAACTGTTCCAGACCGATGCCCAGGAATTGGCCGGCATCCTTGAGAAGGTCGCCCGGTTGAAGGACCGTCGCCAGGTCCGGATGTTCGCCCGCCGCGACAGCTTCGGCCGGTTCTGGTCCTGCCTGATCCATCTCCCGCGCGACCGGTACACGACCGAGGTGCGGTCCCGGATCCAGGCCCTGCTGGTCGCCATGGTCGGCGGAGACCGGGCTGACAACGCGCCCACCACCGAATGGAACGTCCAGGTGGGGGAGTCGGTGCTGGCGCGGCTGCATGTCGTCGTACGGGCGCCGGTCGGTGAGCAGGTGCGCGACCTTGACCTTGCCGCCGCGGAGGAGGCCATTGCCCGCGCCACTCGGACCTGGACCGATGACTTTGCCGACGAACTCGCCCGCCGGGAGGCCGACACCGGCTTCATCCGGCTCGCCGCCTCACTGCCGGAGGGATACAAGGAGGACTTCTCGGCCCACCAGGCACTGCTCGACCTGGCGGCGCTGTCGCGGACACCAACCTCGGCACCGGGGACACCGGCGTCGGTGCGGCTGGCGCTCTATGCCCCTGAGGTCGATCGCGACGAGGCAGATCTGCGGCTCAAGGTGTTCTGCCGAGGGACGACCCTGTCGTTGTCGCAGGTGCTGCCGCATCTCGATGCGCTGGGGGTCGAGGTGATCGATGAACGTCCCTACGAGGTCTTCACCGAGGGAGAGCACCGCAGCCACATCTACGACTTCGGCCTGCGCATCCCCGGTGGGCGAGCGGCGATCAGCACCGACTGGACACCGCAGGCTCGTGACCGGTTCATGGCCGCCTTCGAAGCGTCCTGGACCGGACGGGCCGAGCCCGATGCGTACCAGAGTCTGGTCAGCAGTGCCGCGATGACCTGGCAGCAGGCAGCGGTGCTACGAGCTGTGGGCCGCTACCTGCGTCAGGTGCGGCTGCCGTACAGCCAGGCCTACATCGCCTCCGCCCTGCGCGCCAACCCCGGGTTGGCCGCTGATCTGGTCGAACTCTTCGAGGTCACCTTCGATCCCGATCGTGAGCTGAATGCCCAGCAACGGGCCGACCGTGGCAATGAACTCGCCGATGGCCTGGTCTCGGCGCTGAGGGATGTCGCCAGCCTCGATCACGACCGCATCATCCGCAACTACCTGCGTGTGGTGCGCGCGATCGTACGGACCAATGCCTATGTGCCCGGGCGTCAGGCCTGGGCATTCAAATTGTTGCCGCAGCGGATCACCGGGATCCCCGAGCCGCGCCCGGCCTATGAGATCTTCGTCCACTCACCCAGGGTCGAGGGCGTGCACCTGCGGTTCGGTGCCGTGGCCCGGGGCGGACTGCGGTGGTCGGATCGTAGCGAGGACTACCGCACCGAGGTGCTCGGTCTGGTCAAGGCCCAGACGGTCAAGAACAGCGTGATCGTGCCCACCGGCGCCAAGGGAGGTTTCGTCGCGCAGAAGCTGCCTGCCCCCTCCGACCGCGATGCCTGGCTGGCCGAGGGCATGGCCTGCTACCAGATCTTCGTCGGTTCGCTGCTGGATGTCACCGACACGATGGTCGACGGGACAGCAGTGGGGCCGGACCGGGTGATCAGGCTCGACGGGGACGATCCCTATCTGGTGGTCGCAGCCGACAAGGGCACCGCCAGCTTCTCCGATCTGGCCAACGGTCTTGCCGTCGAGCGGGACTTCTGGATGGGCGATGCCTTCGCCTCGGGTGGGTCGGCTGGCTATGACCACAAGGGGATGGGCATCACGGCCCGTGGCGCGTGGGTGTCGGTGCAACGCCACTTCCGCGAGCTCGGTCTCGACTGCCAGCAGGAGGACTTCACCGCCGTGGGCATCGGCGACATGTCAGGAGACGTCTTCGGCAACGGCATGTTGCGCAGCCGTCACACCCGTCTGGTGGCCGCCTTCGACCATCGCCACATCTTCGTCGACCCGGATCCGGATCCGGGTCGCGGCTTCGACGAGCGGCAGCGACTGTTCGATCTGCCGCGCTCGAGCTGGGCCGACTACGACCAGGGCCTGATCAGCGACGGCGGGGGTGTCTTCGACCGGCAGGCGAAGTCCATCACCGTCACCGAACCGATGCGTGCCGCCCTCGGCATCGCCGAGGGGGTCAGCGAACTCGCCCCGACCGAGTTGATCCGGGCGATCCTGACCGCACCGGTCGACCTGCTGTGGAACGGCGGCATCGGCACCTATGTCAAGGCCACGACTGAGACCGACAGCCAGGTAGGAGACCGCAGCAACGATCCGGTACGGGTCAACGGTGCCGACCTGCGTGCCCGCTGCGTCGGTGAAGGCGGCAACCTCGGCTTCACCCAGCGTGGCCGGATCGAGTATGCCCTCGCGGGCGGCCGGATCAACACTGACTTCATCGACAACTCGGCCGGAGTCGACACCTCCGACCACGAGGTCAACATCAAGGTGCTGCTGGCGCCTCAGGTCCGTGCCGGCACCCTGTCGCTGGCCGACCGTGACGAACTCCTTGCCTCGATGACCGACGAGGTCGCCGAGCTGGTGCTGCGCCACAACTATGACCAGAACCTGGCGCTGGCCAATTCGATCGGCCAGACCGCGGCGATGGCAGGGGTCCACGAGAGCTGGATGCGCGAACTGGAGCAGACCGGGCAGTTGTCGCGGAGCCTGGAAGATCTGCCCAGCACAGAGGAGTTCGCCCAACGCCGTGCCAGCGGTGGGGGACTGACCACCCCGGAGCTGGCCGTGCTGTTGTCCTACACCAAGATCCGCCTCGGTGAGCAGGTGCTGGCCAGTGATCTTCCCGACGATCCGTGGTTGGCCGACCGGCTGGTCAGCTACTTCCCACGGCCGCTGCAGGAGCAGTGGTCGCAGGTGATGGCTGACCATCCGCTGCACCGCGAGATCATCACCACCGGGGTGGTCAGCAACTTCGTCAACCGTGCCGGGATCACCTCGCAGTTCCGGATCAGTGCCGAGACCGGTGCCGAAGCCACCCAGGCGATCCGCTGTCACCTGATCGCCCGCGAGGTCTGTGGCGCCGACGAACTCGATCGGCAGCTGGTTGCCCTCGACCACCAGGTCAGCGCCGAGGTGCAGTCCAGGATGCGCCTGGAGGTGCGGACCCTGGTCGAACGGGCCACGCGCTGGTTCGCGACCAAACTGGCCGGATCCGGAGAACCGATCGACATCGCCAAGGCCGTTGCCGACTACGGTCCCGGGACGGCGCGTCTTGCCGAGCGGTTGATGGACCTGCTGCCCGCCGAACAGGTCGGGTCGGTGACGGCCCGCCGCGACGAACTGGTGGCAGCTGGCGTGCCCACCGATCTCGCCCAGCGGGTTGCGCTGCTGCCGGAGCTGTTCCCGGCCCTGGTGATCTGCCGGATTGCTGCCGAGACCGGCGCCGACCCGGACCGCGTCGCCGAGGCCCTCTTCGGGGTGACGTCCGCGCTGCAGCTGGACCGGATCCTGGCCGCGATCATCCGCCTGCCTCGCGGCGACTGGTGGGACCGGATGGCCCGGGCCGCGCTGCGTGACGACTTCCATGCCGTACGGGCCGCGCTGACTCGGCAGGTGCTCGACGCCGGCGGGTTGACCGCCTGGCAGGACAGCCACGCCGACCACCTGGGTAGTGTGGTGGAGGAGTTGGCTGGACTGGGCAGCGATGCCGAGGGAGCGGGCCTGGCCCGTATGTCGGTGGCCCTGCGGGTCATGCGATCGTTGGTGGCATGAAGATCGACCTGCACACCCACTCCGCAGTCAGCGACGGCACCGACACCCCTGCAGATCTCATCCGGGCAGCGGTGGGAGCCGGTCTCGATGTGGTCGCCCTGACCGATCACGACACCGGTGCCGGGCTCGCCGAAGCGGCTGCGACGGCAGCCGAACTCGGGATCGAGTTCATGCCCGGGGTGGAGATGTCGACCAAGTATGCCGGGCACAGTGTCCACCTGCTCGGGTACGGGGCCGACCTCACCCAGCCCGAACTGGCCGCCGAACTGGTACGGGTGAGGTCGGGCCGTACCGGCCGACTCCAGCCGGTGCTGGCCAAACTGAGGGAGCTGGGCGTGCCGGTCAGCGAGGCCGAGGTGCTGGCTCAGGTGGGGGAGAGCCCATCGGTGGGCCGGCCCCACATCGCTGATGCTCTGGTCGCGGCCGGTCATGTCGCGGATCGCCGGGAGGCCTTCGATCGGTTCCTCCACGACGGCGGCCCGGCCCATGTCGCCCGCTATGCCACGTCAGTCGAGGATGGGATCCGGCTGCTTCTGGCGGCCGGCGGTGTGCCCGTGCTGGCCCATCCGTGGGGCCGAGGGACACGAGAGGTGCTCAGCGTCGACGTGTTGCGGGAACTGACCCGGGTCGGGTTGGCCGGGATCGAGGTCGAACACCAGGATCATCCCGGCGACCTCCGCCGTGAACTGCGTGGCATCGCCGCGAAACTTGATCTTTTGCCGACCGGGTCGAGCGACTACCACGGCACCGGCAAGGTCGACCATGACCTGGGGTGCAACACGACCGATCGTGGGGTCTATGCAGAAATCGCCGCCCGGATCGGATGATCCGGACGGCGAGTGTGTGCTCTGCTGTCGCAGTGGGTTGACTCAGGCCTCTGCTGCCGCAGTGGGGGCCTGTGACCCGCCACCAGAGCTGCGACGGCGACGGCGGCGACGGCGCGGGGTCCCGTCACCGGAGACCTCGACCACCTCGGCCTTCTCCGCGCTGGGGCCGCTGTTGCCGCGGCTGACGGCGACACCGTCACGGGTACGGCGACGCTGACGGTCCGGGCGGGGCCGGGACTCACGACGTGGCCGCTCCCGGCCGGTGGAGCCGGTCTTCTCGGCTGGCTTGGCCTCGACGAGGCGACCCTTGACATCGGTGGGGATGCCGAGGTCGTGGTAGAGGTGCTCGGAGGTCGAGTAGGTCTCCTGCGGGTCGGTGAACGGCAGACCGAGGGTCTTGTTGATCACCTTCCACCGGGTGGTGTCAGCCCAGTCGACGAAGGTGATCGCGACTCCGGAGGCACCGGCGCGGCCGGTGCGACCGATCCGATGGACATAGGTCTTGTCGTCCTCGGGGCATTCGTGGTTGATGACGTGGGTGACGCCGGTGACATCGATGCCGCGGGCGGCGACATCGGTGGCGACCAGGACATCGACCGAACCGTCGCGGAACCGCTTCAATGCCTTCTCACGGGCCGCCTGGTTGAGGTCACCGTGGATCGAGGCAGCCTGGAAACCACGCTCGACCAGGTCGTCGGTGAGTCGCTGGGCGGCACGTTTGGTCCGGCAGAAGATCATGCACCGGTTGCGACCCTCGGCCTGCAGGATGCGGGCCACCACCTCGGGCTTGTCGAGGTCATGGGCCTGGTAGACGAACTGGGCGGTCGCCGGGACGGTCTGCTCGTCAGCGGCGGACTCGGCGCGGATGTTGACCGGGTGGCGCAGGTGGCGACGGGCCAGCGAAACGATCGCCGAGGGCATGGTCGCCGAGAACAACAAGGTCTGGCGCAGCTCCGGGGTCTTGGCCAGAATCCGCTCGACATCAGGCAGGAAACCCAGATCGAGCATCTCGTCGGCCTCGTCGAGGACGACGACCTTGACATGGCTCAGGTCCAGCGCACCGCGATCGGCAAGGTCGAGCAGGCGGCCGGGCGTGCCGACGACGATTTCGACCCCTCGGGCGAGGGCATCGAGCTGTGGTTCGTAGCCGACACCGCCGTAGACGCTGACCAACCGGGCCTTGCGCTTGCTGGCGGCGGTGACCAAGTCGTTGCTGACCTGGCTGGCGAGCTCGCGGGTCGGGGCGACGACCAGAGCCTGGGGCTTGCCGGGGGCAGCCTGCTCCTCGAAGTCACGGTCACCGGGCACGACGATGCGCTGCAGCAGTGTGACGCCGAAGGCAAGGGTCTTGCCGGTGCCGGTGCGGGCTTGGCCGATCATGTCAGTGCCGGTGATGGCGATCGGGATCGCCATTGACTGGATCGGGAAGGGATGGGTGATGCCGACGGCGCTGAGTGCGTCGACGATGTCAGGCATCACGCCGAGATCAGCAAAGGTCTGCTGCTCTACGGCCGGGGTGGATTCGGGGTCGGTCGAGCCGGTTTCCGGGCTCGTCAGGTCGTGGCTCAGGATTTTGCCTCTTCATGTACCGGGCGCGCGGTGGGCCCGTGTGTGGGACGTCTGCCCCCAGCGGCCGCTGCACGGCCAGATGGGCCGGGCGCCGCGCGTCGGCGTGACGCCGCGGTCAGCGTCGGAACAGGACGCATACTGTGCGTATCTTCGCCAGTGTAGCCGGTCGGCGTCACACATCCCGGATCGGGGCCGATTAAGCTGATCGTCGTGAGTAGCGATGAAGGACACGTGGCGATGGAGGGACACATGGACCGTACTGATCCGGCACCGGTGACGCGGTTCGTCGGTCTGCTTGCGGTGGCGGAGATGTTGGCCGCCGAACAGATCGGACTTGCTGCCGGTGCTGCCCCGGACTTCGCCACCCGTCGGATCCTGATGGACCTGCTGGCCGAACGGGCCGTGCGCTACCGCACGCTCGTTGCCTTGATCGAGGGGGGAGGCGACGATCCCGCGGCCGTGATGGAGAGCCAGCAGGCGGCGCTGGTCGAGTTCCACTCCCGTACGGTGGCCTCGACCTGGACCGAGCACCTGGTGAAACTGATCGCCGGGCTGGGCATTTCGCGTGATCTCGGCGTCGAGGCCGAGCCGCGAGCCAAGGGCGAGCTGGGGGACCTGCTCACCGACGATCCGACCACTGATCTGGAATCAGTGCTGGCCGATGCGTTACGGACGGCACTGGCCCAGAACCCGGCCGAACTGGGCCGACTGTCGTTGTGGGCACGTCGGATGTCGGCAGAGGCACTCACCCAGGCCCAGACGGTGGTCTCGCGCGACGAGGGCCTGGCGGAATTCCTGGCCCCTCGCGGTGAGCACGGGCCCGACCTGGCTGAATTGACAGCCGTGTTCAGCCGTCTGCTGCAGCACCACAACCAACGGATGGCCGATCTCGGCCTGACTCTGTGAACCGGAGGGCCGGTAGCGGCCTGTGATCAGACGGAGCCGAAGCCAACCGGGCGAGCGTTCTCCTCGCCGATCTCGACGTAGCCGATGCCAGCTGCCGGGATCAGGACCGTGCGGCCCCGCTCACCGACGAGCCGCAGCACGCCACTGTCCTCGAGTGCGGTTGCGAGGGCCTGCTCGACCTCGTCTGCAGTCTGCTCGGTCTCGACAACGACCTCGCGGCTGAGCTGACGAACGCCGACCTTGATCTCCACCATGTGCTCCTGAATGTCGTACGGGATGAGTCACCACCGTGTGTGGTGCCGTCGGGTCAAATCTGCCACATGGGCTCCGGTGCGACCGAGGCGGGATCAGCCGAGGGTTTCGATCTCTTCCTCGGTGGCGCGCCGGATCACCATCCGGGTCCAGGCGCCGAGATAGATCCGGTCATCGGGATCGAGCTCCTGACGTTCGCCGACGACCAGCGGGTCCTGGGGCAACCCGGCCAGGGAGCCGGCGACATAGGTGCCGTTGGCCGAGTCGAGGTCCTCGATCCACCAGCGACGTCCGTCGGTGGTGAGTTGTGCCTGACGGCGGCTGGCTCCGGGATCGGAGTCGCAGTCGACATCAGGGTCGATGTTGCGGCTACGGGAAGGCCGACCGACCAGATTCGACTTCTTGCGCAGCGGCACGATCGTCGGCAGTCCCGGTGACGGCATCGGATCGGGCGGTTCCTGCTGGCGGTACCAGTCTGGGTCGACCCAGACCTCGGCGACCCATTCGAAGGGCAGCTCGTCGGTTGCCACCGGCGCCGAGTCGTAGCCGCCGGAGACCCCGAACAGCGCACCACTGCCATCGGCGGCGGTCTCCGCCTCGGCGGCCAACTCGTCGTCAAGGAACTGGGCGCTGTAGGACAGATGTTCTGGCTCGTCGGGAAGGTTCGGTTGGTCCGCTGATCCCAGCTCGTCCTCGGTCGGGGGCTCCTCGATGCCCTCGCCGACTGCTGCATCGTCGTGCCCGAGGTCGGTGACCGGGTCCTCGGTCGCCCCATCCCCAGCCTGCTCGTCACCAGCCTGCTCGTCACCGGTCTGGTCGTCGCCGGTCTGGTCGTCACCGGTCTGGTCGTCGCCGGTCTGGTCGTCACCGGTCTGGTCGTCACCGGTCTGGTCGTCGTCCTCGGCGTGATCGTCGTCAGGCTCTCGGTTCAGATCGGACTCCGTCTCGGTGTGATCATCCTCGGCAGTCTCGGCGGAGGCCGCGGCGAACGGACTCACCCAGGGGCGGGGCATGGTCCCGGTGGTGAAGTCATACCCACAGGCCTCGCAGAACAGGGCATTGGCAACGTTCTCGGTCTGGCAGTTCGGGCATTCGACACCCGCCGGAGCGGCCGGGGCCGCCGGTGCCGGGGTGGCTCCCGAACCTGTTGAGGGTGCGTCCATCGGCGTACCACAGACATCGCAGTAGTCACTGGCGTCTGAGGTGTGCCCTTCGGGGCAGATGCTCATGTGCGGTCCTGAGGGTGTCAGCGGATGCGGGTCGTCTTGGTCGACGCGGTGTCGAGGGCCATCTCATCGGCCTTGTCGACACTGCGCTTGAGTCTGACGGTACCTTCCCGCTCATCGGTGATGTCGACGACCTTGCGCAGGCGAGTGGTGGCCTCGTTGTTGCCGGTCTCGGCGGCGAGCTTGACCGCCCGCCCCAATTTGAGAGTGGCGGTGGCCTCGTCGCCCATCGCCTTGGCGGCGAGCCCCTCCTGGATGGCCGAGGCGAGTTCGGTCTGACCGGTGTAGTGGGCAACCTCAGGATTGATCCGCGCGGTCAGCGACTCGTCGCTGCTCCAACGGGCCTTGACCAGTCCCTGTGCTTCGACCTGTCCGGCAATGGTGATCTGGATCCGGGCGGCGAGCTGCTCCTGGCCGACGGCCTTGGGAGCAAGTCGGACCTGGACGTGGTAGTCGCGCTTCTCGTCGCCCCAGGCACCGGTGGGATAGGCGGTAGTCAACGGATTGACCTGTACGGCCCGGTCGGTGAGGTCCTCGACGGTCGGCGAGACCTGACGGACGAACTGGACCTGGGCCCCCTGTGGCGCCCACACGCGAAGCTCTGCATCGGCCACCCCACGACCCATGGCGGTCGACATGATGTTGGAGAACTCCTGGGCCATCAGCTGGGGATGCGGGATGATGTCGACAGTGCCGAGCAGAGCCTGGGCGACCTTGCGGACCTCGTCGACCTTCCACTGCACACCGACACCGCGGCAGTCACACTGGAACTGGCCGGTCGCATCACGGATCGCCCGGTCGAGGTCCTCGGGACGCTCGTTGTGGTTCTCACCGTCGGTCAGCAGGATCGCATGCTTCTGGCCGAGGGAGGGGACCGAAGCAAACAGACGGCGGGCCAGAGTCAGCCAGGTGCCGATCGCGGTGCCACCATCGGCCCGGAAGGTCTGGATCGACTGGATCGCCTGGAACCGGCTGGTCGGATCCATGCGGACCATGCCGACGCCGGCGCGGGCCGGTGGGTAGGCCAGATAGGCCTGGTGGTTGCCGGCCACAATGGCAAACCAGGTGCCGTCGGTGATCTGCTCGACCGCAGCGCGGGCGGCCGTCTTGGCCGCCTCCATGTTGGACACCCCCATCGATCCGGAGGTGTCGACGATGATGATCTCGCCGGCATCTCCGCCGCCGGTTCGCCCGGCCTGACCGGCACCTTGGCATTCGATGGTGACAATGGAGTTCACATCGGTACCACCGTCAGGCAGGAACTCGTTCTGGTAGACGGCGGCACTGAATGTTGCCATCAGGTGTCACTCTCCCTCAAGACTGTGAACACGATGGGTCCACGGCGTACACGATCGCAGCCAAGTATGCCTGCCGGAGGTCTCGTCCGGGCCATCGGCAGGCCGAGGTTCAGGATGTGGGTCCGTCGGTCTGGTCGGATTCTGGTGATTCGTCGGTCGAGGCGTCCTGGCCGGCAGATTCCTGGGACTCGGTTGCCGCAGTGAAGTCGCCGTATCGGGCGAGCGCGACGGTGATGTTGTCGCGCCCGCCCTGCTGGCGAGCCCACCGGACCAGGGAGACAGCCATGGAACGGATCCGTTGGTTGCCCGGGTTGCGCTCGATCGCCTCAGCGAAGAGATCGGCCAACTGCTGCGGCTCGGAGGCGTAGTTCCACAGGCCGTCGGAACAGACCAGCACCCAGCCTGAGCTGGTGACCGTGTGGGTGCCGACCGTCGGCGTGAGGTCGGGGGCGTCGCGGCCGATCCACTTGGTGATGGCATGGGCCTGGGGTCCGGTCTCGGCGGTTTCCCGGTCGATCCCCATCGCGATCCGGGCCTGGGCCACCGAGTCGTCCACCGACAGCAGCACGCTGTCCGAGGGGACATCATCGATCCAGTACACCCGGGAGTCGCCGATGTTGGCGGCGACGACGGTGTCACCATCGACGGCGGCTGCGGCGAAGGTGCACGACGGCGGGTTGGTTGAGTCCTCGGCCGTCCCAGCGACGACAGACTCGTTGGCCTTGGCCACGGCGGCAGCAAAGGTGTCGGTGAGGACGTCGGCATTGCGATCGGGATCCTCGGACCACTCGGTGAGCACCTCTCGTGCGGCACGGGCCGCGGCCAGGGAGGCGATGTGGGAGTCGTCGGCATTGCTGACGCCGTCGCAGACGATCAGGACGGCCCGGCTGCCCGGTTCTTCGTGGGCGCTCAGGGCCATCGCATCTTCATTGCGGTGATGCTTCAGCCCCCGGTCACAGACGCCGGCGACCCAGGATGCGGGCGCCTCGCGGTAGTGGTCGCGCGGTGACGGCGCCAGCGCGCCGCATTCGAGGCAGTACAGGTCGTCGCCGACCACACCGCCACAGTCAGCACAGGGGTGGCGACGCACCGTTGGGGTGTCGTCGGACTCGACGGCCACCGGAGTGGTCGGCATCGAGGCCGTCGGGGTCAGGATTTGGCCACAGGATTCGCAATAGCCCGACCACCGCTCGATGTCGGCGTCACAGCGGGGGCAGGCGGTCGAGCCGTCGGCCCGCTCGGCTGCCGGCGGGGGCGCATCGACCACGACCTCGCCACCGGAAGGATATCCCTGGAAGTCGCCGCCCGGGTAGGCCTGGAAGTCACCGCTGCCGGGATAGGGCGCGAAGTCCGGGTCGGTGCCGTCGCCGGCAACCGGAGGCAGGCCCAAGGCGTCGGCCGACGGATCAGGCGTCTCGGGTACGTCAGGCGTGTCGGGTACCTCAGGCGTGTCGAGTACGTCAGGTGTGTCAGGCGTGTCGACGGGTACGTCGGGGGTGTCGGGTGACGACTCGGTCGGGTCGTGGGGGGATTCACTCATCGCAGGGTCCACCTTCTGATCGCATTTGCCTTGTCCACCAACGCCACCCGTTCCTCACCCTTGCGGGTCATCCGGGAAAGCGCACGATAGGTCTTCTCCAGTCCGTCCCGCAGTCCACGTTCGGTCGCGGGGTGGTCACCGATGGTGACCTTGGGTTTGTCGCCGCCCTTGCGGACGGTGGCCAGGGCCTCTTCCATCACCGTCGCGGTCAGCTGCAGCCGGTCGGTCGGATCGAGTCGCACCTGGGCGACAGTGTCGAGTGCCTCGGCGAGGGTCTCGAGGCCCTTGTTCGGTCGGCCCAGGATGACCTGGGCACGCAGGCGACGGGCCTCGGCATAGCCACGGCTCGTGGTCGGCACCAGGTCGAGTCCCTCGACCGCACCGTCGACGTCGCCGCGCGCCCGTCGTACCCGTGCCATGCCGAAGGCGGCCGGGGCGACGTAGTTCGCGTCGGTGCTGGCGCAGATCGCGTACAGGTTCTCAGCGACATCCGGCTGACCGCCGCGCTCGCAGGCGACCGCGAGCGCGAGCTTGGGCGCCAGCTCTCCGGGCACTTGGCCGTACACCGCATTGAAGGCGAGCTGGGCACGCACCCAATCCTGGTGTTGCAGCGCGGCCAGACCGGTCATCCAGACCGCCTGCCACTCCCAAGGATCCTCGGCCAGCATGTCATTGGTGATGTGCTCGACCAGGTCGGGCCGCTGCATCTCCAGTGCCGCACGTGCCCGGGCCAGCTGGACTTCGGGAGAGCTGGACGGAGCCAGGTCCAGCGCGGCCATCCGGGCCTGCGGGTCGTCCACCGAAACGGTTGACAGCCAGGCGTACTGCGGGTCGGTCGTGTCGGGGCGCAGCCCGGGCAGCTGGTCCCAGGCCATCATCGAGGAACTGATCGTCGGCGCCTCGAACAGCACCGAGGCAGCCGAGGTCAACGAGGTGCCGTCGGTCTGGGCAGCGACGACCTCGCGCAGCACACCCAGCAGCTGCAGCCGCAATTCATCGGCCGAGGTGAAACGGTCGGCCGGATCGGGAGCACAACACTTCATGACCAAGCGGTACAACGAGTCGTACTCGGCAAAGACCGGCAGCACATCGGGGCCCGGGATCTGATCGACCCAGCGGGACTGGTAGCCGCGGAACTCCGCGATCAGGACCACCAGGGTGCGGCCCAGGGTGTAGATGTCGCTGGCGATCGACGGTCCGACCTGGGCGACCTCGGGGGCCTGGTAACCGATCGTGCCGTAGATCGCGGATTCGGCGTCGTCGATGCGGCGCACACCACCGAGGTCGATCAGCTTGATCGCATCACCGACCTGGATGATGTTGTCGGGCTTGAAGTCGCAGTAGAGCAGACCCATGTCGTGGAGGTACTGGAAGGCGGGCAGCACCTCGAGGAGGTAGGCAATCGCCTGGTCGACCGGCAACGGATCGTAGAGGCCGTTGTTGGCCTCCATCCGGTCCTTGAGGAGCTGTTTCAGTGACGTCCCGCCGACGTACTCCATCACGGTGTAGCCGGCACCCTCATGGGTGACGAAGTTGTAGATCTCGACGATCAGCGGGTGTTCGACCTGGGCCAGGAACTGCTGCTCGGCGATCGCGGCAGCCATGGCGTCGGCGTCGCCGGAGTTGAGCAGACCCTTCAGCACCACCCACCGGTCGGAGACGTTCTTGTCGCGGGCCAGGTAGATCCAGCCCAGGCCGCCGTGGGCCAGGCAACCGGCGACCTCGTACTGTCCGGCGACCAGGTCACCGGGCTGCAGTTTCGGATCGAAGGAGTACGGGTTGCGGCAGTGCGAGCAGAACCCTTCGGTGCGACCCGGAACCCCATCCCTGGACCGGCCGACCTCCTGTCCGCAGGACGGGCAGTTGCGCCGGTCCTCGGGGACGACGGGATTGTCCATCAGCGCCGCCGAGGGATCGACTGCCGGGGCGGGTGGGACCGTGGTCAGCCCGAGGCCGAGGCGGGCGGTGCGGACCCGGCGCGACATCGAGCTCTCCCGGCGGGTGACGGTGGTGCCGTCCTCGCGGACGCGGCGCGATCCGAGGGCCATGGACTGCAGGGTCATCGAGCCGCGGGTGCGGGTGGACAGGTCAGCCGCGTCATCGGCCGGGGTGTAGGCACTCGATCCGGCCGGTGCACCGCAGTAGTCGCAGTATCCGGTCTGGATCCGACCCGGGCATCCCGGCTGGGAGCACGGGGTGCCGTTGTCGGCCTGCATGCTCGCCGAGGGCGGCGGTGGGGCCGCCATCCGACCGAGTGGGCTCCGCGTCGCAGTGGGGGTCGGCGTCGGCCGATGACCGACCGAGGCGGGGGTCCCGACTGAGGCCGGGGTCCCGGCCGAGGCCGGGGGTGGGCTGGCTGGGCCGCCGGGATGGGCTGTGGCGACCATGCCCGGCGAGGTGGCGCCCCCGGTGCCGGGCAGTCCGCAGACATCGCAGTAGCCGTCGACGATCTGCCCGGTGCAGCCGGGTGTGCCGCAGCCGTTCATCGAGCACCTCCCGAGGTCAGCGGTCGACCGGTCCGCCGTGAACGCCAGAAGTCGAGACAGATCCGGTGGTACTCGACCAGGTGTCGACACAGCGGCATGGGGGCCGGGGTGCGGTTCAGGGTCTCCAAGGCCAAGGAATGGGCGCGGACCAGATCGGGCTGGTCCTCGAGCTTGTCGCGCTCGGACTCCAGCCGTTGCTTCTCCAATGTGCCGATCAGCAGACGCCGTTCGTTGACGGCCTGGGTGTAGGCCTCCTGCGCCATCGTCATCGCCTGGCCGACACGGTCGAGTTTGGTCAGGTAACTGTCGATCTCGTCGGCAGTGTTGGGGATCGGGCCGAGTGCGGCAACATCGGGAACCGCATAGCGCGGCGCGGGCACCACTGTCCGTACGGCCTGCTCGGCGAGCTTGGCCAGGGCCGCCTCTCGGGTGTCGAGTTCGCTGACCTGGTCGCGCGCCTCGAGCACCTTGTCGCGGGCCTTGCGGCGTTCAACCCCGCCGACGATGAGATCTCGTTCCAGTTGGGCCGAGTCGAGCTCGAGGGGGCCGAGCAGCCCTCCGACATCGGCGCCGCGTCCGGCCTTCTCGGTGATCGTCTCAAGACGTCGTACGAGGCGGGCCAGTTTGCCCTGTGCCGCAGCCCGGGTGTGGGCAGGTTCCAACGCAACCTGGTCGCGGATCCGTTCCATCTGGACCCGAAGGTCCTTGATGTGGCGGGCATGTTCATCGGCGGCGGGGTCGAGGGCCAGCCGCATCCGCAGTTGCTGGACCAGCGCATCGCTGAGCCGGCAGGCCTCGGGCAGGGAGACGGTCAGACCGCTGCCGAGACTGTTCGACACTGTCGACTTGCCGATCAGGCTCGGATCGAGCGTGGTGTCCATCCTGCCCCAGACGAGCGAGGACAGGCGTTCTCGTTCGGTGACGCCGACGCGACCGCTGTCCCAGGTGGCAAGCAGCAACTGCTCGCGGTCCTCGACGGCCTTCCACAACATCATCGACAACATGATGTCGCCGGTGAGGTTGTCCTCCTTGGCGGCCTGCACCGCCTGGTCAATTTCATCGAGCTCGGCCCGCCGCAACTGCAACCAGGTGTGGAGCTGGTCGAGGTAGCGGCGCATCGCCAGAACGTCGACCGGCTGGCCGAGCGCGCCCGGCGCCTGGGGGGCGTGGTTGGTCTGTGCAGTCACCGGGTCACCGTCCGTACTCGGCCTCGGGCGGGGTGTCCTGACCCAGGGCGGGCTTGAGCCAACGATCGTAGCTGTCCTGCCATTCGCCGTTGTCGCGCATCTGGTCCAGCTTGGCGTTGATGAACTTCACCAGGTCGACCTGGTCGGCATTGACACCCACCCCGTACGGCTCGCTGCTGAACGGTTCCCCGTCGAGGATCTCGGCGTACGGATCCTGAGCGGCCAGGCCGGCCAGCACCGTGTCGTCCCCGGTGATCGCGTCGACCTCGCCCTTCTGGAAGCGGACCAGGCAGCCGGTGTGGTCGATTGCGGCGACGATCTCGGCATCGGGGACCTGACGCTCGAAGTTGGTGATCGAGGAGGTGCCGTTGGGAGCGCAGACTGTGCGCCCGGCAAGATCGGCCAAGGTCTTCAGCCCGCTGCCGGCACGGACCAGGACCTTCTGTCCGGCCTCGTAGTAGACCGAGGAGAAGGCGACCTGGTCCCAACGTTCACAGTTCATGGTGAAGGCTCGGACCACGATGTCGACCTCCTTGTCCTGCAACACCGGGATTCGGTCGGCGGCCGTGATGACCTTCAACTCGTACTGGTCGGGTTTGCCGAAGATCGCCTTCGAGATCGCCCGGACGAAGTCGATGTCGAAGCCTTCGATGGTGCCGGTCGCCGGGTTGCGGGCGCCGAGCAGATAGGTGTCGGCCGAGACCCCGGCAATCAGTCGACCGCGCTTCTTGATCGCTGCCATGGTGGAGTCAGCGGGCAGCTTGTCGGGGGCAGGCAGCTTGCCCGGTTCGTAGGACTGGGTGCCGTTGGTGCAGTTCTGCTCGGCCACCGGTGGTCGGGAGACCTCGGGCGTGGTGCGCAGCGGTGGTGGAGGAGGTTCGGGCAGGGCCGGGGCGCAGGCGGCCAGGAAGAGCCCGACCAGCAACAGTCCGAGGACCTGGATCGGTGTGGACCGGCCGCGTGGGCTGCTCACTGGTACTCCCGCAGACGCGCCCGGAGCCCGACCGCGGCGCAGATCGCAGCAGCGATCAGCGCAGGCACCCCGATGGCCAACATCAGGACCGGCCCGATGAAGAGTTGGTCGGCCGCGGCACGGACATCGTCCGCGGCAGACTCGAGGGTGGATCTGGCCTCGTCGTCGAAGGCGGTGAAGGTGGTGTTGGGCGAGTCGGGATCACTGTCGGTGGCGAAGGCGACCGCCTCCTCCCACTTGCCGTCCTGGTCGAGGGTGACGACCTTGCGGTGAGACTCGGTGTAGTTCTGCCACAGTTGGCGCAGATTGCCGCCACTGCCGGCCATGCCGTCGGTCACCTCGGCACTGGCCTGCTGCCACGCCTCCTCGTGCGCCTGACCGGAACCGTGGGCGATCAACCGCAGACTTTCCTGGACCTTGGCCTCGTTGGCGGCGGCCCGCATCGCACCGACAGTCGCGATGGTGTCCAGGTCACCGCGACTCAGCCCGTCCGAAACCGAACGGTTGTGGGCCAGCACTCCGATCCCGGCGACCAAGGTGATGACCGCGAGCAGGCTGGCGACCAGCAATCCGGTGTTGATGACGCGTCTGAATTGGCGCGCCGTCCACCACATAGCGGCCACGAGGACAGCAGCTGACACCAGCCCGACCAGCTCGAACCACGGATGGTCATTGGCCGCCAGCTGGGCGTCGGCCCGTTGCTTGTTGGTGTCGGCGAGTTCAGCCAGGATCGGCAGAGCCGCATCCCGGAGCTCGGCGCTTGCCTCGGACAGGTAGCCGGCCCCGACGGGGTAACCCTGTCGGTTGTTGGCTCGGGCCTGTTCCATGTCGGCCGCATAGCGCAGCACTGCCTGATTGAGGACAGCCAGCGACTCGCGATCCTGTGGCTGCGCCGCAGCAGCATCAGCCAGCAGCCGGGTGGTCTCCTCCAGCGCCGCGTCATAGGCCGAACGCTGGTCAGCCGACTCGAGCCCGCCGACCAGGAAGGCGTTGGTGGCCAGCGAGTCGGCGCGCAACAGGTTTGCCCGGATCGACTGGACCCGGACCAGCTGCGCCGCGTCATCGGCGGCCTGGGCGCCCGCGGTGGCGCCATTCCACATGGTGGCGAAGCTGGTCAGTGCGAACACCGCGCAGGCCAGCACGGTCGCCAAGGTCCACAACCGCAACGAGCGCGGGGTCGACCGGTTCGACTGACCCTGCTGGGGGGCGACCGCTGATCCCGTACGGCCAGAGGTCGCCACACTGCCGGTGCCCGGTTGAGCCGCCGGTGCGGCCCGACGGGTCGGGGTGGGGGGAGCCGTTGCTGCCTGACTCATCACGAATCCTCGGGGGCCGGTGTCTGGCTGCCGTCCAAGCCGTCCCAGGGCCGGTCGTCAGGACCGGTGTCGCCGGACCACCACTGGGCACTGTCCGGTTCGGCCGGGCTCGGGGCCGCGGTGCGTTCGGGCAGATCCGGGGTGGCCGGGGAGGCCGGGGTCTGGGCAGACTCGGCCTGGTCGACGTCGAGCGGGTTGGGCTCGGCGGACTCACGATCGGGGGAGACCTGGTCGTCGCCGTCGTTGTCCTCGAGGTCCTCGGGGAGCAGCTCGCGCAGGTCGGCCAGAGTCGGCTCCTCGACATCCCTCAGTCGCCAGGCGTGCCGTCCGATTGCGGCCTCGAGGCAGTTGCGGGCGAACCGGCCATTGCCGAAGTTGGTGTCCCGAGGGGTGATCGCCAAGATCATCCGGAACCGCTTCTCACACGCATCGGTGATGTCGTAGTCGGCATTGGCGGCGAGCAGCCTGAAGATCCCGGTGAGCTCGTCGTCGTTGTAGTCCTCGAAGCCGATCTCGGTGCGGAAGCGGCTGGCCAGACCTGGGTTGTGGTCGATGAACTTCTTCATCGGCGCCGGATACCCGGCCACGATCACGACCAAGTCATCGCGGCGGTCCTCCATCTCCTTCACCAAGGTGTCGACCGCTTCCTGGCCGTACTGGTCGTCGGCACCGGACAGGGCGTACGCCTCGTCGATGAACAGCACCCCACCGGCCGCCGACTCGACGACTTCTGCGGTCTTGATGGCGGTCTGGCCGAGGTAACCGGCCACCAGCTCGGAACGGTCGACTTCCACCAACTGTCCCTTGGACAGCAGCCCGAGAGCGCGGTAGATCCCCGACACGAGGCGGGCGACGGTGGTCTTTCCGGTGCCCGGGTTTCCGGTGAAGATCAGGTGTCGGGTGATCGTCGGGCTCTTGAGGCCAGCCTTGACCCGGAGCTGTTCGACCTTCAGCACGGCCACCTGACGGTGGATCTCACGCTTGACCCGATCCAGACCGATCAGGCCGTCGAGCTCGGCGAGCAGGTCCTCCAACGATCGGGGCGGTTCCTCGTTCTCGGCTGGCTCCTCGGCAGTCTCGGCGGTGGCCGCCTGGGTGGGGGCCGGCTGGGTGGGGGCCGGCTGGGTCGGTGTCGGCTGGGTGGGGTTCGGTTGGGTCGGTGTCGGGGCAGGCTGGTCTGCGCCGGGAGTCGGAGCCGGCCCCGTCGGCAGACCGGAGAACGCACCGGGCGCATGAGGGTCCATGCCGGACAGATCGAACGGGTTCGACGAGGCAGCTGGGCTTGGCTGCGATCCAGCGTCTTTGTCGCGGCCGAACAAGAAGGAGGACCCGAGGTTGCGGATCCGCTCGGTCTGGGACTTCAGCTGTTCGGTGTTGACCTGGTTCAGGAAACGCAGCAGAGTCTCCGGGGCCGGCAGACCGTCGTCGGTCCCGGTGGTCGAATCCGCCTCCGTGGTCGGCGGGGGAGTCGGTTCGGGGTCGGCCGGTGCCGTGGATCGCTGTTGTGCCGAGGCGGCGACCGAGGCATTGCCGACGGCCCGCATCGAGTGTTCACCGAGTCCGGTCGCGGCATGGCAGACCTCGGCCAGAGCCTGCCCGTAGGCCGTGGCATGTTCCGAACCGGTCACCACCAGTTCCGACAGCAGAGCGGTCGGGGCGGCTCGCCACCGGCGGCCGCGCTGGGCCGCGGCGAAGAAGTCCTCCGCGGTCCGGCCGCCGCCGAGTTCATTGCTCCAGTCGACGAACGCACCGCGAGCCGGCTCGGCGATGGTCGCGGCCAGCGCCTCCGCTTCGGCGCGGGCCGCTGCCGAGTCGACGCCCGCATCGACCGCAACCCGTTCCAAGGCGGCGACGGCGTTGGCGAGGGTGGGGGTCGGATCAGTTGTCGAGGACATCAACTCTCCAGATCAAGGACGTTGGCGGGCTTGGACGGCCGGTCCTGGGGTGTGGGGGATGGGGGCGCGGCCGGTGTCCGGGGCATGGCCGAGGCATTCAGGTCGAGGGTGCCGCCGGAGCTGGCGTGACCGAACTTGGCCTGGAGGAATCGGCCGTGGGCGATCAACGCTTCGGCGTCGGCGCGGTTGACCGCGTCGAAGACCTTGTCCATGGTTGCGCCGAGCAGGTCGAGTTGGTCGACCAGCAACAGCAGCGAAGTCTTGCCGTTCTCGATGGGACGTGAGTCGGCCCAGTCCCGAGGAAGGCGCAGGTAGCTGCCGAGTGCCTCGGGCAGGTAGTCGGTGGCGGTGGCCATCACCGAGTACGCCTGGGGACTGGCGAGCCCGAGATTGCGCAGTCGCGGGAGGGTGAGCCGGATGATGTTCGCGATCCGGGACACCCGGGACCGGACCATGGTGGGGGCCTTGGCCTCGGTGGCCTGTTCGACGACTCGGTCCAGAGCGGCCAGGATGTCGTCCTCGGTCGGCGGCGCAGGGGGAGCGTCGGTGGGTTCGGGCTCCTCCTCACCCATCAACCGGGAGATCCAGTCGGCAAGTCCCACTCCGGGCGTCCCCTCAGGCCTGTGCGTCGATGTCGAGCTGGCCGCCGGGCAGCTTGCCGGCAGCCAGCTGCGGATCCTGACGGCGGGCCCGATCCAGGTAATCCTGCGACTTGACGACTTCATGTTCCAGGACACCGATGGTGGCCGACATGTTGTCCAGGGCCTGCAGCTTGAAGTTGTCGATCGTGTCCATCGTCTCGTAGATGTTCTGGAAGGCAGCCTGCAACTGCGGCAGCCCGATCGTGGCCGAGGCCGCCTCCTGCTGGATCCGGGCCGAGTTCTCCTTCAACATCTCCGAGGTGCGCTGGATCATGTCGGAGGTGGTCTCGTTGAGCGCGGTGATCTGGTCCAGGACCATCTTCTGATTGCCCAGGGCCTGAGCCACGACCACAGCCGTACGCAGAGCCGACACCGTGGTCGTCGACGCCCGGTCGACGCCCTTGATCAGCTCGATGTTGTTCTTGATGATGATGTCGATGGCCAGATAGCTCTGGATCGACACGGCGAGCTGGGTGAGCAGGTCCTGGTGCTTCTGCCGTACGTAGAACAAGACATCCTGGCTGAGGGCCTTGGCCTTCTCCGGGTCACTCAGCTCCAGCTCGGCGATCTTCGCGGTGAGCTTGGTGTCGAGCTGTTCAGCGATGTAGAGGTACTGGTTGAGCCGACCCATGTTGTCCCACAGGTGTTGCTTCTCCATGTTGAGCGCGACATTGTCCTTGGTCAGCTCGTCCTGGCCGTTGCGCAGCGAGTGCAGGATGCCGTTGAGGTGGGACTGGGCGCTCTGGTACTTGCGGAAGTAGTCGGCGATCTGGTCACCGAAAGGAATGAAGCCGAGCAGCTTCTTCGGCCCCTTGGCCTGGCTCGGGTCGAGGTCCTCCACGGTGCGGCGCAACTGCATGAGGGTCTTGCCGACGCTGCTGCCCTCGGAGATGCCGCCTTCGTTGAGGGCCTTGACCGGCTGTTCCAGCAAACGGTTGGAGGCCTCCGCCGCCTTGCGGATGTCGGCGTCGCCCATGGACCGGACATGCTCGGCCTGTTGCGCAAACTCGGGCGAACGGGTCTCGGCGTTGACCATGGCGTCCAGGAACGCCTCGACCTTGGCGTCAAGGGCCGGCACCTGTGCCTCGTCGATCTTGGGGGCCATCGCCGGGGCATCGGTCTCGGTGACGGTGGGCGGGGCGTCGGGCGCCTCGAGGGTCAGGGTCGCACCGGCACCGGTCGGTGCGGCCAGAGGAGCGGGGGCGGCGGCAGCGGCACCATGGGGCTGAGGAGTGGACATCAGCATTCATCCTGACTTGGTGGTCGACATTGTGGGCGGTCGCACACGAGGATACTCAACCGCGGAGCCAGCGGCGGACCGAATGACCCTGAACCATCCACCAGATGGACCGGATCTGCTCATCAGGGGAGCGGGTTCTCGGCGTCCTCACGTCGAGGAAAGCCACGGATTCCGCGCCACACCAGGCGGCTCACCAGTTCGGCGGCCTCATCGCGATCGAAGGTGTCGTCGGGATCGTACGGGCTCGACATCCAATACCGCGCACTGATCTGGGCGACGCCGACGAGGGAGACACCCAGGAGCCGGGCCCGGGCCGGCGGCAGGTCGGTGTCGTCGGAGATGACCTCGGTGACGGCCTCGGCCAAGCGGTCGGTCATCGCACCGATCCGGTCCCGGACCTCGTCGACGCCGGTCAGATCGGACTCGAAGACGAGCCGGAAGTCGGCCCGCTGCTCGGAGACGAAACCGTAGAAGGCATCGATCGTCGCCACGACTCGGTCCCGGTTCACGTCGGTGGAGGCCAAGGCGTCGAGAACGATCCGTTCCAACCGGTCACAGGACTGGTCCAGAACGGCCTGGTAGAGCTCTATCTTGGAGGAGAAGTGCTGGTAGAGCACCGGTTTGGACACTCCAGCGGCCTCGGCTATGTCATCCATCGCGGCCTGGTGGTAACCGACGCCGGTGAACACCTGTGCGGCGGCATCCATCAGCTGGCTGCGGCGTTGATCACGTGGCAGTCGGGCAACCCTCGGAGTGGTCATTCGAGAATAATACTCAGGGGTAGGGATGGCGGTGAGCTCATTTCACAAGGTGTCGGATGCTCACTGCACCGCCGGGAGCGGCGGCGGATCGTCGGTGAGCAGCTCGGCTGCCAGGTCCCCGTACCGATCGATCCGGTCGAGGACCTCGCTGGGGCCGAACCGCAGGTCGTGACCCTCGTCGACGTTGCCGACCTCATCCCAGGTGAGCGGGGTCGCCACACCGGGAGCAGACCGACCGCGCAGCGAGTAGGGCGCGACCGTGTTGCGGGCGGCCATGTTCTGGTTGTAGTCGAGCAGGATGTGTCCGACCCGGCGCTGTTTGGCGACCGTGGTCACGAAACGGTCCGGATGGTGCCGGGTGAGTCGCTCGGCCATGGCCTTCACATAGGCCCTGGCCAAGTGGGTCGGCGTCGGCGCGATCGCCGCCGACACCTGCAGGCCCTTGCTGCCGGTGGTGCGGGGCACCCCGATGAGGTCGTCTGCGGCCAGCTCGGCACCGACGATCAATGCCGCCTCGGCGCTGTCGGCCATGGTGATCCCCTCGCCCGGGTCGAGGTCGACGATGAGCCGATCGGCCAACGGATGGGCCGGCCCGTGCTCGCTGTCGTCGGGCAGCACCACGGGGCGTTCCTGCACCGAGGCGAACCGCCACTGCGGGACATGGATCTCGATCGAGGCCAGATTGGCCAGGACGACCAGGGTGGCGGCGTCATCGATCACGACGTAGTCGACCGCCCCCTCGCTGGTGCCGACCCGGTCGCGCCGTACCCAGTCCGGACAACCGGTCGGGGCGTTCTTCTCATAGAAATGCACCCCGTTGACCCCGTCGGGGAAACGGATCCGGGTGGCGGCGCGGTCGGCCAGATGGGGCAGCATCACGTCGGCTGCTCGGACGTAGTAGTCGATCATCTCGGCCTTGGTCCAGCCGTCGTCGAACAAGACCTTGTCGAGATTGGTCAAGGTGACGACGCGGTCCCCGATCTGGGTGCGGACCTCCATGGATCGAGCCTAGCGGGACTGTCTCGTGGAGGGGCGCAGCTCAGGAGTGCGGCTGGAACGTACGGGCCAACTCCCGACCGGCTTCGACCACCCACCGGCCGGTGTCGGCCAAGGCGGCTTCGCGCGATCCGGCAAGATCGGTCAGGGAGACCGTGGTGAGCCCGCGACCGCGTTCGGACTCAGCAACCTGGCCGGCGACCACCGCGGTCCGTACGGGGTCGTCGACGGCGCGCAGGACCGAGCCGACGACCTTGCCGGTCCACGACGTCGCGTCGAAGCGACCCTCGCCGCTGACGACCAGATCGGCGGTCGGCAGCAGCGCGGTCAGACCCGTCTGGTCAGCGACCCAGCTCGCACCGGGCTCGATCGTCGCTCCGAGGGCGGTGGCCAGGCCGTACCCGGTGCCACCGGCCGCACCTGCTCCTGGCTGGTCCGGATCTCCACCGAGAAGCTCGGCCCAGCGTGCCAGGGCGTGGTCCAACTCGGCGACCTGTTCGGGTGAGGCGCCCTTCTGCGGGCCGAAGACGGCTGCCGCACCACCGGCGCCGAGGAGGCCGGCGGTGACATCGGTCATGGCAACGACCTCGACCCCGGCAGGCCAGATGCCGGGGATGACCCGGGCCAGGGAGGTCAGGGCGGAGCCACCATCAGGCACTGGCTGGCCCGTCTGGTCGCACAACTGCCAGCCCAGCGCGGAGAGGGCACCGGCGCCACCGTCGGTGCTGGCTGACCCGCCGAGTCCGATCAGGATCTGGGTGCAGCCGGCGGCGACCGCATCGGACATGACCTGCCCGAGGCCGCGGGTCGTCGCACCCATCGGATCGAGGTGGGCCATCAGCGGCAGTCCGCTCATCTGGGCCAGGTCACACACGGCCGTCGTGCCGTGGCGGTACCAGCGACCGGTGACCGGCCGGTGGTCAGGTCCGACCACGTCAAGCTCGTGCCAGCGTCCGCCCGGGAGCGCGGCGGCGATCACCTCGGCGGTGCCTTCACCACCGTCAGCCTGTCCCAGCTCGATCACTTTGTCCTCGGAACGGACCGACCGCCATCCTTCGGCGAGCCAGGCAGCGACCTCGGTTGCTGTCGCCGAACCCTTGAAGGCATCGGGGCAGAACACGACTGTGGACGTTGGGGTCATTGCAGGACTCCTTCGGGAACAAATTCGGGTTCGATGCGTTGTCACTACGGCGTGGACACGACGCAGCTTGGGCAGGTGTGGTAAAGATACGCCGAGCACTGAGCGCAAACATCTGTGAGCCGGCGCAGTGGACACCGACGCAGATCATCACCGAGGGTTCGGCGGAACCTGGCAGGACGGCCCGCAGACGAGCGGGGGCGGGCCCCAGCGGACGTACGGAAGTGGAAGGGAAGACATGGCGACTGACTACGACGCCCCACGCAAGACAGACGAGGACATCAGCGAGGACAGCATTGAGGAGCTGAAGACTCGCCGCAACGACAAGAACTCCGGAAAGGTCGACGAGGACGAGGTCGAGGCGGCCGAATCCTTCGAACTCCCCGGCGCTGACCTCTCCCACGAGGAACTGACCGTCCGGGTCCTTCCTCGACAGCAGGACGAGTTCACCTGTGCCGGCTGCTTCCTGGTGCGCCACCGCAGCCAGATCGCCGAGAGCAAGGGCGATCAGCACTACTGCTTCGACTGCGCGGGCTGAGTTCTTCGAGCAACAGCATGACGGGCGGGCCGCCGAAAGGCGACCCGCCCGTTGGCGTACCCGAACCTCACATGTTGATCTTGACCTTGCCCAGGCCGGGAGCGGTACGGCCGTGACGGTTGAAGTGCTTGGCGGCGAGCCTGGCACTGATGAGCTGGGCGGCGCCGACGCCGACGCCACTGGCCAATGCCCAGATGACGGCCCTGGCCCATGGGGTCTCCGGATCGGTCGGCGAGGGTGGCTCCTCACCGGTGACCTGCTTCCACCCGAAGGTCAGCAGCTTCTGGGCGGCGAAGGTCGCGCCGGCACCGACGACGCCGATGTAGACCTTCCAGACCACCTTCTCGGTGAGTTCCATCCAAACCTCCTGCGTCGGGTCTTCGAGGGCCCGTCTAGGGTGAGCCTCATGTCGCAGCCTCCAACCTACCGCGAGACCGTCGCCGTACCGTGGTACTGGTGGGCACTGGGTGCCGGATTTGCGTTCTCGATCTTCTTGGCGGCGCTACGGTTCTTCACTCCGGCCATCGGTCTGGCCGGTGCTGTGGTGACCATGCTGCTGATCGGGCTGGGGCTGGTGGCCTACAGCCGTACGGTCATCCGGGTCGACACGCAGGGCCTGTGGGTCGGGCGCGGCGTCCTCGAGTGGGAATGGTTGGGTTCGGCGACCGCTCTGTCGACCGAGGCAACCCGCGACCGGACCGGCCCAGGGGCCGATGCTCGGGCCTGGTTGTTCCTGAGGCCGTTCCTCGACCGTGGGGTGGAGGTCGCCGTGGTCGATCCGGCCGACCGTCATCCGTACTGGCTGGTCGCCACCCGGCACCCGGAGCGTCTGGCCCGGGCGATTGAGGCAGCACGCCCGGCTCGGGGCGGCGACAGCGGTTGATTAAGCTGTGACCGCATCCCGGGCTCGGGGTGGTCACGACCAGAGGGAGTTTCCATGGGTCTGCGCAGGTTCTTCGGACGAGGCAGCGACGAAGCCGAGGACCACGACGATCCGGTCACCGGGGCCGACGGCGCGGAAGGCACCTCGGCCGACGCCGAGGAGGTGGACGAGGCGGCCCACTGGCTGGAGCTCGACGAACAGGAATGGCGCGAGGACGGCCCCTTCGACATCGACGAACTGGAGCCGGGTGCTCTCGACGAGCCCGATCCGCTGCGGGTTGACCTGGGCAGTCTCGTGCTGACCGGGTTCCCGGGGATGGAGCTGCGGTTCCAGGTCGCCGGCGAGGCACAGCAGATCATGTCGGTGTTGATTGTGCACGAGGACTCGGCACTGGAACTGTCGGCCTTCTCTGCACCGCGCAGCGGTGGGTTCTGGACCGAGGTGCGCGATGACATCATCGACGCCTCGCTGAAGGCGGGCGGGACTGTCGCCCACGCAGAGGGACCCTTCGGTACGGAGTTGCGGCGGTTGCTGCCCATGTCGACCCCCGACGGAGAGCAGGCCTATCAGCCGAGCCGGATGTGGATGGCGCAGGGGCCGCGTTGGTGTCTACGTGGAGTGGTCTACGGTCAGGCCGCTGTCGTCAAGGGCACCGATGGGCCGGTCGAGCAGCTGCTGGAGACCTTCCGCGGCATTGTGGTCCGCCGTGGTGACCAGGCCATGGCTCCGGGAGAGTTGCTGCCGATCACTGCGCCGGAAGGGCTGCGCCCCGCGGCGGGGTGATCTTTAGCTGATCAGGTCGTAGCGAGGGTTGTACATCCGGCGTCGTCCGTCCCGGGTGGCGATCCGCCCCTGCAACCGAACCTGGTGACCGATCTCGATGCCGGGGATCGAGCGACGTCCCAACCAGACGACGTCCAGCGATGCGGATCCGTCGTTGATCTCGGCGGTCAGGGTCGGGCGTTCGTTGGCCGGTGAACCGGACAGTGCGGTGATCCGTCCGGTCACACAGACCCGGTCGCGGTCCCGGCAGTCACTGATCGGTTGGCCGGCGGCGTGAAGGCCAGTCTCCCGGTCGTCGGTGTCGGGTTCAGCTGCGGAGGTGAAGAGTTTCTGCCAGATCCGCCGCATCGCCCCGGTGCCCTCAGACATGGTCGTCCTGCCCCATCGAGTTGTCTGGGCCCGCCGACTCGACTGATCGGGGAGCGAGCTGGGTGACGAGCTCACGTTCGCGATCGCCGGTGGTGACGAAGAGCAGTTCGTCCTCGCCTTCCAAGGTCCCGTCGGCATCGGGTGCCATGGCCGAGCCGTCGCGGATGATCGCCACCAGCACGACGTCGGCGGGAAGGTGCAGGTCGCGGATCCGGGTGCCGACCTCGGGGCTGTCGTCGGGGAGGGTCAGCTCGACCAGCTCGGCGGGGCCCTCACGGAAGGTGAGCAGGCGCACCAGGTCACCGACGGCGACGGCCTCCTCGACCAGGGCCGACATCAGCCGAGGAGTGGACACCGCGACGTCGATGCCCCACTGGTCGGTGAACAACCACTCGTTGCGCGGATGGTTGACCCGAGCAACCGTACGGGGAACGCTGAACTCGGTCTTGGCCAGCAGTGAGTGGACCAGGTTGGCCTTGTCGTCACCGGTGGCGGCGATCGCGACGTCGAAGGTGTCGAGTCCGGCCTCCTCGAGCGAGGACAGCTCACAGGCATCGGCCAACAACCATTCGGCCCCGGCCACGGATGCGGCCTCGATGACCACCGGGTCGTTGTCAATCAGCAGGATGCGGTGACCGTTGGCGAGCAACTCGGTGGCGATGGACTGGCCGACATTTCCAGCCCCGGCAATGGCGACATGCATGGGTGTGGCTCCTCAGCTCTCGGCAGGCGGATTGCCGAGCTCGTACTCGACACGACTGAGGTCGTCGTCGGTGACGGCGGCATAGAGCAGATCGCCGTCCTGGAAGACCGTGGCCGGCTCGGGCACGATGCCGCTGCCGAGACGTTGGATGAACGGAACCCGGGTCCGCACGGTCTTCTCGATCTGGCCGACCTTGCGGCCGACCCAGCCACGGTCGGCCCTCACCTCGATCAGGCGGACATTGCCCGACGGGTCACGCCACAGCGGCTCTGACCCGGTTGGCAGCAGGCGTCGCATCACCTGGTCAGCCGCCCACCGAACGGTCGCGACGGTCGGGATGCCCAGCCGCTCGTAGACCTCGGCCCGACCGGGGTCGTAGATGCGGGCGACGACATTGGTGACGTTGAAGGTCTCGCGGACGACCCGGGCGGCGATGATGTTGGAGTTGTCACCACTGGACACAGCTGCGAAGCCGTCGGCCCGGGTGATCCCGGCCGTGGTGAGCACATCTCTGTCGAAGCCGACCCCGGTCACCGTACGTCCGGCGAAATCGTCTCCGAGACGTCGGAATGCCGACTGTTCGATGTCGATGACGGCCACCGAATGGCCTCTGGCCTCCAGACCACGGGCCAGCCCGGCACCCACCCGGCCACACCCCATGATCACGATGTGCATGTACTCACTTCCCGTCGCTTGCCCGCTCATGCTGCGGGCGCTGCACCGTCACCGTACGAGGCGAATCGTCCTCGCCCGAAACGCTACACCGGCAACGGCCCGCCGGCGACCTGCGCAGCGCCGTGCAGCCTCCTGGTCAGCGACACACGTGTCACGGCTGCGGGGAACGACTGCCGCTGGCTGGTGCGGGATCGGCCGTAGTCTGTGGCAGTGACCCAGATCGTTGAACCCGGTGAACTGATCGGCCCGGTGAACGTTGACCGTATCGCTCACGGCGGCCACGGCGTGGCCCGTCACGACGGCCGTGTTGTCTTTGTTCGGCACGCCGTCCCCGGGGAACAGGTGATGGTCCGCGTCACCGACACCAGCCATGACCGCTACTGGTCAGGGGATGCGGTGACGGTCCTGATGGCGAGCGAACACCGGGTTGAACCGGGGTGTGTGATCAGTGGTCCCGGGGGCTGTGGTGGATGCGACTTCCAACACATCTCGCCCGATCACCAACGCGAACTCAAACGTCAGGTCGTGGCCGAGCAGCTCGACCGCCTGGCGGGTCTGGACTGGGACGGCATCGTCGAGGAGGGGCCGACCGGTGCCGGCGACGGTGTGGCCTGGCGGACCCGGACCCGTTGGTTCGGCGCAGGTGAGGCCTGGGGCCTGCGGGCCCACCACAGTCATCGCGTGGTGCCGCTCCCGGCCGAGGGGTGCCAGATTGCACTCGCCGGACCTCCCACAACGTCGGGTCGAGTCGCCGACGTGACGCTGGCCAGCGACGGCTCACGCACCGAGACGATCGATGACGTACGGGTGAGCGGCACGTCCCCGGTGGTGCAGCGGGCCGATGGTCGCGACCACTGGGTGGCCGCGGACGGCTTCTGGCAGGTCCATCCCCGGGCGGCCGACATCCTGGTGGCTGCTGTCATCGACGGGCTGCAACCGGAGGTGGGGGAGCGGGCTGTCGACCTGTACTGCGGTGTGGGGCTGTTTGCCGGGGCCCTGGACGCCCGCGGCCTGAAGGTCTGGGGTGTCGAAGCAGGCTGGTCCGCGATTGAGTTGGCTCGTCGCAACGTGCCTGGCGCCACCTTCCGGGCAGGGCGAGTTGAACGCAGTCTGGCCAAGCTGCCCGCCGATGTCGATCTGGTCGTGCTCGATCCACCCCGCAAAGGAGCTCGCCGTCCGGTGATGGAAGCGGTGCTGGCCCTCGCGCCACGACGGATCGCCTATGTGGCCTGCGACCCGTCAGCCCTGGCTCGTGACCTGGCGATTGCTGCCGAACACGGCTGGCGGGCCGCCGGGATCCGTGCGTTCGACCTGTTCCCGATGACTCATCATGTGGAATGCGTGGCCGTGCTGGAGCCGCGCCACCGGTCACAGTGAGGCGGCGATCCGGTCCACGGCTTCGGTGAGGGTTGCGGGAGACGCGGCATAGTTCACCCGTACCCACTGGCCGTGGTCGGGGGAGAAGGCCCTGCCCGGGACGGTCGCCACCTTCGCCTGCTCCAGGAAGTGGGTCATCGGGTCAGTCAGTCCCAGTGCCGTGCAGTCCCACCACGCCAGATAGGTCGCCGGACCGGACACGGCCTGCACTCCGGGGAGGCGGGAACCGACCAACGAGCTCAGCAGGGCGGCCCGGTCGTCGAGCTCGGTGCGTAGTTGTGCCAGCCAGCTGCCGTCGCTGGCCCAGGCAGCCCGCTGGGCCTCGATCGCCAGTTGTTGGGCCGAGTGGAGGACAAAGCTGCGCATCCCCCGTACGAGATCACGGGTGCGCGGTCCGACCAGGAGGACCGCTGCCCGCAGCGCGGCGAGGTTGAAGGTCTTCGATGCGCTGTGGAGGGCGATGCCGTGGTCGGCGACCGAGAGCCAGGGCACGAAATGGGTGCCGGTCCTGGTCAGCGGGGCGTGGATCTCATCGCTGATCACCAGGATCTGGTGCCGCAGTGCCAAGTCGGAGATGATGGCGAGTTCCTCGGCGCTGTGCAGTGTGCCGGTCGGGTTGTGGGGGCTGCACAGGATGTAGGCCGCACCCGCGCCGGCCTCGACGAAGGCACGCTCGAGGGCCTCGGGATCCAATCGGAAGTCCGAGGTCAGCGGGGCGTGGATGGCCTCACGGCCGAGTGAGGTGAGCAGGGAGAAGAAGGCCGCATAGACGGGCGGGCTGACCACGACCCCTGAACCGTGCGGGGTGAGACGGTCGATCACCTCACCGATGCCGATCATCACGTCCGGTACGACCTTGTGGTCGGTCAGGTCGGGGGTCCAGTCCCACTCCCGATCAGCGAAAGCGGTGAAGGCGTTGGTGAGGGCGGTGGTGGAACGGGTGTAGCCAGTGTCTCCGCGCGACACCATCGCCGTGACGGCCTCGACCACGTCCGGGCAGGGACGGCTGTCCATCTCGGCCACGAAGAGCGGGAGGACCTCGGGTCCGTACGACGTCCATTTCTGGCTGGTCCGTGATCGGTGGAGGTCAGCGGCGGCCTGGTCAAGGATGGGCATGGGAACATCGTGGCCGACGTGATATCTTGACGTCAAGAGTTCTCGGTGCGGCGGGTGCTGGGAACGTGAGTCCCAGGAGTTGACCTGATGAGTGTGAACAGCTTCGGTGCCCAGGACGAGCTTGATGTCAACGGCACGTCGTACCAGATCTTCCGACTCGACAAGGTCGAGGGGAGCGAAAAGCTGCCGTACAGCCTGAAGATCCTGTTGGAGAACCTGTTGCGCACCGAGGACGGTGCCAACATCACCGCGGACGACATCCGCGCGCTGGGTGCGTGGGATCCCGATGCTGAACCCAGCAAGGAGATCCAGTTCACCCCGGCTCGGGTGATCATGCAGGACTTCACCGGTGTGCCCTGTGTCGTCGACTTGGCCACCATGCGTGAGGCGATCGCCGATCTCGGTGGCGATCCGACCAAGGTGAACCCCCTGTCGCCGGCCGAGATGGTGATCGACCACTCGGTGATCGCGGACGTCTTCGGCACGGCTGACGCCTTCCAGCGGAACGTCGAGATCGAGTACGGCCGCAACCGGGAGCGTTACCAGTTCCTGCGCTGGGGCCAGACCGCCTTCGACGACTTCAAGGTCGTCCCGCCGGGCACCGGAATCGTGCACCAGGTCAACATTGAGCACTTGGCGCGCGTGATCTTCCCCAGGAACGTCGACGGCGTGCTGCAGGCCTACCCCGACACCTGCGTCGGCACCGACTCCCACACCACCATGGTCAACGGCCTCGGCGTCGTCGGCTGGGGTGTCGGCGGGATCGAGGCCGAGGCTGCCATGCTCGGCCAGCCGGTCTCGATGCTGATCCCGCGTGTGGTCGGCTTCAAGCTCTCCGGTGAGCTGCCCGAGGGCGCCACGGCCACTGACCTGGTGCTGACGATCACCGAGATGCTGCGTGAACACGGTGTGGTCGGCAAGTTCGTCGAGTTCTACGGACCCGGCGTGTCGCAGGTGCCGCTGGCCAACCGGGCCACGATCGGCAACATGAGCCCCGAGTACGGCTCCACGATCGCGGTCTTCCCGGTCGACCAACAGACCATCGACTACCTGCGCCTCACCGGTCGCGAGGAGCAGCAGCTTGCCCTGGTGGAGGCCTACGCCAAGGCCCAGGGCCTGTGGCACGACGAGAACCACGAGCCCTCGTACTCCGAGCGGATCGAGCTGGACCTGGGCACCGTGGTGCCCAGCATCGCCGGCCCGAAGCGGCCCCAGGACCGGGTGAAGCTGAGCGAGGCCAAGCAGACCTTCCGCAGCGCCTTGGAGGCCTATGTCTCCGATGAGTACGCCATCGACAAGGGTCGGGTCGACGAAGCCTCGCGAGAGTCCTTCCCGGCCAGTGACTCCCCGGCGGTGTTCAACGGGCAGGATCCTGATGACAAGCCGTTCGAGGGCACGGGCGAGTCGCATCCGGGACGGGCGAGCTCGCCCACGCCGGTGACCCTGGCCGACGGCAGCTCCTTCAAACTGGACCACGGGGCGGTGACGATCGCAGCGATCACCTCCTGCACCAACACCTCCAACCCGAGCGTGATGGTCGGTGCCGCCCTGGTGGCCAAGAAGGCGATCGAGCTCGGCCTTCAGCGCAAGCCATGGGTCAAGACGACGCTGGCCCCCGGCTCGAAGGTCGTCATGGACTACTACGACCGGGCCGGGCTGACGCCGTACCTGGACAAGCTGGGCTTCAACCTGGTCGGCTACGGCTGTACGACGTGCATCGGCAACTCCGGTCCGCTGATCCCCGAGGTCAGCAAGGCCGTCAACGATTCCGATCTGGCCGTCGTCTCGGTCCTGTCGGGCAACCGCAACTTCGAGGGTCGGATCAACCCCGACATCAAAATGAACTACCTGGCCAGCCCCCCGCTGGTTGTGGTGTATGCGCTGGCCGGCACCATGGACATCGATTTCGCGACCGAGCCGATCGCGACCACACCGGACGGCAAGGACGTGTTCCTGCCTGACGTGTGGCCGACCCAGGCCGAGATTGACGAGGTCGTGGCCGGGGCGATTGGCTCGGAGATGTTCACCGAGTCCTATGCCGACGTCTTCGCCGGTGACGCCCAGTGGCAGAGCCTGCCCACCCCGGAGGGGCGCACCTTCGAGTGGGCCGACGACTCGACCTACGTCCGCAAGCCTCCGTACTTCGACGGCATGCCGGCCGAGCCGGAGCCGGTCACCGACATCAGCGGCGCGCGGGTGCTGCTCAAGCTCGGCGACTCGGTCACCACCGACCACATCTCTCCGGCCGGTGCGATCAAGGGCGACAGCCCCGCGGGTCTCTACCTGAGCGAACAGGGTGTGGATCGGCGTGACTTCAACTCCTACGGCTCCCGCCGCGGCAACCACGAGGTGATGGTGCGGGGCACCTTCGCCAACATCCGGCTGCGCAACCAGCTGGCGCCGGGCACCGAGGGTGGTTTCACTCGCGACTTCACCCAGGCCGATGCTCCGGTCACCTCGGTCTACGATGCCTCGGTGAACTACATTGCAGCCGGTACGCCTCTGGTCGTGCTGGGTGGCAAGGAGTACGGCTCCGGGTCGTCGCGGGACTGGGCGGCCAAGGGCACGGCCCTGCTGGGCGTGCGTGCGGTCATCACCGAGTCGTACGAGCGGATCCACCGTTCGAACCTGATCGGCATGGGAGTTCTCCCGCTGCAGTTCCCGGCGGGGGAGAGTGCCGAGTCGCTGGGTCTGACCGGTGAGGAGTCCTTCTCGATCACCGGCGTGACCGAGCTCAACTCGGGCACCACCCCGAAGACCGTCAAGGTCGTGGCTTCCCGCGAGGGCGCTGACGACGTCACCTTCGACGCGGTCGTCCGGATCGACACTCCCGGCGAGGCGGACTACTACCGCAACGGCGGCATCATGCAGTACGTGCTGCGCCAGCTCGTTGCCAAGTGAGCTGAGCGACTCCCGTACGTGAGTCACCAACGCCCCGTCAGGCTTCGGCCTGGCGGGGCGTTCGCCATGTCATGTGCTGGCGATGTCACGAAGCACCAGCAGGGCACTTATGATTCAAATATTCGGTGGTCGATCTTGGATAGCCAAGGGTCATCCGGTGGTCGTCGTGCGACTCGATCTCGCAACCACTGGAGTTCGCGTTCGGTGAGAACAGGTAACAGGTTGTGAAAGTCGGCGTCGTCCTCGGCGCGATGCTGGCGCGACTTGTAGAGCAGGATGACTTCAGGCGTTTGGTACGGAGTTCCGGCGGGCGTTACCTTCGTGAGCGAGTCGATGTCCATCCGGATGCTGTGCCGACCACGGGGAAAGACCCAGTGATTGTTCTCGAACAGAGCTGGCAGTAGCTGTACCGCCATTGGTGCATCGGGGAGGACCAGCGCATCAGGCCCAGGGCGGAGCGGTGCTCGGTCTACCCATGGGCGCCGATCGCCTGTCATCGGGTTCTCGAGGAAGACGTCGCGTTCGGCGATCCACGCTTCAAGCAGCTGCTGGTCGTCGGCTCGCATCGCGATGTCGACGTCCTTATGCGGCCGAGTGACACGACCGAGATGTAGGTCGATGGCCCATCCGCCCACAACCCAGAACGATCCTTGATAATCCCTGAGATAGTCGATCACGGGCGCGACTGCCAGGTCGGGGTTGTCGCTCAGTGATGTACTCACGTGCCACCTCCAATCCTGGGCACCCCGGTCAGCGAAGAGCCGACGAGTTGCACCCTCGTTGAATCGATGAAGGGCAGATGACGGTCGCCTTGGTGGCTGACCAGAGGCGATCGGACGCTCATCTCACGTGCTGACCGCAGGTCGATGATCCGGGAGGGATCGGCTGCCAAGAGGGCTGCGTGGCCGTCCGGTGTCAAGTGGTCCAGCTCGCCGCTTCTGATGACTGAACGGTCGGCCGTGAAGCCGCCCGCCATCAACTTCAACCCGCCGATGTCCCGGACATTCCTTGCGCCAGACCAGTTCAATACAGCCATACTCAATGCTCCCACAGCAACTGGGGCAGACCTGACCTCCACCAGGAGGTCCTCGACAGCCTCCACCATCCTCACGGCTGAAGTCGAGGTGGGTCGACCTCAGGGACGCACTCGGGGACAAACCGTGTGCAGCCTTGCTCGTTGTCTGTTCGAACGCTGGGTAAACTCGCCGGTATGCCCCAGTTGGACTCGATCGACGGCCCGGCCGATCTGCGTCACCTGTCCCCGGACGAGGTGGCTGATCTGGCTGCTCAGATCAGGCAGTTCCTGATCAACCATGTCAGCCGGACCGGGGGCCACCTCGGTCCGAATCTCGGTGTGGTCGAGCTGACCCTGGGCCTGCACCGCGTCTTCGACTCTCCGCAGGATCCGATCATCTTCGACGTTGGTCATCAGGCATACGTCCACAAGATCCTCACCGGTCGGCAGGACGATTTTGATCGGTTGCGCCAACAGGACGGGCTGTCCGGCTATCCCAGCCGGGCCGAGTCCGAGCACGACTGGGTCGAGAACTCCCACGCCTCGACCGCGCTGTCCTATGCCGAGGGCATGGCCAAGGCATTGCGGCTGACCGACCCTGACGACACCGAACGCCGGGTCGTGGCGGTGATCGGCGACGGGGCCCTGACCGGCGGCATGGCCTGGGAGGCCCTGAACAACATTGCCGCCGACCCGTCATTGCCGATCGTGATCGTGATCAATGACAACGGTCGTTCCTACACCCCGACCGTCGGTGGGCTGGCCAACTACCTCAATGACCTGCGGACCAACCCGCGCTATGAGCCTGTGCTCGATCTCGTACGGCGCAATGTCAGTCGCACGCCGCTGGTCGGGCCTGCGGCCTACGAGCTGCTCCACGGCATCAAGAGTGGGCTGAAGGACATCCTGGCGCCGCAGGGACTGTTCTCCGACCTCGGCCTGAAATATGTCGGCCCGATCGACGGCCACGACCAGGCATCAGTGGAGCGGGCCCTGCAGCAGGCCAAGCAGTACGGCGGGCCGGTGCTGGTGCACTGCCTCACCCACAAGGGCCAGGGATTCCAGGCTGCCCTGGACAATGAGGAGGACCAGTTCCACTCGGTCGGCAAGATCGACGCCGTCACCGGAGAGCCGCTGCAGTCGGCCAACAATCCGAACTGGACCGCAGCCTTCTCCCGCGAGATGCTGCAGCTGGGGGCCAGCCACGACGACGTGGTGGCGATCACCGCGGCCATGTTGCACCCGACCGGGCTGGCGGCCTTCGCCGCACAGTGGCCCGACCGCACCTTCGATGTAGGGATCGCCGAACAGCATGCCGTCACCTCCGCAGCCGGTCTGGCAATGGCCGGCCTTCACCCGGTGGTGGCGATCTACTCGACCTTCCTCAACCGCGCGTACGACCAGCTGTTGATGGATGTCGCCCTGCACAAGCTCGGCGTCACCTTCGTCCTGGACCGGGCTGGCATCACTGGGCCCGATGGCGCCTCGCACCATGGCATGTGGGACTGTTCGCTGTTGCAAACCGTGCCCGGAGCCCATCTGGCCCAACCACGGGACGCGGCCCGACTGGGAGCCGCCCTGGAACAGTCGGTCGCGGTCAAGGACGCGCCGACGGTGATCCGGTTCTCCCGGGACTGCCCGCCGGTTGAGGACATTGACCCGGTCCGCACAGTTGACGGCATCGATGTGCTGACCGAGGACGATGACCCCGAGGTGCTGATGGTGGGGTATGGGGCGATGGTCGAGACGGCGCTTGCCGCTGCTGAGCTGCTGCGTGGCGACGGGATTCCGGTGCGGGTGGTGGATCCGGTCTGGTCGCTGCCGTTCAACTCGTCGTTGGTGACCATGGCTGCAGCACACTCACGCGTGTTCACGATCGAAGACAGCGGCGTCGTCGGGGGCTGCGGTGCCCGGCTCACCCAGGAACTCGCCCAGCGCGGGCACCGTACGGCGATCCACAACCTCGGTGTGCCGCAGGAGTTCCAGGCCCATGGCAGCCGCAGTGAGGTCCTGGAGCGTTGTGGATTGACCGCTGAGCAGGTCGCCTCGACTGTCGCCCAGACGGTCACGGCGGACGCCCTCCTCTCCCAGATCTGAGCGGGGGACGGGCCGCCCTCGCCGGCGGTCGGTCATCGCGGGCCTTGAGTGAGTCCGCCGGAATTGTCAGACCCCTGATCCAGACTTTGCCATACAGCGACCAGTCGTGATGGAACACAGGTACGAATAGGTGTTGACTGGACACGTGTAGGAATATATGATGGGATCATGATCGAGGATGACGACCGTGGAAGGGCAGCCGACGATGGCGCCTCGCCGGTTGCCCGTGTCCTCGCCCTTGTTGATTCGACCCGCCGGATGAGCAAGCCGGAGGATGTGACCCCCGACCGGGTGGATCAGTGGCGCCAGACCCTGAGCGCTGGTGAGCTGCCGACCGACGACGCGGCACGGATCGACACCTTGCGGGCCTTGGAAGTTTTGGTTGCTGCAGCGCAGTCGGCCCAAGCTCGGATCAGCGCCGACTTCGATCGCTCGCAGCGTGCCCAGCAGGCCGAAGCAGGCGTGGCGAAGCGGCTGCAGGGGCGGGGGATTGCTGCGCAGATCGCGGGAGCCTATCGGGTGTCACCGCACCGCGGTGAGCGACTGCTCTGCTTGGCCGTAGTCCTCGATCGGGAGCTGCCTCACACTGCCCAGGCCTTCCGGCACGGACGGATCAGCCAGTGGCGAGCAACGATCATTGCCCGGGGCACGGCCGTGCTGAGTCGTGAGGACCGGGCCGCGGTCGACCGTGAGATCGGCGCCGCCGCCGCCGACCTGGAGTCACTGGGGGATCGGGAGCTTGCTGCTCGAGTGGCCGCTGCCGCCGTGCGCCATGACCCGGCATCGGCGGTCAAACGTCGCCGCAAGGCCGAGGCTGATCGGCGCGTGACGATCCGGCCCGCGCCGGACACCATGGCCCAGCTGAGCGCGTTGTTGCCGGTCAAGGACGGTGTCGCTGTCCATGCTCGGCTGCGGATCGCCGCTGACCGGGCGAAGGCTGCTGGTGATCCACGAAGCCGCGACCAGATCATGGCCGACACGTTCACCGACCTGATCCTGGGGCGGATCACAGCCGACCCGAGCAGCGCTTCTTCTGGACTCAGCCGTTACCAGAGCTGGGCCGAGGCGGACCTGGATCGGGAGCAGCCCAAGCCGCAGCGGAGCGATGACCCGGTCCGGGTCGAGCTCAACCTGCTGATGTCATCGGACCAGCTGTTCGGGACCGATGACTCTCCGGTCCTGCTGGAGGGTTTCGGCCCGATCGATGCGGAACTCGCTCGAGAACTTGCCCGTGGCGACCAGGTCTGGCTGCGCCGATGCTTCACCCAGCCCGACACCGGGCAACTGGTCGACCTGGAGTCGCGGGCGCGCAGGTTTCCGGCTGGACTGCAGCAGCTGATTCGACTTCGAGACCGGACTTGTCGGACACCGTGGTGTGATGCCCCGATCCGTCACATCGATCACATCAGACCCCGCGACAACGGGGGATCGACCAGCCTCGACAACGGCCAAGGCCTGTGCGAAGCCTGCAACCATGCCAAACAGGCGCCGGGCTGGCGTCAGACCCCCAGAGGCCCGGCCAGAAGTCCGGTTGTGGTCACCGAAACTCCGACCGGCCATCAGCTGGTCAGCAGACCACCACTGCCAGGCTGGCCGAAACCTGCCGTGGTTGAGATCGACCTGGTCTGGCACGCTGCGTGACGCCGTCACGGCAGCGTGGCGACGCCCTTCGGCAGGAACCGCTGCCCGAGCACCCGTTCGGTCACGCCGCTGCGGTCCAAGAAGGGCGTGATCCCACCCAGGTGGAACGGCCAACCAGCCCCCAGGATCAGGCACAGGTCGATGTCCATCGGAGCGGCGACCACACCTTCGGCCAGCATCAGGCCGATCTCCTCGGCCAAGGCGTTCAGGACCCGGTCCCGCAGCTGCTCCTCGGTGATCGCTTGGTCACCGATGGTGAACGTGGCAGCGGTCTCCTCGGTCAGGGTCGCGGTGCCTTCCATGCTCCAATCGACCAGGCCGGGACGGCCCGCCTCGACGGCTGTCTTCAGGTTCGGTGACACCCAGAATCGGTCGCCGAAGGCATCATGGAGGGTCTCGGCGACATGGAGTGCGGTGGCCGGGCCGACCAGCTGCAGCAGGATGAACGGACTCATCGGCAGGCCGAGCGGTTTGAGCGCGCGATCAGCGACCTCCACCGGTGTGCCTTGGTCGACGGCTCGGGTGATCTCCGACATCAGGCGGATCAGGATGCGGTTGACGACGAAGCCGGGCGCATCAGCCACCAGCACCGAGTTCTTGCGCAGGTCCTTCGACACGGCGAAGGCGGTCGCCACCGTCGCATCATCGGTCTGCTCGCCTCGGATGATCTCCAACAGCGGCAGCACCGCGACCGGGTTGAAGAAATGGAACCCGACGACCCGCTCAGGATGCGCCAGGCCAGACGCCATGGCTGTGATCGACAGTGAGGACGTGTTCGTCGCCAGTACACACTCCGCCGACACGATCTTCTCCAGATCGGCGAAGACCTGCTGCTTGACGGTCAGCTCCTCGAAGACAGCTTCGATGACGAAGTCGCAGTCGGCGAACTCGCTCTGATCGGTTGTCCCGGTGACCAACGCCTTGTAACGGTTGGCCTTGTCCGGGTTGATCCGTCCCTTGGCGAGCAACTTGTCGATGTCGGCCTGGACCTGACTGACGCCCTTGGCGGCCCGCTCGGCGTCAAGATCACTCATCACGACCGGCACCTCGAGACGGCGGGCAAACAGGACCGCCAGCTGGGAGGCCATCAGCCCGGCACCGACGATGCCGACCTTGGTCACCTTGCGGGCCAAGTCCTTGTCCGGTGTGCCGGCGGGACGCTTGGCCCGCTTCTGCACCAGATCGAAGGCGTACAGTCCCGAGCGAAGTTCCTGACTCATGATCAGCTCGGACAGTGCGGCGTCCTCGGCGTCGTAGGCAGTCTCCAGATCGGAGTCCTTCGCTGCTCGGATCAGGTCGAGGGCACGGTACGGGGCAGGTGCGGCCCCGGCGAGCTGCTCGTCGACCATCTCCTTGGCCATGTCGACCGCCATGTCCCACTGGGCCGGGTCCGGCTCGGCACGGTCAACTGTGACCTGACCGCTGATCACCTTCGCGGCCCAGTCGATCGATCGCTCGAGGAAGTCGGCAGGTTCGAAGATGGCGTCGGCGATGCCCAGCTCGAAGACCTGCGGCCCAGTCAGCATGCGGTTGTTGTTGAGGGGGTTCTCGATGATGACCTTGAGTGCGTTCGGCACCCCGATCAGCCGCGGCAGCAGATAGGCGCCACCCCAACCGGGCACCAGACCGAGGAAACACTCGGGCAGCGCGATGCCGGCGGCGCCAGCGCTGACCGTACGGTATTGGCAGTTGAGGTTGACTTCGAGACCACCGCCCAGCGCCAACCCGTTGATGAAGGCGAAGGTCGGCACCGACGAGCGATGCAGCTTGGCGAACACGCCGTGACCGATCCGGGCGATGGCCCGGGCATCGTCGACATCGGTCAGTTTCGCGACCTGGGACAGATCGGCGCCGGCGGCCAGGATGAACGGCTTGCCGGTGACGGCGATCGCAGCGATGTCGGTCCGGGCCTGAGCGGCGTCGATGGCCGCATTGAGCTCACCAAGGCTGCGCGGACCGAAGGTGTTGGGTCGCTTGTGATCCAGCCCGTTGTCCAGACTGATCAACACCATCGTGCCGGCTCCGTAGGGGAGGGTGATGTCGCGGGAGAGTGCCTTGGTGACCACTTCGACCTCGGTCAGGGCTGAGGCGCGGGCGATCAGATCGGTCAACTCGGATCCGGTGGCGATGCTCACTTCTCGTTCTCCTTCGCGTGGTTCGGGTTCTCCCAGATGACGGTGCCGCCCATCCCGAGCCCGATGCACATGGTGGTGATGCCGTACCGGATCTGTGGGTTGTCGCGGAAGGTGCGGGCCAACTGGATCATCAGTCGGACCCCAGAACTGGCGAGTGGATGTCCCAGAGCGATGGCGCCGCCGTACGGATTGACCTTGGGGTCGTCCTGGTCGATGCCGAAGTGGTCAAGGAAGGCCAGCACCTGGACGGCGAAGGCTTCATTGATCTCGAAGGCGCCGATGTCGTCGATGCTCAGCCCGGCGCGGTGCAGGGCCTTCTCGGTGGCCGGCACCGGGCCGACGCCCATCACTGATGGGTCGACACCGGCGAAGGCGAAGCCCACCATGCGCATGGCCGGCGCGATGCCGAGTTCGGCGGCGGTGTCAGCCCCGGCGATCAGGCAGGCGGTGGCGCCGTCGTTGAGTCCAGCAGAGTTGCCCGCCGTGACTCGGCCGTGCGGACGGAACGGGGTCTTCAAACCGGCCAGCGCTTCCATGGTCGTGTCGGGGCGTGGCGGTTCGTCAGCAGTGGCCAGGCCCCAGCCGTGTTCGGCCGAGCGGGTAGCGACTGGGACGAGGGATTCGGTGAGGATGCCGTCGGTGTAGGCCTGGGCGACTCGCTGCTGGCTGAGGACGGCGAATCGGTCGGCCCGCTCCTTGGTGATCTCGGGGAACCGGTCGTGGAGGTTCTCCGCGGTTGATCCCATCACCAGTGAGGACGGGTCGACCAGTTTCTCGGCGAGGAACCGTGGATTCGGGTCGGCGCCTTCGCCCATGGGGTGGTGGGTCATGTGTTCGACGCCGCCAGCGATGGCGATGTCGTACGCGCCGAAGCCAATGCCTGACGCGGTGGTGGTCACTGCGGTCATCGCTCCGGCACACATCCGGTCGATGGCGAAGCCGGGCACGGACGAGGGGAGGCCGGACAACAATGCCGTGGTGCGGCCGATCGTCAGTCCCTGGTCGCCGGTCTGGGTGGTGGCAGCGATCGCCACCTCATCGACGCGCTCCGGTGGTATCTCAGGATGCCGTCGGAGCAGCTCGCGGATGCAGTTGACGACCAGGTCGTCTGCTCGCGTCTCGGCGTAGAGCGAACCCGCCTTGCCAAAGGGGGTGCGCACACCGTCGAGGAAGACCACGTCACGGGAGTCAGCCATGCCTTCATATTACTCACGAGTAACTGTGTCGCACAAGGGGTCTGCGCAGGTCATCATCAGTCAGACCCGTACGGGCACGTTCCGCCAGTCGTCAACGATCTCCACATGGGCACGAAGGCCGAGTGCCTCCTGCACGGCGGTCTGGAACAGATGCTTGTCATGCTCGCTGATCCGCCAGTCGTGAGGGTAGAACGTCAACAGCATCGCATGTTCATCCTCGAGGTATCTGATGCCGCAGCAATCGTAGCCGGCAGCCGAACGTTCCAGCGTTGGTAGGACGGCCTCCATGGCCATCAGGCCGGCGCGGACGCAGTCACTTCGGCGTTCGAGCGGGATCGGGACTGGTTGGCGGCAGTCCATGGAGGTCGGTTCGGTGGTCGGCAGCGGCGCATCCGGCAGGGCCTGCACATCCTCGGGGCCGCGGGCGCAGGCTGTCAGGAGGAGCGCCATAACGACAAGGATGGGTAGCGTCCGTCGAGCCCGTTTCAGGTCAGCTGGTCTTGACATGGGCCACTCCAGGGATGTTGAGCACGCTGACCAAGGAGGTGAAGACTGAGCCGACTTCGCCTGTGCGCAACCATTGGCCCGTGGTGATGCCGTAGCCCGTGGTCGCCCGCGTACCATGGTCCACCCGAGGTCGGCCGCGACCGTCGGGGCGTCCATGTCGGTGATCTTTCCGAACTTGTAGGGACCGCTGCCCGGCTGACGACTCTACGTGCAAGATTCGCATCTTTGCTTCTTCTCGATTCAGTAGGAATCAAGGAATGCTAACTATAAATCAGGTATGAATCAAGGTTCTTCGTCACTTCTGATCACTCGGGCGACCGGGCCACCTGGCCCCGCGCGTCAGAGCAGACGGGCCAGCGGCCCGGCCAGCAGTTCACGCTGCCACTGCCGGGCGCCGTGCTCGGCCAGGAAGGCGTCGACGGTCTCGTCGCTGACCTGCTTGGGCGGTTGCCACGCGAGCCGGCGCAAGGTGTCGGGGGTGAGGAGGTTCTCCGGAGGGACGGAGAGATCCTCTGACAGTTGCTGGACATGAGCCTTCGTACGGTCCAGACGTGCGGCAGCCTCGGGGTGACGCCTGGGCCACGACTTCGGTTGTGGCGGGCCATCGTGGCGACGTTGCAGCCGAGGGAGATCCTTCTCCGACGCCGAGAACGCCCGATCCAGCGCAGCCAGCCAGTTGCTCTCGAAACGGCGGGCCTGACGGCGTTGGAAGCCGGACAATCCCCGCAGAGAGTCGCGGTCGGCCGTACGGAGGGCGAGGGCTGCTTCGCTGATTGCCTTGTCGGGCAGGATCTTGCCTGGTGATCGGTCGAGCTCGCGGGCGAGTGCATCACGAGCAGTCCACAGCTCACGGACCACATTCATTGCGCGCGCCGTGCGGACCTGGTGCATCCCCGACGTACGGCGCCACGGTTCGACCTTCTCAGGCGTTGGATCCGTGGCGTGCTCGACCAGATGAGCAAACTCCTGCCGGGCCCATTCGGACTTGCCGCTCTCCTCGAGCTGGAGTGCCAGCACGTCGCGCAATTCGCTGAGCAGCTCGACATCCAGCGCGGCATAAGCGGTCCAGCTGTCCGGCAGTGGCCGGGTCGACCAATCGGCAGCCGAATGCTCCTTCAACAGCTGGACGCCGAGCAGTTCCTCGGTGAGCGTGCCCAGCGACACTCGCGGATAGCCCAGCAGACGACCGGCCAGCTCGGTGTCGAACAACTGGGTCGGGGCCAAGCCGACCTGGGTCAGGCAGGGCAGGTCCTGGCTGGCGGCGTGAAGGATCCACTCACCCTTCAGCCCGGTCATCAGTGGGGACAGATCAGCCTCGGCATTGCCCACGCGGAACGGGATCGGGTCGACCAAGAAGGTCGGGGCACCGTCGCGACGCAGCTGGATCAGATAAGCGCGGGTCGAATAGCGGAAACCGTGGGCCCGTTCGGCATCGACGCTCACCGGGCCACTGCCAGCGGCAAGCGTTGCAGCACACTGGGCGAGCCCTTCGGCGGTGGTGACAAGGTCGGCCACCTGCCCGGCGGGTTCGGTGAGCAGCCGCACCTCGGGTACGGGGGAGGAGTCGGGCGCAGAGATCACCGCCGCCGCGACCCCGAGCTTCGACGGGGGGCGATCGGCACCACGCCGGTCGGCAGTGGGGGCAACCCGGCGACCGTGCACAACAGATCGCCCCATGCTTCCAAGTGTGCGGCAAAGCCACTGCCATCGGGTTCGAGCTCGGGCGTCCAGGATGCCCGGATCTCGACTTCGGCGCGCCGTGGCTCGTCAGCCATCCCGCCGAATGACTCCGAGGCCACCGCTGTCACGGTGCCGCTCGGCTCGATGAAGTGGGCTTGATGGTTCTCCAAGGACTCGGTCAGCCAGGACCAGCCAACCCCGGGTAGGAGAGGATCGGTCACCATTTCGGGATCGACCTCGGCCCGGGCAAAGGTGACGCAGCGAAAGATCCCGTCCCATGCAGGGTTGCCGGCCGGATCGTGCAGCAGCACCAGACGGCCGTTGCCGACATCGTCGCCGGAGACCGTGACATCAGCGCTCAGGGCAGTGGAGAAGGGCGCGATCCGCTGCGGTGCCGGCATCTCTTCGATGCTCAGCTCGGGGCGCCACATGGCGGTCTGCAGCGCTGCCACGGCTCGCTCGAAGGGGAGCGGTCGGGTGGCATCGTCAGCAGGAGGTCTCTTCGTGGCGCCCACGCATACGACCATATGCGGCCACACCGGCTGAACCGGGCAAGGCGCGCCGTGAAAGGATCGCCCCGTGACATCACAAGTCGAGACCGCGCCCTTGTTGGCGGCCGCGGCAGGGGAGATGGGGGACCGGGTTCCGGTCTGGTTCATGCGTCAGGCCGGGCGTTCGCTGCCCGAGTACCACGCACTGCGGGAGGGCATCGCGATGCTTGACTCCTGCCAACGGCCTGAGCTGGTGACCGAGATCACGCTCCAGCCGGTCCGTCGGCACGGGGTGGACGCGGCCATCCTGTTCAGCGACATCATGGTGCCGCTGCTGGCCGTCGGCGTCGATCTCGACATCGTCGCCGGTGTCGGTCCGGTCGTGGCCCAGCCGATCCGTACCGCCGATGACCTCAAACAGCTGCGTCCGCTGACCGCCGACGATGTCCCGTACGTGACCGAGTCGGTCCGTGCGCTGGTCGCTGAGCTCGGACAGACCCCACTGATCGGTTTCGCCGGCGCACCCTTCACCCTCGCCAGCTACCTGATCGAAGGCGGACCGAGCAAGAACTACGCACGGACGAAGGCCCTGATGGTCGGCCAGCCCGAGCTGTGGCAGGAACTGTGCAGTCGACTTGCCGTGATCTCGGCCGCCTTCCTCCGAGTCCAGATCGATGCCGGCGCTCGTGCCGTGCAGCTCTTCGACTCCTGGGCCGGTGCCCTGTCCGTGGCCGACTACCGTGCGCTGGTGCTGCCGCACTCGAGGGCCGTGCTGTCGCAGGTCACCGATGTGCCCCGCATCCATTTCGGGGTCGGCACCGGCGAGCTGCTGCCCGACATGGCTTCGATCACCGACGTGATCGGCGTCGACTGGCGGATTGAGCTCGCTGAGGCGTCACGGCGCGTCGGCGGCACCCATCCGGTCCAGGGCAACCTCGACCCCGCGCTGCTCGGCGCGCCCTGGGACGTCCTGGCCGACCGGATCCGCGCCATCATCCGCTCCGGAGCAGCAGCACCGGGCCACATCTTCAACCTCGGCCACGGTGTTCCACCGGACACCGACCCGACCGTGTTGACCCGGATCGTGGAGCTGGTTCACGCCGAGGGGGCTGAGCTGCGCGCCGAGGCCACCTCGTGAGCACGGTCGCGGTGGTCGGCGGCGGACTGAGCGGTCTGGTGGCCGCCCGCCATCTCGCCCTGGCCGGACACCAGGTCACCGTGCTCGAGGCGGGACCGCGCCTCGGTGGCAAGATCGCAGCCGGGTCACTCGCCGGTGCCAGCTTCGACGTCGGCGCCGAATCCATGCTGGCCCGGACCGCGCCGGGCCAACGTCCCGAAGTCCTCGAACTCCTGTCGGATCTGGGATGTGAGGTGATTGGTCCCGAGCCGGTCAAGGCTCAGCTGTTCGTGGACGGCGAGATCCGGTCCATGCCACGCTCCCAGGTCGGGATCCCGTACGACGCCGAGGACCTGGCCGACCTGTTGACGCCTGCCGGACTGGAGCGGGCCCGTCAGGAGCCGGAACTGCCGGTCACGGTGCCGACGGCAGATCTGTCGATCGGCGACCTGGTCGACGCACGGTTCGGGCCGGAGGTCACCGACCGACTGCTCGAACCGATGCTGGGCGGGGTATACGCCGGTCACGCCCGGTACCTGTCGGCCGCTGCCGTGGCGCCGGCGATCTGGCAGCGGATCACGCAGGGACTGACCTTGTCCCGTACGGCACCGGCTCCTGACCCGACGGCGGGGCCACCCATGGTGTCCACACCGGGCGGTCTCCACACTGTCGTCGATCGGCTGGTGGCCGATCTCGAGACCCATGACGTACGGCTTCGCCTCCGGTCCACGGTACGAGAGCTGTACCGCCGTGGCAGCGGCTGGACCCTGACCGTCGGGCCGACCACGACCGAGGAGACGGTCACCGCCGATGCGGTGGTGCTGGCCACCGCGGCCGCATCCACGGCTCGGCTGCTCGACGGAATCGTCGATGAGCAGACCCGCGCTGAACTGGGCGCGGTCCCGTACGCATCAGTCGCGGTGATCGCCGTGGTGGCGAGCGGACTGGGGATCAACGGATCAGGCGTGTTGGTGCCGCCCGGCGAGTTGCCCTCGATCAAGGCGTTCACCCACGCCAGCCGGAAATGGGGGTGGGTGCGGTCCGCGCTGGATCGGTCCGTCGGAGCCGACCGAGAACTGGTCCGGATCAGCGTCGGTCGCGCCGGTCAGGTCGCGGCCCTGCAACTGGACGACCGCGCCCTGGTCGACGATGTGGTCGATCAGGCTCGCACGCTTATTCCTGGCTGGTCCGAGGTCCGGATCACCGAGGCCAAGGTGCAGCGCTGGGGTGGGGGACTGCCGCAGTACCAGGTCGGTCATCTCGATGCGGTGGCCCGATGGCGAGCCGCTGTCCATGCCGTGCCCGGGCTGACGGTGTGCGGCGCCTTGTGGGACGGCGTCGGTCTTGCCGGCTGTCTGCGCAGTGCCCGATCAGCGGCCGAGCATCTGTTGTCCTGAAGATCCGGCGATCAGCTCAGCACTTCGGTGTCATCCGGACTGCTCCGCTTCGACGCTGCATGGGAGGATGGAAGCGGTCCAGCTGACAAGGAGAGCTTTCGGTGCGTGCCAAGGAAATCAACAACACCATTCGCTACACGATGTGGTCGGTGTTCGCCCGTCCCAATGTTGTCGCTGTCGACGAGAACTCCGCCGCGGCGGCCCTGGCGGAGGTGTCGCGCAGCACCGAAGGGCAGGATCTGGAGATCCGAGGCTGGTACGACGTGGCTGGCTTGCGTGCCGATGCCGACCTGATGGTGTGGTGGCACGGTCCCACGATCGAATCGGTCCAGGATGCCTATCTGGCGTTGCGTCGCAGCGATCTGGGCATCCAACTCGACCCGGTGTGGTCGCAGGTGGCCTTGCACCGCCCCGCCGAGTTCAACAAGGGTCACGTCCCGGCATTCATGTCCGGTGAGGATCCTCGGCCCTATGTCTGCGTCTACCCCTTCGTCCGGTCGCTGGAGTGGTATCTGTTGCCCGATGAGGAACGCCGCCAGATGCTGGCCGAGCACGGCATGCTCGCCCGCACCTATCCCGATGTGCGGGCCAATACGGTCTCGGCGTTTGCACTCGGCGACTACGAGTGGATGCTCGCCTTCGAGGCTGACGAGCTCCACCGGATCGTCGACTTGATGCGGGCGCTACGGGCGGCCGAGGCTCGCCGTCACACCCGTGAGGAGATCCCGTTCTTCACCGGGCGACGACGCGAACTCGCCGAGATCGTCGCCAGTTGGTGAGCGAACATGGCCCGGAGATTCCAACTGAAGTAGCGATCGGCTGACTCGAAAGTCCATCTTTGGGGGCAGGATCCCCATTCAAGGCCCGCGGTTGTTCCCGGCAGTCTGAGGCCATGCGCAATCATTCTCGGAATCGACGGAGTTTCCTTCGGCTGGCCGGGGGCACCACAGCCGCCTCCCTTGCTGCCTCCGGCATGGCAGTCGGCTGGGCCGATGCAGTCGGCCCGGACTCGGGCACTTCCGTGCCACGCTCGGCGGGCGCAACCGGCTGCAGCAAGTTCGGCCCGGGCACCACACTGGTCGATCTTGGCGCACCGTTGCCCGACACAACCATCATGCGGGCAGCATTCGGCGTCGACGCCACAGGACGTTCGGTGATGTATTTGGTTCCAGCCGGCGAGAACGCCGCGCTCAACATCATCGACACCCACAGCCATCAGAGACTTGCCGCCATCCCACTGCCGGGTGCGCGGGGATCTTGGGCCATCACGACCGATCCGAGCGGTGTGGTCTACATCGGGACCTATTCCAATGCTCATCTCTACCGCTACGACCCGGTGACCCAAACCGTCTCCGACCTCGGCGCTCCGATCGCGGGGGAGGCCCAGGTCTATGGACTCTCGAGTGGGCCCGACGGCAGGATCTACGGTGGCACCTACCCGAACTGTCACGCCTTCGTCTACGACCCGGACACCGACTCCGTCACTGACTTCGGCCGGGTCGACGCCGAGTCACAGTACGTCCGCGCGGCGGTGTTCGCTGCCGACCAGAACGCTCTGATTGCCGGTGTCTTCTCGCCGATTCCGAAGCTGGTCCGCATCGATGTCGTCTCAGGCACCATGACTGACATCACGCCACCGGGGATGACCGGGGTGGGGGTCAACGAGCTGGGTTACGCGGCTGGCATCGTGTTCGCCGCCGTGGACGGCGTGTTGTATGCCGTCGACGTTGTCACCGGACAACAGCAGTCGTTCACCGACGCCGAGACAGGTACGACGCACACCACGATGACCGTCGGATCGCGCTTCATCTCCGAGGTGCACCAGGGAAGTATCTACCTCGCCGGCTCGAAGGTGTCCGGTCGTGAGCTCCGTAGAATCGAACTCGCCACTCTCACCTCGTCGATCGTGAGGACCGCAGACGGCACGCCGATCACCTTGGGGGCAGGCGGTCAGGGCTTCGGTCTGATTGAGGAGGACGGAGACACGATCCTGTACGGCAAGGTCGGCACATCGTCGGGCCTGTCGTTCACCTACAACGTGGACACCCAGAGTTACCTCACTTGGACCGGAGACGTCCTGCCTGATCGTGCCCCGTTGGCCCACATCCTGGTCGGAGAGCCGGACGGGCCGCATGCGGACAAGGTCGTCATCAGCGGTTACCTGGGCGGAGCGACCGCCATCTATGACAGCACGACCGGCACGTTCGACGACGATCAACCCAAACTCGGACAGGTCGAAGGCTGGTGCTGGTACGACAACACAGTGATCGCAGGCATCTACCCGACTGCGACGATCAAGCAGTGGGATCTGAACGGTGGCACGAACCCGGTGTCGCTGTTCAACCTGCAGGACAGTCACCAGCAGAACCGACCCTTCGCCGTCATCACTGTCGGCAGCACGATCTACACCGGTACGTTGCCCGACTACGGGGAGCACGGTGGCGCCCTCAGTTCGTACGACCTGTCCACCTCCGCGCTGACCGTCCACCGCAATGTCGTGGTGGACCAAGCCATAGCCTCGCTCACCGAGTCGGGGGGACTGATCTACGGTGGTTCAGCCATCCAGGGCGGTGGCGGGACCGAGCCGATCGCAACCGAGGCGAAGCTGTTTGCCTTCGATCCGATCACCGCAACCAAGGTCGGTGAGTGGACGGTGGTGAGCGGAGCCAACACCATCAACGAGGTGTCGGTCGGACCCGACGGCCACCTCTGGGGACTCGCCGACGGGACAGTGTTCTCCTTCGATCCGGTCGGCGAGACCGTGGTGTCGACGGTGACCATGTACAACGGGAGCACCGGCGGCCACGGCGGTGAGATGGTGTGGCACCCGAACGGCCTGTTGTACGTGACGAGCCGGTACGCCTTCTATTCGGTGGATCCGCTCGCCGGGACCAGTGCGTTGGTCCAGAGCGGTGTCGAACGTGCCAGTCTGGCCCATGACGGCTCCATCTACTTGACCTACCAGCCGGTCGATGGCCTTGCCCGCACCAACCTTGCCCGGTTCACGCCCGGTCCACGCGCCAGGCAATGGCATGCCCGCGACGCGGCAGCACAGGCAGCGGGTCAGGGGAACCGATGCTGAACAACGACAACGGCAGCGCACGGCCGCAGCCGGCCAACGTCCTGCTGATCACCACCGACCAACAGCGCTATGACACCCTCGGTGTGACGGGAAACCCGCACGTCCACACGCCTCATCTCGACCAGCTGGCCAGTCGAGGCAGCCTGTTCCGACGTGGCTACATCCAAAACCCGGTGTGCATGCCGAGTCGCGCCTGCATCCAGACCGGACGCTATGTGTTCCAACACGGAGTGGAATACATGAAGAGTGTGATCGGCGAAACGCCAGGACTGCCACCCTGGGAGCGCACGGTGGCTGAACGGCTCCAGGAGTCGGGCTACCACACCGCGGCCTTCGGCAAGATCCACATGATGCCCCCGCGGGGCTATGACGAACTGCAACTGACCTTGGGCAAGGGCGCGCGGTGGCGACAGGCCGAAGGCTCACCGCTCGGGCCAGCTCAGCTGGGGCCGGTCTACGCGGACTGGCTGAATGCCAAGCGTCCCGGTGCCTACGAGTCGATCTATGAACAGCGCCGCACACCGGAATTCGACGCTGAACGGGGTGCGCTGCCCAACGTGCTGGCCGCTGACGAGTGCGTGGATCACTGGATTGGCGAGAACACCGTGAACTTCCTTGACCGGGTCGGGGCGGCGGATGATCCACCACCCTTCTTCGCCTGGGCTGGCTTCTGCGGGCCGCACAATCCGTTCGATCCACCTGAACCGTACGCGAGCATGTACGACCCCGATCGGATCGAACTGCCAGCCCTGCTCCATGCTGTCCGGAGCGGGGTCGACGTCGCGCCGAACAGCTTCGCTGGCACTGACGGGGAAGCGCTGCTGCGGCGCATGATTGCGCGCTACTGGGGCATGGTCACCTATCTCGATGACCAGGTGGGTCGCATCATGGCGGCGTTGTCGCGCAACGACCTCTGGGACGACACCTTGGTGATCTTCACGTCCGACCACGGTGAGATGCTCGGCGACTTCGGCACCACCGGCAAGGCGAACTTTCACGAGTCGGTGATTCGCGTGCCCTATCTGGTCATCCCGCCAGCACGATCAGCGAAGGGTCGAGCCGGAATGGGCCGCGTGACGGACACCTTGGTCGAACAGGTTGACCTGGCGCCCACGATTCTTGACTACGCGGCGATGCCACCGGCACCGGAGATGCCAGGGCACAGTCTGCGGCCGCTGCTCGAACCGGCCGGGGACGACCGAGACAGCACGAGGTGGCCGACTCGAGAGGGCGTGCTGTGTGAGTTCACCGACAACAAGCGGGTGGCGCGGAGCAAGTGCCTACGTACCGACACGTACAAGTACGTCTTTCATGACTCGGGACGTTCCGCGGAGCTCTATGACCTCGGCAAGGACCCGGATGAGCTTGTCAATGTGGCGGCTGACCCGCAGTACCGCGATGTCCTGCTGCGGATGCAGAACGCTCTGCTGGAGCGCATCACGGCAGGAGCGCTGAATCATTGGAACACGGTCGGGGCGGGGGCTTCGAGCGAGGAACTGGATCACTTTGGAAGGCCTGCGGCGACGCAGAACCAGCCGTCTGCGAAGTAGACGACAACATGACAACTGGACGAATGGATCGGCGGACAGCGTTGGGGTTGGCCGCGGGAGCGGTCGGGATGGGAGCGGCAGCGGCGCTGGCAGGATGCAGAAGCGACGAGGAACCGCATGGCGAGGCGCCGACACCGTCGGCGCTGCCCACCCCGGTGTACGTGCCCTTCGAAGGTGTCGAACCGGATCTGCCCGGTTCCCGCGAGGGGGTCCAGCCGGGCTTCTTCAGTTACCCGGCCAACCCGCAGCAGTTCAGTGATGGTCCGCCCGGCGACGGCGGGGCAGTGAGCCTGTTCACCCAGGGCAAGCAGCTGATGGCGAAGAACCGGAACAAGCGATGGCAGCAGCTGGACGCGGACCTGAACGTTGTCACCGAGTGGTCCACGTCGACGAACTCGGGCTATCTCGCGAAACTCCAGGTCCTTTCGGCGAGCGGAGACTTTCCCGACATCACCCAGCTGATCCCGATGCCTCAGATGCCCGGCGTCCTGGACAAGTACTTCACCGATCTGACGCCGTACCTGGCCGGGGAAGAGATCACCAAGTATCCGGCGCTGGCAGCACTACCACCGTCGGCGTGGAGCCCGGGAACCATCAACGGTCGGATCTACGGCGTCGCCCAGCCGCGCACGATTGCTGGCCGGATTCTCAGCTTCCGTGGGGATGTTCTCGATCAGGCACGGATCGATGCCGACTCGGTGCACAGCGGTGAAGACTTTCTCGACCTGTGTCGTGAAGTGACCGACGCGGAGAGAGGGGTTCACGCCTTCGGGGCTGATCCGGTGGCATGGATCGTGCCGGCTGTCGCAGAAATGATGGGTGCACCGAACGTGTGGGAGGAACGCGACGGTGAGTTCCACTCGGCCTACGCCAGCGACGTGTATCCGGAAGCCGTTGACGTCGTGCGGCGGATGTGGGACGAAGGACTCATCCGTCCGGACAGTTACTCCAACCCGGGGTCCTCGGGCTGGTGGAAAGCTGGCAACACGGCTCTGTTCCTGCAGGAGTTCTCGGGCTGGTCCCGAGCGGGCGCAGACCCCGACATCCAACAGGTGGGAGCCATCGTGCTGCCGAAGTGGGACGGTGGGGGTGCGGCTCCGATCCATCTGTCCGAGGGTGCCTACTACGGGTTCTGCGCGTTGCGGCAGGCCGACGAGGCGCGTACCGACCAACTCCTGAGAATCCTCAATCACTTCGCTGCACCGTTCGGCACCGCCGAGTACGTGCGCCTGGCCTGGGGGGTCGAAGGGCACAACTTCACCTACGACGGAACGGATCCGGTCGCCAGCGGCGCGAGCGAGGAGGCCCTGCCGGTCGCCTACCTCGGAAGCACCAGCGCGAGTATCCTGTACTCGGACGACCAAGACCTGGTGACCGCCCAGCACGACCATCAGAGCCAGACCATCCCCAACGGCATCACCAACCCAGCTCTCGGGCTGTATTCCGATGCCGACTTCAACAGCGGCCCGCGGGCATACCGCCCCTTCAAGGCAGGGCTGGATGACATCATCCAAGGACGCCGCACCATGGCCGACTACGCGTCGTTGCTCTCGGCTTGGCAGAGCACAGTGGGGGAGAAGGCCAAGGCCGAGTACGAAACGGCATTCGCGGGGGCGCAGGCATGAGCGAAAAGATCGATCATCTCGGCAAAGGGGCCGCCGTCACCCACCAGCAGTCCACGGCGAAGGTGGTCGTGGTGCCTGGGGTGGGGGTCCGAGTCACTGACGGTGAAACTCCTGCGCTCTCGGCGACCGAGGTGCTCATCGCGCCGCGCTACTCCTACATCAGCGCCGGAACCGAGCTGAAGAGCGTGGTGGGCGCCACGGATGCCAGTCCCGGGGATGAGCCCCGCCAACTGGGCTACAGCCAGGCAGGGACGGTGCTCGCAGTCGGCGCCGAGGTGACACGGATCGTCGCCGGTGACCGGGTGGTCGCCATCGGTCGCGGCGCCTTCCATGCGACCCGTACCGTGGTGGGGCAGAACCTGGTGGTTCCCGTACCGACCGAAGTGGATCTGGCAGAGGCATCGATCGCGGCGATGTTCTGTTTCGCACTCGAAGCGGTACACAAGTCCCGAGTCAGGCTCGGCCAGAAGGTCGTCGTGTTCGGTGCCGGCCTGATGGGACAGCTCGCCGCCCGGCTCTACCGGATGAGTGGCGCGGAGGTGGCTGTCGTCGACGGGCTTGAGTTCCGGCGCGACCATCTCCCCGCCGAGGTGTTGGCGGTCGCTCCCGATGCACGGGGCTGGACCCAATTGGCTGCGTGGGCGCAGCCGTACGGGGTGGAACACGCCTGCATCGGCTTCGGCGGCGATGCCACCGACAGCATCGAGCGACTCAAGCCAATGATGTCGGCCGGCCCCGACGGTGTCCCGGCTGGCCGCATCGTCTTTCCCGGAGGCGCAGCCATCCACCTCATGATGGCCTCCGCCATGGGCAACATCGAACTGCTGTCATCAGCCAAGGCCGGACCGGGTTATCGCGATGCCCACTACGAGAGCGGGGCGAATTACCCCGCCGCGTACGTCGGCCATCCGGTCCGGCGCAACATCGAGACCCTCATCAGCCTGCTGCAGAGTCGACGACTGGACGTGTCCGAACTGATCACCCATCGCTTTCCCTACGTGGCTGCGCCTGATGCCTACCGGGCGTTGTCGGAACGCCCGGGGGAGATCGTGGCTGCACTTCTCGACTACGGCGAGAGCTGATCGGTCAGATGAGTCGGCGTTGGTTCGTGTTGCGATAGCGCAACGGCGCCACACCGGTGGCCTGCTTGAAGCGGCGAGAGAAGTAGTACGGATCGTCATAGCCGACGATGCGGCCGATCTCACCGATGCGCAGGTTGGTCGACGACAGCAGCTCGCTGGCTCGCGCAATCCGCGTCCGGGTCACGTACTGCATCGGAGTCAGCCCCAGCTGGCTCCGGAACTGGCGATTCAGGTGAGAGCGCGAATAGCCGCTGGCGTCGGCAATGCGATGCAACGTCAGAGGCGTGTGAAGGTTGGCATCGATGTGGCCGAGGATTTCGGTGAGGTCGATGTCAGGGACAGCTGGCTGTTCCCGTACGACCCGATCCCGTCGGGTTGCGATCAAGGTGATCAGGCTGAACAAGCACGCATCGGTACGCAGAGCGCCGAGCTCGCTCGGTGTGCTCGCCGCATGCGTGATCAACTCGCGGAAGCGTGCGCGAATCGATTCGTCGAAACCCAGGGGCAGGATGACCGAGTCGGGCCGTGGAATCACCGACACCACTGCTTCAGCCTCCGGGCCCGCGAAGTGCACCCAGATCCATTCCCAGCCGGTCGACACGATCGGGCTGTACTGCAGCGGGACGTGGGGAGGGAGCAGAATCAAATCCCCGGCTTGGGCCCGTCCGATCTGTGTCTCGTCATTGGTCCGCTGGGCATCGACCACGTCGAAGGCGCCACGCAGGATCCACAGCAGCAGATGAGTCTGTGGGTCACGGCGGGTGGGCGCGTAGGGGGCCCGGTTGGGTACGTAATCAGGCGGATCGTTGCGATAACCGGAGTGGACATGCCGGACCGGAGAGGTGACGGACATACGAACCACTTCCCCTCGTCAGGCGACAATGCGCTGAGTCCCTGGGCGCTGAATCTCTGGGCGCTGAGTCTCTGGTTGATGGTGTCGATTCTATGACACCCGCACCGGATGCTCGACGTGTCGCAGCGTTCAGCTCAGTCGTTGCTCCCAGCCGGCTCCAGCACCAGGCTGACCGAGTTGATGCAGTAGCGGTCGTCGGTCGGCGTGGGATATCCCTCACCGTGGAAGACATGGCCCAGGTGGGAGTCGCAGACCTTGCAACGGACCTCGACCCGCTCCATGCCGAGCGAGGAGTCACGGATCAGCACGACGTTGTCGGCGTCGCTGGGTGCGTAGAAGGACGGCCAGCCGCAGTGCGAGGAAAACTTGGTCTCGCTGCGGAACAGCTCGGTGTCACAGCCCTTGCATCGGTAGACGCCCACCGTGGTGGTGTCGTTGTACTCGCCGGTGAACGGTCGCTCGGTCGCATTCTGTCGCAGCACCTGGTACGAGATCGGGTCCAGTCGCGCACGCCATTCGGCGTCCGAGCGAGTGATGCGGCCAACCTGGTCTGCGGGTGAACTCATGGCTTCCAGCGTACGCTCATCACCATGGCCACCACGAAGGTTGACCTCGACATCGACGGCCGCACCGTGACGGTGTCGAGCCTCGACAAGCCCTACTTCGCCGACCTCGGCATCACCAAGGGTGATGTCATCGAATACTTTCGCTCGGTCGGCCCAGGCATCCTGGCCGCGCTCAGAGACCGGCCGACCACCATGGAGCGGTGGCCCGGTGGCTGGACACCGGAGGCGAAGCTGTCGACTCGCGCTGACGGATTCGGAGACGCGTTCTACCAGAAGCGGGTCCCCAAGGGAGCGCCCGACTGGGTCCAGACTGCGCGAATCACCTTCCCCTCAGGTCGTCCGGCTGACGAAGTCGCGCCAGCCGATCTCGCGACGATCGTCTGGATGGTCAATCTCGGCACGCTTCGCTTCCATCCATGGCCGGTCAAGCGGGACAACACCGACGTCGTCGACCAGTTGCGCATCGACCTGGACCCCCAGCCGGGCACCGACTTCGCTGATGCCGTACGGGCTGCGCTGGAGTTGCGCGGGTTGCTCGACGAATGGCAGATGCCGTCATGGGTGAAGACCAGCGGAGGCCGCGGCATTCACGTCTTCATCCCGGTCCGGGCCGAGTGGGACTTCATCGACGCCCGCCATGCGGTGATCGCGATTGGTCGTGAACTCGAACGTCGGATGCCGGACCGGGTGACCACGGCCTGGTGGAAGGAGGAACGTGGGGAGCGGATCTTTGTTGACTTCAACCAGATGGCCAGGGACCGGACCATGGCCTCGGCCTACTCGATCCGTCCCGGAGCGACGGCTCTGGTCTCGGCTCCCTTGGCGTGGGACGAGCTGGCCGACACGACGCCCCAGGACCACACCGTCGTGACCATGGCTGCCCGTTTCGCCGCACGCGGCGACGTGTGGGAATCCTTGTCGCTCAGCCCGGGCTGCGGGCTCGAGACTGCACTCGAGGCGTACGAGAAGGACCTGCGCGACCATGGGCTGGGCGAGATGCCGTATCCACCCGAGTATCCGAAGATGCCGGGAGAGCCGCCCCGGGTGCAGCCCAGCCGGAAAGCCAACTGATCAGTCGGGGAGAAGCGTTGCGTGCACGTGCTGAGGAAGCCGGTCCGGCAGTGACGCTGCGGCCCTTCACTGTCGCCGACATCGAGGCCCACCATGCCGGTGAGGATGTCGAAACGATCCGGTGGCTCACCGAAGGTCACCGCTCGACAGTGGAGTCGACCACCCGGTGGATCCAGAAGAACGACGTGGCTCGCCTCACCCAGACCGGAGAGCAGGTGTTTGCTGTCGAACTCGACGGCCGTCTGGCCGGAATGGTTGCCGGCAATCCGTCCCTGGCGGTGCTGGCCGAAGGCGAGGCGAACATCTCCTATGCCGTGCATCCGTGGGCGCGGCGCCGGGGTGTGGCCTGTACGGCGGTGGGGCTGTTGTGTCAGTGGCTGGCGGACCAGCGTCTGGCCGCCACTGCAGTGATCCGAGTCGATCCGGACAACCACGCATCAATCCGGACGGCTCTGGCATGCGGTTTTGGCGCGGCCGGGCAGGCCGAGGAACCCACCGGTGTGGTGATGGCCGTGTTTCGCCGCTCGCTCAGTGCCCCAGCACATCGGTGACAGGGATCTGCTGTGGCACCTCGATCTGGTCATAGGTGCAGCTGTCGGGGTCCCGGTCGGGGCGCCAGCGAACAAACTGACCGGTGTGCCGCAACCGTGTGCCCTCGAAGTAGTCGTAGCTGATCTCAGCGACGGGCATCGGCCAGATCAGATGTCCAGTTTGGGTGGTGCCTCCCTGGGATGCGGTCCAGCGGCTGATGGCGCCGGGGCGCCGGTCCCATTCGGCTGCCGACGCACTCCACGGATGCTTGTCCCAGTCGGGATGGTCGGGGTCAACGGCAAGCTCGGCAAACTCGGTGGCGAGCTCGCCACGCCGCTTGGTCGGGAAGGAAGCAGCGACACCGATGAACTGGAGCACCCCCTCGTCGTCGTACAGACCGAGCTGCAGGGATCCCAACAGGGGTTCGGAATCGGTCGAGTTCTTGTGCAGCCGGTAGCCGACCACAACGACATCGGCGGTCCGCTTGTGCTTGATCTTGACCATCGCCCGCTTGTCCGGTTGATAGGTCAGGTCCAGTGGTTTGCCGATCACCCCGTCGAGCCCGGCGCCCTCGAACTCGACGAACCAGCGCCGAGCCAGGTCAAGGTCGTGGGTGTGCGGGGTGAGATGGACGCGCTCCACGGTGGTGTCGACGGCCTGCTCGAGCCGACTCCGCCGATCCTGCGAACTCGCCTGCAGCAAGGAATCTTGGTCGATCCCGATCAGATCGAAGGCGACGAAGTCAGCCGGGATCTCAGTCGAGAGCCTGGCGATCCGCGACGCGGCCGGATGGATCCGTTGCTGCAGCAGTTCGAACTCGAGCCGACCGTCGACAATGATCACGATTTCGCCGTCAACGACACACCGTTGCGGCAGCGCAGCGGCCAAGGACTCAACCAGGTCAGGAAAGTAGATGGTCAGATCCTTGGCGCCACGACTCCACAGGGTGAGCCGGTCATGGTCACGTTGCACGATGCAGCGGAAGCCGTCCCACTTCGGTTCGTACGCCATCCCTGCAGGGATGGCGGGCACGGACTTGGCCAACATCGGCTTGACCGGGCCTTCCCAGATCTGTGTGCTCATGGGGATTCCTCCATCACGGTGGTGTCGCCAGTCAGCCAGCGCTGCAGGCCGTCCTCGGCCGGGTCAGGTTGCGGTCGGTGGTCCAGTTCGCTCAGCATGCAGGTCTCAGGTGGCTTGTCCGGGCGCCACCGCACGAAGCGGGCGTTGCTGCGGATCCGCACCCCTTCGGGATCGGGATGCAAAGCATCGAAGGTCACCTCACAGGCCAGCTGCGGCGCGATCAGCCGCACCTGTTCATGACCGCGCTGCCGCCCACCTGTCATGTCCGGGATCCGGGTCACAGATGCCTTCGAAGGGTGCCACGGATGATCGCGATGCTCGGGTGAGCCGGGCGCGACGACCAGCTCGCCCAACATCTGGGCCATCGCCATCCGCTGTGACTGCGGAAAGCCGGAGACCACGCCGAGGAAGTGCAGGTGGCCCTCCTCGGTCCAGACGCCGAGCAGCAATGATCCCAGGGTCGGGGTGTGCTGGGTGGCATTGCGATCCCAACGGAAGGCCGCCACAACCACGTCGGCAGTGCGCTTGTGCTTGATCTTGACCAGGGCCCGACTGCCCTCCAGATAGGGCTGGTTCAGAGGTTTGGCGACGACGCCGTCGAGGCCATATCGCTCGAGAGCGTCGAACCACCGATGGGCGACGGCCAGATCCTGGGTGGCCGGAGTCAGGGCCAACGGAGGACGGGCGTGGTCGAGCAGTTGCTCAAGCAGGTCCCGACGGTCCTGTTGGGGCAATGGGCGGCAGTCGTGACCATCGAGGTCGATCAGGTCGAAGATGACATAGGTGACCGGTAGCAGGGCGGCGAGCGTGGTCGACTTGTCGCCGGCCGCATGTCTCTTGGCGAGCTTGCTGTACTCCAACCGGGCACCATCAACCATCACCAGCTCGCCGTCGACGACACAGTTGTCAGGCAGCTGGTCCCGGCAGGCGCTCACCAGCTCGGGAAAGTCGCTGGTCATCTCAGTGCCGTGCCGGCTCCACAGGGTCACTCGGCCATCGCGGACGAAGGTGACACAGCGCCAGCCATCCCACTTGGGCTCATAGAGCATGCCCGGCGGGATCTGGTCGGCCGGGGCGGCCAGGATCGGCCGGATCGGGGGAGTGATCATCGCGACGGCTTCTCGGACCGGTCTGTGCGGTCGCCACGCACCCAGCGTGTCATGACGGTGTCGTCCATGAGCACGACTGAGGCCACGGTAAATCTTGAAGGGGCCAGGTCGGCAACCGGGCGGGCAAAACCGGACCACTGCGACAGGTGCAGCGTCGGTGCCGTGCTCAAGCAGAGCTCGTCGACGGCGTGGTCGAGCAAAAACGCCGTCATCAGACTCGGCCCTCCCTCGAGCAGGATGCGACGCCAGCCCTGTTCTCGGCACAGTGTCTGGATCCACTCCGCAGGGGCGTGGTTCGCGCCGGCGGACGGGTCATGTACGACCGAGCCGGCGGAGAGCCCGGCGCGCAGGAGCGGCGGCAGCGGCCCGACACCGGGGATGACCAGGGGTGGGGTGCCGGACAGTCCTGCCGATGCTCGGATGCCTTGCTGTTCCTCGCTGAGCTCGATCGGACGGTAGCCCTCGGCTTCGACGGTCCCGCGACCCGCAACGACGGCATCGCAGGTGGCGCGGAGCAGATCGAAGACACGATGGTCGGCCTCGGTGTTGATGGATCCCGAAAGGCCGTCGCCACCCCGTGTCCGGCCGTCGATGGTGGTGACAAAGTTGGCCCGGATCCACGGCTCGTCGGCGTCTGGCCATGCGTAGATCCCAGCCAATTGCTCGAGGTCACCCTCACCTCGTACGACCTCATGCACACGTCCCATGGACCTGATCATCCCAAATGAGCGTGAAGTCGGGCACACTGAGCCGGTGGGACACAAGACAAAGAAGACTGAACCCGATCTGCGCACGAAGCTGCGCCTGCCGCAGGGCGCGGTCGACTGGGACGCCCTCGACCCGCGCGCAACCCCGGGATATCCGGGCATGGGCAAGAAGGACGCCGACCGGTTGCGCCATGGACTGATCGAGGAGTTGAGCGACCTCCAGGAACGGCTCTACGCGGCAGGTCGGGCCGCGGCCGAGCGGGTGGATGGGGGCGAGGCTTCCGAGCAGGTGCCGTCGGTGCTGGTGCTGCTCCAAGGCATGGACACCTCTGGCAAGGGCGGGGTCATCCGTCATGCGATCGGTTTGGTCGATCCACAGGGGGTGCAGCTCAGGGCCTTCAAGAAGCCGACCGAGGAGGAGCTCGCGCACGACTTCCTGTGGCGGATCCGCAAGGCACTGCCCGATCCCGGCATGATTGGAATCTTCGACCGATCCCATTACGAAGATGTGCTGGTCGTCAGGGTCCATGGCCTGGTCCCCGAGCAGGAATGGCAGACCCGGTACGACCAGATCACCACGTTCGAGGACGAACTCGCCGCACGCGGCACCACCTTGATCAAATGCTTCCTGAACGTCTCCCATGCCGAACAAGGACAACGGCTTGCCGCGCGGCTCGAGAACCCGGAGAAGTACTGGAAATACAACCCGGGTGACATCGACGAGCGACTGCTGTGGGACGACTACCAGGACGCCTACGCCGACGCGCTGCGACGGTGCGACACCGACGACTCACCGTGGTACGTGATCCCCTCTGACCGCAAGTGGTACCGCAACTGGGCTGTCGCCCAACTTCTGCTGGAGCATCTGCGCGCCCTGGGCCTAGGGTGGCCGCCGGCCGACTTCGACCCCGAGGTCGAGCGGGCCGAACTGGCCGCCACGGCCCGCGACTGAACAGCCAGTTGTCTGTTCAGGCCAGTTGTCTGTTCAGGCACCGACCACGTGGAGGTGGGGCCGCGAATCTTCGGTCTCGTCGGCGGTTGCCGCGGTGCCGAAGGTGGCGACGACCGGGGCTGGCGCGGTCTGGTCCAGCGGCAGCAGGTCCATGGCCGCAAATGCATAGCGGGCAAGCACCAGACGGACCGAGTCCTCGACGGCACCGACCGGCTCGGCCACCGCAGTGGCACCAGCGGCCAGAGCCGCGTCGCGATCGGCCACCCATTCCTTGGTGGCGGTCAGGTACCAGCTGCCGACCGCGATGTGGCGACGACCCTGCCGGCGCAGGGTGCGGACGGCCGAGGCCACCGAAGGGCCGGTCTCATCGGCATGCGACACGACCACGGGCAGCTTGTGGTGCTGACCCCACTGGCGCGCGCATCGAGCGATCTGAGTCTGGGTGCGAGTGTCGCCGGCCGATGTGGTCGCCAGGACCAGGGCATCGAGCTCATCGGCGCGGGCTTCGGCCAGTGCAGTGCGCAACCGCTCGTCGACGAAGCGGAGCATGGACGGGTCCGGGCCGAAGGATTTGGCCGAGGTGATCGAGATGTCAGGGTACTGGGAGCGGAGCCCGGCAGCGACAGCCGCGGGGGAGTGTGGATCCTCAGATCCCTCGGTCAGGTCCAGTCCAACGATGGTCACTTCAGTGCGGCCGGCCCGTGCGATCCGCTTCATGGTTTGGGTCACCGTCGGAAGACACTGACCCGAACGGGCCAGGCGGACATCGAGACCAGGCCTTTCGGCCTGGATCGCGTCACGCAATGCTTCGGCGGAGCGGCTGGGGGCTTCAGCCACGCCACCCCGAGCCAGCAGCAGCAGGACGGGGGCGCTCATCACATGCCTTTCAGTAAAGGACGGACCATTTGGGACGACGAAAGCCGTCAGGGTCAACTCTGCGGTCTACGGGCCGGATGAGCAAGCACGTATCTCAATGGTTGATACACATGTCCACGATATGAAACGTCCTGGCGGTCGGGAAGGGGGTCTCGGCGGACGTCCGCGGACACCCCTTGGTAACGAAAACGCCCCCGACGGTCTGTCGGGGGCGGTCGTGCTCGGGTGGGCGATACTGGGTTCGAACCAGTGACCCCTTCGGTGTGAACGAAGTGCGCTACCACTGCGCCAATCGCCCCGTGCGGTGAGCAACACTACCGTATGGTTCGGCCGGAGTGAAATCAGATCTCGGTGCGTCGCGGGTCTGGCCCGAAGAGGGGTCGAGCTCCCCATCCGTGGTCGGAATGGTGGAAATTTCACCTCTGGACCTGGCCGGATTGGGGTCCGGATCCAGTGGGAGAACCCGGTTTGCGAGGTCGCTCAGAGGTTGCTAGAGTTTCGTCTCGCACCGCAGGAAACCCCTTGGGACAAAGCGGCGCAATGCGGACGTAGCTCAGCTGGTAGAGCACCACCTTGCCAAGGTGGATGTCGCGGGTTCGAATCCCGTCGTCCGCTCGGAGAGGGCCTTGCCCCTAGGGGCTTTGCCTCCTTGCTGCAGGGTCATTTTCCAGCGGTGGGGTGGCCGAGAGGCGAGGCAACGGACTGCAAATCCGTGTACGCGGGTTCGAATCCCGTCCCCACCTCGGGCGATTGGCGCAGCGGTAGCGCGCTTCCCTGACACGGAAGAGGTCACTGGTTCGA
>CAMDZW010000021.1 GCA_945911015.1 uncultured Propionibacteriaceae bacterium
CCGAGCGCAACGATCCCGTACGCCCAAGGTTCGGTGGGTCGAGCTGCCGCGGCCCAGACCAGGACCACCACAAGGAAGGCGGTGACGACATGGCCGCGAGGGAACAGCGCCGACAACAGCAGGGCGACCGCCGAGAGGATGGCAAAGACCATCGCGGGCATCATGATCCACAACGGGACCATGCTCACCAGCCCGCAGCCGAGCACGATCCCCCGCAGGGCCCACTGCCAGCTGCCGTACCGACGGAACCGCTCGATGATTTCCGCGATGTCGTCTGCCCAGTTCAACAACATGGTCAACGCCTCGCCATCCGTGGTGCGCTCCGGTTCGCGGCCAGGGCGCCGATCACCTGTCCGAGGCTGCCGATCCCCTGCCAGACGACCACCGGCACCCCCAGCCGTCTCATTCCTTCGATGACCCGTTCCCGTTCCAGCCGTCGAAGCGCCCAGGCCTCGTCCCAGTACCGCAGGCCACGCATGCGGTCGTTGAAACGTGCCCGCAGCCCAGTCGCGACCGCCACCGACTTCATGCCGCCCAGGCCGGGCGGCAGCGTGTCGATGACCAGCACGGCCGCGCCCCGATGCAGCAGGCGCAGCACCTCGTCGACCACATCGGGCTGCAGCAACGGGGTGCAGACCAGCACGAGAGAACCGGCCCGGACTCGGCCGACCGGTTTGAGTGAGCCGGTGGAGGCACGCTCGGCCCATCCCTTGGAGAGCCGTTCGATGATGACACCGCGGTGGCGGGCCCCGGACCCGGCCGGGACCGCGCCGACCACGCGTCCCATGTCGTGCAGCCCGACCCGGTCCCCCAGACCCAGGTAGTGGTCGGCGATCGTCGCCGCAGCGGACACGGCGATGTCAAGACTCGAGCTGGACTCGGTGCCAGTGTCGTTGCGCCCGGTCTGGTCGACGACCAGGTCAGCCAGGGTGTCGACGACCACCAGCACTTCGGTGTCACGGTCGGCGGTGGTCGCATTGGTGTGCAGGGTTCCGGTCCGCGATGTCACCCGCCAGTTGATCCGCTTCAGTCGGTCACCGGCGACGAACTTGCGGATCTCGGCGAGGTCGCTGCCGTCGCCGCGGCTTCGGCTCTGGTGGATGCCGACCAGGCCGATCGGATGCGGGATCGCGTCCGATCCGCCCGGGGTTCCCAGACCGGGGGCCACGGTGACGAACTCATTGCGCGGGGTCCAGAACGACACCCACATCCCCCACGCGTCGGTCACGCTGGTCTCCACGGGTTCGATCTGCTGACGACCCCACCGCTGCGGCCGGATCTTGACCGAAGCCGCCCCGACGCCGACGGTGGCACCCATGGCAGGCTCGACATCACAGCGCGGTGGCCGCGGCAGGTGCAGCGCCACAATCGTGTCGTCGTCGGGCGTCGAGATCTCGTACTCGGCGACCTGCCCGACCCCGAGCCGGCGGGTGCTGAGCCGCTCCGCCTTGGTCCCCGCCGCCACCCGCAGGCGCCACCAGCCCAGCGCACACCACACCACAAAGGGCGCGGCGATCACGATCAGCTCGATCCGGTGCAGCACGATCGCCAGGCCACCGGCGGCCACGCCGATCACCGCGGCCCGGATCAGCTGGACCGAAGGGCGGGGATCACTGTCAGTCATGGAGTGTTCGCAGCCTCAGTGATCCGGGCGGTACTCGGCCGGCACCGGCACCCGGTCGAGCAGTCCCCGTACCACCTTGTCGCCGGTGATGTTGCTCATCCACAGCTCGGGCCGCACGGTCACGCGGTGTCCGAGTGTGCCGACGGCAAGGGCCTTGATGTCCTCGGGGGTGACGAAGTTGCGGCCCTTGATCAGCGCATAGGCCCGAGCACAGGTCAACAAGGCAAGGGATCCACGCGGTGAGGCCCCCACCAGCAACTGTGAATCGGTGCGGGTCTCCCGGGTGATCGCAATCGCATAGCGGCCGACCTCGGGATGAAAGAAGACATCCTCAGCGGTCTGCTGGATGGCGATCAGTTCCTCACCCGACAGCACCGAGTCCACCGACTGTTCCTCCGCGCGGCGGGTGATGCGACGCGACAGGACATCCCATTCCTCGTCCTCGTCGGGGTAGCCGAAGGCCAACCGCAGCAGGAATCGGTCCAGCTGGGCCTCCGGCAACGGATAGGTCCCCTCGGTCTCGACCGGGTTCGCGGTGGCCAGCACATGGAACGGCCGGGTCAGCTGGTGTGTGGTGCCCTCGACGGTGATCTGCTTCTCCTGCATGGCCTCCAGCAACGCCGACTGTGTCTTCGGCGGCGTGCGGTTGATCTCGTCGGCCAGCAGCAGACCGGTGAACAACGGACCGGGCCGGAATTCGAATGTCGCATTGGACTGGTCGAAGACGTAGCTGCCGGTCAGGTCAGCCGGCAACAGGTCCGGGGTGAACTGTGCCCGGCGGAAGTCCAACCCGAGGGCCTGGGCAAAGCTCCGCGCGGCCAGCGTTTTGCCGAGCCCGGGGAAGTCCTCGAGCAACACATGCCCACCGGCGACGATGCCGGTCAGCACCAGTTCGAGGGATTCCCGCTTGCCGACCACGGCCCGACTGACCTGGTCGAGGACTCGATTGCTGGCCTCGCAGGCCCAGGCAACGTCACGTTGGGACTCCACACCGGTGTTGGTCATAGGGCGGCGATCTCCTTGATCAGCAGGCGGATCCTGCGGCGGTCAATGGGTGGTGCTGGGGTGGTCTCGATGTAGCGGCGTAGTTCCGGTGACAGTCGGGAGCGATCCTCGTCGACTCGGTCAGCCACCAGGTCGGCGACGATCTTCTGCAGCTGGGGCGAGGCCATGTTGAAACGGGGCTGGCTGCCGTACAGGAATTCCTCGATCTTGCGGGTACGCGGGTCGGAGTTGCGGCTCTGCAGATGCAGCACGTCGAGCACCGGAGGCTGGTCGCTGACCTCCCGTCCCGGTTCGACGACGTACCGGACCAGCCAGATTCCGGCGCCGATCAGCATCCCCACCAGGACGAGGAAGATGATGTTCAACCGGAACCCGAGCATGTGGGCCAGTACGCAGATCCCGAGCGTGATCAGACCAGAAACCAGCAGATGTTTGAACAGGGCCTTCATCACCGGACGACGCCACCATGGCAGTGGCGTCGGCGGATTCCTCTGGGCTCGGCTCATGGAGTCGCCGCCTCCGGCACCGCTTCTCGCAACTGGGTCAGACACCGTACGGCTTCGGCTCGCGACTGTTCGGGCAACTGCTCCCCAGAGAACAAGGCGGCCTCGTACAGATCGGCCAGCCGGTCAACGACCGACGCCGGCAGGTCGGCCGTCGCCAGCACCCTGCGAGTGAACTCGCGTGCCGTGTCCGCAGGATCGCGGACCGCGCCGGCGTCCTCGACAAGATGTTCGAGGCCCTCCCAGCAACGGACGATCGCCTGGTTGACGTCCCCGTCGACAGCGAGTTCGGCCGAGCTGCGCGCAAGATGTTCCGAAACGGCGACCACATCGACCACCACCTCGCCGTCGGCCTCGTCGATCCCCTCCGGGCTGCTGTTGCCGGCCAGCCGACGGACCACCATGACCACAACCCAGGCAACCAGCCCGACAGCACCGATCACCAGGACCGCCACGACGAGATCGGCGATTAACTGCATGATCGGGTTCGGCTCGGTCTGGTCCAATCCGGCGAACGGATCGGCCCCAGCGCTCGGCTGCCCACTCACCGGCGGCGGCGTGGGAAAGGCCGACGGAGTCTTCTGCTCGATCTCGGGCACCACATGGACCGGTGACACCGGTGCCGTCCGTGCGGTCAGGCCGATCAACAGCAGCACCACGGCACCCATGAGCACCGCAATCATGCCGCGAGGGCCGAGCGGGCGGTCGGTGTCCATGCACTCGATCAAATCACACCGGACCAGACCCACCCGCATGGCGGCCCAGTCGGTCCCATGAAGCGATCTTCATCCTCGCTTCACACCTGGCTCACCACGGACTGGGATCATGGAGTCAGTCGATGCCCTGAGGAGGACCGTGAAGTTCATGCGCTGGCCCGTCCTGTTGGGCGCCATGGCGGCTGTGCCGCTGCTGCTGGCACTGCTGACCTCAACCGGGGTCGGACCGCCTCCGGTCCCCGCGGACCCGGTCGACCTCAGCTTGCAGCCGACCTCCTCCCCGACCCGGCCGTCGGATCCTTCGCCCAGTCCCTCCTCTCCCGATTCCGAACCTCCGACAACCACCCCACCGCCGACCACCCCACCACCGTCGAGCTCGCCGCCGTCCACTGCGACTCCGGAGCCACCGACCACCACCAAGAAGGTTCGTCCGCCGCTCACCGACGATGACGACGACGACGACGATGACGACGACGACGACGATGACGACGACGACGATGACGACGACGATGACGACGACGACTGATCAGCCGCGCCTCCGTCGTACGGTGCCGGCCAGGTGGCGCATCGTGGGCTGGATCACCGCAGTCGTGGTGACCGGTCTGGTCTCGGTGGTGATCGTGTTGCACGCCTCCCTGCACAACCAGGTCGCCACCCGGGCCAACGACCACATCAGCACGACCCTGCACGAGTTCCATCGGTTCACCGAGTCCCGTGGGGCGAATCCGCCCGTTGACACCGAGCAGCTCCTGACCGAGTACCTCCAGCTGCGCTATCCCGACCGGGGTGAGGTGCTGTACGGCTTCGTGTCCGGTTCCCCGACCCTGCTGGCCAACAACGGCCCCGATGTCCCGCCCGGTTTCACCTTCGAACAGCACCCCGATCTCCAAGCTCTGCTGCTCAGCACCCCGAGCGGGGTGACCGAGACCCCGTACGGGACCCTGCGGTGGGGCACCACCGAGATCCGTACCACCGCGGGGGAGACGAGTGGGCACCTGGTGGTGATGGTGTTCACCGGCCCGATGACCGCTGACGCCGATCGCACCACCCGCATGCTGGTGCTGGTCTCGATCGTCACCCTGGTCCTGTCGGGTCTGGCCAGCTGGCTGGTCAGCGGTCAGATCCTGAAGCCGATCCGGCTGGTGCAGCGCACCGCCGCCGAGCTCACCGAACGGGACCTGACCCGCCGCATCGAGGTCCAGGGCCGCGACGACATCGCTGACCTCGCCGCCACCTTCAATGCCATGCTCGATCGGCTGGAGAAGGCCTTCGCCACCGAGAAACGTTTCGTCGACGACGCCGGGCACGAGCTGCGGACCCCGATCACGATCATCCGCGGCCACCTGGAACTGATGGGTGACGACCCGGTCGAACGTCGCCAGACCGTGGCCCTGGTCACCCAGGAACTGGACCGGATGAGCCGGATCGTCACGGATCTGCTGCTGCTGACCAAGGCCGAACAGCCGGACTTCGTCACGGTCAGCGGACCGGTCGACGTCGCCGAGATCTGTGTCGAACTGGACTCGCTGGTCGGACCACTCGGCGACCGCAAGTGGCAACTCCTCGAAGTCGCCGAGGGCGAGGTCCCGCTCGATCGGCAGCGCATCATCCAGGCCGTGCTGCAGCTGGCGCAGAATGCGGTCCAACACACCACCACAGGTGACCGGATCGAGCTGGCCTCACGGTTCAACCACACGCCCCAGGGACGGATCGTCGAGTTCACCGTGACCGACGACGGGCCCGGCGTCAGCGACCGGGACCGGGGGCGGATCTTCGACCGGTTCGCCCGCGGGCTCGGACAGAGCCGGCCCGACGACACCCAGCGTGGCGGGGCCGGGCTGGGGCTGGCCATTGTGCGCGCCATCGCCGAAGGCCACCACGGCGGAGTCGACGTGCACAATGTGTCTGGGCGTGGCGCCTGCTTCCGACTGTGGATCCCGGCACCACCACCGGCCGGCGAGCAGCTGCCTGACCTTGACCAGACCGTGCTGGACCCGTTCCCCGCCGAGGTCGCCGAGGCGGAAGCGCCGACCGTCCTGCACCCCACCCCGAAGGGACCCCGATGAATCCCATCCCCCAGGACCGGCGATGAGTACCGTCCTCATCGTCGAGGACGAGGAGCGGATTGCCTCGTTCGTCGAGAAGGGCCTGCGGGCCGCCGGGCTGCAGACCGTGGTTGCCCGTGACGGCGCCACCGGCTTGGCGATTGCCCAGGCCGAGGCCTGCGACCTGGTGGTCCTCGACATCGGACTGCCCGGTATCGACGGCTGGGAAGTGCTGGAACGGCTCCGTGGCTCCGGCAACACCCTGCCGGTGATCATGTTGACCGCCCGCGACTCGGTCCACGACACCGTCACCGGGCTGGAGAACGGCGCCAACGACTACGTGACCAAGCCGTTCCAGTTCGCCGAACTGTTGGCCCGGGTGCGATTGCGGTTGCGCGAGGACCAGGGACCGATCGGTCCCGACATCAACCGGATGGTCGTCGGCGCGGTCACTCTCGACCTGCGCACCCGCCGGGTGGAGGTCGACGGTGCCCCGGTGTCCCTGACGGCTCGGGAATTCACCCTCTTGCACGTCCTGATGGAACATCCCGGCCACGTGTTGTCCCGTGAACAGCTGCTCGGCCAGGTCTGGGACACCGACTTCGACCCCCGATCGAATGTCGTTGACGTCTTCGTCCGGACCCTGCGGCGCAAGATCGGTGCGGACCGGATTGAAACCGTCCGCGGGATGGGCTACCGGTTCGCCACCGAGTGAGCAGGGCAGGATCGCAGGTATGTCGCTGCGTGCCCTGACCTTCAACATCCGTGCCGGCCGCAACCTGGCCGGGGAACTCAATCTCGCCCGCACCGCGGAGGTGATTGCCGCCGCCGACGCCGATGTCGTCGGCTTGCAGGAGGTCGACCGGCAGTTCGGCGAACGCAGCGCCTGGGTCGACCAGATGGCGGCCCTGTCCGAACAACTCGGCTGGCAGGGCGAGTTCGCCCCCGCCCTGGACCGGGGCGCCGGCCAGTACGGGATCGCGATCCTCACCCCGTACGAGATCCGGTCGTTCACCGCCCACCGCCTCGGCAACCAGGGCACCGACCCCACGGTGGAGACCCGGGCGGCAGCGCACGCAGAGATCGCGATCGGATCCCGTACGGTGCAGGTGGTGAACACCCATCTCGAGGTCCGCGACCGCACCGAGCGACGTCATCAGGCCGCTCAGGTCCGCGCCGTCTTCGATGCGACTTCGGGTCCGGGGCTGGTGATGGGTGACTTCAATGCCCGCTGCGCGCAGGTGCCGATGCTCACTGCGGGCCTGGTCAGCAGCGGAGACCGTCGCACCCAACCGAGCCGTTGGCCATGGCGTCGGATCGATCACGTGCTGGGTCGCGAACTGTCGCTGGTGCGCACGCGAGTGTTGGATGTGCAGGTGTCGGACCATCGACCGGTGTGGACGGAGTGGGCATGGTGACACTGCGGCCCGGCCTGGTGATGGCCGGTGTGCTGCTGGTGGCGGTGAACCTCCGTGCCTCGATCACCGCCGTGGGGCCGGTGCTCGATCCCGTACGGGATGACCTCGGCCTGTCTGGGCTGGCGTCCTCGATGCTGATCAGCCTGCCCCTGGTCGCCTTTGCCGTGGTGTCGCCGCTGGTCCCGCCGCTGGCGCGGCGGATCGGGATCGAACGATCTTTGGGGCTGGCGCTGGTGGCGTTGCTGGCCTCGATCCTGGTCCGATCGGCGCCCTTCCCCGGGGCGATCTGGCTCGGTACGGCAGGCCTGGGCTCCGCGATCTCGGTGCTGAACGTGACGCTGCCGGCGCTGGTGAAACGCGACTTTCCGACACGGATCGGTCAGGTGACCTCGGTGTACTCGGCCATCCAGTCAGCCATGGCCGGGCTTGCGGCCGGGCTGTCGGTGCCGATCGCGGGACTGAGCGAACAGGGGTGGCGGTTCTCCCTGGGCATCTGGGCCGGGCTGGCACTGATCGGATTGGCCGTTTTTGCCCCACAGCTGCGGGCCCGCACCGTGCTGGGTGGACCGGTGGCTGCGGTGGCCGGGCATCGATCACCGTGGCGCTCAGCGCTGGGGTGGCAGGTCACGGTGTTCATGGGCCTCCAGTCGACCGGCTTCTATGTGCTGATCACCTGGATGCCGTCCATCGAACAGGCGGCTGGGGTGTCGCCGACGGCGGCCGGGCTGCACCAGTCGGCACTCAATGCGGCCGGCATCCTCGGCACTCTCGGCGCCGGGATCGCGCTGCGCCGGTTCCGCGACCAACGCGGATTGATCGCCACCTCGTCGGTGTTGATGGCGGTGACCCTGGTCGGGTTGGCGCTGTTCCCGGGGCTCGGAGTCGTCTGGGCGATCTTCGGCGGGCTCGGCTGTGGGTCAGCGATCGTCACCGCCTTGTCGTTGTTCGGGCTGCGGACCGCTCATCACGACCAGGCGGCCCGTCTGTCCGGGATGGCGCAGTCGGTCGGCTACCTGATCGCCGCCTGCGGTCCGATCCTGATCGGTTCCCTGCATGATGTCACCGGTAGTTGGCCGGTGGCCCTGGCTCCGGTGGCTGGGTTGATGGCCGTCCAGCTCGTCGTCGGAGTCCTGGCCGGCCGGGACCGGGTGCTGTGACCCCGGCGCTCAGCGCTCGTCGGCCACCCCTTCATTGTCACCCGGACCGGAGAAGGACTCGCCCGGGACGATCGGCGCTGATGGTGTCGTCCTCGACCATCACGGTTCCATTGACCACGACCATGTCGATCCCGTCGGGGCGGCGCGGCGGCTGAGCGAACTCAGCGTTGTCCGCCACGCGGGCGGGATCAAAGATGACCATGTCGGCACAGAGCCCTTCGCGGATGACACCGCGGTCGCGCAGTCCCAGCCGAGCGGCTGGGGCGCCGGTCATCTTGTGGATCGCGTCCGGAAGGGCGAGGACGCCACGCTCCCGCACGTAGCGGCCCAGCACCCGGGGGAAGGTTCCGAAAGAACGCGGGTGCACTCCGGCGGCCGACGGCTCGATCCGCATCGCATTCCCGTCCGATCCGACCACGGCCAGCGGGTGGGCCAGGAACGCCTCGACATCCTCCTCCGCCCGGTAGAAGATCACCACCCGCACCTCGTTGCCGTACTTCTCGCACAACTCGAGCAGATAGTCGTAGGGGTCTGAGGAGGTCGCCTCGGCCAGTGCCTCGATGGTCTGCCCGACACCATGACCGTCCGGGGTGTGGCTGATCAGAAAACGGTCCCACAGGAAGGGGATCCCGCCGAACCATCCTGTCGCCAGCTCGCGCAACGCTCTGTCGCGTACCCGGGGGTCCTTGAGCCGTTCCCGCATCGGCCCGGTCCCACCGGCCTGCAACCACAGGGGGAGGTGTTGGGTGAGAGACGATGACGATGCCGCATAGGGATAGACGTCGAAGGCGATGTCCACGCCGTCCGAACGAGCGCGGTCCAGGGCTTCCAACAGCAGGTGGCCGGTCCCCCATCTCTTCGGATTGTTGATGGCGAGGTGACTGTGCTGGACCCGGACTCCCGAGGCCCGTCCGAGTGCGACCGACTCATCGACGCCGCCACCACGCGAATGGGTGGTGTAGAGCGCCCCGTGCGAGGCCAGGACCCGCGCCAACGCCGCAATCTCGTCGAACTCGGCATAGGCCGACGGCACGTGGGTGAGCCCCGTGCTCATCCCCCAGGCCCCCTCGTTGAGCGACGCGTCCAGCTCTCGGGTCATCCGAGCGAGCTCATCGGCATCGGGCTCGCGCTGCTCCAGACCCATGGCCGCCACCCGCAAGGTGCCGTGACCAGCCAGCGGCGCAACGTTGAGTCCCAGCCCACGCTCGGTCAGCGCGTCGGCGTAACCGCTCAGGCCGGTCCATCGCAGGGGCACTTTGGCGGTGGCCCGGGCCAAGTGGTCGACGTGCAGGGGCATGTTCGGCTGGTCGAGGGGGAACGGGGAGAACGAGCAGTTCCCGGTCACCTCGGTGGTGACGCCCTGGCGCAGCTTGCTCTCGCCCGCTCCGTCCTCGACCAGGTGAAGGTCGGAATGGGTGTGGATGTCGATGAACCCCGGTGCGAGCACTCGTTGGCGAGCATCGACGGTACGGGCGGTCGGCGCGTTTGGGCTGATCGTGCCGACGGCACAGATGCGGTCACCAGTGGTGGCCACATCGACCGACCGAGCAGCCGCACCGGTGCCATCGACGAGCACGGCATTCCTGACGATCAAGTCAAACACGATTCCATCCTGTTCATGGGGAGGTGGTCCGTTCACCAAAGGTCATGGCGCTGCCGGCAGGCAGGTACAGGGTCTTCGCCGTGCGGCGTCCGGCGTCGACAAGTCGGCTCAACATCGGTGACAGCAACGGATTGCTGCACGACGGGCGATGGACCGCAACGATCCGGCGGCGAGCAGCGGGATGGGCGATCCGCAACGCTCGCGTCGTGCGCAGGTCATCGCACCCCAGCTGCGCAATCAGGGCGATCCCGACGCCCGCCTCCACCAGGCCCGGCAGCACGTCGTACTCGGCGCTGCGGAAGACGATGTCGGGTGCGAAGGACGCTTCCTCGCACAGGACCCGCAGAGTTTGATCATGCTGCCCGTCGCGGCTGGAGGAAATCCATCGCTCGCGTTGGAGTGCCGCCCATTCCACGTGGTGTCCCGCACTCGCGCTGGTCGCCACCTCGGAGTCGCCAGGGACCAGGAGCAGCAACTCCTCGGTGAGCAACGGCTGGATGACCAGTCCATCGGGCCACGGACGCTGGGCACCATGGCAGTGGTGGGTCAGGACGACGTCGAGCTCACCGGCCAAGAGTTGTGGCCACAATGTCCCCGCCCGGGCTTCCTCCAGGTGCAGGCTCGCGCCCGGATGGGCGGTCATGAACTCGGACAACACCATCGGCATGATGTGCCGGTTCGCGGTACCGAAGCTGCCGACACTGATCCGGCCATCGTCTCCGGCCCGCAGCAACTCGATCTCACTGTCGAGACGTTCGAGCGCGGTGAGCACCTCCTCGGCACGTTCCACCAGGAGCAGGGCCGCCCGCGTCGGCCGGGTGCTCCGCGGTGTCCGGTCGAACAGGGTCAGGCCGGTTGTGTGTTCCAGCGCCGCAATCTGCTGCGAGACCGCCGATGAGGTGTATCCCAACCGGCGTGCGCCCGCCGAGAAGGATCCGCCCTCCACCACGGCTCGCAAGGTCGTGAGATGCAGCAGATTCAGCACGAGTGTGACCTTAACAGTCAGGCCGAGGCGTTCGATGCGCTTCGACCGGCTCCGGCAACGGGACCGGTCGGCCGTACCACGACGTTCATCAACTCTTCGGCGTGTACGAAACGTCGCAGCTGTTCCCGGACGAACTCTCGGACCATCTGTGGGTAGGTCGGTGTCCCCCCACCGCCCACGTGCGGGCTGATCAGCACCCCCGGAAGGGACCACAGCGGATGGCCGTCGGGCAGCGGTTCGGGATCGGTGACATCCAGTGCTGCGCTGATGCGTCCTCCCTCGGCCAGCAAGGCGGTGGTGTCCACGACCGGGCCGCGGCTGATGTTGACCAGCAACGTTGCGTCGCGCATCAGCCCAAGTTCGGTCGCTCCGATGAGCCCCTTGGTGTCGTCGTTCAGCGGGACCGACAGGACAACGATGTCGGCATCGGGAAGCAAGGCGTGCAGCTCGGCAATGCCATGGATCCCGAGTCCGGGGCTGGGGCGGCGCCCCACCCGTACCACCTCTGCCTCACAGGCCACCACGCGGCGCTCAAGGGCGGCACCGATCGATCCGTAGCCAACGATGAGCACCCGCCGACCCGCCAGCGACTTGGGGAACTGTCGGGCCCAGATGGCCTTGTCCTGCTGGCGGACCCACCGCGGGATGTCTCGCTGAGCCGCCAGAATCAGGGCCAGGGCATGTTCGGAGGCGCTGGTGTCGCGGAGTCCGCGCCCATTGGCCAGTCCGACTCCGGCGGGCAGGTGCGGAAGGATGTCGTCATAGCCAGAGTTGAGTGTCTGTACGACCTTCAGCTGAGGCATGCTCGCCATCAGACGGCACTCGGCAGTCGATGTCGTGGGCAACACGTAGAACTCCGTGGTGGCCAGGGTCGTCGACGACACTTCAGTCGAACTGTTGTAGACATCGATCGTGATCTCGTCACATGTCACGTCAAGGTCGGCCCAAGGGACCAGTGCCCGGCGTGCCATTCACCTTCTCCTCGTCTGATGGGGGTCGGTTCCCCATGTCTCAGTTCTGTTGTGCGGCAGCTTTACGGTTTGGCGGCGTGGGCGCTCTCGAGCTCGGCACGGATCTCATCTCCGCCGCCCTGCCGCCACGCCTTCACGCCCTCGTCCCAGTCCGAGAACTCGGCCCGGCCCATCATGATGTCACCGGCCAATGCGCTCATGTTCGCGGTGATGGTGGCGCCGGCGGTCAGCGAGGTCGGCGACCACAGTCCTTGGGTCGGGTACGGAATCGTGGCGTCCATCAGCTTGCCGACACTCTCGTACCATGCTCTGGTGGTGTCGGCCATCCCCGCGATGTACATGGGGGTGGGTGCTTGGGCCAGATAACCCATGCCCATGTTGATGACTTCTTGCGTTCCGGTCGTCGTCGACACCGGATCCGTCCCGTCGAGGGTGTAGTGCTTGCCGGGAAGACCGTACTTGCCGGTCAGATACTCTTTCGTTCCGAACGGTGAGGCGAACCAGTCCATGATGCGCAGCAGCTCCGTGACCCGTTCCGGTTCGGACTTCCTGATCGCGGTGAACGTGTACACGCCACTGCCCAAGAAGTGTCCGGCCTGGCCGCCACCTTCCCACCGGGGTGTGACCAACCCACCCTGTCGGTAGTCCGGGTTCGATTCCCGACCCCGGATCTCCATGAGTTTCCAGTTGGTGTAGGCGAGTCGACAGATGATGCCGCGACCGGAGAAGAAAAGACCCTGCCGGTCGATTCCGCCTTGGTCGGGATACACATGTCCGCCTTGCCACAGGTCCCGGGCACGACCGAGTGCTTCCTTGTACTCCTCGGCCTCATAGTCCTTGACGAAATTACCGTTCTCAATGAGCCAGTCATTGGGGGCTCCGACCATTTCCAGCATCAACGGCAGCGTGGTGCTGGACAGGTCCATGAGCGCCCACCGGTTCCTCTTCGCATCGGTCAGCTCGTCGCAGAGTGCCAGGAAATCGTCGCCGTCGGTGAGATCGCCAGTGAATCCGATCTCATCCAGGATGTCCTGACGGACCCGGTTGTCCGAGCCCACCGGGCAGGAGAAGACCAACGGAACACCCCAGATCCCACCCTCAAACATGACGCTCTCCCACCCGTGGGTCGGCAGCGCCGCCAATGACTTGAACTCCTTGATCGCATCTCCTTGCAACCATTCACTGAGATCTTGGAATCGGGCCTTCAGCAAATTGTCCAGTCTCGGTGTCGTCGGTTTCAGCACGACGTAGTCGGGAAGGTCGTCGCCGGCAAGCACGGTCGCCAGTTTGGCGTCGTACTCACTGCCCACCACCTGGATGATGTCCAGCTTCTGGCCGATTTCCTTCTCCAGCTCGAGCCAGTACGCGTTCTGTTCGCGCGATTTGGGCAGCGCGGTGTCACCAGGCTTGAGGAAGACCGCTTCACTGCCCGACCCGGGGATGCCGCCAAACGCATCGGCAGGTTCGGCCGGGTATGACAGATAGGCCGGAGGTGCCCCGTTCGGGAGTTCGGGCAGATCAGGTTCCACAGGGTTGTAGGGCACTCGGGTGGGAACCTTTGGGCCGGTTGCGGTCGCATCGATGCTGCCCGCCCCCTGGGGGTCACCGGAACCCCGGGGGTCACCGCTGCAGGCGCCGAGCAGCGGGGAGGCACCGACCGCAGCCACCGCCCCCGCGAAGCCCCGCAGCGCGGTCCGTCTCTTGATCAGTTTGTCGTCCATGATTGAGCCTCTTTACTCAGTGAATCCGGTCCATGTTCTCGGTCGCTCGACACCGCTTGATGAAATCATCGAGTTCGGAACCGCGACTGCACAGTGTCGCGGTTTTTCGGCGTGGGTCGCGCTTTTCAGTGTCGGCCACGTATCCAGGATCGTGCGTTTCTCAGGATTAACGCTAGTCGGGATCTTCAGACACCGTCAAGAACTTCAGGATTAAGCATGTTTGGCCTACGGCCGGGATCACTTGCCCTCGCTCCACGAAGCACCCCAATGTGAGTAATTTGTTTAGCGCCCTTGACATCGATCGCGGCGTGCGGTTAGCGTCAAATGGTCGCACAGGAGATTGCCTGCGACCCGGAGCCATCGCCGACCGGGTCGGTTCACACGCGGGGTCACCTGCCCGCAGGTCGGGTCAGGACACCACCACCCTGGACAGTGACATTGACTCAACGATTCTGGATTGCGGAGGTCCATTCCATGGAACACAGGACGATGCTGTGGGAAGAGCTGAGCGGATGGGAGCTCGACGCCGCACGCGACACTGCCGGGGGCGTGTGCCTGCTTCCCTTCGGCGCGATCGAGTCCCACGGCCCGCATCTGCCCCTGGGAACCGACATCATGGCCGCCCGGACGGTTGCGGCGGGTGCGGCTGCGATCGAGCCGGCCGTGGTCTTTCCCGGCAACCCGCTCGGTTTTCTGACCGCGACACAGGTTCCGGGCAACATCTGCGTGTCCTTCGAGCTGGTGACTCAGCTGCTCCGCGAGGTCTGCGCCGAGATCGGACGTCACGGCTTCACTCGGATCATCATCGTCAACGGCCATGGCGGAAACCAGGCCGGGCTCGAAACGTTCATCCAGAGCACCTTGGTCGAGCCCAAGTCGTACGTGGTCTATTCGGTCTATGTGGGCTGGTTGCGCAAGCAGGCCTTCGACCATCTCAACACCGATACCGACTCACCCCTGTCGGAGGAGGACCGAGCTTTGGTCGCCGAGCACGTAGCGGGTCGAGGCGGCGGCCACGCAGGCTTCGGTGAGTCCTGTGAGATCGCCGGCATCGATGAGCGACTGGTGCAACTCGAACGTGCCTACGACGCTGACTTCGCCGACCAGGACCGATTGGCCGGCCTGCGCGAGGCCGGTGTCTTCACCTGGAACGACTGGTACGCACGCTTTCCCAACAACTACTCCGGCGATCCGGCCGGGACCAACGCGCGGATCGGCAGAGCACTTTTGGCTCAGATGAGCACGGAGCTGGCCGGGTCGATCGCCGCAGCCAAGAGTGATCGTGCCCCCGAGGTGCAGTCCGAGTACTTCGAGCGCGCGATCGGCCGGTGAGCCGTGGGCGTACCGACCACTGTCCGTACCCAAGAATCGATGTGAGGAGAAACCCTCGTGGCACAGCCAGACGAAGCCCCGGAACTGCTGGGCGGCGCCGCCGTGGTCACCATCACCCCTCCCCTGGGGTTCCCACTCGCCGGCCTCTTCCATGCCCGCGTGTCGAATGCGGTGGAATCTGACCTGACCGCGCGAGCGTTGGTCCTACGCAGCGGCGACACCCAGGTGGCGCTCGTGGCCTGCGACCTGATCGGCCTGCCCGCCGATCTCATCGACCGGGCCCGTACGCGAGCAGCCGAGCGTGCTGGCATCGATCCGGGGTGCGTCATGATCTCGGCCACCCACACCCACTCCGGCCCGTACACCACCACCAGGATTGCCGCTTCCCGCGATGAGGACTACATCGACTGGGTTGCCGACCGGATCGCCGAATCCGTGACGGTGGCCACCAGCCGGCTCACCCCGGCGACCGTGGCCGTCGGCAGCTCCACGGTGGACGGCATCTGTTACAACCGGCGCTACCATATGGCCGACGGCACCGTGCGCACCAATCCGGGGCAGGGCAATCCGGATGCGCTCGGGCCCGCGGCGCCGGTCGACCCGACCGTCACCGCGCTGCTGGTCGAGGATCTCGACGGCAGGCCCATCGCACTGTGGAGCAATCTCTCCCTGCACTATGTCGGCACCGACAGCCCTGAAGCCATCTCCGCCGACTACTACGGCTACTTTGCCCAGCAGGTCTCGCAGTGGCTGGGCCCTGATGTCGTCGGGATGATGACCAACGCTGCTTCCGGCGACATCATCAACCGGGATCTGGCCCCACAGGTACCGATCCGCGGCACCCGGCGCGCAAAAATGGTCGCGACCACGGTGGCGGCAGCGGCGATCAGCGCGACGATGATGGCCCGACGACAACACAGTATCGAGTTGGCGGTGTCCCAGATCCCGTTCTCGGTGAACCGCTATCAGGTCACCGAGGACGATGTGGCACTGGCCCAGCGGATCATCGACACCCCGGAGGGGACCGAGGCACCGTCACCGGAGTTCAGTTTCGTCGTCGGAAGCCCTCTCTATCCCGTTGCCACCGAGGTCTACGCCCGTGGGGTTCTCGCCCTGAAGGACATGCCGGCCAGCCAGGAACGCGAGCTCATGCTGGTGAGGATCGCCGAACTGGCACTGGTGGGGATGCCCGGCGAGATCTTTGTCGAGCTCGGCCTCGAGCTCAGACATCGCTCACCCTTTCCGCTGACCACCGTGATCGGGCTCTGCGGCGGCTCGGTCGGCTACATCCCGACCCGGCGAGCCTTCTCCGAAGGTGGCTACGAAACCTGGCGGCACGGCAACTCCTGGAGTGATCACGGCACCGGTGAGGCGATGGTCGAAGCTGCCAGCCAGGGACTGCTCGAGCTTGCCGGGGCCCGCGACGGGGACGCCGAGACGAGCGGCACCGCGAAGGGTCCTGACGATGCCTGATCGTCGCACCGTCGAACTCGGCCGGATGAGCTGGCAGGAGATCGCCGAGATCGTGCCGGACAACCCGGTCATCCTGATTCCGGTCGGAGCGGTCGAGCAGCACGGTCCGCACATGCCAACCAATGGCGACAGCATGATCGCCGAACACGTCGCCCGCCACGCGGCCGAGGCCTCCGGCGCCTTCGTCGCTCCAGTGCTCAACTACGGAGCGTCGCTCCAGTTCAGGGGTTTCCCCGGGACTGTCTCGATCCAGCCCCACACCCTGGAATTGCTGTTGCGCGACATCTGCGGGGAGCTGGTCCGCCAAGGCTTTCGCCGGCTCATCTTCGTCAACAACCACGGAGGAAATCAGCAGCCCTGCGAACAGGTGGCACGAGACCTGCGCCGGGAGCACGGGGTGGTCGTGGGCAGCATCTACCCGTGGAATCTCGGGTACGCCTTGATGCGCGACACCTACGACGACCCAACCACCGTCTACGGCCACGGTGGCGAACCGGAGACCTCCACCATGCTGGCGCTCTTTCCCGAGGACGTCCGGATTGATCTGATGTCGGGGTCTGAGCCCAACCGCAGCGGCCGGTTCACCCCTCGCAAAGCGATGTCGGTCGACATCGAGGGCCAAGACATCGGTGGGACGGTCTATCTGGACTACGAGGAGTTCTACCCCAACGGCGTGACCGGTGATCCCTCGCTCGGCACTGCCGAGCGGGGCAGGATCTGGGCCGAGCGGGTGATCGGCTACGCCGTGGACTTCATCACCACCTACGCACGGGCCACGGCCACCGCCGACCCGTCACCGTCGGCGTGAACGGTGATCTTGTGACGAACCTCCGCGACCGGCTCGGTGTCGACACCATCCCGAAGCTGTGGGAGCGCTTCACTGCCGAGCTGGACCACGACAGCGCGGCGGATCCGCCCTTCCTCGACGATGACCATCTGGTCGAGATCGGCAACGCGCTCACCATCTCCTCGGACGATCTCCAGGAGGCCAGACGCGCCGCGCGGCTCGTCCGATCCGATCCTCAGTGGAAGGCCCTGGCATGGCTGTGGCACCGAGGCCTGTGGTTCGACCACGACCTGGATCCGACGACCGCCGTGGCCGCCGACAATGAACGGCCGTCGGCCTGGCCAATGCCCGACGACCGGGATGGCTTGTTGGAGGGCATGTTCCCGCTGCTCATCCTGCTGTCGGCGTATCCCCGGGCGCGCGAAGTGGTGGCCGCCGTCGGAGTGCCTGCCGAGGTCGAAGAAGAGATCTTTGGCGGCGTCGCCTCCTGCCTGGCTGCCCATCGGGAACGTACCGGCCGCCGCGGGCTGGGCCGGATGTATCTGGATTGGCTCGCACTGGCCTTCCGGGGACGGCTGTACCGGTTGGGCTCGTTGACCTATCAGATCAGCTGGCTGCGACACGACATCCATGCCTACCGGCGTGAAGCCGACTCCGCGATCACGATTCTGGCCGGCAACGACGTGTCGTTCGGCCCCGACGGCCTCGTCGCCGGACCGCGATCCGACGGCGTGGTTCACGACTGGGTGTCGGAATTCGCCGATGACGATCGGACCGTGACTGGCCACCGGATCGATGAGTCAGGCCGAGCATCAGCCCAGGTGTCGCACCTGGACCGAGGCCAGTGGCGATCGGTGCTCGGCATCGCCGACCCCGTACTGGCCCTGCACATCCCGCGGCAGTCCCGACTCGGGGCCGATCAGTGCCGAGACTCCTTCGCCTCGGCACGGGACTTCTTCTCCACCCACTTTCCCGGCTTCGGCTGGCGTGCGATGACCTGCACCTCCTGGATGTTGGACCCCCGGTTGTCGGAGCTGCTCCCCGCGGAGTCGAACCTGCTGCGGTTCCAACAGCTGTTCCACCTGTTCCCGGTGGGGGGCGCCTCGACTGCGGTGTACTGGTTCGTCTTCGGCGGCGAGGAGAAGCCGGTGGACGAGCTTCCCGGTGACACAACGCTGCAGCGCCGACTCAAGGACTACATGCGTCGGGGCGGCATGATCACTCATGGCGGAGGGGTGATACTCCCGGGCAGTCCGGAGTGGCCCAGATGAAGGATTGACCGGGGCAGAAGTGAGCACTCCACCCTGAAGGGAAAGGCCGGGCGGGCCGGCCCGCTGAGAGCGGATGACGGGAATCGAACCCGCGTATTCAGCTTGGGAAGCTGATGTTCTACCATTGAACTACATCCGCATCAGGTCACCGCGATGACCTGCGCGTCGAGTGTATCCGACGCCTCCACCCCTGTCATCCAGCCGGTCGGAGTCCGGACGTGACCGGGCCGGGTAGGGTGGACGTCCGATGTCTTGAAGGGATTCCCATGGGTTTGTTCGACAAGCTGTTCCGCCGCGATTCCGATGACGACACACCGGTGGTCAGCGCTCCGCTCGACCAGGAGGCTCGGACCGCACAGCTGATCGAACTCGAAATGGCACTTGAGGAGCTGGTGACTGCGATGACCCAGCCGCCGAGCCCGGTGTCCAACCCGGGATGGCACGGACGGGTCAAGGACTACGAATGGATGATCGGTGGGTGCACTCTGGCCCGCAAGGCCACGATCACCCGGGACACACTGAGCGAGATCACCACGGGCATGCGGCCCGTGTTCGGCCCGAGTGGCCCCCCGGAGGGCCTCGAGTCGATCGCCGCGCTGTCCGATGTCGTCATTGCCAAGGCCCGTGCCTTGGAGGCTCCACTGCCCTCGGAGCAGTGACTCAGTCCTCATCCTGGTCGACATCGGCTTGCTCGGCTGCCTCTTCGGCGGCACGGGCCTCGGCGGCCGCTTCCTGCTCCTGGTAGGGGAAGACCCGCTGGAGGATCTGGTCGACCAGGACTCCGAGCACGACCGCTCCGACGACTCCGATGGCAGCAGCGAGCAAGGGGTTGTGCTCCAGCCATGCGCCGGCGAGGATCCCCAAACCGATCGAGTACGACGCCCAGCAGACCGCCGAAAAGACGGTCAGCAACATGAACCGGCGCTGTAGGAACCCACTTGCTCCGCAGGTCAGGTTGACTGCGACCCGCCCCCCGGGGATGAACCGGGCGACGATGATGATCATGGCCCCGCGCCGCTCGAGATGCCGCTCGGCCCAGGTGAGGATCTTCTGCATTCGCGGGAACCGATGGGTCAGCCACCGGGTGCCGATGGCGCGCCCGATCACGTACGCGAGGTTGTCGCCGCCCCAGGCGGCCGCGGCGGCAATGGGACCGAGCAGCCACCACGGCGGCGTCCCGGTCGACGAGCTGATCGCCGCCAGGCCGACCACCAACGACTCACTCGGGACCGGCGGGAAGAATCCGTCGATGACGGTGCACACCCCCACGATCAGCAATGCCCACGGGCTGTCGGCATGGGTGGCGATGAAGTCGTTGATGAAGTGGAACAAACGACCTCTCCCTGTTCGGTTCCCGGGTCTCTCACCCGCCGCAGTGGAAGCGTAATCGACGCGCACAAGACCTCGGGCATAGGCTGGTCAGGAACTGTCGAGAGGAACTCATGTCCTGGTTGGTCACCGGCGGAGCCGGCTACATCGGCGCCCATGTTGTCCGCGCCCTGCAACAGGCCGGACTCGACCCGGTCGTGCTGGATTCGCTGTCCAGCGGCCACCCCGAGTTCGTCCCGGCAGATGTCCCGTTCGTCCAGGCCTCGGTCCTCGACACCGAACAGGTACGGGAGACGTTGCGTGAGCATGCGGTCACCGGAGTGATCCACGTGGCCGGGTACAAGTACGCGGGCGAATCGGTGAAGCGGCCCCTGCACACCTACACCGAGAACGTCACCGGCATGGTCAGCCTGCTCGAGGCGATGCAGGCCGAGGGTGTGCTGTCGCTGGTGTTCTCGTCGTCGGCCTCGGTCTTCGGCACGCCGTCGGTGGATCTGGTCGTCGAGGACACCGCCAAGGGCCCGGAGTCGCCGTACGGTGAGTCGAAGTTGATCGGTGAATGGTTGCTGGCCGACCAGGCCCGCGCTGTCGAGGGATTCCGCTCGACCTCGCTGCGCTACTTCAATGTGGTGGGTTCGGGCACCCCCGAGGTCTACGACACCTCGCCCCACAACCTCTTCCCCATCGTGTTCGAGCGACTGCTCGCCGGTGAGGTCCCCCAGATCAACGGCGACGACTACGACACCCCCGACGGCACCTGTGTCCGCGACTACATCCATGTTGCCGATCTGGCCCATTCCCATGTCGTCGCCGCCCAGCGGCTTGCGGGCGGCCACCGGGTCGAGCCCGCCTACAATCTCGGCTCGGGCGACGGCTCGTCGGTGCGCGAGATCATGACCGCGATGGCTGCGGCCACCGGGATCGCATTCACCCCGACCATTGCGCCACGCCGTCCCGGCGATCCGGCCAGGATCGTGGCAACCGGTGAACTCGCACGCCGTGATCTGGAGTGGGAGATGCGGCACGATCTCACCGAGATGGTCACTTCTGCCTGGCAGGCGCGGCGGACCCACTCGGCTGAGTAGAGTTCGGTGCCATGAGCGAACTGGCACAGACCTCACCGAACCTCGCGCTGGGTATCGACATCGGCGGATCGGGCATCAAGGGCGCCCCGGTCAACCTCGAGACCGGTGAGTTCGCCGCAGATCGACTCCGGATCCCCACACCGAAGGCGTCAACCCCAGAGAACGTGGCCGAGATCGTCTCCGAGCTCGTCGACCACTTCGCCGACCAGATCGGCCCGGATGCGGCGATCGGGATCACCGTGCCGGCCATTGTCCAGCGCGGAGTGACCCGTTCGGCAGCCAACATCGACGATGCCTGGATCGACTACCCGGCTGAGGACCTGTTCGAAAAGGTCACCGGCCGCGATGTCTTCGTGGTCAACGATGCCGACGCCGCCGGCATCGCCGAGGTTGCCTTCGGCGCTGCCAAGGGTGTCGACGGGCTGGTCATCCTCACCACGCTCGGCACTGGTATCGGGTCAGCCATGATCCACCGTGGCGCACTCATCCCCAACAGCGAGCTCGGCCATCTCGAGATCGACGGCCATGACGCCGAGACCCGTGCCGCGTCCCGCATCAAGGACGAGGAAGGCCTGTCCTACAAGAAGTGGGCGAAGAAGCGTCTGCAGCGCTACTACGAGACCGTTGAGTTCCTGTTCTCACCGGACCTGCTGGTGGTCGGCGGCGGGGTGTCGAAGGACTCCGACAAGTTCTTGCCGCTGTTGGATCTCAAGACTCCGATCGTGCCGGCCCAGTTGCGCAACACCGCCGGGATCATCGGCGCCGCCCACATCGCAGCTGACCTCTCGGCCAAGGGCGTGGAGCACCTGGCCTGACCGCTGCCAGCGTCAGGTCAGCTCACATGCGTTCTGGGGCAGCGATCCCGAGCAGGCCGAGACCGTGGGCCAGCACCCGACGGGCGGCCTCGACCAGACCGAGCCGGGACGACCGGACCTCACCTTCACTGCGCAGCACCGGACAGTCGTCGTAGAAGCGGGCCACCGCAACGGCGACCTCATGCAGATAGGTGCACAGCTTGTGCGGCTGCAGGACCTCAGCAACCTCCGCGACGGTCTGGCCATAGCGGGACAGCAGCAGCGCCAGAGCCTGCTCCGAGGAATGGGCCAAGGTGGTGACCTGGTCGGGGATGACCAACTCCTCGGCCACGGCCTTGCGTTCGACTTGGCAGATTCGGGCATGGGCATACTGCAGGTAGGGACCGGTGTCGCCCTGGGTCTGGATCATGCGGTCCAGGTCGAAGACGTAGTCCTTGTTGAGTCCATTGGACAGATCGGCGTACTTGATCGCGCCCATGGCGATCTCGGGGGCGCGCTCTGCCTCGGCCGCGTCGAGCAGGCTGACCAGGGTGGCCGCTGAGCCGTCCCGCGACTTGAGCGGCTTGTTGTCCTCACCGAGCACCATGCCGTAGCCGACATGTTCGGCGACCACCGAGTCCGGCAGATAACCGGCCTTGCGGGCAGCAGCGAAGACCTGCATGAAATGGGCGTGCTGACGCACGTCGGTGACATAGATGATCCGGTCGGCGCCGAGCTGGGTGACCCGATGCCGGATCGCTGTCAGGTCAGTGATGTCGTAGCCGTAGCCGCCGTCACTCTTGCGGATGATCAGCGGGGCGTCATAGCCCTCGACGAAGATGCACAGGGCACCGCTGTCCACCACGGCGACACCGGAGGACTCGACGTCGGCGGCCACCTCGGCCAGTTCGTCGTTGTAGGTGGACTCACCGGCGAGATCGTCATCGGTGAGCAGCACATTGAGCCGGGCATAGGCCTGGTTGAAGCCGACCTTGGAGATCGCCAGCAGCGCCTCCCACTGCTCCAGGCTCAACGGATCTCCACCCTGCAAGGAAACTACGCGCTTGCGGGCCCGTTCGGCGAATGCCTCGTCGGTCTTGAACCGGGCAGCGGCACGCTTGTAGAGATCGTCCGCCTCAGCCAGGGTCAGGGTCGCGGCGTCGACACCTTCGTCGTCCAGCTGTTCGAGCAGCTGGCCGAACTGGGTGCCCCAGTCGCCGATGTGGTTCTGCGGGACGACGGTGTGGCCGAGCGCGGTCAGCACCCGGTTGAAGGCGTCGCCGATGATGGTGGACCGCAGGTGCCCGACATGCATCTGCTTGGCGACATTGGGGCTGGAGTAGTCGATCACGATCCGTTGCGGGTCGTCCGCCCTGGTCACGCCGGTGTCGCTGTCCTGCAGCAGGCTGGTGACACCGTTGACCAGGGTCTGCTCACTCAACCGGATGTTGATGAAACCGGGACCGGCGATCTCCAGCGGCTCGCACAGGTCGGACAGGTCGATCTGCTCGACGAGCTCGGCGGCGATGTCACGCGGCTTCTGCCCACGGGTCTTGGCCAACCGCAGCGCCACATTCGTCTGGAAGTGCCCGAACTCGGGTCGAGTCGCCGGTCGCAGCTCCGGGTCGATCCCGGTGAGGTCGGCGAAACGCTGGCTGAGTTCGTGGGCATAGGAAATCACCCGGCCATTGTTCCATGCCCCCGACGTGGACACGAGTCCGTTCCTCCACACCGATCAGGCCAGTTCGTTCAGCCCATCGGATCAGTTCGTTCAACCATGAGAGCTCAGATGCCGTTGCTGCCGTAGGCGTCCTCGAACTGTTGCTCCACGACATCCTGGCCGTGCCCGTCCAGGGGAAGGTCCTCGGTCGGCGGGGTCAGTTCGATCGGGGTGCCGAGCGCATCAGGGGCAGCGTCACGGCTCGGCTCGAACCGTTCCTGGGCTCCGGTCAGCGGGTCGTTGCCGGTCCAGTAACGCCGTACCTGGCCATCATTGGCCTGCTCGGTCAGCGTCGCCGGATCGACCCCGTTGGCCGCAGCAATGTAGTCGATGGTGGCCTGTGAGACCCCGGCCGAGTTGTAGGTGACGGCAGCATTGCCGGTGTCCAACGCGGCGATCGTGGCCAACCGTCCACCCAGCGAATGGCCTGACCACACGACATTGTCGCCGTTTCCGCTGCGAGACACGGCTTCCGAGATCGCCAACACCTGTTGGGTCTGTGGCGACATCGTCACCGCGCCGACGACGTCTTCGGCGATGTCGGGGTCGCGCCATCCTGCCGACGGGGTGCCCGGCGCCTCACCGGCGGTGGTGCCGGCGAAGGCCACCACGTAGTTGCCGTCCGGATCGACGAAGACCTCAGCGATGAAGCCGTTGTCGTCGCGCATCATGCCCGGATCCAATCCGAGGGCAGCCAAGTCCTCTGCCGTGGCGCGACTGTAGCCGTCGGGCAGCAACGCATCAGGATCACCGATCGCCTGGTTGAGATCGATCAGGTCCCCGTCGAGCTCGGGGTCAGGTTCGGCCCCTTGGGCATCGTGGCCGCTGGTGCCCGGCTCCGGCGCCTCGGCGTTGTGGCCCGGATCAGTCCCGCTGGTCAACAGCGAGGCGGCCCGCTCAGCACGCTGACCGACATTCTTGATCCGCCCGATCTCGGTGACCATCGGCTCGACGGAGGACTCCACGAAGTCGGTGACGACCTCCAGGGTCGAGGCGACCTCGGTGCTGGCCCACGCCAGGAATGAGTCCCACGCGGCCCGCAGTCGCTGAGCCGCCTCCGCTGCGGCATCACGGCCGCCGTTGATTGCGCCGGAGAGGCCGCCGACCACGGCACCGACCGGACCGCCGCTGGTGAATCCTTGCCAGGCACCGGAGAGCCCGCCACCGACGACGCCGCCGGCGACCGTCAGCACACCACCGGCCAGAGCGAGCCCGGCCCGGGCGATCGTCTGCAGTGCGCCGTTGACCAGACGTGCCGCCAGCTCGCTGACCGCGGTCAACAACTCCTGTTTGACCGCAGCAATCCCGTACCCGATCCGCACATGCCGAGCGCCGACCTCTTGGATGGCCTGCCCGGTCTCTTCGACACAGACCGCGGTCGCGCTCATCGTCCGGGCGAACCCGTCGGCCGCCGGCCCGGTCCAGCCCGGGGTGCGACCCGAGGTCGTGGCGATCGGACCGACCTGGCCCAGAACCTGCTGGGCGGTCTGCTCACAGTGCTCGGCGTGGGCGATGATCGCACCGCTGTCACCGGTGAACTCGTCAAGCAGTTCCCGGAAGGAGTCGAGCGCATCGCCGATCCAGTCGTGGAACGGCTGCGGCAGTCCCGTGCTGATCAGCGACCACAGGTCAAGGGTCAGGTCGATGACATCGAGCGGTGCACCACCGGTCGGGGCGGGCACCGGCGGCCCGTCGAGGACCGACACCGCCTGGTTGATCCAGCTCAGCTGCGGCCCACTCATCGGTCGGCTCCGGGTCCGACACCGCGGGCGTGACCGACATTCGAGGTTTCGGCCCGTTCGTAGGCGACGCAGGTCTGGGTGGCCCGATCGGCCAGCGCCGCGATCCCATCGGTCAGCGACTGCAACAACCGATTGATGTCCTCGGTGGTGGCCGGTTCACAGTCGGTTGCCGCGGAGCCGACCAATTGCCCGTACGTACTGGGGTTCGGGGCGGTCAGCCGGATCCCGACCAGATCGTCCGAGGCATCGGCAAGACATTGTCCAGCGGCGCGGATTTCGTCAGGAGACACCGAGAAGTCAGGCATCAGGCACGCTCCAGGTCCACGGCACTGTCCAGCTGGGTGCGGGCATCCTGCCAGGCGGCGACGACGGCGCGAGCCATCGCCTGCGGTCCATGTCCGAGGGCGGCCGTGGTGGTGCGGGCATCGCGCAACCCCAGGGCCCGATCGAAGCTCAGCCAGACCTCGTCGGCCGATCCGACGAACTCGCCCTCGGCCTGGGTGGCCGAGAACTGCTCGAATCGTGCCACCATCGCGTCCGTACGAGCAGAGGTCGCCTGTTGTTCGGGGGCCAGTGGCCGGCCCGGTTCAGGAGTGGAGACGGCCCCGGGCAGGGGACCTGATCCGGGCAGGGGGAGGGGTTCTGCCACCCGTACGGAGTCACAGGCATGCCGGTGTACGGCCAGAACCGAGGCTGCCCATCGGGTCGGTGTGGTGTGGCCGAGCTCAGCGCTGAAGTCGATCTCGACCAGCTGGCCGAGATCGTCGACTGTCATGGTGGTGAGTCCGTCACTGGCACGTCCGTGCCGCGCAGCCCGTTCGGCTTCGACACGGCTGGCCTGGCTGCGGAGTTCTGCGGCTCGTTGCCGGGCCCGGGAGATCGCACTCACAGCTCTGAACCTACCGATGACCGGGGCCATCTGCACGGCCTCGCCCACGTGACAGAATGTGAACGATTCATCACCACCCCAGGAGGCTCTCATGACCGACGTCCCCACCGTCACACTCAACGACGGACGAACGATCCCCCAGCTCGGTTTCGGAGTGTGGCAGGTGTCCAGTGAGGACATCATCCCGGCTGTGAGCACCGCCTTGGAGGCCGGCTACCGCCACATCGACACCGCAGCGATCTACGGCAACGAGGAGGGGGTCGGCAAGGCGATCGCCGGCTCCGGCATCCGCCGCGACGACCTGTTCGTGACCACCAAGCTGTGGAACACCCGCCACGGCGATGTGGTCGACGCCGCCAAGGAGAGCCTCGACAAGCTCGGCCTCGACCACGTCGACCTGTACCTGATCCACTGGCCCTCACCGACCAAGGGCAACTATGTCCGGGCCTGGGAGCAGATGCAGGAAGTCAGGGCGCAGGGGCTGACCCGCTCGATCGGCGTCTCGAACTTCACCCGACAGCATCTCGAGGACATCCTCGGCCGGATTGACACCGTCCCGGCGGTCAACCAGATCGAGATCCACCCGACTTTTGCCCAGCGGGAGATGACCGCCTTCAACGCGTCGAAGGGGATCGTGTCCCAGGCCTACAGCCCGCTCGGCCTCGCGCAGGACCTGTCCGCGCCGGCCGTGGTCGAGATCGCTGAGTCGCTGCACCGGACCCCGGCCCAGGTCATCCTGCGCTGGCACCTGCAGAAGGGGCACGTCGTGTTCCCCAAGTCGATCACCCCCGCCCGGATCAAGGAGAACTTCCGCGTCTTCGACTTCGAGCTGGATGCCAAGGCGATGAAGCAGATCGACGGCCTGGACGCCGACAACCGCATCGGCAATCATCCGAACGACTTCTTCTGATCAGCCCGCCCCACGCAGCCCGGCCGATCCGCGCAGGATTCCGACCGAACGGACGTCTTGGATCGCTTCAATCCCGCCGTTTGGGTCGGAATCCTGACCGCGACGACCATTGGGGCCGCCATCCTGGCGGCCGGGGCGGGCGTCGCAATGGGCCCGGCGGTCAGTCCGACGGGGAGTCGTCGGAGCTGATGTCCCACCCGGCCCGGGCGAGATCCTCGGTGAGCTCGTCGACCTCGAGGGTGGCCGGGTCGATCAGGTGGGAGCGGTAGGCCACCCGGCCCACCATGTGAGCCGCAACCGGGACCGTGAGGATCTGGAAGACCACCACGAGCGCCAGTAGGCCGAGGACGGCCGGCTCCCGCAGGGTCACAGCGAGTCCGGCGACCGCGAACAACAGACCCAGGGTCAGTGGCTTGGCGCCGGCATGGGCCCGAGTGGTCGGATCGGGAAAGCGGAGGACGCCGATCCCGGCGGCCAATGAGACCACACCGCCGGCGAGCAGCAGGACCGCCCCGGCCAGATCGGCGATCGCGCCGAGAAGCTGCTCATCCATGTCGGTCCTCCTTGCCGAGGAGGCCGTTGCCGGGCGTGGTCGGATCGGCGGCGTCGGTACGCGCCGCATCAGGGATGTAGCGGGCGATCGCGACCGGTCCGGCGAACCCGATCAGGCTCAGCACCAACATCAGTGGCAATGACGTGGTGTGGCGATTGACCTCGGCCTCGATCGCCAGCCCGGCGATCAACACACCGAGCAGCAGATCGGTGCCGACTGCCCGGTCCAGGGTCGAGGGTCCCTTGCTGACTCGGATGAGACCGGCCACGGCGGCACCGGCGAACAGCACCCCGGCGATGACCAGGATGACATCGCGGACTGCGTGGATCGTCGTCACGGGATCACTCATCACTGCCCCCTTCCGCAGCTTCGGGTGCAGACTCCGCCTTCAACGCAGCGTATTCGTGGCGCGGCCCGTACGCCCGGATCACCCGGGCCTCGAGTTTGCGCAGCTTGCTGCGTTGGGCCTCCAGGTCCGGGTTGGTGCCGATGTCCATCACATGGAGGTAGAGGACATTGACCCCTTCGGATCCGGCGGCATCGGACTCTCGCACGGCGCGACGCAGTTCGAGCGCCACCGACCCCGGGACGAGGGTGGTCAGCTCCGCGACCTGGGTCATCACGAAGTCGGAGTGGGTCCGCAACGGCACCCGCAGGATCGCATTGCGCACCGTCGGCCCGCGCACGACTCCGGCCCAGGCGACCGCGACACTGGCCACGACCAGATCGTAGACGAGGCGGACGTTCAGGACGATCCACCACAGTGGCCGTACGGTGCCCAGCATCTCCAACGGCGGCAGGGGAAAGACCAGAGACACGACGATGCCCAGCCCCAGGCCCATGATCAGGGTCGGCAGGTCGTACCGGCCCCACACCATCATCCAGACGATGCCCATCATCGCGATGGTCAGCCACTGGACCGTGCCACGGGGACGGCGCCACCGGCGCCGGGGCGCCTCGGGTTCGCTGCGGTGGAGATGGCTCATCGGTTCACCCCCACTGCGGTGACATAGGCGCCGGCCAGCTGATCAGTTGCGGTCCGCACCGCATAGTCATACAGCGGTCCGGCCACCACGGACAGGGCCAGTCCGACCAGCACCATCGCCCCGGCAGTCAACACCATCGACCGCGGCATCCCGCGACCCCGAGCCCGTGGCGACTGATCAGACGTGCCCTCCACGATGTCAGGGACCTTGCGCCAGAACGCACGGTTCCAGACCTTCGCCATCGCCAACAGGGTGAGCAGGCTGGTGGCCAGTGCGACCGCGACGACGGCGATCTCAAGCGGGCGCCCGGTTTCGACACCGGCCTGCAGCAGCCCGACCTTGCCGATGAACCCCGACAGGGGCGGGATACCTGCCAGATTCATGGCGGGGACGAAGAACAGCACCGCCAGTGCCGGTGACATCGCCATCAGCCCGCCGAGTTCGTTCAGCGAGGTCGATCCGCCGCGACGCTCGATGAGGCCGGTCACCAGGAACAGCGTGGACTGGATGGTGATGTGGTGGATCGTGTAGAAGATCGCCCCGGCCAGGCCAGCCTCACTGGCCAGGGCCACACCGAAGATCATGTAGCCGATGTGGCTGACCAGGGTGAACGACAGCATTCGTTTGATCTCCGACTGGGCCACGGCCCCGAGGATGCCGATCAGCATCGTCAACAGGGCGACCACCATCAACCCCGGGCCGAGATCCGAATCCGGGAAGAGCACGGTCTCGGTGCGGATGATCGCATACACACCGACCTTGGTGAGCAGGCCGGCAAAGACCGCGGTCACCGGGCCGGGTGCGGTCGGGTACGAGTCAGGAAGCCAGGCCGACATCGGGAAGACCGCTGCCTTGATCCCGAAGACGACCAGCAGCAGCAGATGGATCACCAGCTGCACATGGTCGGGGAGTTCGGCCAGCCGGACGGCCAGTTCGGCCAACATCACGGTGCCGGTCGCCCCGTAGACGGCGGCGATCGCGACCAGGAAGAGCAGCGAGCTGACGATCGACACGATCACATAGGTGCTGCCGGCCCGGATCCGTTCCCCGGTCCCGCCCAGGGTGAGCAACACGTACGAGGCGAAGAGCAAGATCTCGAAGCCGACAAAGAGATTGAACAGGTCCCCGGTGAGGAATGCGTTGGCCACACCCGCGGTGAGCAGCAGGAAGGTCGGGTGAAAGATCGACATCGGGGTCTCGCGCCGGCGTTCCTGCAGGTCCTGGCCGAGTGAGAAGAGCATCACCAACAGGCTGACGATCGCCGAGATCAGCAGCAGGACTGCCGAGAGCCGGTCGGCGACCATCACGATCCCGAGCTGTTCGGGCCAGGCACCGAGCCACAGCACGGTGGGTCCGTTGACATCGGCTGACCAGGTCAGCCATCCGGCGACGGCCACCATCAGGCTCAGACACAACAGCGAGACCAGCCGTTGGACGGCCGGCCAACGCCGGACGACCAGGGTGATGGCCGAGCCGACCAGCGGGAGCAGGATCGGCGCGGCAACAACGTTCTCGATCATGTCTGCTCCTTCCCGGACTGGTCGAGGTTCTCCTCAGGCGCATCAGGCGCTTTGGTGTCGACGGTGGCGAGATCGGCATGGAGCTGGTCGTCGGTGTCCTCGTCGGGTGCCTCGCCGTCGTCCTCGTCATAGGACTGGGAGGCTTCGTCCAGCTCGGCGAGGCGACGGATCTGAGCGTCCTCGATGTCGTCAGCGACCTCGTCATGGCCGTTGAGCTGGAAGCTGCGGTAGGCCATGGTGAGCAGGAAGGCCAGTGTGGCCAGGGTGATCACGATCGAGGTGAGCACCATCGCCTGCGGCAACGGGTCGGTCATTTCGTTGGGCTCGTTGAGGCCGATGATGGCCGCTCCTTCGGCCGACCCGGCGATCACCAGGAACAGCAGGTTCACCCCGTTGGAGGCGAGCAACACCCCGACCAGGAGTCGGGTCAGGGAACGTTCGAGCATCAGGTAGACACCGGAGGCGACGAGCGCGCCGGCGACGATGATCAAGATCAGGCTGGGCTGCACGGTCACCATTCGTCCTCATCAGGTGCGGCGAACCGTCTCGTACGGGCGAGGCGGGCATGGGTGGTGGTCCCGCTGCGCTTGCCGTGTGAGCCCAATCGGGGAGCCTCGTCGTTCTCGGCGTGGATGTCGACCTGGGCTCCGAGCGAGCGGGACAGGTCAAGCATCAGCCCGACGACGACGAGGTAGACGCCGATGTCGAAAAACACCGAGGACACCAGGTGGATCTCGCCCAGGAAGGGCAGGTCACCCCATGGTGTCGGGATCGTCGACAGCACCGGGATGTGGGCGTCGATGACATAGCTCTGCAGGATCGTGCCGCCGAAGGTCACCGGGATGACCGCGCTCAGGCCGGCCAGGGCCAGACCGGCGCCCATGACCACGCCCGGGTCGATCGGGGCGGCCTCGTCGAGTTCGTCCCGGCCGCCGGCGAGGTAGCGGATCATGACCGCCAGACCGGCGACCAGTCCGCCGGCGAAGCCACCACCGGGTGCGTCGTGGCCGGCCACCAGCAGGTACAGCGAGATCAGGATCATCACCGGGAACAGCAGCCGGGTGACCATTTCCAGCACCATCGAGCGAGCGGCAGGGTTCAGGGTGCTGCCGCCGCGCAGCCACAGGCGTCGGCCGGCCGGGACCAGGCCGGTGCGCACCTGCGGGATCGGCAGGTCAGGACCGATGCGTCGATGTTTGTCCGCGCCTCGTGCCCGGAGGAAGATCAGCGAAGCCACTCCCGTACCGGCCACGACCAGGACCGAGATCTCGCCGAACGTGTCCCAGGCGCGGATGTCGACCAGGGTCACGTTCACGATGTTCTTGCCGTAGCCGAAGGTGTAGGCGAATTCGTGGAACCGCTGCCCCAGCGGGGCATCGATCCGGGCGACAGTGGTGAGGTAGGCCACCGCCGAAACGGTCGCGCCGACCAGGCTGGCCAGGACCATCCGCCACCAGCGGGAGGACCGGAGCGGGGCGTGGGTGAAGTACTTGGGAAGTTTGCGCAGCACCAGCACGATCGTCACCAGTGACACGGTCTCGACCAGCATCTGGGTGAGTGCGAGATCGGGTGCACCGTGGAGCAGGAAGAGCAGGGCCACGCCGTACCCGGTGACGCCGACGAGCATGAATGCCTTCATCCGCCCGTTCGCCGTGGCAGCGAGCACAGCGGCGCCGATGATGATGACGGCGACGGCGAGTTGGCCCAGGTTGTCGTACCAACGGATCGCACCACCCCAGTCGGGGCTGAGCAGGGCGACCCCACCGGGCAGCAGCACGACCACGACCAGGATGGCGGCCAGATAGGCCGGCAGCGAACCACGCTGCATCCGGGCGGTCACTTCGACCGCGGTCCGGTCGACCAGCAACATGCCGGCCCGGTAGATCTCCTGGGCGCTGAACACGTCCGGGAAGGTCTGCTGGCTGGCGGCCACCCGGTCCCGCAGCGCAAACAGGACCAGACCGATCACCCAACAGGCGATCGACAGCAACAGGGGCACGGTGATGCCGTGCCACAGGGCCAGTCCGTGAGGTTCGTGGCCGGCGAAGGTGCTGGTCCACGGCGCCATGGCCTCGGTGAAGCCGTGCCCCACGAAGCCACCGACAACGGTCAGGACCGCCAGCACACCCGGGGCCAGGGCGAAGAGGAAACCGACCCGGTGGACGGGAGTACGCATCCGGGCCAAGGACTTGTCGGCGAAGGCACCCCACCAGAAGCGCAGAGTGTAGGCAACGGTCAGGACCGAGCCGAAGGCGATGGTGGCGACCAGCAGCCAGGCCGGCCCACCGGGGATCCCGGTGCCGTCGGCGTTGCCTCCGACGACGCCGAGCAGTGCGTCGAAGGCCCCTTCCTTGGCGACGAAACCGGCCAACGGGGGGAATCCGGCCATCGAGGCGCCGGCAAGCGCGGCCGCCACGGCGACGACCGGCATCTTGCGGCCGACACCAGCCAGGTCGCGCAGGTCCCGGGTGCCGGTGGAGTGGTCGACGATGCCGACCACCATGAACAGGGTGGCCTTGAACAGCGCGTGGGCGGCGACCACACCGGCGCCGGCGAGCGCCGCGGACTGGGTGCCCACGCCACACAGGGTCATCATGAAGCCGAGCTGGGACACAGTGCCGAAGGCGAGGAGCAGTTTGATGTCGTGCTGGCGCAACGCCTGCCAACCGCCCATCACCATCGTGGCGGCGCCCAGGACCAGCAGCACGGGGCGCCATCCCGGGACCAGGACCGCGATCGGGGCGACCAGGCCGACCAGATAGATGCCAGCCTTGACCATGGCGGCGGCGTGCAGATAGGCCGACACCGGGGTCGGGGCGGCCATCGCGCCGGGCAGCCAGAAGTGGAACGGCACCTGCGCCGATTTGGTGAGGGCGCCGAGCAGCACCAACAGCGCGGCAGCGATCATGCCGGGACTGGTGAGGACCTCGGGGCTGGTGAAGACCGGGCTGGCCAGCACCTCCGAGACCCGGGTCGTCCCGGTGATCACGGCCATCCCGATCAGACCGACCAGCATCGCCAGTCCGCCGAAGGTGGTGACGATCAGTGCAGTCAGGGCGGCGCCCCGGTTGGCACTGCGTAGCGGGTTGTGGCCGACGAGGAGGTAGGAGAAGACGGTGGTGAGTTCCCAGTACACGTACAGCGACAGCAGGTTGTCGCTGGTGACCAGACCGAGCATCGCGCCAGCGAAGGCGGTCAGCAGGCCAGCGACCCGCGCCTGGCTGGGGGCGTCACCGAAGTAGCTGCGGCAGTAGAACAGGACAGCCGCCCCCACCAGGCTGATCACCATCGACAACAGCCACTGGAGTGCGCCGATCCGTACGTCGAGGTCGATCCCCAGCGCGGGGATCCACGTCAGGCTCTCACTGATCGGGGTGCTCGACCACACCGCCGGGGCCTGTGCCACGAGCCAGATGACGGCGATGAAGGGGACGAGCGCTGCCACCCAGAACTGACGGTGTCCGAACAATTTCCACATGACCGGTGCAAGCATCGCGACCACGAAGTGGGCAACGATGATTGCTGTCATGGGCAGCCTCCCTGGAGGTCTGTCGGTTGGGCAGGGCTCAACTTTATCGGACAGACTTCCGGAGGTCGCACCCGCGCCGATCCTCGGGCACCGTGAGCGCCCTGAGCCGGCTGCGGCATGGCACAGTTGGCCCCATGCCCGGTCCCTCTCCCCTGCCGCAACGCCTCGGTCTGGACGCTGCCTGGCTGCGCACTCCCGGTGACGGGACCGAGGCCACCTTGCGCGACCATCTGCTGCGGCGGCTCGCGATCGATGCCCGGCGGTTGGACGCGATGATCGCCGAGGAGCGGTTCGTCGACGACTCCGGGCGAGTGGTGCGGGCCGATGACCCGTACCGACCCCACATCTTCGTCTGGTTCCATCGGGACCTGCCCGAGGAGGCACCGGTCCCCTTCGAGGTCGGGATCCTGTATCGCGATGAGCGGATCGTGGTGGTGGACAAACCACACTTCCTGTCGACGATTCCGCGGGGACGCCACATCCGCGAGTCGGTGTTGGTCCGGCTTCGAGCCGAACTCGGGCTCCCCGAGCTCGGCGCGGCTCACCGACTGGACCGGCTGACCGCCGGGGTGTTGTTGTTGACCACGCAGCGGCGGTGGCGGGCGCCGTACCAGACCATGTTCGAGCAGCGGGTGGTGACCAAGACGTACGAGGCCCTCGCGCCGGTGCCGGCCGGAGTCGACTTCCCGGTGACGGTGCGCAGCCACATCGTGAAGGAACGCGGTGTGCTGCAGGCCCGTGAGGTGCCCGGCGCCGAGCCGAATGCGGTGACCCGGATCGAGTTGGCCGAACGGAACGGCGACCTGGGTCGATATGTCTTGCGTCCGGTGACGGGCAAGACCCATCAGCTGCGGCTCCATCTCAACTCCTTGGGTGCGCCCATCGTCGGGGATCCGTTCTATCCGGTGGTCCGTGATGTCGATCTGGGCGATTTCTCCCAGCCGTTGGAGCTGGTGGCCCGCGAGCTGGCCTTCACCGATCCGGTCGACGGGTCCGAGCGACGCTATGTCAGCCGGGTGCCGCTCACCTGGCCCTGATCCTGCCCACGGCTCGTGGAGCGCGCATCAACGCGACGGTGATGCCCCACACAACGGTGACCTTGGGCGCAGCAGCGCAGCGACATGGGTCCGGTCGGCCGGACGGTGCAGATGGACGCAGACCAGCCGGAGGAGAGCGACCTCCTCCCAGACCGACAACCGTTGTGGAGTGATGCCGGCACGGGCCGCGGTCCGGTCGATGAGGTCCTGCACGACCTCGGCCTGCCCCGCCGTCCAATGTCCTTGGAGCACACGCCATTGGCTGTGGGCGCGCAAATTGCCCAGGTCGAGGGCAGCCTCGGCCATCGTGACGGTGTCCAGGTCGAGCAGTCCGGGCCCGTGTTCGCGGTCCCAGACCAGTTGCTGGTCGTGCAGGTCGCGGTGGCTGATCCGTATCGGCGAACGTTGCCCGCCCAGCAGTGCGTCGACCGCACGGTCGACCCGCTCCCCCATCTCGTACGGGAGAAGCTCACGGGGTGCGGTGGCCACCCAGCGATGCAGCACCGCCGCCTCGGCCGCCGCATCATGCAGCTGCCCATCGGTCGGGTCCTGGTGCGACGCCGCGCCGGCGCCCACCCAGGCCAGGAGGATCTGCGCCCAGGCCTGCGCCCAGTCGGTGGTGGACCAACCGTGCCCGTCGGCCATGGACCGGCCGGCCAGATGGGAGAAGACCACCAGACCGGTGCGGTGGTCCACGACCGTCGGCAACCGGAAGGTGTCGGCGAATCCGGCTGCCTGATCGGTGGCGGCGAGGATGCGACGCTCCCGGCCGGGACGGACCACCTTGACCCAATGGTCACCGGCTCGTAGCACGACACGTTTGCCGGGCCGGTGGGAGACCACCGCGCCGGTCACCTCACCCAGCGTCGGCAGCGCCGGGTCGAGGCCCGAGTCGAACAGCGCGGCCCCCGACGGTGACCAGTGACCGCCGCGGATCCGACTCTGGGGGTCGACCAGCTCGACCGCGATCCGGTCCCGGTCGGTCCGGTCCCGGTCGGGCCAGGCACGGCGGACCAGGAATTGCTGTCCGTCGTGGTCGAGGGTGGCGGGAAGAACGGTCATCGGTTCTCCTGGGTGAGCAGGGATTCGGCCCGGGCGAGCCTGGCGGTGACCAGAGCGCGCCAGTCGTGCCGGAGCTGACGGAAGGGTTCGATCGCAGCAGCCACGACGGCTCGCGCCTGCCAGGCGGTGAGATCAGGGGCCGGGAGGTCCCAGCCGGTCAGGAAGGCTTCAGCCAGGTCGGGGCGCCCGATCAGATCGCAGGCCGCCGACCAGGAGCCGGCATCAGCTGCGGCAGTGCCGGTGGTCGCCCGGTCGAGGTCAATGATCCGGATCTGGTGACCGGCCGCCGCGTCGTTGACCAGGACCTGGTCCGGGGAGAGATCGCCGTGGAGCAGCCCGACCTGGCCCCCGGAGCCGGTGGCTGAGGCTCGCGTACGGGCGTCGATCTCGGCGACCAACCAGTCGATCCGATCCCGTTCGGCCGGCAGGATCCCCACCAGGTCGACCAGATCGAGTGGGGCCAGGTCCGCCGCGGCGGCGCCGGCCGAGGCACGGTGGACCTCGGCGACGGCCTGGCCGGCGAGTCGAGCGTGGTCGACAGTCCCGGCATGGCTGAGATCGCCCTGGCCCCACCACGGACTCTCGACGGCGGTGTGGCGCCGGCCAACGGTGGACACCGGCAGGACCGGTGCGCCGAAGGCCCGCCAGCGTCGGGTCACCTCCACCAGATGATCCTGTCGACGGGCGGCGATCCGCACCACACGGCGGGTCAGGCCGAGACCCACGGCAGCGACCACCCGTTTGCCCGGGTTGTGGGCCAGCACCTGGCAGTCCCGGGCGATCCGCATCCGCCGGCGGACATGCCCGATCTCGCGGGCGATCCCGGGGTCGGAGTCGAGTCGCCCGGCCACCAACACCTCCCGCGTGTGCACTCGGTCGAGCAGGAGCGGTTCACCAACGTGGTCGGCGCGGCGGCGCACCGCATCGATCTTGTCCGGATCAGTCAGCAGCGCGGCCCAGCCGTGCTCGGTGTCGGTGTGCCAACTCAGCACGGCGCTGAGGCCTGGTTTGATCCGGATCCGGTCCGGGGTCACCGGGCCCGCGGCGAGCGCAGCAAGGCTGGTCGGGTCGACCAGTGTGGCCAGTCCCGGCAGCTCGGACCAGCCGACCAGGTCCTGGTCACACCAGGTGGTGCTGCTCGGCGATCTCATCACCTCACCGCCTCGGTCTCACGTTGGGAGGCCAGCCACTGGGCAAAGCGGCTGCCGGGATCCTGGGCCAGGACACGGGGATCGCCGTCCTCGACGATCCGTCCCCGTTCGAGCCACACCACCCGGTCGAGCCCGATCAGGGTGGCGATGTCGTGGGTGACCGCGATCGTCGTGCGGCCACGGCTGGCCTCTTCCAGAGCGGACGAGACCTCGGCGCGCGTGGCCGGGTCGAGGCCGGTGGTCGGCTCGTCGAGCAGCACGATCGGAGCATTGCGGACCATGGCACGGGCGATCGCGATCCGTTGCCGCTGACCACCGGACATGGTGTCGCCGCGGGCGCCGAGGACAGTGTCATAGCCGTCGGGCAGCGCCATCACGAAGTCGTGTGCGCCAGCCAGTTTTGCGGCCTGCTCGATCTGGTCGTCGGTGGCACCGAGCTGACCGTAGCGGATGTTCTCCCGCACCGATGCCGCGAACAGCACCGACTCCTGGAGCACCACGCCGAACTGGCGGCGCAGGCTCGACAAGGTGGTGTGGGTGACCGCGTGACCATCGATCAGGACGTGGCCGGAGCCCGGTTCGTCCAGTCGCAGCAGGTAGTTGAGTACGGTGCTCTTGCCACCTCCGGACGGGCCGAGCAGTCCGACTCGTTGCCCTGCGGGGATGTGGAGGTCCAATCCTTCGAACAGCGGTCGCCCGTGACCGTCGACGGCATGCACCCGATGGAGGGTGACGGTGCCCCCGACGCGCCCCAGCTCGAGCGCGTCCGGCCGATCGACGATGCCTGGTGTGGTGTCGAGGAGGTCGGCGATCCGTTCCCCTGACGCGCCGGCCCGCGCAATGCGACCGGTGTACTTGGCCATGTCGCGCAGCGGTTTCATCGCGATCTTCAGATACATCACAAAGAGCACGAGGTCGCCAGGGGTCAGAGCACCCCGCAACACCATCCATCCGCCGGACACGATGACCAGTCCCTGACCGATCCCGACCAGCACATCGGTCGAGCGTTCCAGGGCAGCAGCGAGACGGCGAGCCCGTACGCCGGCTTTCATTGCCTTGGCATTGCCATCGGTGAAGGCTCGGGCAGCCGAATCCTCCAGGGCGTAGGTCTGCACGACTCGGATCGCTGCCAAGACCTCGGCAGCCGATCCGACCAGTTGCCCCTCACCCTTGCGGGTCGAGCGGGAGGCCTGGGTGATCCGGGGGCTGGAGGTGCGCGAGAGCAGCAGGTACCCGACTGCAGTGAGGACGACGATGATGCCCAAAATCGGGTTCAGGACCAGCATCACGCTCACCAGCACGACCAAGGTGACGATGTTGCCGATCAGCGGCAGGCCTGCGGTGACGGCCACCTCCTGGAGGCGCCCGATGTCACCGACGAGTCGTTGGGACAGGTCCCCGACCGAGGAGCGGCTGTGGTAGCGCACCGACAGTCGCTGGATGTGGGCGAAGACCCGAGAACGCAGCTCGGTCGACACCCGCGCCCCGGCCAGGGCGAAGCTGATCGTGGACGCATAGTTGGTCGCGGCCCGCCCGGCGATGATCACCAGCAGGGCTCCGGCTGACAGCACCAACACCACACCGGCATTCTGCGAGATCCCTGTGGTGGCGGCGATGTCGGCACCGAGTGACCGCGACACCACGTCGACGGCGAATTTGAGCGGCCACGGTTCGAGCACCCGGAAGACCACATCGGCCAACAGGGCGAGCAGACCCACCACCACCAACGCCCGATGGCGGCGCAGGTGGGGACGCAACACCTGCACCGTACGGCGCAGCGGTCGCTCCTGTGTGGTCATCGTGTCCTTGCCGGGACGGGCGCCAACAAGCGGTCGCAGCGCTGGTGCCAACTGTGCTCGGCGATAGCGGTGGCCCGGGCCGAGGCACCCATGTTCGACCTCAGGTCTGCGTCGTCGACGAGACGGCGCAGAGCTGCGGCCAGAGCAGCCACGTCACCGGGTGGGGTGAGGATGCCGTGGCGGCCGTGATTGAGCAGGGCCGGTAGGTCTCCGATCGCCGAGGCGACGACCGGCAGGCCTGCAGCCAGGTACTCATAGACCTTCAACGGGGAGAAGTAGTGGTCCCCCGGCGGGTAGGGGGCCACGGCAATGTCCATGCCCGCAAGAATCTCGGGCACCTCCTCCGGCGCGACGGCGCCGCGGAACCTGACCCGATCGGCGAGCCCGAGGTCGACGGCGAGAGCCCGAAGGGGTTCCAGCTCCGGACCGGCGCCGACAATGTCGAGCCTGATGTCGTCCACCTCAACAGCGGCGCGGATCAGCAGATCGGTCCCGTGCCACGGCTTCAGAGTGCCGACGAAACCAACGGTGACCGGGCGCTCATCTGCCTCGTCGCCGGGCCGGATCCGGTCGGTGTTGACCCCGTTCGGGACCACCTCGACCGGCGCACACGGACACAGCTGGCGCACCCAGTCGGCGACGCCCTCGCTGACACAGGCGATCCGGTCGGCGCGGTCGAAGCTGACCTGGGTGGCCTGCCAGGCGGATGCCTCGTCAACCAGGCTGCGATGGTCCCGCTGTTCGGCGACCAGCGGCGCATTGACCTCCACCACCAGGGGGATCCCGAGTCGATCAGCCAGGTCAGCCCCGGCCGTGCTGAACAAGGAGTAGCGCTCGTAGACCAGGTCGAAATCTGCGTCGGCCGCAATCTCGGCAAGGGTGGCCCCGGCCGCTGCGATGAGTCGCTCTCGGTCAGCAGTGGCCACGTCGCGAGGCACCGGGATCCGTACATGCCTGAGGTCGACCAGGTCGGCGGGGACCATGTCGTCGAGCCGACTGCAGAAGACGGTCACCCGGTGACCGGCGGCCCGCATGGCCCGGATGACTTCCTGGACGTGGACCGAAGCACCCTTGGCGCCAAAGACACCGATCCCCGGATCGACCACGATGTAGGCGATGTTCATGCGGCACGCTCCTGTGAGGTGGGGCCGTCAACGAGGCTGCGCAGTCGGCGCGCCTGCCGTACGGCATCGTGGCGGTGGGTGACCAGGGCGTGGGCTGCCTTGGCGCGTCGGGCCCGTTCGGCCGGGTCAGTGCTGGCCCATCGCAGGTCGTCGACCAGGGCGGCAAGGTTGCCGGACTCAACCAGCCATCCGGTGGTGTCGGAGACGACCTCTCCCACTCCTGTGACATTCCCTGCCACGCAAGGGATCCCGGAGGCCATGGCTTCCAGCAGGACAGTGGGAAGACCGTCGGCATTGCCGTCGGAACCGACCACGAAAGGGGCCACCAACAGGTCGTGGCTGCCCAACAACTCGATCACCTCGGCCTGAGTGCCGGGCCCGAGGAACCGCACGGAGTCATCGAGTCCCCGTCTGGACACCAGAGCTTCCAGATCAGGGCGGACGGGACCGTCACCGGCGATGTCGAGGACGCAGTCGTGGCCGTCGGCACGCAAACGCCCCAATGCTTCGATGGCCAGATGGACTCCCTTCTTCTCGACCAGGCGGCCAACGCTGAGCCACCGGGTGACGCCTGTCCCGGGACGGTCGAGCCGGGCCGGGAACCGGTCCAGTTCCAGGCCGTTGTACACCAAGTGCAGGTGGTCGGTGGCCCCGGCCGGCAGGGCGGCGTGGAGATGGTCCAGGTTGTAACGACTGATCGTCACCGCATGGTGGGCGTCTGCGAACTTGTCCGCAAGATCGGCCGGATCGACCTCGGCATGGAAGATGTCCTTGGCGTGAGCGGTGAACGAATAGGGCAGGTCAGCGATCCGTGCGGCGAGTCGGGCGACGGTCGTCGCGACGGAGGCGAAGTGTGCGTGGAGATGTCGTATGCCGTGTTCGCGAGCGAGCCCGGCCAGGGTGAGCGCTTGTCCGACTTCATCGTGACTGGCTCGCTGCAGCAGGGGCATCTCCTGGCCCGCCCGTGCCGCCAGAGCCGGGTCGAGGGCCTGCCAGGCCTGCCACCAGGATCGGGCGCTGGAGGCGCGCTCGATCTGGATGACCGGCGCCTTGACCCGGGCGAGCTCGGGGTGGAACCGCGGGTCGGTCGGTGTGCGGAGGGAGAAGATCACGATCTTCTCCCCGGCTGCTTCGCGGGCAAGAATCTCGGTGACGACAAAGGTCTCGGAGAACCGGGGATACGTCTTGAGGACGTATCCGATCGGTCCGGACTGGTCAGACTGCATGGAAGGCCTCCCGGTGGTGTGGGTGAATCGCGGGTCGGTCAAGCAACGCTGCAGCCAGGTGTGGGACCCGGGACAGCCCGGCGAGGTCGACGGCGTCGCGGGCGAAGCGGTGCCCGACCGATCGTGCGAAGAAATCGGTCACATCAGTAGTGGTCAGCTCGGCCAGTTCGATGGTTTCGACCAGGCCTGCTGCCGCCAGCGCCGTGGCTCGACGGCGTTGCTCAGTGCGACGTTCGGCTCGCGGGACGACCAGCGTCGGTGTTGTGGTGGCGAGCACTTCGGTCACGGTGTTGTAGCCGCCCATGCAGACCACGGCGCACGCTGCCGCGATCCGGCCCGGCAGCTGGTCCACACGCTGGTGCACCTCGACCCCGGCAGCGGCTGCCGCACGCACCCGTACGACCTGGGATGCAGGCATCTGCGGACCGGTGACCACCACATGGCGGTGCCCGGCCGGCGGCGGGGCCGCCGCAGCGATGCTGGCCAGGTCGGCTCCGTCGGAGCCCCCACCGAGCAGGGTCAACACCTCGGGCAGGTCACCGGCGACCGGGGTCGCCTCGGGGCGACCCACGGCAAGGTAGCCGGTCGCCGTTGCGATCCGGGCCAGGGCGCCGGGGACCTCGCCGCTGAGGCGCGGGTCGTAGACCGATGGGTCGCCGTAGATCCACACTGCGTCGTAGGCTGCAGCGACCCGGCCCGGGCCGCCGACCGCCGCCCACTCACGGCTCGTCACGGCCGGATCATCCAGGACCTCTCGCAGCCCGAGGACGGTACGGGTGCCGCGGCGCCGCAGTCGGGCCAAGGTGTCGCTCAGCTCTCCGGCAACCCCAAAGGGGTGCCGGTCGACAAGGAACAGATCAGGGGCGAGCTCGGTCAGGGCGGCATCGATGACGGCGCCGCGCAGCTCCGCGAGCTGGCCGAGTGAACCGGCCAGGTGTCGAGGCTGGTGTCCCCCTGGCCCGGGGGTGACACCGGGCAGCACCAGCCAGTCCCAGCCGTCAGGAAGGGTGTCGCGGGCGACCTCGGGATGTCCGGCGATGAGCACGCCACGGACCGGCTGTCCCACCAGGTCCGGCAGCTGGTCGGCCAGGCTGTGGGCCAGCGCCCGGTTGCGCCTGGCATGGCCCAGACCGACTGAGTCATGGGAGAACATCGCCACGGTGAGCATGTCCGCTCCTTCGTTCGAGGTGTCTTCAGCCTCCTCGACCGCGGTGAGCCACCCATGAAGACGACATGAGGATTTCCTCATCCACGGCCAACTTCTGGTCGATCGTGGTTCGGACACGCGGACAGACCCCCATCTGACGACTGTCCGTGGAAAGCTGGCCCTGCACACCAGCGAAGGAAGGCAGCCCGCGATGACGTCGGTCCAACCGAACCAGCTTGACCCCAACATGGCCCCCGCTCCAGACGGTGGCCCGGATCTGCGCTGGCATTCCCCCAAGGACGGCCCGTTCCGATTGAGCGGCTTCTGCTGGCTGGAGACCGAGGACCGCTACCGGCGACTGCCGGTCCAGCCGCCGTGGCCGCTGCCCGAACCCGTCGATCGGCTCGCCGACAGCACCGCTGGCGGTCAGATCCGGTTCCGCACGGACTCAGCCACCTTGGCGGTACGGGTCGAGCTCGCCGGTCCGCCGAACATGGACCACATGCCCGCCACCGGCCAGTGTGGTTTTGACGCCTATGTCGGCGAACCGGGCACCGAACGTTACTGGGCCACCGCCCGGCCCCGCCTCGGCGAAACCCACTACGAGGTGATGATCGGCCGCGCCGACGATCGTCCCGAACGAGAGATCACACTCAACTTTCCTTTGTACCAAGGAGTCGTGAGCGTCGAGATCGGACTCGACCCGGATGCGACCGTCGCTGCACCAACTCCGTTCGGGCTGGACCGAGTCGTGATCTACGGCACGTCGATCACCCAGGGTGGCTGTGCCAGTCGACCCGGGATGGCCTACCCGGCAATTTTGGGCCGCCGCATCCCGGCCGAGTTCGTCAATCTCGGCTTCTCCGGCAACGGCAGAGGAGAACCGGAGGTCGCCCGCACGATCGCCCAGATCGACGAGGTCTCCTGCTTCGTGCTGGACTACCACGCCAACCAGGGCAATCCGGATCTGTTGCGGTCCACGGGTGCTGAGTTCATCGAAATCCTGCGCGAACGGCATCCGAACACCCCGATCCTGTTCATGTCACGCCCGAGCATGGCCCGCGAGCTGGTCAACAACGCCAACCGACTCCGCCGCATCACCGGACGGGACACCATCGCCGAAGTGGTCGCCGAGGCGCGCGCGGCCGGTGACGAGCAGGTCCATTTCCTCGACGTGTCCGACCTCGACATCACCGAGGGCACGGTTGACGGCGTCCACCCCACCGATCTCGGTTTCCTTCAACTCGCTGACCTGGTCGAGCCCACCCTGCGCACAATCCTGGGGCTGGCCCCATGAGCGAAGCAGCTGACACCGACCTGCTGGTCACCGAACAGGTCAATCCGGCCACCCGCGCCATCGACACCGCCACCACGGTCGAGCAGGTGATGATGATGAACGCACAGGACGCCCTCGTCCCGGCCGCCGTTGCCGCGGTGGCGCCAGCGATCGCTGCTGCGGTGGACAAGATCGCCGCCCGGGTGCAAACGGGAGGTCGAGTGTTCACCATCGGCGCCGGCACCGCGGGCCGGCTCGGGATCCTCGATGCCAGTGAGATCCCCCCGACCTTCGGCGCCGATCCGAGTCTGTTCACCGGGATCATTGCTGGCGGCCGGACCGCGATCACCAATGCGGTCGAAGACGCCGAGGACAGTCCAGAGGCTGGCGCCGCGGACCTCGATGCCGCTGGGATGACCGGTGCCGATGCGGTGATCGGCATTGCTGCGTCTGGACGTACCCCGTACGTGATCGGGGCGCTGGACCATGCCCGCCGCACTGGCGCCTACACGGTTGGGCTGGCCTGCAATCCAGACTCGGCGATCGGCAAGGTCGCCGAGCAGGCGATCGATGTTGTGGTCGGACCCGAGGTGCTGACCGGATCGACCCGGCTCAAGTCCGGCACCGCACAGAAGCTCGTGCTGAACACGATCTCGACCCTCACCATGGTCAAGCTCGGCAAGACCTACCAGAACCTGATGGTTGATCTGCGCGCCACCAACGAGAAGCTGCGGCGACGCTCGGAACGTCTGGTCCAGACCGCGACCGGTGCCGACCCCGACACCGCTCGTACGGCGTTGGGCGCGGCTCACGGCTCGGTCAAGACAGCGATCGCCATCATCGTGACCGGTCTCGACCAGGCCGCAGCCGAGGCACTGCTCGCCGAACACGACGGTTACCTGGCGGCCGCGCTCGAGGCGCACGCGCATCGAGCCTGACCACCGAGCATCTATTCTTGGGGACGTGCCGCCGAGATCCCACGCCCCCAGACCCCGTCAGGTGCTGGTCGCCGTGCCGACGATTGCGGCGGCCGCGGTGGCCGGGATGGCCCTGCTGACTCGCCAGGTGGCCCTGCCCCGCACCCACACGCCGGCCGATGTGCCAGCGACCCCGGTGGCGATCGTGCTCGGCGCCCAGGTCCATCCCGACGGTCGCCCCTCGGGGTTCCTCGTCGCGCGCCTGGAGCTGGCCCTCGAGCTGTGGCGTACGGGAAAGGTGGACGTGATCCTGGTCTCGGGCCACGACGGTGCCGAGCACCATCACGAGACCCAGGCGATGGCCGACTGGCTGCGCGCCCGCGGGGTGCCGCCGGTGGCGATCGTGGGCGATCCCCACGGTCACGACACCTTTGCCACGATCTCCCGGGCCGTGGGCGTCTACGGCCTGGAGGAGGCGATCGTCATCACCCAGAGCTATCACCTGCCCCGGACCCTGGCGACGGCCCGCGCCCTTGGTCTCGATGCACGTGGCGTCGGTGACACCAGCGCTAGCCGATGGCCCCGTTACTGGCGACGCGGCCGGGTCCGCGAGCTCTTTGCCAATGTGAAGCTGTTCGGGGAGTTGATCACCCGGGAACGCCCCGACCAGGAAGACCCCCAGGTGCTGGTGGCGATCCGCGAGACCGGTCGATGAAGCGACGTCTGCGCAGGTTCCTGGGCACCATCGCGATGTTGGTCGTGGTGGCGTTGCTGCCGACCGGGTGGGCGATGGCCACGTCGGTCACCCATATTGCCCAGGTCGGCACGGTCGATCCGGCACCGGTGGTGATGGTGCTCGGCGCTGCGGTGCACGGTGGCCAGCCGTCTCCGTTCCTGGCCGGGCGGCTGGACGTCGCCGCTGACCTCTTCGAGCGCGGCAAGGTCAAGGCGATCCTGGTCTCGGGTGACAATGCCGATCCCAGCTATGACGAGCCGACAGTGATGAAGAACTACCTTGTCGGCAAGGGAATCCCGGCGGACAAGATTGTGCGCGACCCGGCCGGCCTGGACACCTACGACTCCTGTGTGCGGGCCAGGGACGTGTACGGCGTGACCCACCTGATCGTGGTGTCGCAGGACTACCACGTCCCCCGTGTCGTCGCGGTCTGTCGGGCGGTCGGGCTGGAGACCCAGGGTGTGGGTGACCGCACGGCACGCGACTTTCCTCAGACCTGGCGCAGGGGCGTGATCCGGGAAGGTGCAGCCAACTGGAAGGCTGTCTGGGACGTCATCTCGAAACGGACGCCGACCCAGGACCCGTACGACTCGAGCCTGGACGACGCCGTCGGGAGCGACCGCTGACCCGTACGTCCACAGTTCTGACCCCATCGAGTTCGGACAGCACTCTCACCAGTTCGTCGGCAGCCCCGACTCCTTGGGCTGAGATCGACACGTCGACATAGCCGGGCTCGGCCTCTTCGGAGGTGCGGATCCCGGAGATGTTCCAGTTGCCGCGCGTGATCTCGGCGACGATGTCGCGCAGCAGACCCTGGCCGTCGAGGTACTCGACCTCCAGCTCGGCCGCGGAGCGACGATCCATCTTCCTCAGCAGCGGTCCGACCAGGACGACGATGAAGTGACCCACTGTCGCCACCCCGGCCACGAGGAAGAGCCCGGCCCCGCTGGCCATGCCGATCGCCGCGGTCAACCACACCGCAGCTGCGGTGGTGAGCCCTCGGACTGCGTCGGCGCGGAAGACGATGATGCCGGCACCGAGGAATCCGATGCCGGAAACAATCTGGGCCGCGACACGGCTCGGGTCAATGCTGATGTTGTTCACGGCGATCAGGTCCATGAATCCGAACTTGGACACGACCATGAACAGGGCGGCACCCAGACCCACCAACGCGTGGGTCCGTACACCGGCCTCCTTGCCCCGGAACTGCCGTTCGAGTCCGATCAGCAGCGACAACACCAGGGCGATTCCGAGCTCCGGCAGGTGTTCGAGCTGCCTGAGCCAGGTCTCTGTTTCGAAGATGAGCATGAAGCATCACCGACCTTTCGCAACTATCCACTTTGCCATGGATGGCCACGATCGGCACGCAATTCGACCTCTTCAGTACCGTTGGGTCCGGTAGTAATTGATCAACGAAGCGGTCGAGGAGTCCTCTGCGGCAAGGGCTTCGGCGTCCCCGGCGACCGCTGGCGCCAGCCCGGTGGCGAGTTGTTTGCCAAGCTCGACACCCCACTGGTCGAAGGAGTCGATACCCCAGATTGCGCCTTGGACAAAGGTGATGTGTTCGTACAGCGCGATCAGCTGGCCCAGCACCGACGGGGTCAACGCAGGAGCCATGATCGAGGTCGACGGTCGGTTGCCGGTGAACTCCCGTGCGGTGACAACCGCCTCGGCAGTCCCTTCGGCGCGCACCTCGTCCTCGGTCTTGCCAAAGGCCAGCGCCTTCGTCTGGGCGAAGAAGTTCGCCAGGAAGAGCTCGTGCACATCGGTGTCGCCCTCGGTGAGCGGATGCGATGGATTGGCCATGGCGATGAAGTCGGCCGGGATGAGCCGGGTGCCCTGATGGATCAGTTGGTAGAAGGCGTGCTGGCCATTGGTCCCCGGCTCGCCCCAGAAGACCTCACCGGTGTCACAGGTGACTTCACTGCCGTCGTAGCGAACCCCCTTGCCGTTGGACTCCATGGTCAGCTGCTGCAGGTAGGCCGGGAAGCGGTGCAGGTACTGCGCATAGGGTAGGACCGCGTGTGTCTCGGATCCGAAGAAGTTGACGTACCAGATGTTCAACAGCCCCATCAGCAAAGGGACATTGTCCTTCGGCTCCGCAGTGGCGAAGTGGGTGTCGATGGCATGGAATCCGGCCAGGAAGTCGGCGAAGGCCTCCGGACCGATGGCAACGCACACGGAGGTGCCGATGGCCGAGTCGACTGAGTACCGCCCGCCGACCCAGTCCCAGAACCCGAATGCGTTCGCGGGGTCGATGCCGAAGTCGGCGACCTTGTCGAGTGCTGTGGACACGGCCACGAAGTGTTGGGTGACCGCTTCAGCGGCGTCGTCCCCGATCGCACCGGCCGCGCGCAGACCCTCGAGCAGCCAGGTCCGGCAGAGCTTGGCATTGGTGATGGTCTCGACCGTGGTGAAGGTCTTCGAGGCCACGATGAACAGCGTGGTCTCGGGATCGAGGTCGGCAGTCTTGGCGTACGAGTCGGTCGGGTCAATGTTGGAGATGAAGCGGCATTCGAGACCGTCACGCACGTACGGCTTGAGCGCTTCGTAGACCATGACCGGGCCGAGGTCGCTGCCGCCGATGCCGATGTTGACGATGGTGCGGATCGGCTTGCCGGTGACACCGGTCCACTCCCCCGAACGGACCGCACGGGCAAAGGCATAGACCTTGGCGAGTTCGGCGTGGACATCGGCGACCACATCCTGGCCGTCGACCATGAGCTGGTCCTCGGCCGGGCGACGCAGGGCCGTGTGGAGGACGGCCCGGTCCTCGGTGACGTTGATGTGCTCGCCGGACAGCATGGCGTCACGGCGCTCAGCCACTCCGCATTCGTCGGCCAGTTGCAGCAGTGCATCGAGGACATCAGTGGTGACCAGGTTCTTCGACAGGTCGACGTGGAGATCTCCTGCGGTCCGGGTGAATCGGGCAGCTCGCTCGGGGTCGGCCGCAAACCACTCGCGCAGGTCGGGGTCGATTGCTTCGAACAGTGCGGCCAGACGCCCCCAGGCCGGGGTGCTGGTCGGGTCAACCGGGGTGTTGGCAGCCATGACGTTCCCTCTCTCACTTCGACGATGCACGTGGCACACTACCGCGCCACCACCACATCACACAGGGCCAGGGTACCGGTTTCTCGCTGCCTGGGAAGCGCTTACCATCCGCGGGACGCACGCTGTCGAGCACCCACCACACAGACACCCGGACCGGGGCGGACTCAGTCCGTGCCGCGCCGGCGCGCCCGATCGAGGTGCGCATTCGGCACCCGCCACTTGAACTGCAGGGACAACAGGCGGAACACCAGCACGGCCACGGTCACCGAGTAGAGGGCGATCGGCCCCTCCCACCCCAGCTGCCACAGCAACACGATCATCCCGGCGCCAGCAAAGGCCGGCACCGCGTACAGGTCGCGAGGGTTGAACAACTGTGGATCGTGATTGGCCACGACATCACGCATCAGACCACCCCCGACGGCCGTCGTCACGCCGAGCAACAATGCCGCTGGGGGATTCATGCCGAAGTCGAGCGCAATCACCGAACCGGTCGTGCAGAAGACGGCCAGGCCGACCGCATCGAACATCAGGATCGTCTTCCAGTACCGCTGGACGTGGCCCGACAGGTAGAACATCACGATCATCGCGATCACCGGCGGGAGCAGATGGATCGGCTCGTCGAAGGCAGCCGGTGTCCGTCCGATGATCAGGTCACGCAGGACCCCTCCCCCCAGGCCGGTCAGCGATCCCAGCAACAGCGAGGCCACGATGTCGAAACCACGCTTGACCGCGAGCAGACTTCCCGACAGCGCAAAGAAGAAGGTCCCCAACAGATCAAGGGCCAACCCCCAGGTCATCGCTGACACCCCCAGGTCACTTCACTCATGGGGCCACATCGGTCAGGGTCAAGGTCATCATGGGCACACACCGTAGGGCACAGATCGCTGCCGTCCCACGCACAGCACCCGATCGCACCCTGACCGACCACCCGAACGAGAATGTGGGACAGATCAGGATGCATTTGCGCGATGGATTAGGTATGCCTAGCCTTTGAGGGTGACCGTCACGACCTCACCACCCACGGATCTGGACGTCGGCACCCCTCGGCCGCCGGCCAGCCCGCGAGGACTGGCCCGCACGATGATGCTGCGCATGGTCGGCCTGCTGTGTTGTCTGGCCGCCCTGGCCGTGGTGATCGCACTCAGCCTCGGCGTCGGCGCCAAGCAGATCTCACCCGACATCGTGTGGCAGTCGCTGTGGCACTACAACATCGATTTTGACGATCATGTCATCATCCGCGAGCTCCGCCTGCCCCGGACCCTGTTGGGCATCGTGGTCGGCATCGCGCTCGGCGTGGCCGGTGCGCTGATCCAGGCGCTGACCCGCAACCCCCTCGCCGACCCGGGCATCCTCGGCGTCAACGCCGGTGCCGCTTTCGTGGTCACCGTGGCGGTCGCCGTCACTGGGATCACCTCAATCTGGGGCTACCTGTGGTTCGCCTTCGCCGGCGCACTGCTGGCAACCGTTGCGGTCTATGCAATCGGTATGGCTGGCCGGGGCGGGGCAACGCCGGTACGCCTCACCCTCGCCGGCGTCGCCCTCGGTGCGGTGCTCGGCGGGATCTCCCAGTCGATCGCACTGCTGCGCCCCGATGTCTTCGACCGGATGCGCTATTGGGGCGCGGGTTCCTTGGCCGGACGACCATCGGAGACGACGTTGGTGGTGGTCGGATTCATCGCTGTCGGGCTGATCATCGCCCTCATCGCAGCCCGCGGTCTGAACGCCATGGCTCTGGGCAACGACCTCGCCCAGTCACTGGGCACCAACCTCCTCGCGACCCGGATCATGGTGATCATCGCGGTCACCCTGCTCGCCGGTGCTGCCACCGCCGCGGCCGGCCCGATCGGTTTCGTCGGGCTGATGGTGCCCCACGTGGTGCGGTGGATGGTCGGACCCGATCAGCGCTGGATCATCCCCTACACCGCTGTCGCCTCACCGGTCCTCCTGCTCACCGCCGATGTGATCGGCCGTGTGGTGGCCCCGCCGGGTGAGCTCCAGGTCTCGATCGTGACCGCATTCGTCGGCGCTCCCGTCCTGATCGCCCTGATCCGCCGCAAGAAGGTGAGTGGACTGTGAGCAGCACCGTCGAGCGCGAGGGCACCGAACCCGGCGACCCGGCTCCCTCTCCGATCCAGCCGTACCCCAGCCGTCCGGGTCCAGCCCGCCCGTACCCGACCCAAGTGAACACGGGCCGTCCGATGATCGTGGTCCGCGGCCCGCGCCACTCGGGACGCGTCGAACGGCGCACGGTCATGGTCTGCCTCATCCTGGCGGCCCTCAGCATGGCCATGCTGATCGCCTCGCTTGCGACTGGCGACTTTCCCATTGCCGTACGGGATGTGGTTGCGACCCTGGTCGGTCAGGGAACCGACAAGTACGAGCTGATCGTGCTCGAATGGCGTCTGCCCCGGGCCCTGATAGCCCTGATCCTGGGTGGTGCCCTCGGCATGAGCGGCGCCATCTTCCAGTCCCTGACCCGCAACCCATTGGGCAGTCCCGACATCATCGGATTCAACACCGGCGCCTACACCGGCGCGCTGATCGCCATCATCATCATTGGTGGCGGCTACCTGACCGTGGCTGCCGGCGCACTCGTCGGCGGTCTGGTGACCGCGGCCGTCGTCTACGTCCTGGCCTACCGCAAAGGGATGCAGGGCTTCCGACTGATCATCGTCGGGATCGCGGTCAGCGCCATGCTCGGCTCATTCAACACCTGGCTGATCCTGCGCGCCGATCTCGAGGTCGCCATGGCCGCTGCGGTCTGGGGCGCTGGATCGTTGAGCGGCATCAGCTGGGCGCAGGCCACGCCGGCCGTGGTCATCTGCCTGATCCTGGGACTCATTGCGCTGGCCGGTGACTTCTCCGGACGCCAGCTCGAGCTCGGCGATGATGCAGCATCAGCCTTGGGCACCCGGACGCAGGGTTCACGTCTGGTGCAGACCGTCGTCGGCGTGGCCCTGACAGCTTCGGTGACCGCGGTCGCCGGGCCGATCGGATTCGTCGCCCTGGCCGCACCCCAACTGGCCCGGCGACTCACCAAAGCATCCGGCACCGGCCTGATCCCGGCCGCACTCATGGGCGCCACACTTCTGGCCGCGAGTGATTGGATCGCCCAGCACGCCCTCCCTGGGATCACGCTGCCGGTCGGCGCAGTGACCGTCTCACTGGGCGGCGCCTACTTCATCTGGTTGTTGATTGCCGAGGCAAAGAAATGAGCACTGACATGGAGACCGTCGTCGAGCCGGCACTGGACTTTGACTCCTTCACCCCTGAGCCACGTCTGACCGCACACGGGGTGACCATCGGCTACGACACCAGGGTCGTGGTGCAGGACCTCGATGTCGCGATACCTGAGGGTGCGGTCACCGTCATCGTCGGCCCGAATGCCTGCGGGAAGTCAACCCTGTTGCGGTCCCTGGCCCGGTTGCTCAAACCGATCAACGGTCTGGTCACGCTCGACGGGAAGTCGATCCATTCCTATCCTGCCAAGGAAGTGGCACGTCGACTCGGCCTGCTGCCGCAGACCTCGATCGCCCCTGACGGCATCACGGTCGCGGATCTGGTGGCCCGTGGGCGGCACCCCCACCAGCGGCTGTGGCAGCAGTGGTCGGGCGAGGACGAGCGTGTCGTGATCGAGGCGATGGAGGCGACCCGGGTCACCGAACTGTCCCATCGTCTGGTCGACGAACTCTCCGGTGGGCAACGACAGCGCGTCTGGGTGGCAATGGCACTCGCCCAGCAGACGCCCCTACTCCTGTTGGACGAACCGACCACCTATCTTGACATCGCCCACCAGATCGATCTGCTCGAGCTCTGCCGGGAACTCAACCGGGAGACCGGCAAGACGATGGTGGCGGTGCTGCACGATCTCAACCACGCCTGCCGCTATGCCGACCACATCATTGCCATGAAGGACGGGGCGATCGTCGCCGAGGGCCACCCCAACGAGGTGATCACCGCAGCATTGGTGGAGGAGGTCTTCGAGATGCCGTGCCTGATCATCCCCGATCCGATTTCACAGACCCCGCTGATCGTGCCGAAGGGTCGCAGCTGGCGTTGAGCACTGGCCACCCACGCTGACAACACCACACAAAGATCACGATTTGGTAACAGCAGATTCTCCCTGTGGAGCAGGGTTTTCCATGGACCACCCCGCTCGACGGCCATTCCGCGCCGCGCTGATCACACCCATCGGGTGTCGTGATGTGGTTGGCTCTAAGGGCGCCGACGACCGCCAGCCGTCCGGCGCGAGGATGAACCCCAGGGGCGCGCACCCGGCGTGTTCCGTGACGTGGAGCGACGTCGAACAGTGTGGACCTACATCGGTGACCGATGGCAGCAGATCCTCTACAACGCCCTGCAGCACGCGAACTTGGTGTTCCAGGCGGTCATCGTCGCGACGCTGATCGCCATTGTGTTGGCGATCGTGGTCGTGAGCGTGCCGAAGCTCGAGCCGGTGGCCAATGCGGTCTCGGCGATCGGGCTCACCATCCCCTCCTTCGCGCTCGTGGGTCTGTTGATCCCGCTGACCCAGATCGGCACCACAACCGCATTCATCTGTGTCGCCTTCTATGCCGTCCTCCCGGTCCTGCGCAATGCCGTGGTCGGCCTGGCCCAGGTCGATGCCACCCTGCTCGAGTCCGCACGTGGCATGGGACTGGGCAGGATGTCGTCGATGCTGCGGATCCAGCTTCCCTTGGCCTGGCCGGTCATCCACGCCGGGATCCGCACCTCGCTGCAGATGTCGATGGGGATCGCCGCGATCGCGGCCTATGTGCTCGGTCCGGGACTGGGCACCTACATCTTCACCGGCCTGGCGCAGGTCGGCGGCGCAAATGCGGTCCACTCCGCCTTGGTCGGCACGATCGGCATCGTCATCGTCGCCCTGCTGGCCGATCTGATCCTGCTGGCCGTTGGCCGACTGACCATCTCGAAGGGAATCCGGTCCTGACATGACTGACGCAACAACCATCAGCGGTGCCGAGATCCAACTCGACCAGGTCGTCAAGAGGTACTCGGGCCAGCCCAATCCGGCGGTGCGTGGGCTCTCGTTGACGATCCCCGCCGGCGAGATCGTGATGTTCGTCGGCCCCTCAGGCTGCGGCAAGACGACCTCGTTGAAGATGATCAACCGGCTCATCGAGCCAACATCGGGCACGATCACCATCGACGGCAAGGACATCCGCACCGCCAGCCCTGATCAGCTGCGTCGCTCGATCGGCTACGTGATCCAGGGCGGCAGCCTCTTCCCTCACATGACCGTCGCCGCCAACGTGGCCGTCGTGCCCGGACTGCTCGGCTGGGACCGCAAGCGGACCGCAGAGCGGGTCGACGAGCTGCTCGATCTGGTCGGTCTGGACCCGAAGCGCTACCGCGATCGCTACCCCCGTGAGCTTTCCGGCGGCCAGCAGCAGCGCGTCGGCGTGGCCCGTGGGTTGGCTGCGGATCCGCCGGTGATCCTGATGGACGAGCCCTTCGGTGCGGTCGATCCGATCACCCGGCAGCGGTTGCAGGACGAGATGCTCGACATCCAACGGGAGCTGCGCAAGACGATCGTGTGTGTCACCCACGACATTGATGAGGCGATCAAGCTCGGTGACCGGATCCTGATCCTGCGCGAGGGCGCGACCATCGCCCAGTACGACACCCCGGAGAACATCCTCGCCGCACCGGCCGATGACTTCGTCGCCGACTTCGTCGGTGTGGGGGCTACCCTCAAGCAGTTGTCATTGGCGCGGGTGCACTCCCTGGAGTACTCCACCACCACCACCGCCAAGGTCGGCGATTCGGCGGAGGATGCCGTGACCCGAGCGAAGGCTGCCGGCGATGATGCGGTCGTCGTCCTCGACGACAGGAATCGTCCCGTCGCCTGGCCGACCCTGCGGCAGTTGGCGGCGATGCCCCGGGTCGAGGATCGTCCCCGTGAAGACCTGGTGACACTCGACCACGAGGCCACCTTGAACGATGCCCTCGACACCATGTTGACCTCGGCGCACGCCAGTGCGATCGTCACCGGCAACCGGGACCAGTACCTCGGCATGGTGGGGTTCGATGCGGTCGTGGACCACATGCGTACCCAGGAGCGGCTGGCGGCGGAGCGAACCTCACCCGACTCCCCACCCGAAGCTGCCCCGGACAATTCGACCGAACCTGCCATCCCGGCCGATCCTGCTGATGATCCGACACCGGACCGGGCCGACGATCCGGAGGCGTCGACCAATGTCTGACACCGCCGTGGAGGAGGCACCTCCCACGACCGGGACTGCGGACCACGGCCCGGAGCCGGAACGCAAACGCAGCGGCAAGGTCATCTCTCGCGAGATGTGGTCGATGCTGATCGTCCCGCCGCTGATGGTCGTCCTGGCCTTCGTCGGGTTCGTGATCTGGCGCCAGACGGCGCAGCTCGACTCGATCGAGGCACAGCAGTTGCGCTGGAGCGAGATCCAGCTCCGCACCCTTGAACACATCTACCTCACCGCTGTCTCGGCCGTTCTGGTCGTGGTCATCGCCGTCCCTCTGGGAATCGCCTTGACCCGAGGCCGTCTGAAGCGGGCAGCCCCGGTCGTGGTCGGCATCGCGAATGCCGGTCAGGCCGCCCCCTCGGTCGGTCTGTTGGTGTTGTTGTTCATCTGGTTCGCCACGGCGCCGCCATTCGGCTGGACCATTTCGGGCAAGGCCACGGCGATCGTCGCCCTGGTGCTGTACGGCCTGCTGCCGGTGTTGCGCAACACCATCGTCGGCATCCAGGCCATCGACCCGACTCTGGTCGAGGCCGCCCGCGGTGTTGGCATGACCTCGGGGGCAACCCTGCTGCGGATCGAGCTGCCCCTGGCGGTCCCGGTGATCATGTCGGGGGTGCGGACCGCGCTGGTGCTGATCGCTGGTACGGCCTCGCTGGCCTGTTTCATCGACGCCGGCGGTCTGGGCGTGATCCTGCAGACCGGGATCAGTCTGTTCCGCTTCTCGCTGATGGTGGTCGGTGCCTTGCTGATCGCCCTGCTCGCCCTACTCATCGAATGGTTGGGTCGCCTGTTGGAGATTGCGACCCGCCCGAAGGGGATCTGAACCATGGCTCGTACCGGAGATGCTCGCCGACGTCCGGTGGTGGCGATACTCATCGCCTCACTGGCGCTGCTGTTGTCCTCCTGTGGGCTGGGCACCGCTGGCGGGTTCGTGCCGACCGGGACCCTGGCCGGGCCGGTCGCCGACATCCGCATGGACGGCGCCTCGGTCTCGGTCGGGTCGAAGAACTTCAACGAGAACATCATCCTCGGCAAGATGGCCATCATCATGATGCAGTCCGCCGGCGCCTCGGTGAAGGACCTCACCAACATCCCCGGCAGTGCTGCGGCTCGTCAGGCCCATCTCGAGGGCCAGATCGACATCATGTGGGAGTACACCGGCACCGCCTGGATCACCTACATGGGCCAGGATGAGCCGATTCCCGACACACAGAAGCAGTACGAGGCAGTCCGCGATGCCGACCTGGCCGAGAACAGTCTGGTCTGGTTGCCGCCAGCACCGCTCGACAACACCTACAGCTTCGCGGTCACCCAGGAGGTGCAGGAGAAGTTCGGCATCACCAAGATGTCGCAGTGGCCTGACATCCCGATCGAGGAACGCACCTTCTGCGTGGAGTCCGAGTTCACCAACCGGCCCGATGGTCTGCCGGGGATGCTCGAGCGGTACGGCATTCCTCTCGACGATCCCGACGGTGTGCCGCAGGCCAATCTGCGGACGTATCAGACCGGCGCGGTCTATGAGGCCACTGCCAACGGCATCTGCAACTTTGGCGAGGTCTTCACCACTGACGGCCGCATTGTCTCGCTGGACCTGACCGTCCTCGAGGACGACTTGGGGTTCTTCCCCAAGTACAACGCGGCACTGGTCGTTCGCCAGGAAGTGCTGGACGAGTACCCGCAGTTGGCTGAGCTGATGGCCCCGGTCACCGAGAAGCTCACCAACGACGTCATGCTGGGCCTCAACGCGCAGGTCGATGTCGATGGTCGCGAACCTGCCGATGTGGCCTTCGAGTGGTTGAAGCAGGAAGGCTTCATCGAGTGAGCTGAGCTGGGAGCAGCGACCTTCAGCTCGATCCTCACGTGCCGGCATCCCACCAGTCGAGGACCCGCTGTGCCTGCAGGGTGAGCCATTTTGACCCCTGGCCGGTCGGCGCGTCCTCCACCACCCACACCGCACCCGGAAGTGCATGTCCCTGCAGCCAGGTCCCATCCGGTTGACGCGCCGTTGGCCAGCGTGAAGGCATTGATGCAGACATCGATCTCGCCCTCCAATAGGGCAGGTCCTCATGCTCCCAGCGGGAGTTGGCGGCGAGCTTCTCCGCGGTGCCGGCGAGGACACTCGGGTCGAGTCCCCACTCCCGCAGGTCCTTCAGCGCCCAGGTGGTCGCGATCCATGGTTGCCCGTGTTCGGTCATGATGATGTCGCCGTCGAAGTTGCGAGGTGGGAAGTAGGCGCCGCCGACCCACTGGCCGTCCGGGTCCTGTTGGGCCAACACCTTGGCTGCCCATCCCTCACTCGCGACCCGCGCCCGAGTCTTCTGCCAGACCTCGTCCGGTGCGCCGAGAAGGTCCCGTTCGACCTGCCACCGCAGCGCGGGGTCGGAATCCAGCAACCATTGCTCCAGCTCCGGGGTCATGGTCGCTACGCTACGCCGCGACCGGCCTCCGGTCACCCCTTGGGAAGAGGATTGGGTCGGAGAAGACCGACGTGGATCACCCAGGGCCGCTCTTTGGCAACAATTCCGTTCCGGGGCCGACCACCGGGGTCGGACCAGTTACGATCACACCTCGGCATCGGTTGGACCCGCCCGTGGAGCCAACGAGCCGACGGGAGGACTGTGATGAGTAGGACTGTGCCCGACCGCCCGGCGAACCGGGTCGGACGCCCTCGTCGGATCGACATCGACGACATCATCCGGGTCGGCCGTGAGTTGGGGTTGGACCGTCTCAGTCTCAACGCGGTCGCCCAACGGCTCGATGTCACCGCCACCGCCCTCTACCGCCACGTGGACGGCCGTTGGGGGTTGGAGGCGACCGTGGGCGAGGACCTGCTCCGAGAGTTTGTCGCCCCCGACGACCCGGGCACCGATGTCACCACCCACCTGACCAGCTTCGCCATGACCCTGTGGCGGTTCAGCATCGACCGCCCTGGCATGGCGCACTACCTGCAGACCCTGTTCCCGCGCGGGCCGGTGGGTCGCGACCTGTTGGCCGCCCAGGTCACTGCACTCACCGACCGCGGCCATCTGCCCGACACCGCCTTCCTGCTGGTCAATTCGGTGGCCAACTTGGTGATCGGTCTCGCCGCCGCCGACGAACTGCGCCGAACACATGCCGACTCCCTCGTGGAGGCTCGCAAGGAAGCAGTCGAGACACTCGGCCACAACGCCACTCTGGCGGCAGCCCGTACCGGGATCCCGGTGCTCAATGCTGAATCCCGCGCCCGGGTGGCGATGGCTGCGGCCGTACGGGGCCTGGTCGAGTTTGCGCCGCCCGGCACTCCGGCGACCGCGGTCTTCGCCAACCTGCCTTGAGGTGAACAGACAGGTTAGGCTAACCTTCGACAGGTGATGGCCTGTCTTGTCGGGACCCAGTGATGGCGCGCCGCGGTTTCAACGGTGCGCTGATGCGCGCGTTCACCAAGGACCATGTCGCGACGGTACGTGAGGTCGAGTATCTTGCACCCCACTTCGTCAGGCTCCGCTTCCACTCCGACACCCTCCTCGACGACGTTGTGCTGGCACCGGCGGTCTGGTTGCGCTTCTGGTTTCCCGGTGTCGATGATCCGACCACCGAGCACCAGCGCGCCTACACGATCACCGAGGCCGACCCCACCAGCGGCGACTTTGCGATCGACTGTGTCCTCCACGAACCGTCCGGTCCCGCCTCGGTGTGGGTGGCGGCCGCCGAACCCGGCGACCAGATCTCGGTCATGTCACTCGGTCCGAGCAAATTCACTGTTCCTCCCGAGCCGCCCGAGGGATATCTGCTGATCGGTGATGCCGCAGCCCTGCCCGGGATCTGCTCGGTGATCAACGCGCTCCCCTCCGATGTCCCGGTCGAGGTCTACCTCGAGCAGCACCACCCGTGCGACCCCGAGATCCCCTTCGCCGACCACCCTCGGATGCAGGTCCACTGGGTGCCACGGCTCGACGACACCTCACTGGCTGCCGCGATCGAGGCCCGCGACTGGTCCAACTGGTACGCCTGGGTCACCCCGGAATCCGCCTCGCTGAATCACCTTCGGGTACGACTGCGAGACGAGTTCGGATTCCCCAAGTCCGAGATGTATCCCCAGGCCTACTGGGTCGAGGGCCGCGCCATGGGCACCTCCCGCACCGAGGAGGTCACCACGACCACCCCGCAGGAGAAGCCGGCCCCGACGCCACCAGCGCCCACCCCGAACACCACCACGACGGCCGCCCCGGCCCAACCCCAGAAACAGGCCCAACCCCAGAAGCAGGCCCCACCCCAAAAGCGGTGGAAGGCCAATGCGGGCAGCCGTCTCCTCGCACCTTTGAAGTCGACCTTCATCGTGGCAGGAGTGCTGCAGGCACTGGTGACCTTGCTCGAGCTTGCGCCGTTCGTACTGCTGGTCGAGCTGGCCCGCCGCCTGCTCGCCGGCACCGGGGGCCTGTGGTCGTTGGGCATCACTGCCGTCGTCCTGCTCGGCGTCGGAGCCGTCCTGGCCACCGCGATGATGGTGTGGCTGCACCGCGTCGACGCACGCTTTGCCCGTGAGACCCGGCAACGACTGCTGGGAAAGCTTGCCCGTCTACCGCTTGGCTGGTTCAACGACCGCAGCGCCGGCCAGATCAAGAAACAGGTCCAGGACGACACCCTCGAGCTGCACTACCTGGTCACCCACGCGGTGCCGGATGCGGTCGCGGCAGCAGTCGCGCCGATCGCGGTCCTGGTCTACCTGTTCGCCGTCGACTGGCGTCTGGGGCTGGCCCTGTTCATCCCGGTGCTGATCTACATCGTCACGATGTGGGTCATGGCGGTGCAGTCGGCCGCACAGACCGTCCAGGCCCAGCGCTGGGCCGAATGGATGGCCACCGAGGCGAGTGTCCACCTCGAGGCACAACCGGTGATCCGGGTCTTCGGTGGCGGTGCCGGGTCACGGCTGTCGCGCAAGCTCGACGATTACACCAGTTTCATCAACGGCTGGCAGAGGCCCTTCACCGGCAAGAAGACGCTGATGGACCTGGCGACCCGTCCGGCCACCTTCTTGTTGCTGATCCTGGGCCTCGGCACGCCCATGGTGATCAGCGGATCGCTGGCTCCGGTCGACCTGTTGCCCTTCCTGCTGCTCGGCACCACTTTCGGTTCCCGGTTGCTCGGCATCGGCTACGGGCTCGCAGGACTGCGGGACGGGATGACCGCGGCCCGCCGGATCCAGACCACTCTCGAAGAGCCGGAGCTCTCGGCCGGCCCTGTCCCGACGCGGAGCAACACCGTGGGCGTCGAGTTCGACCAGGTCGGGTTCTCCTACCGCCCCGGTGTCCCGGTCATCGACAACGTCTCGCTCCAGCTCACCCCGGGCACCGTGACCGCACTGGTGGGATCCTCGGGCTCGGGCAAGTCGACCCTGGCCGCACTGGTGGCACGGTTCCATGACGTCGACACCGGCGCCATCCGGATCGACGGTCGCGATGTGCGCGACATGACCGCCGACGAGCTCTACTCAGCCGTCGGTTTCGTCTTCCAGCACAGCCAACTGGTGGCTGGCACCGTACGGGACAACATCGCCCTTGCCGCTCCCGACGCAACCGACGACCAGGTCGAGGCTGCGGCCCGCGCCGCACAGATCCACGACCGGATTGTCCAACTGCCGCAGGGATACACCACGATGCTCGGCCCCGATGCCGCCCTGTCCGGCGGCGAGAAGCAGCGCCTGTCAATCGCGCGGACGCTGCTTGCCGACACCCCGATCCTGGTGCTCGACGAGGCGACAGCGCTGGCCGATCCCGAGTCGGAGCATCTGGTCCAACAGGCCATCAGCCGGCTCACCGCGGGCCGGACCGTGCTGGTGATCGCGCATCGCCTCCACACCATCACCCACGCCGAGCAGATCGTGGTCCTCGACCACGGCACAGTCTGCGACCGTGGCACCCATGACGAACTTCTCCAATGCTCACAGCGCTATCGGCAGTTGTGGGAGGCCGGATCGGGGACGAGCACGGCCGATCCGCTGTCGGTCGGGACCGAGGGGGTCGCACTGTGATCCGCGCCGTCATTGCCCTCTTGCCGGCCAACCAGCGGCCGCGGATGCGGCTCCATCTGCTGCTGACCGTCCTCAGCGTGATCGTCCGCTCGATCGGCACCGTGCTGCTGATCTCCCTGGTGGCTGCACTCTTCGGCCCCGATCCGGCATCCGCCTGGCCCTGGCTCGGCGCACTTGCCGCAGCCACGGCGCTCGGCTGGGTGCTGGACACCGTCATCTCCACGATGGGCTTCGACATCGGCTTCGCACTGCTGACACACACCGAGTCGCAGATCGCGGACCGGATCAATGAGATCAGACTCGACTGGTTCACCGCGGGGAACACGGCCACCACCCGACATGCCATCGCGGCGACCGGGCCGGAACTGGTCCGTCTCATCGGCTATCTGATCACCCCGCTGCTCACCGGGGTCGGGCTGCCGATCGGGATCGGGCTGGCGCTGCTGCCCATCAGCTGGCCGCTCGGTGTCGCAGCACTGGTGGGGGTTCCGCTGTTGCTGGGCGCCTTCTTCGGAGCTGCTCGTCTGAGTCGAGGTGCTGACCGGGCAACTGCGGCAGCCAATGTTGACCTCACCGAGCGGCTGGTGGAGTTTGCCCGTACCCAGCAAGTGCTGCGTGCCTCCCGGCGGGCCGATGGTGAGCGGGGGCTCGCCGGTGCGGCCCTGGCTCGCCAGCACGGGGCGAGCCTGCGGCTGGTGGCCATGCAGATCCCTGGGCAACTCGTGTTCAGCCTGGTCACCCAGCTCGTTCTGGTGCTGTTGGCCGGCACCACCGTCGTGCTCGGCGTCACCGGCACACTCAGCGCCCCCGAAGCAGTCGCGATGATCGTGGTCATCGCCCGTTATCTTGAGCCCTACGGCGCCTTGGCCGAGCTGGCCGGCGTCATTGACAGCGCCCGCACCGCACTGCGCGACCTGAGCGCGGTCCTGGCCGCCCCGACCACACCGCGCGGGAGCGAGCGACCCGTCATGGCCGCCCCGACGATCCGGTTCGAGCAGGTTGGGTTCGCCTACGGTGAGGGCCCGGCCGTGCTGGACGACTTCGAGCTGGAACTGGCGGCCGGTTCGACCACCGCGATCGTCGGCCCGTCCGGTTCGGGCAAGTCCACGGTGCTGCAGTTGATCGCAGGGCTCCACGCCCCGACCCATGGTCAGATCGTGGTCGACGGTCACCGGTTGGATGCGCTGACCGAGGAATCGCTGCGGGACCTGGTCAGCGTCGTCTTCCAGGAGCCCTATCTCTTCGACGGCAGCATCGCCGACAATGTCCGCACCGGTTCGCCCGAGGCGACCGACGAGGATATCGCCCGGGTGGCCGCACTGGCCCGGGTCGATGAACTCATCGACCGCTTGCCCGATGGCTGGCATTCCCGGGTCGGCGAGGGCGGGGTCGCCCTGTCCGGTGGTGAGCGTCAGCGGGTGTCGATCGCCCGGGCGCTGCTCAAGCCCGCGCCAGTCCTGCTCGTCGACGAAGCGACCAGCGCACTCGACACCGAGAACGAGACCGCCGTCGCCCGAGCGCTGAGCGACGACCCCGTTCGCCGCACTCGGGTGATCGTGGCGCACCGGTTGAGCAGCATCAGTGCTGCCGACCGGGTCGTCTTCATCGACCAGGGACGCATCGTCGAGGACGGCACAATCCCCGATCTGCTCGCCGCCGACGGCCGATTCGCCAGCTACTGGAAGCAGCAACAGGCAGCCAGTGAGTGGCAGATCACCCACTGACGCATTGCCAGCGCAGGGCCGTCAGACCATCAGCACGAAGTAGCGGATCCACACGTAGAACCACGCGATCACGGTGCTGAAGACCGTGGTGATGATGCCGTAGCGGGTGAAGTGCCAGAAGGTGATCTTGTGCCCACCGCGGGCTGCCAGTCCGATCCCCACGACATTGGCACTGGCCGCGACCGCCGTGCCGTTGCCACCGAAGTCGGCCCCCAGGGCGAAGGCCCACCACAAGAAGTCACCACTGCGCGGGTCGGCTCCCTCGTTGACCAGCACATCCACGATGGGGGCCATCGTGGCCGCGTACGGGATGTTGTCGAAGAAGGCACCGAGCGCGGCCGAGCCGAAGAGCAGGGTCGTTGCGGCCGCGAAGTAGTCGTGCCCGACGGTCTCGATGGCCCACCGGCCGATGATTTCGATGACGCCGGTGTTGACCAGGCCGCCGACCATGATGAACAGGCCGGCGAAGAAGACCAGCGTCGGCCATTCGACCTCGGCCACGACCTCGTGGATGTCGATCTTGGTGACCAGCACCATCGCCAGTGCACCGATCAGTGCCACGATCGACGGTTCGACATGCAGCAGGCTGTGCAGGGTGAAGCCCACGATCACCAGGGTGAGCACGACCAAGCTCTTGATCAGCAGGGTGGTGTCGGTGATGGCCCGCTTCTCCTGCAGCGCCATCACATCGGCGACCCGGTCGGGATTGTGTTCGAACTCCTTGCGGAACATGAACCGGGTGAGCAGCACGAACAA